>CAZFBD010000041.1:0-29356 GCA_964517125.1 uncultured Acidimicrobiales bacterium
TGAAGCCCGCGTGTGCTTGCGCCTCGACGAATAGCAGGAGATCGGGATCGCGTTCCGCACTCATCGAAGCCGAACTCACCGACGACCGGACACTCCGGAACCTTCTGACGCTCACCGAGTCGTTTGGCGATGAGCTTTCCCGCCCAACGGGCGCTGCCAGCGACATCACGTTGTCCCTCGGCACCCTGTTCGAAGACTGGACAACCGACGATGGGCAACCGGGCGACAACTACGACGCAGAATTACTCACGCTCCTCGCAGACGTGGATCAGGGTCTCACCCTCGACTCGGCGGCCGTCCAAGCGGTTCTCGATCGCCTGGAGGAGCTCGACCCGGTGGGATTCGGACAGGTGGCCGTCGACGACCCGAACGGCCTCGACAAGACGCTCGTCCAGTTCAACGCGCTGACCGGTGATCAGGACCGGACGCAGTCGCTCATCGATGATCTGGAAGGGCTGTGGTTCGGCGACCGCTCGCAGATGACGGCGACGTCGGGTGAAATCACCGCACTCGAAGTCACGAGCGCCATGACCGACGGACAGACCACCTCGATCGCCATCACCATCCTCGCTGCATTGATCGTGCTGATGATCTTCTTCTGGGCCACCGAGTTCCGCCCAATGCTTGCGGTGATTGCAGTGTTACCGATCCTGCTCGTGCTCTTGTGGGTGTTGGGATCGATGACGATCCTCGGCATCCCGTACAACGTGGTCACAGCGCTCATCACCGCCCTGTCGATCGGTATCGGGGTCGACTACACGATTCACATCATCCATCGATTCACCGAGGAACTCGAGCACGGAAAGTCGGTCCTCGACGCCACGACCACGACGCTTGCGACGACCGGCTCAGCACTCATCGGTTCCGCGCTCACGACCGCTCTGGCGTTCGCCGTGCTGTTGTTCAGCCCGCTCGTGCCGTTTCAGCAATTCGGTCTGGTCACCGGCATCACCATCCTCTTCGCCCTCGTCGCCTCCATTGCCATTGTCCCGCCGATGCTGGTCGTGTGGGCGGCGTACCACCAATGGCGAGACGGCATGAGCCACTGAATCGCTCCAAAACTGAGCATTGCTACCCGGAAATTTGGACTTCCTGGAGAACGGTTGGAAGTTGACTTGCACTGTAAGCCACACTGGACGAAGCCAAGGGGGACAGAAATGACCGATACGACAGCCGCTGGGAACGAGACCATGTTCGATCCGGACGTGTTCACGCCGGACATGGAGATGTCGGGGAAGGGCGCATCTGTGCCCGCAGCTGCCGATCTCGCGCTTGAGGACATCAACCCGTTCAACGCTCATCTGTTGCGCGACGATCGCTGGCAGGACCACTTCGCCCGTCTGCGGGCCGAGGATCCGATTCATCTCAACGAGCTCGAGACCGCCGGCCGGTACTGGTCCATCACCAAGTACGACGACGTCCGTGCCATCGATGGTGACTGGGAGAACTTCTCATCGGCGAAGGGCATCACCCTTGGGCTGAAGGAGATCGCTCAGAGCGACGAGGGCATGCGGAATGCAGCAGTCAACTCGTTCATCTCCATGGACCCGCCCACCCACACCGACCAGCGCAAGACCGTTCGCTCCGTCGCTGCGCCTGCAAACATCCGAAACATCGAGCCGATGCTCCGGGAGCGCACCGCCACCCTGCTCGACTCGTTGCCCGAGGGCGAGACCTTCGACTGGGTCGACACGGTTTCCATCGAACTCACGACCCTCATGCTCGCGACGCTCTTCGACTTCCCGATGGAGGATCGCCGCATGCTGACGCGGTGGTCGGACATCGTGTTTGCGATCCCCGAACCAGGCGGCCTGGTCGAAACGCAGCAGCAGAAGATCGACGAGATGCTGGGATGCGTCGCCTACTTCGAACGTCTCTGGGCGGAACGGCGGGAGAACCCGGGCTTCGACCTGGTCTCCATGCTGGCAAACGGCGAAGCCACCAAGGACATGCCGACGCTTGCGCACCTGGGCAACCTGCTGCTCCTCATCGTGGGTGGCAACGACACCACCCGCAACACGATGACGGGCAGCGTGCTCAGCCTGAACGAGTTCCCGGACCAGTACGACAAGCTCATCGCGAACCCCGACCTCATCTCCAGCTTCGTGCCAGAGGTCATCCGGTGGCAGACGCCGCTCGCCTACATGCGGCGAACCGCCACGAAGGATGTCGAGTACGGCGGCAAGCAGATCCGCAAGAACGACCAGGTGCTCATGTGGTATCTGTCGGCCAACCAGGACGAGGCCATGTTCGAGAACGCTTCGGCGCTCGACATCGAACGGCCGAACGCCGACCGCCACCTCTCTTTCGGGTACGGCATCCACTTCTGCATGGGGAGCCGCGTCGCCGAACTCCAGCTCCGGGTGCTGTGGGAGGAAGTCCTGCAGCGCTTCGAGCGCATCGAGGTCCAGGGCGAGCCCGAGCGGGTCTTCTCCTCGTTCGTTCACGGCTACTCCAAGCTCCCTGTCCAGGTGAAGCGCCGCTAGGGGAAAGCGTCAAGAGGTCGACCATGCGAACAGTCGTTGCGAACGCCACCGTCCTGGATACGTCCGCGATGGCCTACGACGAGGGCCAAACCATCGTCATCGAGGACGGGTTGATCGTCGAGGTGTCCGACGGTGCACCACCAGGCGCCGACGTAGAGATCGACGCGGCCGGAAACTTCGTTGTTCCGGGACTGATCGACGGGCACGTGCATTTCCGGCTCGCCACGCTGAACTTTCGAGCACTTGCCTCGTGGAGCGAGGTGCAGTTCGGCATTGCCATGGCTGGCCTGGCCAAAGCAACCGTTGAACGTGGATTCACCACGGTTCGGGACCTCGGCGGCGACGTCAATGGCCTCATGCAGGCGATTCGCACCGGCATGACAGCCGGGCCCCGCATCGTGCGGGCGGGGTTGATGATGAGCCAGACCGGCGGCCACGGCGACGCGCAGGGTGGCCCACGCGACGTCCCAGACTGTGCCTGCTCGCTCCGGTCCGATTGGGCTTCGATCGTTGCAGACGGGCCCGACGCCGTTACGAAGGCATCTCGCCATCTCCTACGCGATGGCAGCGACTTCCTGAAAATCCACGTGTCGGGCGGTGTCGCAACACCTTCCGATCCAATCGACAGCGTCCAATACACCCCTGCGGAGATTCGGGCCGCCGTCACCGAGGCTCGCCACCGTGGAACCTACGTTGCGGCGCACGCCTACCTGCCCGAAGCCATCGCCATGGCAGTGGACGAAGGTGTTCGTTCGATCGAGCACGGCAACCTGATCGACGATGAGACAGCGCGGCTGGTCGCCGGCTCCGACGCGGTGATGGTGCCGACGCTCGTGACGTACAAGGCGATGAACGACTTCGGTCCCGGTCTTGGACTTCCGGCCACGAACCTCGAGAAGAATGCGGTCGTCTACGAGTCGGGACTGGCCTCACTGGAGAAGGCCACGGCGGCGGGAGTCACCTTGGGATTCGGCACCGATCTGATTGGTGAGACCCAGCACATGCAGAACCAGGAGCTCGCCATTCGAGCGCAGGTCGAGCCAGCCGAAGCCGTGCTGCGGTCGATGTGGAACGTGAACCCGCAACTGTGCCAGAACGAGGGGCTGATTGGGACGATCATGCCGGGCGCCCACGGCGACCTCATTGTCTCGGTGGTGGATCCCCTCGAGGACCTCGGCGCGTTCGCCGACCACGAGCGATCGTTCGCAACCATCGTCCAAGCGGGCAACGTGATCGTCGACCGGGCAGCAGACCTCACCTGATGTTCGTCGATGTTGGCGGCTGCCAGCTCTACTTCGACGTCGAAGGCATCGGATTCAACGTCGAAGGAGCAAGCGCCGAGCAGCGCCCGACGCTCATCCTGCTCCACGGATCCCCGGGAAGCTCGGACCACACCGTCTTCAAACCGATGTTTCGTGAGCTCGCCGACGTTGCGCAGATCGTCTACCTGGACATGAGCGGCTGCGGCCGCAGTGGAAACCCGGCGGACGGGCAGTTCAGTCTGGAACGTTGGGCCGACGAACTCGTCCAATTCTGCGACAACCTCGGGATCGAAGAACCGATCGTGCTCGGGAACTCGGCGGGAGGAATGGTCGCTGCCATGTACGGCATCCGGCACCCGCATCATCCAGGCAAGCTGATCCTTTCCAGCACACAGGCTCGTTTGAACGCCCAGCGTTGCCTCGACGTCTTCGAGCGACTCGGGGGCGCCGCCGCCAGAGATGCGACCCACAGGGCTCTGGTCGAACGCGGCGACATGGAGTCGTTTGGGAACCATGCCCGCGTCTGCATGCCGCTCTACAACCCGACCGATCGCACCACACCGGCCCACACGATCTTCCGACAGGAATGCGCCGTGGCGTTTCACTCGCTCGACGGGATCTGGCAGACGATGGACTTTCTCGATCAGCTCGACGCGATTCGTTGCCCGACACTGGTGCTTGCGGGTGAGGACGATCCGGTCACGCCCGTCGCCGACAGCGAAGACATCGTTGCCGAACTCAACGCGGACATCGTGCGATTCGAGCGTTTCAAGGATGCTGGTCATGGGGTTTGGATCGACCACCACGAGCGGGCCCTTGCCACCATCAGGAACTTCATCACCTCATAGCGGAATCGCAACGGACGCATGCGGTGCCGGTCAGCACCGGATGCACGTCAGTCGTTCGTCAGTAGCTCCCGAAACGGGGTGTCCCGGTCCGGTCCGGGTTCTCGGGGAAGCCCGAGCGCTCGCTCGCCCAGGGTGTTGCGCTGGATCTCATCGCTACCTCCGCCAAGGCTCATCCCGCGAGTATTGAGGATCTGAAAGGCGAAGTGGTCGCCGTCGACTCCTTCGTCGCTCGCATCGGCAGGCCATGCTGGTGAGGCAGGAAACGCCAGCCGTCCCGCGAGTTCGGCTGCAGCACGGCCCTGGATGGTGCGCCACAGTTTGCCGATCGATGGATGCACGTTCCGTTCCCCAAGGAGAGACATCAGCTTCTCCCCCGTGTGGATCTGGGCAAGTTCCTGGCGAACGGTTGGTTCATTGAGGACTCCCCGCTGCTCGGCGAGTTCCACCAGCTGACCAAGTGGAATGGGTGTTCGTCCGGCCTTCGAGCGTTGGGTGGAGGAACCGCTGACCGCCCTGGTGCCGGTGGCCCGCCGTTCGTGGGCAAGAAGAGCGACAGCGGTCCGCCATCCTTCGTTCACCTCACCAATCACCCAGTTGTGCGGAATGGTGGCGTCGTCGAGGAACACCTCGTTGAAGCCGGATTCGCCCGTCATCTGCACCAGCGGCCGCACGTCGACGCCGGCCTGTTCCATGGGCAGGACGAACATCGTGATTCCACGGTGCTTGGGCGCGTCGGCATTCGTTCGGGCCAGCAGAATGGCGAACTGGCTGTGTTCTGCACCGGAGGTCCACACCTTCTGACCCGAGACGATCCACTGGTCGCCGTCCAGAACGGCTCGCGTCGTGAGGGAGCCCAGGTCCGAGCCCGCGCCCGGCTCCGAGTAGAGCTGACACCAAACCTCGTCGCCTCGCAGTCCTGGTCCAAGAAAGCGCTCCTGCAACTCGGTGGAGCCGTGGTCGCGAATGGTGGGCATGGCCATGCCGACGCCGATCGCGAACCGTGCATCCTCGCGAGGGATACGGCCGTTGCTCTCCTCGTCGTAGATCGCAGCATGCTCGGCGCCGAGACCTCTGCCGCCACAGGCGACCGGGTAGTCGATCGCGCCCAGACCGTGGTCGAAGAGTGCGCGACGCCATGCTTCAGCACGGCCTGCAGAACAACTGGACGCGTCGGCAAGGACCGCCGGAAGCGTGTCGTCGAAGAAGGAACGGACCTCGGTGCGGAACTCCTCGAGTGACGGCGTCTCGCTCATGACTCGCCCCCAACCCGGTCGACCGACGCAAGCGGGGTTCCCGAAGCTGCCGGAAAGAGCAGCTCAGGATCGATGCCTGGCTCCCGCAGTACCGCTTTCGTTTGGCGGGAACTGCCAGCGGGGAACGACGCCATCTGCGCAGCCAGTTCTTCTGCACGGCTCCGCACGCCGTCATCGGCAACGACCTCGTGGGCCAGACCGAGCCGGAACAGTTCGGCAGCCGGGACCCGGTCTCCGTACAACGCCAACCTGGTCGCGGCCGCGTGGGAGGCACGGAGCTGGAACCAGGCAGCGTTCATCGGCATCGGGGCACCCTGACGGATTTCCCCAACCTGCAGGAACGCAGACTCTCCGGCGATCATCACGTCGCCCGAAAGCGCCAGGGCCGAACCAGCGTTGATCCCGTACCGCTCCAGCGCCACGATGATCGGGCATGGACAGCGGAACAACGCCATGTTGGCCTGCCGCCAGTTCTCGCCGAAGGAGGCCACCCAGTCTGGCTGTGGGGAGCGCTGATATTCGGTGAGGTCCACGCCTGAACACAGCGCACCCTCGGCGCCGCGGAGCACGATCGCAGCCACGGCTTCATCCGCAGCCAGTTGATCGACGGCGGCCCGGAGCTGCTCGACCAACGGGCCGGTGAGGGCGTTCTTGCGATGGGGACGGTTGAGCACGACCGAGGCCCATCCGTCGTGAACTTCCACCGTGACGAGCTGTTCGGTCCCGGAATCGTTCGTCATCTCGTGGTCAGACCTCTTCGTAATAGGCGTCGCGCAGAATGCGCTTCTTCAGTTTCCCGTGGGCTTCACGAGGCAGAGCATCGATTGACTCGACCCGTGACGGCAGCTTGAACGCGGCCAACCGTTCGCTCGCAAACTCGATGATCGTCGGGAGGTCGATCGTCTCCGGGGTGTGCTCCGGCGCCGGCTCGATCACCGCCATGATCTCCTGCCCCCACTCGACGTGGGGGATGCCGAACACGGCAACGTCGGCGACTGCGGGGTGTTCAAGCAGGACCCCCTCGACTTCAGCCGGGTAGACGTTTGCGCCCCGGGTGATGATGAGGTCGACTCGACGATCGGCGAGATAGAGAAAGCCGTCCTCGTCCATGCTGCCCAGATCGCCGACCGTGAACCGGCCGTCCGGGAGCTTCATCGCCGCCGTCTTCTCCGGATCACCGTGGTAGTCGGGTGACCCATCGGCCCGTCGGCAGTAGATCGTGCCGATTTCTCCGACCGGAAGATCGGAGCCGTCCTCGCCGACGATGCTGTATTCGATGCCGGCCGTCGCCCGGCCGACCGTGCCGGGGTGAGCGAGCCACTCCTCGGAGGTGCACATCGCCGGGCCCGTGCCCTCGGTCGAACCGTAGAGCTCGTAGATCACCGGACCGAACCAGTCGATCATTTCGCGCTTGACCCATCCCGGACAGGGCGCTGCAGTGTGCAGGATCCATTGCAGGCTCGACACGTCGTAGTGCGAGCGGATGTCCGGGTCGAGCTTGAGGAGCTTCACGAACTGGGTCGGGACCATGGGTCCGGATGCAATCTGATGACGCTCGATCAGCTCCAACGTCCGCACGGCATCAAACCGGCCGTCCATCACCAGCGGCAAGCCGAGGAGCAGAGCCCGCTCAAGGAGCCCAAGACCGATGGCGTGGTAGACGGGGGTCGTGATGAGCATCGGCCCGTCGAGCGGCAGGTACACGCGCTCGGCCCACCCTCGGAGATTGGCGGTGCGCTCGCTCACGAGCATGTTCTGGTCCGAGCGATTCACTCCTTTGGACCGACCGGTCGTTCCGCCCGTGAACATCATTGCGCTGCCGCTGCGTCGATCTGAAAGAAGCTCGTCACCGTGCGCATCACGCCACTGCTCGTACTCCGGCCCCGTCTCCACCACGTTCTCGACCCGAGCCAGTTCTGCTGCGGCACGCCCCACCGCAGCGGTGCCGCCATCCACGATGAGGATGTCTGTGCCGCTGTCTTCCAGGATCTGTGCCATTTCCGGGGCGGTGAGATGCCAGTTCACCGGTACCAGCCGGCCACCAGATCGGATGTTGCCGACAACGAGCTCCGCCCACTCCACACAATTGCGGGCGGCGATGGCGACCGTCATGCCCGGCTGTGCGTCACCAACCGTCAACGCCTGTGCAACCGCCCGGCCGCGTTGTTCGATTTCGTCCCACGAGGCGATGTGGTCACCCACGCGGACGCCTGGTGCGTCGGGCCACGAACCACCCTGAATCAGAGGCGGCTGGATCATCAGAGATTGTTCCGTCATGTCTGGAGTAGCACGGGAACCGAGCGCGGCCCACGAATCTGCCCCTCGGCCCAAGTGACGTCAGCGTCCGGTGCCAGCTCGAAGGTTGGGAAGTGCTGCAGCCACGTGCGAATTCCGACCGTGAGTTCGAGCCGAGCCAGGTTGGATCCGAGGCAGCGGTGGATGCCTGCACCGAATGCGACGTGCCGGTTCTGCTCGCGGTCGATGATCACCTCGTCGGCTCGGTCGAACGCCTCGGGATCCCGGCAGGCTGCGGGAAACGCCATCATCACGGTGTCGCCCTTCGCCATCTCGACGTCATTCACCGTTGCGTCCTGCGTGACGGTGCGCCACAGGCTCACCGACGCATAGGCCCGCAGCAACTCCTCGATGGCCGTCGGCAACAGATCGGGTTCAGCAACGAGCCGATCACGATCCGACGGGGTCGTGGCCAGGTGCCACAGTGATGCTCCGAGGACACCCCAGGTCGTGTCGATACCGGCCACGAGCTGCAGTGTGAGCACACGCTGTGCGGTCGCTGCGTCGAGTCGTTCCCCGTCGACGTCGAGTTGCACGACGTAGCTGATGAGATCGTCCTTCGGCGACTCGATCCGGTCCTGGATCTGAGCGCCGAAGTACGCCCCCATCTCGGCAATGGCCGAGTCGCGAATGGCTACGTCGTTGTCCCCGAGCTCGAGCTCGTGGATCCACCGCCGGAACGTGTCGCCGTCGGCAGCGGGAATGCCGAGGATCATGGCGATCACGGCAGCGGGAATGTGCGCCGCGTACTCGCTGGCCACGTCGGCCGAGTCCCGTCCGGCAAGCCCCGCAACCAGCTCGTCGCAGTGCGCCTGGATTGCTGGCTCCCACTTCGCCACCTTCTTCGGGTTGAAGAAGGGCAGAAGGGCACGCCGGATGGAGTGGTGCTCGGGCGGGTCGTAGTGAATGGGCGGGAACTTGCCCCGCTGTTGGGTGCCGCCGGCGGCGGCGCCGTTGTGCGCACTCGAGAACGTGGCGGTGTCGTGGGCGACCGCCATGATGTCCTCGTAGCGGGTGGGCAGCCAAACGCCTTCGTTGTATCGGCCAGTATGTGCAACCGGGCAGGACTGACGAAGTTCGTCCCAGATCGGAAACGGATCGGCGACCCATTGCGGGTCGTGGTGATCCCAGTCCGTGTGCCAATCGTCGACCATTCGATTCTCGGTCACCGGCCCCCCAGTCAGTCGCGAGATGTGGCTTCTGCCACTCCGGCCACAGTACCCGACGCGCTTCGGCAGGAAGGAGGCGAACGACCGACGCACTGGGAACTGGGTTCGCAATCGTCACAAGCGGGGGTCCAACACGCCCCTGATCGGCGAGAGACCGTCACGACACAGCCTCAGCTGCAGAACGGCTCGACCTGTCGAATTTGTTCGGCCAGGTCGGGGTCGGTCGCAAACAGCACGCCGCGGTGGTTCATGAAGGTTGAGTCCGAGCGATTCAGATCGAGCGGGGCGCCGTGGATGTCCGTGGCAACTGCGCCGGCTTCATGGAACAGGCACGCCGTGGCAGCGAAGTCCCACAGACTGCCGCCCCCTGCGCCGCCCGGCTGCTTGACGTAGCAGGCCGGCGGTTGGGCCAGCACCCCACAGGCATTCATCACGGCACCGCCTGTTGCATCGATCCGAATGCCGGTGAGGCCTGTGTCGTGCGCAATGTGTTCGAGTGCGGCGACGGCTGCGCCATGGTCGTCTCGCTCGAGGAAACTGCGGTCGGCGAACACCGACAGCTCCCCTCCCCCAGCGTGCGGTTCGACCGACCAGCGTTGGCCATCACGAAAGGCGCCAGCTCCTGAAACGGCATGCCACTGCGTCCCCGTGACGGGGTCAACGACAACGCCAATACGTGGTGTCCCGTCTCGGCTGACGAGCGCAACCGACACGGCATATCCGGGCACACCTTCGATGAAGGGCAGCGTGCCGTCGAGAGGATCGATGCACCAGAAATGGTCGGCCGAATGACGGCTGCCGTCGTCCGCCTGTTCCTCGGTGAGGAGCCCCAGATCGAACGTTGTGCGGGTCGGAGTGAGGGCCTCCAACACGATGTCTTCGCTGCGACGGTCGATCTCGGTGACCACCTGCGACGCGAGGCTCTCACCATCGGCCTTGTGTTCGACGTTTTGTGGACGCGAGCGGCTGACCATCTCGGCAGCATCGCTCGCCGCCCCGATCGCGACGTTGGCAAGTGTCTGAAGATCGTCCGGCGACAGCTTCACAGCATCTCCAGAACATCGTTGGCCAGCCGTGCGCTGTATCCATGGAGCTTCCAATGCCCGGGGTTCCATCCCTGCAGGAAGCGCGTGAAGTCGGTCCATGCCACGGGATAGAGGGCCCGCCAGTCCTCCTCGAGCGCGGCAACGTCGAGATCCGCACGGGACCGCTCGAGCCCTTCACCGAGCAACTCGAAGTACCGGTCGAGCAACGCTGGCGCCTGCTGCTCGCTCGCCTCCTCATCGAGGCAGCTACTGATGAAGTACGCGACATCCTTCATTCCGCAGCCACCTCCGACGTACTGGAAATCGACTGCTGCGGCGCGACGTCCGTCCTCGCTGAAACAGAAGTTGGCCACCTTGGCGTCGCCGTGAACGAGCGTTTGGAACGGACTATCGCTCAACCGACGGTCGATCTCCTGCGCTGCAGTCTTGAGCGGCCCAGCCGCCATTTCGGCCAGTTCGTCGGGGCGTGTGGCCAGATGCCAGTACGTTCCCGTCGCCCACAGACCTTCGGGACGGCGGCCCATGAAGGTGGAATGAAAGCTGGCCAGCCAGGACAGGCACGCGTCCAGTTCCCGCTCGCCCATCTGCTGTCGGCGCCCAGCAAAGCCAGAGCCATCCAGGTCCTCCAGAACGATGACGACGCCGTCGTCCCGCTCGTCGATTGCAAGGCAACGAGGCACCCGGCAGGCGTCGGGGCAGCGCTCGGCGTAGCGGCCGTACCAGGCCGTCTCCACCCGATACGACTCCAACTTCCGCTCGTGTGAATGATCCGAGGTCCAGCCGTACGGATGATCCCGTTCATCGGGCCAGCGCACGTGCTTCGCGATCACGCTCCTTCTCGCACCACCCTGCAGGCTGTACCGCACGATCTGGCCGTAGCCGCTCCACAGGCTCTGCACGATCTCCGTGTCCACGATCGCTTCTGCCCGTGCAGCGTGAAGCACGACGGCTTCGCGTTCGGTGTCCATGGCGTCACCCTAACGAACGCCACGCCGGCCGGCGGCACACCACGAACGGGAGACGCCGTAGGACCCCGCAGCCCGCCAGGACCCGCAGTATGGTTCGTCCACCGATCCACGCCGAGCTTCTCGAGATGGCCAGGAGCAACACCCAATGACCAACCACGAGAACCTTCCAACGTTCCTGGATTTGGATGCCCAGGAGTCCGAAGACGGCACCATCCGGGTCTCCACCAATCCGTCCTTCTGGAACGCCGCCAGCGCATTCGGCGGGTGGGTCGCTGCAGTCGCCGTCCGACTCGTTGGCCAGCATCCCGAGTTCCGCGGCGAGATCCTGACGGAACAGATGCAGTTCATGAGGCCGGTCTCAACCGAGGCGATCGACGTCTCCATCGAACTGCTGGCGCAGCGTAGGACGATTGACTTCTGGCGAGTCGAAGTCCGTGACCCTGACGGCCAGCTTCTCGTGACGGCCGAGTTGACTGCGGGTGTTCGCCAACCGACCGAGGTTGGTTTCGAGACTCCCCTGCCGGCGGACGCAAACAACGACGGCCTGCTCATGGAAGTCTCGCCACTTGCGCCGAGCTGGCTGGCGCGCTTCGAGCAGGAGGTGGTGCATGGCGAACCATTCACCGTCGCCGACCGGCCTCGGTCGCTGGTGAGAGCACGACCTCTCGACGATGTTCCATTCGATACGACGGTGCTCGCCATGTTGTGCGACTCGCCGATGCCCCGGACCTTCTTTGCCAGCACGGATCTGGTCTTCGCTGCGACCCTGAGCCTCAGTATTCAGACGTACGCGTCCGACGAGCAGATCGCCGCGGTCGGGCGTGACTTCGTTGTGGTGGAGGCCGACAGCGCCGTGATCCGCAACAACACCCTCAATCAGGAGGTCCGGGTGTTCCGCGGTGACGGAATCCTCCTGGCGTGCAGTTACCAAACGGCCGTGTTCAAACCACCAGCAAACACCTAGAGCAGATGCATACCGTTCAGCTCGTCGCGCAGGCCGCCGAGCGTCATGGTCAATTCCGGCACCGGCGGACCGCCGGTCCCGCGACCAACCTGGTCAGGGGGTGTATGCCTCGAGGATGCCCCGACACGGCTTCGAACAGAAAGTCGTTGGGCTTCGTTCCGTACACGAAGGTCTGGGGGTCGCCGTAGCGCGCCTCCCAGGCGTTGGCCGCGGACTGCTCAGAGCTCATGCGGGGAACCTTGGCTGGGTCTTCTTGGCGGGAACCTGCACGCCATCGACCGCTCTAGAACCACATTCCTCGGAAGAAGAACTTGGGACAAACCTGTTGTCAGGCCGACGTCGACCCCGAGGGCTTCGCTCAGCGAATGATCAGGCGAACGCGCTGCGGGTGATTGCCACACACAGATCGGCGATGGCCATATGGGTTTCCGGCGCCATCCCGTCGACGTGATCATCAATGGTTCCGTGCGTGGAGTTGATGAGTCCTTCGGCGGTCATGACATCGAGCAGTCGACGCTCCGCTCCTGCACTGTGGAGCAGACGATGATCACCGGTGCGTGCGGCCATCGCCGCGACCACGGCGGTACATCCCCAGTTCGAGACAGCAGCGGTGAGCAGAACATCGGCGGTGGAGACTGCGCCAATTCCGCCGCCGCACGGACAGGTCCCATCCGCTCCGAATGGGATGTGCTGTTTCACCTGGTTCGCGACGTTGCCCATGCCGATCTCGTTGCCGCCGTCTCCGATCGCCACCACGGGAATTCCGCGCGTGCGACCAAGGTCGAAGAGGTCATCGATACGAGCGCGGCCCATTCCGTAGTCTCGACCGCGCATGTTGTAGTAGACGCCGTTGGCGTTCCGTCCCACCCGTTCTGTCGAGATGAGCAGATCTGGCTGCAGCTCGTCGAGCATTGACACAGCCGCCGCGGGACCTTCTTCGTCGGTCAGGGGAAACGGGCGCGTCACGAGCACCGCAAGGCTTGCCTCGGCATTGGCCAACCGCGCCTGTTCGAGCGTGACAATGGCCAGACCACCGGCTTGAAACACCCGTCCGATCGGAGCGAGCAGCGCCTCTTCGGCGACGAGTACGACGGTGGCACGACGAGCGAGGACGATCGCCTTCGCCAGTGCGGCGGCTCCAGACGGGCCATCGTTCTCACCTATGGCGGCGGAGATCCATGCCCGCGAAACGGAACCCGTGGTGAGAATCACGGTTCCGCCTTCGGGAACGTCGAGGAGCGCTTCAGCGGCCGCGCCGACAAGAGATTGGCCTTGCTGCTCGCGCGCCGTCGCATACAGCGGTTCGATTCCGCGGTTGCCGACATCGATGTTCACCAGACGATCGAGCCGGTCGTCCATGGCAGCCAGTGCGTTGGGATCCATGGTCACGATCCTTCACCGCCGAACAACAGCGAAGCAACCCACCCGGTATCGCTGCCATGCTCGGCAACGGTGCTCACCGCCGTGTCCAGGGCCGCAGCCAACGTGTCGGCACCACCGACCCGCTCGACTGCGCCGGCGGTGGGTTTCAGACGAATCGAGACCCGGCCACCAGGCTGGCCGTGGGTGTTGACGGTGAGGACTCTGTGGTCTCGCAACAGCAACATGCCCACGGCGGCGGTGACCTCACTCGGGACCAGGAGCAATGTCCTGCCACCTGCTCGGGCCTGCGCCAACGACATCACGGTGTCTTCGCTGAGGCTGGGGCCAAGCTCTGTGCGCACGATGGCCGCATCGGTACCGAGCCGCTGTTCGAGCGCATCGGCGACCGCGGCGCCGTCGTCCACCTCTTGGAGCAGGACCTGCGGGTTGAATGCCTCGAGCGATCGCAACGCGCCCAGTGCGATCGGTGCTCGTGCTTCCATTCCAAGCTCGGAGGCCTGAGCCAGAATGGCGACGACAGTGGCTTCACGTCCCGCAACCACTCCCCCGCGCGGCCCACTGAGACCGGCTTTGTCCGTGTTTGTGATTGCCGCATCGGCCCCGAGGGTGAGGCTCTTGGCTCCATCGTGCAGCACCGGTCGGAATCGAGCGCCGTAGGCCTCGTCCATGAACACCGTGGCCCCAGCGTCCTTGGCTGCGGCAATCGCTGATCGGGTGATCGCATCGTCGAGCCGGGCGAGTGTGCTGGTAACCGTCGTGACGACAACAAGCGCAGGCGCAGCCGACGCCAGCGCAGCGCCAAGATGTTCCGGGTCATCGACCTCGACAAGGGGAACCCCGGCCAGACGACAACCGCGTATGACCGAGGCATGACTGCGGTCTCCCGTCGGCACGATCGACACGACCGCTCGGCCGCAGGAAAGTGCGAGCATGGCGGCGACGACGCCTCCGGATGTCCGATTGACGACAGCAACGGCGTCATCGGCGCGGCCGCCGAGATGGTCGATGGCGACCTCGCGCAGGCGGTCGGCGTACAACCCCGGGCCAACCCATTCTTCGCAGCGATCGAGATCATCAGGAGTCAGGGGAAAGTCCCGCGAGTTCCCGGTGAAGACGCCGATCGCATCGGCACCACGTTCGGTGACGACGTCTGCCGCAACACGCTGCGCATTGCGAAGCCGACGGATCTCGGCCGCACTCGACGACAGGATTGCGCCGCGGGCGTATCCGACTGTCGGGTCGAGGACGTTGCCGAACGCGTCGACAGCGTCTGTGCCGTCGTCGCTCACGTTCCCAGCCGCATCGTCACGGACTTGCGGGTGGTGTACGCCTCCAACGCTCCTTCGATCGAGTACTCACGGCCCATGCCGCTCCGCTTGATGCCGCCGTATGACATTCCCGGGATCTGACCGCCGCCCTCGTTCACCCAGATCCACCCAGCCTCGATCGCTCGGCTCACTCGCATGATGGTGTCGACGTCATGGCTGAAGATGAATGCGGCAAGCCCGTAGTGCGTGTCGTTGGCCATGGCGATGACCTCGGCCTCGTCGGTCCAGGGAATGGCAACCATGACGGGACCGAAGACTTCTTCGCGGTTGATGCGCCAGTCGTTCCCAACACCAGCGAGCACCGTGGGGACCGGCTGGTACGAAGCGGCTTCGTCCAGCGGCGGTGGCGTTTCGCCGGTCAGGAACTCGGCACCAGCGCTCTCGGCTTCGGCGATGAAGGAGCGGACGTCGGAGTAGCGCTCGGCGTTGATGATGGCGCCCATGTCGGTTGCCTCATCCAGAGCGTCACCAACCACCATCGCCCCGGCCAGCTCGACGACCTTGGCCATGAGCGGCTCCCACACGTCGGCGTGGACGAACAGGCGTGAGCCTGCGGTGCAGGATTGGCCCTGGCGAGCGAAGCGCATCGCGTTGATCACCCGCTGAGCAGTGGTGGCGAGACGATCCGGCGTGGCGGCGTCGGGGTACACGATGCACGGGCTCTTGCCGCCCAGCTCGAGGGTTGCGTGCGCCATGCGGTCCGCTGCGTTGCGAGCGATGTCGAACCCAACCTGCGATGAACCGGTGAACGACAGCTTGTTGACTCCGGGATGCGCAGCCAGAGCGGCGCCCGCTTCTTCTCCCACGCCAGTCACGACGTTGAACACTCCTGGCGGAAAGATGTCGGCAGCCAGCTCGGTGAGCCGCAGCACGGCGAGTGGAGCGTCTTCAGCCGGCTTGAGGACCAGGGTGTTTCCGGTGGCGAGCGCCATGGAGATCTTTCCGCACCCGAGCTGCAGCGGCGAGTTCCAGGGAATGATCGACCCGACGACGCCGATCGGCTCTCTCGTTGAGTACGAGAACAGGTCTGCTCCGAACGGCAGCACCTCGCCCTTCTGCTCCACGGCGACGCCGCCGAAGTAGGTCAGCACGCTGGCGGCACCCGATGTCTCGCCTCGGGATTGGGTGCGGATCGTGTTGCCGGTTTCCGCCGCGAGCAGGCGGGCCACCTCCTCGTGATGTTCCGATAGTCGACGGCCGAGCTCAGTGAGCATGGCACCGCGCTCACTGGCTGGTCGGGACCGCCATGCCGGCAGCGCTCGACGAGCCGCATCGACAGCGAGGTCGATCTCGGCTGCGGTACCTCGGCCCACTTCGGTGATCACCTCTCGTCGCGAGGGGTTCTCGATTTCCAGGCGTGCTTCGGGCGTGTGCCAGGCCCCATCGATGAAGCAGCCAGCGAGACCGGCTGTTGGCAGCGTGATTGGCAGGAGGTCGGTCATGATGATCCTTTGTGCAGCGTGCGATAGAAGGCCGAGTAGTCGAGGTCGCCGTTGCCGTCGTCGACGAAGGCGGAGAACCGTTCAGCCGCCTGCCGGCCGAAGTCGGTTTCGAGGTCCACGGAATCGGCCGCCGCTTGGGCGAGTCCAAGGTCCTTGGCCATGAGGCGAGCCGCAAAGCCGGGGGTGTAGTCGTTGCTCGACGGAGCGCTCTCCACGACTCCCGGGACCGGACAACGATTTTCGAGTGTCCAACAGGCAGCAGCGGCCGATGAACAGAGCGCGTGAAATCGTTCCGCGTCGAGACCCAGTGCCTCGGCGAGGGCAAACCCCTCGAACACCGCCAGACCGGTGATTCCCACGATCATGTTGTGGCAGGCCTTGGCGGCCTGGCCCATGCCAGCCTCACCAAAGACGGTTGTCCGCTGCCCCATGATGTCGAGCAGGGGCCGGACCCGTTCCACCGCTGCAGGCGGACCTCCGACCATGAAGCTGAGCGACCCCGATCCAGCGCCTTCGGGGCCTCCCGAAACAGGGGCATCCACGAACTCGACATCGCGTTCGTGCGCCAGACGAGCGAGCTCCTGGGTCGTCGCAACATCGATTGTCGAACAATCGAGCCACACCGCACCCTCCGGCATCGACGGCAGGACAACGTCGTGGACGGCACGGACATGCCGTCCCTCGGGCAGCATCGTGAGAACAACGTCTGCGTCGCCGACCTCGACTGCGTGTGGTGAGGCAGTGCGACCCCCGGTAGATGCAAACGCCTCACGGGCGGCAGGCACGGTGTCGGTCGCGATCAGGTCGGTACCCGAGGACTGGAGTGTGGTCGCGATCGGCAAACCCATCGTTCCGAGTCCGAACTGGATCACCTTCATGGCGGTTGCTCCTAGCTTCGGGGGCGCTCGTGGTCTGGATCGTAGACACCGTGAGCGTGGCGCTGGGCCTCGCAGTCGGTGCCGAACACGTCGATGGTGAAGCCGTCCATCCGATCGGCAAATGCTCCCTCGACATAGCCCAGGCACACCCGCTGACCGGTGCGGAACCCCATGCTTGCCGAGGTCACGAATCCGACCGCTTCGCCATCGACCCGGATCGGGGCCGATGGTGGTGGGTCTCCGGCAGCGCCATCGATTGTGGAGACGTCGACCGTCCACACGCCATAGCTCCACCCGGGGGTCTGGTCAGCGGCCGCAACCGCTGCTTCCCTGCCGATGAAATCGGGCTTGTCCAAGGCCACGAATCGGTCGAATCCGGCATCGAACGGCGTGTACTCCACGCCAAACTCACTCCCCCAACCGTGGTACCCCTTCTCCACTCTCATGGCGTTGAGCGCGTAGGAGCCGAAGTCTCGCAGTCCCAGGTCGCCGCCAGCCTCCTGAATCGCGGCATACAGGTGCGTGAGGTCATCGTCGCCGACGTGGAGTTCCCAACCGAGCTCGCCGACGAAGCTGACCCGCAGTGCGGTCACCATCACCCCGGCGATCTCGATTTCGCGTAGCGACATCCAGGGGGCGGACTCCTTCGACAGATCAGCGTCGGTGATTCGACTGAGCAGCTCTCTCGACTTCGGTCCCATGACCATAAGGGTCGACGTTCGTTCGGTGCCGTAGCTGAGGATGACTGAGCCATCGGTCGGCAGGTGGCGCTGCAACCAGTCGAAGTCGCGTTCGCGTGCCGCGGTGGGTCCGAGCAGCAGGAACCGGTCCTCGGTGATTCGGCCGATGGTCGCTTCGCTCCAGACGGTGCCGTTGGGCCGGAGCATGTAGGAGAGACGGACTCGCCCGACGTTTGGCAGCCGGCTGCAGAACATGCGGTCGAGAAACGCCGCTGCGCCTGGGCCCGACACGTCGAAGCGGGTGAACCCGCCGTGATCCATCACGCCGACATGGTCTCGAACCGCCACGCACTCGGCTGCGACCTGATCGTGCCAGTGCTCGTCGCGGTAGCTCAATGCCTCGTGCGAGTACTCGTCAGACCCGAACCAGAACGCTCGCTCCCAGCCGGCGATCTGACCGAAGCGTGCACCCTTCGCCGCGAGCGTGTCGTAGAGGGCCGTTTGCTGCACGGGCCGAGCAGAGGTCCACATGCGATGGGGAAACGGAGCCCCGTACTGGTGCTCGTACATCTCTCGCACACGGGTGTTGGAGTATGAGTCCTTCCCCCAGCCAGCGGTTGCCCAGGTGCCGAAGCGGCGAGGGTCCCACGGCCAGACGTCCCACTCGGTGTCGCCTCCCGTGATCATCTCCGTCAGGACCTTGCCTGCGGCGGCCGCATGCGTGATGCCGATCTGCACGCCGATGGCCTGATAGAAGCCGTCCACTCCCGGCGCCGGGCCGATCAACGGGTTCATGTCGGGTGTGTAGGTGATCGGGCCGTTGACGAACTCGGCGATCCCGACCTCGCCGAGGATGGGCACGTGCGCCATCGCCAGCTCGGCCACCTCGGCGATGCCTTCGTCATCGGCCGAGAAGAGGGACGAATCGAAGACGTCGGGAATGCCGTCCTCCCAGACGGTCCGACCCGCATGGCCGTAGTTGCCGAACAGGAGGCGGTCGTTCTCCTGGCGCAGGTAGAACATGATCTCTGGGTCGCGAACGAGCGGAAAGGTCTCGGTCAACCCTTCGAGCGCTGGCACTGGACCGGTGAGCAGGTATTGGTGCTCGAGCACGGCGAGCGGAGCCTCGAGGCCCACCATCGCACTGATCTCGGCTCCGTAGAAGCCCGCGGCATTGATGACGATGTCGCAGTCGATCGTCGAGCGCTCGCCCTTGGCGTCGACCGTGACCCGCCACCGGGACTCGCTGCCGGCGGGGAGCTGCTCGATGTCGACCACACGCGAATGCCGCCGGACCTCGGCGCCCATCGAGCGGGAGCGTCGAGCCAGTGATTGGGTGAGCCCGCTCGGGTCGATGTCGCCCTCGTACGGATCGAGCAAACCGGCGAGCACCGTGCCGTCGTCCTCCCAGAACGGATGCATCGCTTCCATTTCGGCGGGCGACACCATTTGCAGGTCGAAGCCAAGGCCGGTGGCGATACCAACGAGCTGGTGAAAGTGGTCGACCCGTTCGGTGGTGTGTCCCGGCCAGAACGCCTGCGTATGGCGGTACGTGATCGGGTCGTCGGGGTCGTCGGCCAGCTTGGAGTAGACCTCCCAGGCGTAGTTGCCCGCGCGCTGCCCGAGCCAGCTGTTGGAGAACGTGGGCACGTTGCCCGCCGCGTGCCAGGTGGACCCCGCAGTGAGCTCGTGCTTCTCGATCAGGACCGAGTCCGTACGGCCAGCCACGGCCAGATGCCATTGGATCGACGCTCCGACTGCGCCACCACCGATCACAACGATCTCAAAGGTGTTCATTGTTCTGCCTCTTGGCGCTTCGCGCCGGGGTGGCGGCCCAGCTCGCTACGGTCGCTCACGTGCTTGTCTCCAGGTGGATCGGGAACTGCGATCGGATCGCGGCTTCGGCTTCGGTACTCAGGTGATCGGGACGGCCGGCGGCAAGAATCTCCACCACTCGGTCGCTGGCTCGACCCCACAGGCTCGGTTCACCCGCCGATACCCACTCGTCGACCGTGCTCCGGTCGCCGAGGTCTGGGTACACGTACTCCGAGCGCATGAGCTCGAGCGTCTGCGGTTCGCCGAGGTAATGGCCATCGCCGCTCACAACGTTTTCGATGTGGGCCAGTTTGAGGTAGTCGGGTTCCACTTCGACGCCTCGAACCGATCGTAGGATCGCTCCGCACATGTCGCTGTCGATCACGAGGCTCTCGGGGCTGGCCACCATGATGGATCCGAGCATGCCTACAGAGAGTTGCACCATGTCGGCGCCGGCCTGGGCCGCAAGTGTCACGGTGTAGCCCTTCTCGTAGCCGGCCTGGTTGTCGGCCGCCTTCGCTTCCGTGATTCCGGCCGAGACGGCGTGGGGAATGTCGAGCTGCCCGAGGAGCTGGGCCGCAGCTGCGCTGGTGACGGCCGCTTCCCCGCTTCCGCCGGTCATCGCACCTGTTCGAAGGTCCGACACGAACGGCATGAACGCGTGGATGCAGGGGTGGCCGGGCTTGATGGCGTCGGCCATGACCACACCGGCGAGAATTTCTGCGAGGCCCTGGGCGAGGCTTCCGGCGAGCGAGGGCGGCGACGTCGCACCTGCCTGGCCGGCCGAGCACGTCTGCACGATCATGCCGCGGTCGATCGCCCGTTCCATGATCTCGTAGCCCTCGGGCGAGAAGCGCAGCGGGGGCACAACGTGCACAACGACGGCCATGGAGAACGGCTGCGTTGCGAAGCGGCCTTCGCCGCCGAGCGCCATATCGAACATGTCGATGACGGGGTCGACGGTTGCAGCCGACGTGAAGCTGACACCGGTGGGCTTCGACGTGGCCGCGGTGACGGCGAACGCCGTGTTGAGGTCGAGTTCGAGATCGTCGGTCACATCGCGGGCGACCAGTGGTCGGAGCCCGTAGTGAATGTTCGGGAGCTCATCGACCACCCGCATCATCGTCCACAGGTCCCGAAGTTGGGAGTCCCGGTACGTGCCCGATTCAAGCATGCGAACGGCTGCACCCCCGGTGCCGATGTGCACACCGGCGCCGCCGATCTCCACACCACGGTCCTCGACGAAACCGGGCAGCGAGACCGTCGACGGGGCTCGCTGCAGAGCAGCTTCGACCACCGAGCGGGGAAGAAGCATGCGACCGTCGCCACGGTCACGTGCTCCGGCCGCGAGCAACCGTTCAACGAGCCCGTCGGGAGCATCGGCCATCCCCACGTGTTCGAGCATTTCGAAGGCGTGGTCGATGATGGCGTCACGGTCGCTGTCAGACAGCGGTTGGTACGCGCCACCGACTGGTGGCGTGGTGGTCGCCGGGCGGGCAGGTTCTGCTGGCGTCCGGCTTCGTGAACCCCGACGCACTTACGAGCCTGCGATTCGGTTGACCGTGGCCAGCATCTGCTCGACCTCGGCCCGCGTGTTGTAGTGACTGGCGGACGCACGCACGCAGTTCTCAAGGCCGAGCGGTGCCAGCACTCCGGCCGAGTAGTAGTCCTGCTTGCGGGCGTGGGTGCGGACGCCGTCGGCGTTCAGCGAGTCGACAACGTCGAGGCTGTCGTGGCCCTCGATGGTGAACGACACCATGCCCGAGCGGTGTTCGCTTGTCTCGGGGCCAACGACCTGCACGTTGTCGAGCTGTCCGAGGCCGGGCAGTCCACCGGTCCCCCACATCATTGCGTCGACCAGGTCCTGCTCCTGCGAGCGGATGGACACCGCTGCACGCTCGATCAGCTCTCGTGGTGTCAGCGACTCCTCATCGCTCGAACCCAAAGCACCTCCCCGATGTTCGACGGAGTCGAACTCGCTGGATCCCGAAGGGATCCCCCCCAACCATTCGAGGTAACGGGCGACCTCGGAGAAGGCGGCATAGGCCGAGGTGTCTCGGGTGCCGAGCTCCCAGACGTTCTCGGGGGCTCCATCGAGCTGCTCGTGAGGTGCGGTGGCGAGGCGGTCGGACACCCAGGCCACACCGAAGTTGTGGCGGGAGAACAGCTTGTAGCCGGACACCACGTAGCCGTCGACGCCGTAGTCGTCGATGTCGACCCGGCCGTGGGCGGCGTGCTGAATGCCGTCGACGATGATGAAGCAGTTCGGTGCGACCGAACGGATCTCTGCAGCGATCGCCGCAACGTCGACGTGCATGCCCGTGACGGGGCTTGCGTGAATGATCGTGGCGACGGCGAGGTCGGGCGTGATTGCGGGGCGGTACTGGTCTGTGCTGACAACGGTCGTGTCGATGTCGAACGGAACCTGTTCGTAGGCCATGCCTGCGACCGGGGCCCATTGCCGACACGCACTGTAGGTGGCGGGGTGCTCGAGATGACTGCCGATGACGAGCGATCCCGATCCGGCGAAGATTGCGTTTCGGACGAGGCGCCCGAGCAGTTCGGTTCCGCTCTCCCCGACGAAGACTTCACCCGACGACGCGCCGAGCAACAGCTTCATGTCGGCGCGTCCCTGAGCGATGATCTCCACGAGGTACTTGGAGGCCACATTCGTGCGGCCCTGATTGTCCGGGAAGGCCATCAGCTCGGCGGTCCGTTCGACCGCCGCTTTCAGCGTGAGCGATCCTCCGGCGTTCTCGAAGAACGCCCGCGGACCCTGGATGGGGCACACGTCGGCGTGATGAAAGCGGTCTCGGATCTCAGTGAGGGTTTCGGCGGTGAAGGTCACGATTGGAGATCCTTCCACGTATCGTCCAGCGCGTCCCTGAGCCTCCGGGTCGCTTCTGCGATCTCCTCAGCATTGATGATCAGCGGTGGCATGAAGCTGATGCGGTCGGGAGCGATCGCCCGCAGATAGAGGCCACGATCGTGGGCGAAATCCTGCACACGTTGCCCAACCTTGAGCGCCGGATCGAAGAGTTCTCGGGTGGCCTTGTTGGCCACGAGCTGAATGCCGCAGAACAAGCCGACGCCGGCGACGTGGCCGACCAGCGGATGCTCCTGAAGCGCCTCGCAGCCTGCGAGGAAGCCGGGCGACACGTCGCGCACGTGGCCGACCAGGTCGATGTCGTCGTAGATGTCGAGCGCTTCGAGGGCGATGGCTGCACCGACCGGATGACCCGAGTACGTGTAGCCGTGCCCGAGCACGCCGACGTCGTCCGCGTTCGACTGGAGGTCCTGGTACAGGTCCTCCTTGAACATCAGGGCCGACATGGGGAAGAAGCCTGCGGTGAGGGCTTTGGCGCAGGAGACGGTGTCGGGTTCGAGACCCCAGGTTTCGCTGCCCCATCGGTTGCCGGTGCGGCCGAACCCGCAGACGACCTCGTCAACGTGGAAGTGGATTCCGTGTTCGCGCAGGACGGCCTGCATGCGGGGCCAGTAGCCCTCCGGGGGCTTGATTGCGCCGCCACCCGACTGCATCGGTTCGGCCGCGAACGCTGCGACCCGGTCGGGTCCGACCTCGAGGATGACCCGTTCCAGATCGTCGGCCATGCGCTGCGAGAACTCTTCCTCGGTCTCACCGTCGATGTGGTTGAGGTAGTAGTTCGGCGTTTCGGTCTTGACGAAACCATCCAATGGCAGCCCGAACTTCTCATGCATGTGCGGCTGCCCGGACATGCTCACCGACGCAACCGTGTTGCCGTAGTAGCCGCGCCAGCGGGTGATGAACGTTCGGCGGTCGGGTTCGCCCCGGGCGGTGTTTCGGGCCCACAGGAACTTGATGAGCGTGTCTGTGGCTTCCGATCCGCTGCACTGGAAGATGACCCGGGACATGTCGCCCGGTGCAAGGCCGACGAGTCGCTGGGCGAGCTCGGCCACTTTGGGATGGCTCCGGCCGTAGAAGGTTGGAGCGTACGGGAGCGTGCTGAGCTGTTCGTGTGCAGCCGTGGCGATGCGAGCGTTGTCGTAGCCCAGCGAGGTGCAGCCGAGCCCGGAGAACCCGTCGATGAGGCGTCGACCATCGTCGGTCGTGATCCAGACGCCCTCGCCCTCGATGATCATCTCGGAGGGGCCGTGCTCATCGTGGCTCCGGAGGGCGGTCTGTCCGTGGACGTGATGGCGGGCGTCGACGGCGCGCAGGTTCGGCTCAGGTGTCATCGAACCATCTTCGACCAATGTCAGCTGAACAACAATCGCAACATATGGTGGTTTTGATGAATGCTGTTCATCTATCGAGAAGCCCGTTGCTGGACATCTCGCACCTCGAAGCGATCTGTGCGATCGACCACTACGGCCGGCTTGCGGACGCCGCCGCATCGCTGCATGTCACACCGTCCGCGTTGTCGCATCGGATCAGCGAAGCCGAACGACGACTCGGTCTCCCCCTCTACGTGCGGGCTCATCGACGGCTCGAGCCGACGGCGGCAGCCGCCTACCTGGCGACCACTGCATCGAAGCTGCTGGAGGATCTCGCCCGCGCCGAAGCCGATTCGCGCCGGATGACCGGTGAGGTGCGTCGAGTCGTGCGACTGGCAGTGGATGCGTACCGCTCGTATCACTGGCTGCCCGGGTTTCTCCGGCACGTCCGAGCGGCCCACCCGACGATCGAGTTGCAGATCAGCTCGTCCGGTTCGGACGACCCGATCGCTCGGGTGGAGGCCGGCTCGCTCGACGTTGCGATCGCCCCCGGCGACCGCCCGTCAGGTCAGCTTGAGGATCGCTTCCTTTTCGACGATGAACTCGTCTTCATCTCGCCACCTGACCATCCACTTGCATCGAAACCAATCATCACGGGACCCGACATCGAAGGCGTCGACTTCATCACGTACACCCGCACCCCGGAGCCCGACCGGGAGTTCGCCCGCCTGTTCCGACCAGCCAACACCTACCCGGAATGGGTGGAGACCATCGAGCTCCCTGAAGCCATCGTGGAGATGGTTGCGGCCGGACTCGGCACCTCCGTGCTCGCCCGATGGGCGGTGCAGCATTCGATCGACCAGAAGCGCATCTCGGCGAGTCGCCTCGGCGCAGAAGGAATCACCATCCCCTGGCACGCATTCAACCGGGCGGACGACGAGGACTCTCGCTCCATCGCCGAACAACTCGTCGAATGGTGTGGGCGGCACGGTTCGCTGGCCTTCGAAAGCGCAGTCAGCTAGCGCAACACGTTCGGCTCTGGTCAGGCGAATTTCCTGCAGACTCGATTGCCATGCGAATGATGTCGTCCGGACGTGATCCGCGGTTCGGTGATGCTCACAGAGCGACGTTGCTCGACTCGCGCCACCTCACCCGCGAAAGCGGCGACATTGTGCCAGTTTGTTCTTTCGGGTTCTGGAGAACAACTTGCCGCCGTCACCGCCGTAGTAGGCCCATGGCAGGGGTGTGCGGCGGAGAGCGACCCGCTCCACGACCTCACGGACGAGGCTCGCCGTGCGTGCGTCGACTGGTTCCAAGGCCAAGAGCGCCATGTTCAACAGTTCGAGGTGGCGCGCAGCGGTTTCTCGCGGAATCACCCGTAGAAAGGACTCAGTCGCAGAAGCGAGTTCCGCGGCAACGTCCGGTCGTCCGAAGTAGTCGCTCGCAAGCTTCCCGCTCCCGGGAGTCACGACGAAGAACTCGAAGTGGGCGATATACAGCTGAGCCCTCGCTGCCGAGTCCGGCTCGGAGTCAGCGTCGATCCATCGAGCGAAGGCGAACATCTCGTCGTGACTTCCACCCCACTTGTCGCACACACCCTGCAACATGGCAGCACACGCGTCGGGGCGGAAGGGGTGTCGGCTGTGGGCGTTGTCGAATCGCTCGCGCAGTTCGTCTCGGCCAAGTTGCAGACCCCGAGCGGTCCGCATGAGACCCACCCACGGTTCCGAGGAGGAAGGGTCGCGATTGACTGACTCCATCAACGTGCGTTCCGCCACTTCCAACCCTGAGAAGAAGCCTTCCCACGCGGATTCCGGAACCTTCTTTGCAACCAGGCTCCCTCGGATCTGCCATGCAGCTCGGACCTGGGCTCGACCGAGCAGCGCCAACGACAATGCAGAACCCGACGACGAACTCCAGGCTTCGAACGCCGACAACGGCACCGGCGAGTCGTCGGCTGCCAGCAACTCAGACACCAACCAGGAATCGCTCCGCCGACGCAACACGTCCTCGGCAAACGCCCAGTCGCCGCTTCGTAGCCGATTTGCGACCTCGCGCACCTCAGCATCGCTGCGGTAGGGGTCCAGCCGAGCAGGGCCCCGGAAACCGACGCCAAATCGTTCATAGAACCTGGTCATTGTCCACCTCTGTGGCCGCGGATCGCCGTGGCCGTCCCAATGTGTTCCTTCTTGCCTTTCGGTTCTGTGCGTCGGCGAAGAATGAGCCGTAGACACCACATTGTCGGCCGCCTGCTCCATCGTGGGGCGAAGTCGGGGCATGTGTATTGAGGCAGTCTGGCCTGACGCTCGACCCGACGCGGTCGCTGCGCCTCAGGAGATCGTCCGCATGGTTGGTGCTGAGACACGGAGCCTCATCCCGCCGGAAAGCACAAGAAGTGCTCTATGCAGCTTCGATGAGTTCTTTCAGCTTGTTGATCTGACGTTCATGGTCGGCTTGGTACTTCTTCTTCGAAGTGAACATGAAGATCACCCGCATCAAGAGGCCCAGGCGGACGAATTCGGCACCGGCAAACAGCCTCGTCTGGTTGGGCCCGACCGTCTCGAAGTCGTTCACGATCTCGAGGTCGAACATCTTGGAGGTCATGAGGAGCTTGAGATGGTCCGGCCGGTCCCACTCGATGATCTCCTCGAGCATCGTGAACTCGCCCTTGCCCTCCTGGTAGGTCATGTTGCTGCGGTCGCCCACCTTCGGGTCAGCCGGGTCGCCGCTGACCTGTTCGTACCGGAGGAAGTCGTTCAGCCACAGCGCCAGGTGGTCCCGGTCGTTGGTGTGGTCCCAGACCTCTTCGATGGGCTTGTTGACGATGACTTCGTGATCGAGTTTCATACCGGGACCTCCGCAGGGATCGGTTTGGCAGGAGCGCAGGCGGCGCTGTCCCAACCGTAGTCCTCGGCCGAAGCCGCGAACACATCTCCGACGATCAAAGGTTGCCTGGCACCCGCTGCTACTGGCTGCGAACGAGCCGGCCCGGGAGTGCGCCGGTGAACTCGTCGTGTCTACGGGTGACCTGCCCCGCCACGATTGTGGCCACGTACCCTTCGGCTGGTTGCAGGAGCCGAGTCCCACCGGCGGGAAGATCGGCCACAAGGCGGGGCTCACGTAGCCGGAGGCGTTCGTGGTCGATCACGTTCAGGTCGGCGCGCATCCCGACGGCCACGATGCCTCGGTCCTCGAACCCGAAAAGGTCCGCCGTTTCGCTCGTCATCTTCTTGACGACCTGCTCGATCGGTATGCGAGGCCCCCGGCTGCGATCGCGGGCCCAGTGGGTCAGCATCCAGGTTGGGGTCGAGGCGTCACAGATGAAGTTCGCGTGCGCTCCCCCATCGGCGAGTCCAAGAACGGCTGCCGGGTGGTTGAGCATCTCGTACAGCGCGTCCCCCGAGCCGTCGGCATACCCCAGCAGCGGCATCATCAAAAGAGCGTCGCCCTCGCGATCTCGAAGCCGTTCGTAGTACTCCTCGATCGGCTCAACGCCGGCCAGGCTCGCTCGATGGCTGAGCGAGGCCTCGCTTGTTGGTTCATAGTCGACGGGGTCACCGAGCACATAGGTGCTGTCGAACGCGTCGTAGAGCATCGCTGCGATCGGCTCGGTCTCGACGAGCTCGCGTACAACGTCGATGGACTCGCTGATCAAACGAGCTTTCAGATCCGGGTCGGCCATGGCGCTGGCCTGTTCGGCGCGGTCGAGGCCTTCGAGTTCGGCGAAGCTCGGGCAGTTCGCGAACCGGTGCCTGCCGGTGGAGAGCCCAACAAGAACTCCGAACGGCCGCCCCGCAACCTGTGGTACGACCTCACTGCCAGCTTCGATCGCCTCGGCCGACAGCTTCATCAGATCGCGCCAGTCGTTCGGGGCCATGCTGTTCTGCAGCATCAGCCAGGTGACCGGTCGCTTGATCTCGTCTGCCATTCGACAGATCCATTCGACTTCGTTCCGAGGAGCCACAAGGTCTTCGCCCACCACACCAGCGGGCGCCACCTCGAACACTCCCTTCCCTGTCGCTCCCATGGCCGCCCCGAGCGCAAAGAGCTCGTCTTCTGCGGCGAACGTTCCGGGAACAGGTTCGCCGTTGATGGCACGGTGCATGATCGTTCGGCTGGTGGAGAACCCCATTCCGCCCGCCTCCACGGCCTCCCTGACGAGCTCGGCCATCGCGCTGATTTCGGTGGCATCCGCTGGAGCGTTCTCGGCACCTCGCTGACCCATCACGTACATGCGGAGCGGGCCGTGGGCGATCATCGCTCCAACGTCGCAGGCGAAGTTTCGCTGCTCGAGCACATCGAGGTATTCGGGGAAGCTCTCCCACCCCCACGACATGCCCTCGCTGAGGGCGGCACCGGGAATGTCCTCGACACCCTCCATCAGCTCGATGAGCGCTTCATGGGCATCCGGTTTCACGGGTGCAAACCCGACGCCGCAATTGCCCATGACCAGCGTTGTCACACCATGCGGTGTCGAGGGAGCCAGCTCGCTGTCCCAGGTTGCCTGGCCGTCATAGTGCGTGTGGATGTCGACAAAGCCCGGCGTCACCAGAAGCCCGGAAGCATCGATCTCTTCCGTCCCCGGACCAACGTCCTCCCCGACGGCACTGATGGTGCCCCCATCGATACCGATCGATACACCATGGCGAGTCGGAGCGCCGGTGCCGTCGACGAGGTTGGCGTTGCGAATGACGAGGTCGTGCATGGGTTGCATTGTTTCAGAAAGCACCATCGCTCGCCGAGACAGCTCCCGCCCTACGCCTCGTCCGGGAGACCAGCCCAGAACTCCACGAGCCCATCGGCTGCTCGGTCGGGTGCAGAGAACATCCACCAATGCCCTTGGCCGTCGAGGCGATGAATGTTGGACCCGAACCGCTCGGCAACATCGTTCGTGAGCGATGAGGGAACGTAGGCATCGTCGGTTGCGTCGAGGATGAGGCTCGGGCGCCGATCGGCGGCAGCGACATGCGTTCCGAGCTCCGCCATGAACGGTTGCGCAGCGGCCCGGTACAGCTCCAGGACGCAGCGACCCATGTCGGCGGTGAAGGCTGCAGCCATCGCTTCGGCGACAGCGGGCCCCACGCCAAGCCCCACGTAGATGGCGGCCCGTTCGGATGGTTCCATGCCGAGCATTCGGGCGACCATTTCCTCGCCAACCTCTGGCGTCTGAAAGCCCTGGGCGGCGTCATGCCACTGGTAGTCGGGGTGAACGATCCCGGCCACATCGATGGACCACGAGCGGATCGAACCGGGATGTTCAGCCGCAAGTCCAAGAACGTGTCCGGCACCCCAGTCGTGGCCCAGCAGATCGATGGGTCCGTCCATCGATGCGAGCTCATCGT
>CAZFBD010000041.1:29456-41568 GCA_964517125.1 uncultured Acidimicrobiales bacterium
CCCCAGTCGTGGCCCAGCAGATCGATGGGTCCGTCCATCGATGCGAGCTCATCGTGAAGCCACTGCACATAGGCCCCGGGGGTTGCCCGCCATCCATCTGGAGCCGGCACACCGAATCCCGGCGGGGAGACCGTGACAACGTCGTCCACTCCGCGAATGTGCAGCTCGGCGATCAGCGGGTCCCAGACCTCGGCACTTTCCGGGTTGCCGTGCACGAGCACTTTGGTCATTGGACGGCCGTGATGGTGACCGGGACGCCGTTGAGCGCAATGTTGCCGCTGAGCTCGTCGCGGAAGGCCTCGTCGGTCAAGACGTTGGTGTTGACGCCGCGGTACTCAGTCGCCGTACCCAGTTGGACTCCGGGCAGGTCTTGCCCAAAGCCATGCGGGATGCTGACAACACCCGGGCGGATGCCGTCCGTGACCTCGACGTCGATCACGACCTCCCCCACTCGCGAAGCGACCTTGGCCGAGGCGCCATCCTGCACGCCGTGCCGAGCCGCATCATCGGGATGCATCTGCATCGTGCAGCGATTTCGACCCTTCATGAGCACGGGCAGGTTGTGCATCCACGAATTGTTGGATCGCACGTGGCGGCGCCCGACGAGCACCATCGTGTCGTCCCAGTCCCGCTCGAGCGACGCCACGAGTCGTGGCATGTCAACAAGAATCGGTTCGGGCGTGAGTTCGACTTTGCCGGAGGGGGTTCGAAGCAGGTCGGGAATTCGGGAGGGTTCCAGGGCACCGAGGTCGACGCCGTTCGGGTTGGCCCGAAGCGACGCCAGGGACACCCCGTCGGGGTTGTCGCCAAATGCAGCACCGTAGGGACCGGTCTGCAGCATGATGTCGAGCAGCCGCTCCGGACCGGCTTCATCGTCGAGTTGTTCGAGAAGTTCGTCGACATCGCGTTCGTGCACGTTGCCGAACTCGTCTCGAACGGCAGAGCCAAGCAGAGCTCTCGCCGCATCGTCGTCCGACGCCCGTGCGGCGTCTTCGAGTTCATCGATCGCTGCACCGTCCAGAAGTGCGCTCAGCCGCAGGATGATCTCGCTCTCGGTCAGCTGCCCTTCGTCCAGTGGCAGGACCGGTGGGGAGTAGTTCGCAACGTTGTGCACCGCGAAGTTGAGCAACGCCAGGTCGTAGTGGCTCTTTTGCAGTGGTGGCGGTGGCGGCAGGATCACATCGGCGTGACGGGTGGTCTCGTTGATGTAGGGATCGATTGCGACCATGAAGTCGAGCGTTGCCAGCGCCGCGTCCAGTCGGCCGGAGTTCGGGTTGGAAGACACAGGGTTGCCGGCCACGGTCACCAGAGCCCGGACCTGGCCCGGTCCCTCGGTCTCGATCTCTTCGGGGAGCGCGGCCACCGAGAACTCGCCAAGGCTCTCCGGATGGTTGCCGACGCGGGACGCCACCCGGCCCATTCGAAAACCGCGGCCAGAGCCCGGCTTGCCCTTGGTGGACGGCTGCCCAACCGCTCCCATGGAGAACATGGCGCCGCCCACCTTGTCGAGGTTGCCAGACAACAGGTTCACGATGTCGACGAGCCAGGACGCGAGGGTCCCGAACTCCTGCGTGCAGGTGCCGATACGGCCATAGACGGCTGCGGTTTCCGCCTCGGCCAGCTCGGTGGCCAGCGACCGGATTTGCGCTGCTTCGATGCCGCAGATCGGCTCGACGGCTTCCGGAGTGAAGGGTTGCAGCAGCGTCGGAAGGTCGTCGAGGTTGTTGCAGTGTTCGGCGACGTTCGATGGGTCGGCAAGGCCTTCGACCAGAAGCACGTTCGCCACAGCCGCCAGAAGATGAGCGTCGGTGCCCGGACGAATGGCAACGTGCTCGTCGGCCTTCAGGGCCGTCTCTGATCGGCGCGGGTCCACCACGACAACCTTTCCGCCGCGTGCCTGGATCGCTTCGAGCCGGCCGGGAAAGTCCGGTGCGGTGCACAGCGAACCGTTCGATGCGTAGGGGTTGGCTCCGAGAAGGATGATGTGGTCGGTCCGGTTCAGGTCGGGAACCGGCACCGTGACAGATCCGAACATGAGTGCAGCGGAGATCTCCTTGGGCCGCTGGTCCACTGTTGACGCCGAGAAGCGATTCCGGGTTCCGAGCGCCTTGATCAAGTTGCGGTTGTAGAGCATGGGAGCGATCGAATGCGCTCCCGGATTTCCGAGGTAGATGGCCGAGGCGTCACGCCCGTGTTCGACGAGCACGGGAAGGAGTCCTTCGGCGATTGTGGCAAAGGCCTCGTCCCAGTCGACTTCGACGAACTCGCCATCGCGCTTCACAACCGGCCGGCGCAGCCGGTCCGGGTCGGACTGAAACTGCTTGAGTGTGGAGCCCTTCGGGCAGATGAAGCCCTTGGAGAACACGTCGTTCATGTCCCCTCGGATGCGAGTCACTTCCTGGTTTGCTCCGGCTCCCTTGACGGTGATTTCCAGACCGCAACCGGCTTCACAGAGCGGGCAGGTTCGAAAGGCCGTTCGGGTCGCTTCGCTCGTCGTATGGCCAGTGGAGTTTTCGTCGGTCTGCAGAGTACCCATGGTGAAACTCTCTCACAGACGGGCCGGGTCCAGCATCATGAAGGAGATCACGGAGTGAGAGTGGCCCGACTCAGAGCAGTTCTTTGTTGAAGCTGTCGGTGATGAAGAAGTCGTAGGTGTTGCGCCGAACCTTCTCGACATATGCCCGGTTCACTTTGCCGACGGCCTTGATGACCTTCATGTCTCGCTGGAGACCATCCATTTGCTTGAGCACGCCGTCGCGTTCGATGGGCTCGCCAACGCCACGTTCAGCCATTCCAGCGTTGAACGTCTCGACGAGAGCGTCGAGCCACCGCTCCTGCCCGACACGGACCGCGCTGAGCGCCGCGTGCGTCATGTTGCCGTGTGGGGTACCGAGGCTGGCAGCCACCTGTTCGGCCGCCTTGATCGCAACCGGACGAAGCACTGCCGGAAACGCAGACGTGAAGACTCCGAGCCGATAGTCCGGGTTGCCGTCGGCGTGGAAGACGAACGGCGTGCCGCAGTCGAACAGCGAAAGTTGCGCGCCGTCCCACGCGAAGTTGGAGAACTGCGAATCGATCGCTTGGCGACCATCGACCAGGGCATCGAGCGCTGCGTCTCGTATGGCTACGACCATCGGATGGTTCACAACTGGTTCGGACTCTTCCAGAATCACTTCGGCCAGCTGGGAGCGTTGAAACAGCGGTTGAATCAAGAACGGTACGAGGCGACCGTCCGGGCCTCCGCTGATGACCCGCTTCTCGGTCGGAGCAATACCAACGAAGGGTGCCAACGCTTGTTCGTACGCATCGAGGAAACTGAACCACTCATCGATCTCTGAGCGCTCCACACACGAGCCCAACCGCTTGACGACAGCGACGGGAGCTTCGGCCGGCACGCCAATTGCCACGCCGGTCTCGCCGAACCCCAGCACCTTGAGATCTCCAAAGCTTCTCGATGCGATGGCTTGTTGCACTGCCACCTCAAGCACCGCCAGTTCGTGGTCGGTCACCGTTGGAACCTGATCAGGGAAATCCATGTGCTCGCAGTCCTTCTTCCACTTCGCCTCGACGGTCGACTGGCCGAATTCTACGATGGCTCGCGTCGCCGACTGGCGAACAGGTCCTCCTGGTGAGCATCGTCAACGACATGGAGCTGAACACATGGAACTCTCCGGAGCAAACGTCCTGATCACGGGTGCGTCTCGTGGTATCGGTGCCGGACTCGCCCGGGGGTTCGGCGCAGAAGGGGCGCGTGTCATCGGGGCCGCCCGATCGATCGACGCCGTCGCCGAAGTCGTTGAGCCCCACGGTGGCGTTGCAGTGTCCTTCGACGCCGGAGACCCTGCAGACGTCGACGGTTTCATCGACCGTGTGGAGCAGGACCATGGCCCCATCGATGTGCTCATCAACAATGCGGGCATCGAGGTGAGCAGCCTCCTGGAAGACATGGCTGCGGACGAAATCGAACAGCTGATCAATGTGAACCTGCTCGCGCCGATCAAACTGACCCTTATTATTCTTCCTTTTATTTTGACGGTTGGCCGGGGTGGGGTGGTTTACACCTGGTGGGTTGCGGCTGGGGGCGGCAACCCGCTTCTGTCGACCTACTCGGCCTCGAAGGCCGGACTCACTCGCTTTGCCGAATCGGTCCGGATGGAGGTCGCCCATGACGGCGTGGACGTGACCATTCTCCACCTCGGACCCGTCGACACATCCATGTGGGACCGGATCGAAGCCACCGACGAAGGTGACGCACTCATCAGCCGGGGCAAAAAGCTGGGCGTCTTGAGCATCGCAACAGTCGATGACGTCGCTGAGGCCGCCGTGAAGGCGGTCCGGACGGGCAAGCGAGAAGTCCGCCTGCCAAGGCGCATGGCGATCGCTCCGGCGCTCAACGTGCTCGGTACCCGGACCAACGAGCTCGTCTACCGGGGAATCGACGTTCGGGCCGAGGGCGGCAAACGATAACGAGTGTCACGAGCTGAGCGCCCGAAGACGGTCGAACGACCGCCGGCAAGCAGCCATGCCGTGCGAAGCACCACCAATACAAACTCGTTGGTCAGGTCCGAGCATCGAGCTGCTCGACGTCGTAGCCGGCGAGGGCCTTGTCGGCAGTGATGAGGACCAGTGCTTCGAGGTGGGCCTGAGCGACAAGCATCCGGTCAAACGGGTCTCGATGGATGGGCGGAAGTGCAGGAGCGGCCTCGGCATGTCCCGCGGTGACGTCGAGCAATGTGAATCCATCGGCCTGGACAACGCCGACGAGGCCATCTGGCATCGAGAGCTTTCCAAGCGACCGCTTGATCCCAAGCTCCCACGGAGTCACCGCCGAGACGAACGCTTCGTCGGCATCGGCGATCGATTGTCGGGTCTTTGGACCGAGCGCCGTGTTGTCCTCGAGCCACCAGAGCACCACGTGACTGTCCAGCAGGACTCTCACAAGTCAGAGGTGCGGGACGATTCCTCGAACAGCTCCACAACGTCTCCATCGGAACCGACGACATCGCCGTCGTACGAGACCTTGCCCTTCCATGAGCCCGCTACTCGAACAACCCGGGCTGGCTCCCAAGCGACGATTTTGGCCACGGGTTGTCCATTTCGGGCCACGATGACCTCTGCGCCCTGCTCTGCTTCGCGAATCAGTTCGGACAGCCGAGACTTCGCTTCATGCGTGTTGACCACGTGGGTTGCCATACGGTTAGCTTAGCTAAGCCCGGTCCGGTCAACAAGGGTGCTGCAAGAGCCCACACGACAGTTTGCGGCCCGATCAAAGGGCGGATGGGCGGAAGCCGGGTGCGAGTCGCTACTGTCGGGCATGACCAAATCTGTGCCAACGGGTCCGTCACTCCCCTTGCCCACCGCCGAGTCAGCCAGCACGGCGGGGCGAAGCCTCCTCACGTCTGACCACGTGTGGCGTGAGAACACCCCGGCGCTCGCTGCAGATGCTCCGAACATCGTCATCTTCATGACCGACGACGCCGGATGCGCCAACGGGTCACCGTTTGGCGGCCCCATCCAGCTGCCGACGATGGAACGCGTCCTGAAGATGGGGGTCGGGTACAACCGGTTCCACACCACCGCGATGTGTTCACCCACCCGCGCCTGTGTGCTGACCGGCCGCAACCATCACGCGGTGGGGTTCGGGCAGATTCCCGAGTACGCCACGGACTTCGACGGCTACGTGGGGGTGATCCCCCGCTCCGCCGCCACGATCGCCGAGGTGCTCGGCGGCTACGGCTATGGCACGGCGGCGTTCGGGAAGTGGCACAACACACCAATCGATCACGTGACCGGCAATGGCCCATTCGACCGGTGGCCCACCGGCCACGGCTTCGACTACTTCTACGGCTTCGTCGCCGCAGAGACCTCGCAGTACGAGCCGCGCCTGTTCGAGAACACCACTGCGATCGAGCCGCCCGATGGTCCCGGCTACCACCTCACCGAGGATCTGGCCGACAAGGCCATTGCGTACCTTCGCCGCCGTCAGAACACCGCCCCCGACCAGCCAGCCCTGATCTACTTCACACCTGGTGCGGTGCATGGCCCCCACCACATTCCGGCCGACTGGGCCGACAAGTACGCCGGAGTCTTCGACGACGGCTGGGAAGCCATTCGAGAACGGATCTTCGAAGCCCAGCAGGAGTTGGGCTGGATCCCGGAGAACGCCGAACTCACCCCGATCGACGACACCATGCAGCGCTGGGACGACGTCCCCGAGGAACATCGCCGGTTCCAGACCCGCCTGATGGAGGTGTACGCCGGTTTCGCCGAACACACCGACCATCAGTACGGCAAGGTGCTCGACGAGCTGGAACGGCTGGGCGAGCTCGACAACACGCTGGTCTTCTACGTGAACTCCGACAACGGAGCGTCGGCCGAGGGGCTGTTCGGGTCGATCGCCGAAATCCTCTGCCACAACGGACTCCGCATCCCCGTCGACGAGCAGATCGAGGTGCTCGAGCGTGACTACGGCGGGATCGACGCCCTCGGCACGGAGATGGTGGACAACCACTATCACGCCGGCTGGGCCTGGGCGACCGACACGCCGTTCAAGTCGACGAAGCTGGTGGCCGCACACTTTGGCGGCACCCGCACACCACTTGCGGTCGCGTGGCCGGACCGCTTCGGCCACGACCCGGTCCCGCGGGACCAGTTCCACCATGTGATCGACCTCGCCGCCACGATCTACGACGCGCTCGGGATCGAGCCGCCAGCGCAGGTCGACGGTGTGGACCAGAAGCCGATCGACGGTGTGTCGCTGCTGCCCTCGTTGACCGATGTCTCTGCCGATTCAGGCCACACCACGCAGTATTTCGAGATCATGGGCAGCCGGGGCATCTACCACGACGGGTGGTTCGCCGGGGCGTTCGGGCCCCGCAACCCCTGGGACCCGAAACACAACCGATTCCGAGGCTGGGACCCCGACGAAGACGTCTGGGAGCTGTACGACCTGGAGGCCGACTACAGCCAGGCCCATGACCTTGCGTCGACGCAGCCCGAGCGGCTGGCCGAGTTGAAACGCCAGTTCGACGAGCATGCGGAGGCGAACCAGGCCTTCCCCATCGGCGGCGGGCTGCTCACGTCGGTCTTCCGTCCCGACCTGATGAAGTCCACCACGCTGAGCGAGTGGATCTTCGGAGCCGATGACGATCGGATCGTCGAGTCGATGGCACCCAAGTTCTTCAGCGGCTACTCGAGCGAATCGACCGTGCAGTTCACCGGTGGCCCTGACGACTCCGGCGTGCTGTTCTGCGTCGGCGGCATCAGCGGTGGCTTCACCGTCTTCGTCGACCAGGGTGTCCTGATCGCCGAGTACAACATGTCTGCGATTCAACGAACACAGGCGACCGCAGACACGAAGCTGCAGGCTGGCCCACACCAGGCGGTCATCACGGTACAGATGGAAAGCGACCGGTACCGATGCCCGGCCGACGTGTCCATCGAGCTCGACGGCACCACCGTCGCCACGGCGCGAATCGAGCGGACGGTTCCCGCCATGTTCACCTTCTCCGAGACCTTCGATGTGGGCAAGGACCTCGGCTCGCCCGTGTCACTCCAGTACACCGACCGGAAGCCATTCGCGTTCACCGGCTCCATCGAGTCGGTTCGCTGCCGCTATCTGCAGACCTGAGGAACGACCCACGACCCGACAGGAAACCCCGATGGACATCGACCTCCTCTCCGCAAGGAACTTCGCAGGGGCCCAGCCCCACGAGCAGTTCGCATGGTTGCGCGAGCATGCGCCGGTGTTTCGTCATCCCGATCCGGCCGGCGGCGACTTCTGGGTGATCACCAGGTACGAAGATCTCAAGGCGATCGGGAGGGACACGACTCGCTTCTCCTCGATGCCCACGGTCATGCTCGACGACCCATCCGCCGAGCAGCGTTCGTTTTTCGGGGACCGCACAATGATGTTGACCTGTGATCCGCCGGCACACAGCCGGATGCGGCGGCTCGTCGCTCGCGAGTTCACGCCGCGGGCGGCGGCGGCGATGCGTTCGCAGGTCGACCAGCTCGCAACCAAGATCGTCGACGACGTGATCGCGGACGGCGAGTGTGATCTCGTGCGGGACCTGGCTGGCGCCATGCCGAGCTATGTGATCGCAGAGATGCTCGGAATTCCGTTGCAGGACGGACTGGACCTGTACAACCACACCGAAACCCTTCACTCCACGGGAGACTCCGTCGCTGAAGGAGAACGGCACGCCGCCCTGGGCGCCATGTTCTCCTACGCCCAACAGGTCTTCGACGACAAGAGCGAGCATCCGGGCGACGACCTGGCCTCGCTGATCATCCACGGGGAGATCGACGACAAGCCCATCGACAACATCGACTTCTTCCTCTGGTTTCTGCTGCTGATCGACGCCGGAGGCGACACCACCCGAAATCTGGTGGGTGGCGGATTCCACACCCTGTTCCAACATCCAGACCAGTTGGAGATGCTCCGCTCCGACCCCGACGGCCTCCTTCCGAACGCCATCGAGGAGCTGCTGCGTTGGGTCAGCCCGGTGATCTACATGCGTCGTACCGCGGCGGTCGATCTGGAACTCCGTGGCCAGCAGGTGAAGGCTGGCGATCGGGTCGTCATGTACTACGGCGCAGCGAACCGGGACCCAGATTGTGTGACCGATCCGGATCGCTTCGACATCACGCGCACCGAGAATCGGCATGTGGCGTTTGGAGGCGGAGGTGCACACTTCTGCCTTGGAGCGAACCTGGCCCGCATCGAGATCAGCTCGCTCATGAGCGAGATTCTGCGGCGACTGGACGGTCTGGCCCCAAGCGACGAACCCAGATGGATGGCGTCGAACTTCATCTTTGGTCCCACGACGATGCCGGTCACCTTCACCCCTGGAGAACGGCGCATCCAATCGGTGTCCTGAGCCCGAAAAGCCGCGCACCCTTGAGCCTTTCATCGTCGACATGCCGAGCACGATGGACATAGGGTTGGGCGGGTGACGATCGATCTGGCCCCGCACCACAAGCAGCTCGTTGATGAGGGCTACACGATTGTCGAGAATGCGATCGAGCCAGAGCTCGTGGATGCGCTGCTGGCCGATGTGCACCGCCTCGAGACCCAGCTCGGGAGCCGCCCGGCCGACAATCGGTTCGAGGGCAACCTCACGACCCGCACCTACAACCTGCTGGCGCACGGCGAGATCTGGCAGAAGGTTCCCCCACACCCTGTCGTGCTCGAGTTGATCGAGGGTGTGCTCGGAACGCAGTGCCTCGTTTCGAGCCTCGCCTCGATCTCGCTCGGTCCCGGCGAGACCGCTCAGGTCATTCACGCCGACGATCAGATCCAGCCGATCGCGAAGCCGCACGTGGCGACCGTCTGCAACTCCATGTGGGCGCTCACCGACTTCACCGAGGCAAACGGGGCAACACGAGTCGTCCCCGGCAGCCACCTCTGGCAGAACCCGAACTACTTCTCCGACGATGCCGAGGTCGACACGATCGCTGCCGAGATGTCGAAGGGCAGCGTGCTCGTGTGGCACGGCAGCACCTGGCATGGCGGCGGCGCCAACGTGACCGACGACGAGGTTCGCATCGGCATCGCCATGAACTACTGCGCCGGGTACATCCGTCAACAGGAGAACCAGCAGCTCGGAATCCCCGAAGACGTGATGGCGACGTTCAGCCCGGAACTCCGACAGCTCTGCGGTCTCGGCATGTATCGCGGCCTCACTGGCAACATCGAGAAGCGAAGCCCTGCGGAGATGCTCTACGGCGACCCGGCCGAGGTGCAGCTGTGGGACACGGAACCGATCGCTCCTGAAACGACCAGCTGATAAGCGCTTGCGGTCAGGTACCGAATCCGTCGGCACCAGATCGACAGGCAGTCATCACAACCCTCCCGTTGTCCAGATGAGAATCTCGGCGCCACTCTCGCCCGCAACCACACCCATCGCCCCGGCCGAGGTCAGCCGCGCTGCGTCTCCTTCGTGGAGGGTGCCGTTCGCCTCGAGGTCGGCGGAGCCACGTGCCACAAACACGTGACCGAAGACTGATTCGGGGACGGCGATTCGTTCGGCAGGCTGCAACCGAGCTCCCCAGAGAACGGCGTCCTTCTGATTGATGGAAATGGCGGCCTCGTGCCCGCGGCCCGATGCAATCGGGACCAGGCCGCCGTTGGCGAGCTGCTCGTTGATGTCGAGTTGCTGATAGCCGGGGTCGATGGCCTCGGTGTCTGGGATCACCCACATCTGTATGAAGTGCACTTCGTCGGTGGCGCTCCAGTTCTTCTCGGAGTGCCATATGCCCCGACCGGCGCTCATGCGTTGGGCAAGCCCGGGATAGATGAGCCCACGGTTGCCCTCGGAGTCTTTGTGTTCGAGTTCGCCCTCCAGCACCCAGGTGACGATCTCCATGTCTCGATGTGGGTGGGTGTCGAACCCGGTTCCCCCAGCCACACGATCGTCGTTCAAGACGAGCAGCTGGCCGTGGTTGGTGTTCTCGGGTGAAAGGTGATGGCCGAAGCTGAATGAGTGTTTGGAATCAAGCCATCCGGCTCGGGTGTGGAAGCGGTCGGCAGAGCGTCGAATGTCGATGTTTGGTGCGGTCATGTTCGTCTCCAACACGCACGTCGATCAATTATTTCCATATGGAAATATGTTAGCGTGAGGCCATGGTCACACGCGATCTTGCGATCACCTGGGAGCGGCTCGTTCGCGTTCACCGAACAGCAACAGCGGCAATGGATGCCCAGCTGCGCACTGAACATGACCGGACACTCGACGACTACGACATCCTCTTCCAGGTGCATTCCCACGAGGGTCCAATCCGGATGGGAGACCTGGCACAGCGTCTCCTGATCGCCAACAGCTCGTGCAGCCGGAATGTCGGGCGACTCGTCGACGATGGATTGCTGGAACGGCTTCCCGGGCGCACCGACCGGCGAGAGGTCATGGTCCAGCTCACGCCGGCCGGAGCGCGTCAGTGGCGCACGATGGCGGTCACACACACTCGCGATATTGAACGACTGCTCGACTCGCTGACAGACGACGACCAGCAGCAGCTCGACCGAGTGCTGCAAATCCTGATCGAAGGCGGAAACCCAGCCCCCTCAGACCTCTTCTGACAACCGGGCGAGAGCATCGACGAACGCCCCTCGACCTGCCTGCGTGAGCATTGGAAGGAGCACAGCGAGGTGATGCTCGATCCCCCGCTGCACGTCACCCCACACGATCTCGTCACGTTGTTCCATTTCTCGAAGGTGATCCATCCAGTGTCGGCTGAGGATCCACAGTGAGCGGGCCAGCATGTCGATGTCGACCTCGGCATCAGCGCGGAACCATCCCTGGCGTTCGATGCGCTCCACCAGCTCGCGGCGCTCGTTGAGCGAAGCAACCAGGATTGGGCTGGGCGGAACCACCGCGTCGACCTCTTCGAAGATCCCGCGGTCCCGCATCAAAAATCGATACGTCCAAGTCAGCTCCATCGCAAAGCGCAGTCGATCGACGTAGGCATCAGCCACCTCTTCGCTCGACTGTTCAGCTCGGCGCGCTTCGGTGAGCACGCGGACCCGCTCGCTCAGCTGGAGGGCGAGGTCCAGCTTCGTCGGAAAGTGATATGTGAGGTTGCCCGGCGAGATTCCGACGTCGCTCGCAATCTCGGCGAGCGTTGTTGACGCGTAGCCGTTGCGGTTGAACCGACGAAGTGCGGCGTCGGTGATGCGTTCTGCTGTGGTCGAGGCCATGAGTGCTCCGGACGTGGTGACCGATGTCGCTTGCAGTTCTAGGTTAGCGAACCTAATCTAGGTTACATAACCTAATACTCAGAACCTTCTGGAGGACACCAACATGGAGACCTTGACCGTCGAGCTGGACCGGCTCAGGCGACCGACCTGGTCAGCGGAAGAATCGGCAAGGGCCGAAGCAGTCGCCGACTTCGTCCGGCTACTCATGAACGAGCACGACTTCGACGCGGTTCGTGACCGATTCGGAGCGGGCGTCTACACCCAGCACAACCACGGCATCGCCGACGGAATCGACGGCGTGATCGAAACCGTGAGCGAACTCACGAAACGCTTCCCGGAGTACACCTACGACGTACAACACATCTTCGTCGACGGCGACACGGTGATCTTCCACTCGCACGCGACCCTGCGGAG
>CAZFBD010000042.1:0-2865 GCA_964517125.1 uncultured Acidimicrobiales bacterium
TCCGGCAACACGTACAGGCGCACGTCACCATACGGATCCACGCGAACCGCATGTCTGCCGGTGCTAAACACATCGCCGACGCGGCCGGTCTCGAAGAACGAGTCCGACGTCAGTTTCCGTTCGCCCTCACCCCAGTCGACGGACGCGGTGACCAACCCCTTGTTCCAGAAGTCGAGATCGTGCTCTTCCCCAACGACATAGCAACGTGCCTGAGCCATCTCGTCGAACGTCGTGATCCACGCACGGTCCCCACGAGCAACCACACAGCTTGCTTCATCAATCTCGGCCAGGAGATCGCCGAGACCCAACGCTGCCACATGCTCTGTCCTCGTCGACCACGCCTCTTCAACGGCAACCTCGAGCCTTTCGAGTTCTTGTTGTCGCAGAGGAGCGATCTCTTGTTCATGCACGGCGGCCGCCCAACTGTGGAGATGAACAAAGTGCCAAGCGAAACACACGTCATGCAGCCAGAGAACCTCGAACGAGTAGTCGTACTCGAACCCACCAGTAGGCAACCCTCGCTCGACGTCCTCCCCACCTCTCTCCATGCACGCGACGAAACGTTTCCAGCCAACCTCGACCGCAAGATCCGTGATGCCTTCCGATAGCGCCTGCTCCTGCTCGGGAGAAATCGGACCGGGACTGGCTGAGGTCGACGAACCACTTGACTCCAGCTCGATCTGTTCGTTGATGATGAGACGGCATAGCTGGACGCGATCATCGAGCTCGACTTCGTTGAGGCTGAGTCGACCGTCCTCTCCGACGACCACTTGAGATGCCAGCTGTTGAGGTGCTTCAAGAACATCGAGGCACGAGCCGATCGACCGCCCTGACTGACCTGCTGCGAGTGCTTCGTCGCTCGCTCCAGCCGACGGCGATTTCGGAGCTGATTCTGCGATCCAGACTGACGCATCCTCGTCGGAAGCCTCATCAAGCACAGCCGACGTTTCGCTTCCGATGGCAACGAGCCTGCCGTCAAGCACAAACACGCTCATGACGGTTGCCGAAGGCAGTTGCCCGAGCGACGAAGCAGCACCAGTGTCCGCATCAACATTCAGCAAGGAGACGCCGGCACCCATGTCGTCGACCCGTGGAATCGCTACGAGTGCGCCTGAGTCGTGGCGGAACAACACTGGCTCGAGCTCGAGAGAGGCCGCTCCTTCAGGGCGTACCACCGGCGCCCATTGGGCCCCATCGGCTGAATGCCAGAGACGAACGGTCTGATCCTCCGCCGGCTCACCCTCCGTGACCACGGAGCGTTGGCCGTCAACTCCAGAGGCGAGCAAAACCCCTCGGCCGGCGAGCAGGTTCCGTGGTCCAGTGGTTTCCCCGGGGAGTTCGGTGTTGGTGGTTGTGACGACCTCGCCCTCACGCAGGGTCGCGGTGAATCCGTCGGCTGACGTCGATGGTCTGTCGTCGACCAAGGTCCAGTCTCTGCCGTCGCGAGTCGTGAGCACGCGCGTGCGCTCCAATGGCGAGGCCCCATCATCGACAACGACCACCAGGATGGTGTCGTCATCGGCTGACACCGAGGACAGCTGCGAACCGTCTGCGCCCGCACCTGGCACGTCTATCCCCTGCCAGGTCTCCCCTCCATCGTCCGAGCGATAACCGACCGGCCTGATGGCGTCTCGGAACTCGTTTCCAAACACCCAGATCACGCCGTCTGCCGTCCCCATGACATGCTCGAACCCGATACCAGATGGAACCCAGTTGCCTCCAGGGACGTCGAGCGAACCGAAGTCGCCCTCAACAACTGTCCAGTTCTCCCCATCGGTAGACCGCCAGATTGCGCCACGCTTTCGTGCGTCGACTCGATCGTTGGCGATGTCGACTCGCCACTCGAACCCCACCGCCCACGCAACCCCATCAACAACGACGGCGCGTCGAACCACCGTCGCATTCGTATCGTCGATTGGCACGAACGGTTGGTCGACCCTGCGCCACACGGAGTCTGCGATGTCGTCCGGTAGGACGGGAAGCGGCAGGTCGGCTTCGTCCGTCGTGACGATCGGCGATTCCGAGCGGCTCACAACGAGGAGCAACCCACCGGTGAGTATCGCCAGGACGACAATCGCCGCTGCGGTCAACCAGCGCGGCTGTGCAGGGACCACTTGAGGGGCTGCGTCTTCGATCTGCGGTAACGCCGATGGCCTAGCGCTCGCCCCGTCGGTCGGTTCGTTGGGGAAACGCTCGAACACCTCAGAGAGTTCCACTGGCGACACAAGCGAATCGATGTGACTTCGTAGGCGTTGATCAAGCATTGTCGTTGGCCTCCAGGCTCTTTCGTAGACGGGCCATCCCCCGCTCGACGTGGTTCTGGATCGAGCTCTTTCCGCATCCAAGAAACTCCGCTGCTTCGCGATGCGTCAGGCCGAAGCCCTCGATGAGAACGACTGCTTGACGTTGCCGAGGACTCAATTGATCCAGTGCGTATGCGAGTTCGCCGTCGGGGTAGAGGTCCTCGCTATACACCGGAGACAAAGGAGCCTCAGGCTGACGAAACCGCTGGCGAAGCGCCCATCTCTCCGACGTTCGGTAGACATAGCCCGCGCCGTTGTCCATCCTCGCGACACGGCTCCAAGACCGCCATGCAACCGCAAACCCCTCCGCCGTTGCATCGCGGCCCAGTTCAGGCCCAAATCGGCTGACGAGGGCGCGTCGCACAAGTGGTTCGGCGTCAGTGAAGAACGCCTCAAACGCTTCACTACTGTCCACGCCATACTCTTCCATACCCAACCAAGGCAGGAAGACGGTCATCTGCACCACAACAAACCGAAGAAGTCTGGCGCCCGAGCTTTTGGACTATTGGTCGGGTGAGGACTCGGTCTTCGCCTCCTCGGCCATTTCGACAGCACGTGCGAC
>CAZFBD010000042.1:2965-10986 GCA_964517125.1 uncultured Acidimicrobiales bacterium
GGTCGGGTGAGGACTCGGTCTTCGCCTCCTCGGCCATTTCGACAGCACGTGCGACACGGGCCGAGCCTGGAATCGATTCGAAGGAAGCCTCGTAGACCGAGATCGCGTCGGAGTCGGTGTCGAACAGCAGCATGAGATCACTGTGCTGCCTGCACGTGACAGCAAAGTCCGCAGGATTCTGACCTTGGGTGCGGCCACCGCCTAGGTTCGCTGCATGGCCAACGAACGCGGCACCCTCGGAACTTTCGGCGGTGTGTTCACCCCGAGCATTCTGACCATCCTTGGCCTGGTTCTGTTTCTGCGCGTGCCCTATGTGATTGGTGCGGTCGGGCTGGGCCAGGCGCTGATCATCCTGGTCATCTCCACCCTCGTTTCGGTCCTGACCGCAGTGTCCCTGGCCGTGGTCGCCACCAACATGCGGGTGGGTGGCGGCGGCGAGTACTACATCATCTCCAGAACGCTCGGCATCGAGTTCGGCGGAGCCGTCGGCGTGGTCCTGTACCTGGCGATCTCGGTCTCCATTGCCTTCTACGCCATCGGCTTCGCCGAGGCGATCGCACCGCTGTTCACCGGCGACAGTTCGGTGGACCGGACGTGGGTCATTCAGCTGATCGCCGCGGGGCTGGTCGTGCTCCTGGCGCTCATCGGGTTCATCGGCGCAGACCTGGCCACACGATTGCAGTACCTGGTCATGGTGCTGCTGGTCATGGCTCTCGGGTCGTTCCTGTTCGGCGCCGTCGGCGACTTCGACTCGGTCCGATTCCGCGACAACCTGGGACCGACCTCGGAAGTCGACGTGGGGTTCTGGGAAGCGTTCGCCATCTTCTTCCCGGCGGTCACCGGTTTCAGCCAGGGCGTCGCCATGTCCGGGGACCTACGCACTCCAAGCAAGTCCATCACCAACGGCACGTTCGCCGCCGTGGGGCTGTCCACCCTGGTGTACCTGGCCGTCATCGTGCTGCTGGCCGGCGCAGCCACTGCGACGACTCTGGTCGAAGACACCAACACCATCATCGGCGACCTGAGCCTTGCCGGCTGGACGATGCTGGTTGGGGTGCTGGCCGCCACCCTCTCGTCGGCGCTGGCGTCGACCATTGGCAGCCCTCGTGTTCTCCAACGCCTGGGCGAAGACCGGGTGCTCCCCAACCTGGAACTGTTCGCCGAAGGAGTTGGACCCGCCAACAACCCTCGCCGGGCGCTGGGCATCTCGTTGCTCATTGCGCTCGCCACCGTGGCGGTCGGCGACCTGAACGCCATCGCCCCAATCATCTCCATGTTCTTCCTGGCCAGCTACGGCATCATCAACTACGCCACGTACTACGAGTTCCGCGCCGGCTCCACGTCGTTCCGGCCACGGTTCCGATGGGGCGATCACCGGGCCAGCCTGGCCGGCACCATCCTGTGCGCCGGTGTGATCGTGGCAATCAACCCGCTCGCCGGCTCGTTGGCCGCGCTGGTCTTCGTCCTGCTCTACAGCTACCTGCGACAGCGCGACGTTCCCGACCGCTGGGTCGACTCCGCCGGTTCGCACCACTACACCAAGGCCCGCCACCACCTTCGGTCCCACGCGGCCGAACCACAGCCCGTTCGAGACTGGCGACCGTGCGCCCTTGCATTCGTCCCACGCGACCCCGCCACCCGACAACGCATGCTCCAGTTGGCGTCCTGGCTCGACGGCGACAGCGGGTTCCTCACCGCAGTCCGCATGCTCGAAGGCTCCGGACCCGTTCGCCGCCGGCAGGCCGCAGCGGTCGAGAAGGACCTGCGAGCCGAGGTTGAAACCATCGTGCCGGGCGCGTTCGCACGGGCGTTGTTGGCCGCCGATGCCGAGATCGGGGTCCAGACACTCATTCAGTCACACGGCCTGGGTCGTATCCGGCCGAACTTCACGCTGTTCGGCGTGCGCGACCTGCGGGGCACGATGGAAGACCGCGAGCGGTACGGGCTCATGCTGCAGAACTGTGTGCGGTTCGGGACGAACGTGGCCGTGCTCAACGTGCGTGAAGACGCGTGGGAACGGTTCGAGTCCACGCCCGAATCCGAGCGAGAGATTGCGCTGTGGTGGTCCGATGACCAGGTGGGTCAGCTCATCACCCTGCTGGCCTGGCTGTGTACCAGACACCCCGATTGGGATGGCGCGAAGATCGTCGCCTACGTGCCCCGGGGCGAGTCCGGCGAGGACATCACCCGGGTGTCAGAGCTGCTCGAAGCGGCCCGGATCAAGGCCGAGGTCGTTGCCGTCGACGGCAACCCGGCCGCACTCACCGAAGCGTTGAGTGGCGCAACACTCGCTCTCGCACCGCTACGTGTCCGCCGCGGATCGGCGATCGGCCCGTTCGAAACTCCGCTCGGCATGTTGGTGGAGAGCCTTCCACTTGCGGTCATGGTGGTTGCCACCGACGAGGTCGATCTCAACGCCGAGCCCGACGAAAACGACCTGGCCGAACTTGCCCGCCTCTCCGACCAGCTCGACGAACAGCGCCGCAAGATGTTGGTCCTGGACGAGGAAGCGGCCCGTTTGCTGGTCACGGCAGAAGCCCTTCGGCTCGAGGTCTCCGACCATCCCGACGACGACGTGCTGAGTGCGACCGCCAACGAAGCTCAGGAACGCGCCACGGCAGCGTTCCGCACCTACGTGGATGCGCGAGTGAGCTGCCGTTCACTCGAGGACGAGATCACTGCGCTGGACCCTGCGGGCCAACAAACCGATCTCGCGCCCGACATCTGGCGAAGCTCCAGCGAACGCGCCGCCGGCTGAGACACGAACGTTGGCTCAGACGCCCCGCAAGGGCAGTCCGGCCGCCGTGTACATGGCATCGATTGCCGCCATGTTCGCAATGGAGTCGGAACCCTTGGTGGGGAACGGCAGGCCGTGCATGACATGGTCGCAGAAGGCTCGCACCATGTGTTCGTACGTGGTGCCGCCCACGATCTCGCCACTGGTTTCGCCCGCTTCGGTGCGGATGGTGAGCGTGTTGCCGTTCTGGGGTGCAAGCGGATTGATGGCCGTGATGGACCCTGCGGTTCCGGTGACTTCCAGACGAATGTCGCCGTCGTCCTGTGTCATGGAGCTCTCGACTCGGCCGGTGGCTCCACCCGGAAAGGCCAGCTCGGCCCAGATGGATGCATCGATGTGCTCCGGTCCTTCGACCGCTTCGGCCGCGGTGACCGTGGGTTCTTCACCAACCGCATGGCGAACCCAGATCGTGGAGTAGCAGCCCAGGTCCATCAGCGACCCGCCGGACGTGGCGTAGTCCCAGCGAATGTCGGGCTGGCCGATGGCGATGTTGAAGTACCCCTCGGCCCGGGTGACCGTGCCGATCGTGCCGGCGGCAATCACGTCGAGGATTCGTTGGAACATGGGGTGATACACGTGATGGAACGCCTCACCAAGGATGCGTCCTTCTTCTTCGGCGACCCGCACCATCTCGGCCGCCTCGGCGGCATTCGACGCAAACGGCTTCTCGCATAGCACGTGCTTGCCGGCCCGCAGCGCCTTGATCGTCCACTCGGCGTGCAGGTGCATGGGCAGCGGGTTGTAGACGACATCGACATCGTCGGCGTCGATGACCGCCTGATAGTCGTCGACCACACGCGCCACTCCGTGCTCGGCCGCAAACGCCTCGGCTCGGGAACGATCGCGTGCGGCGACCACAGTCATCTCGGCTGAATCGACAGCTGCGGCCGGAATGGCCAGCGCCTTGGGAGCGATTCGTGCCGCTCCAAGAATGCCGAATCGCAAGGTCATCGCTGTCTCCCCCAGGTTTGCATGGGCACCGCACGGTGCTGCCATCGTCGCTGACTGAACCGCCACCGAGACTCGTGCGCCGACGGACCGGTCGGCGCCATGTCGGCAACCGGCTGCGGCCACCCCTCTTCGAGCGCCATGGTGATCGCCACGAGGGTGGCGGCATCGGGTGCCGGCGAGATGTCGCTGATGATCACCCGGGATGGAACGGTTTCGGCGTCGTCACTCATGACTACAGCGGTACGTTTCCGTGCTTGCGCTCCGGGATGCGCTCCTGCTTGGAGGACAGCAACCGGAACGCGGCAGCGACCTTGCGACGGGTCTCGGCCGGATCGATGACTTCGTCGATGTACCCGCGCTCGGCGGCGATGTACGGGTTGGCCGTCTTCTCGGTGTACTCGTCAACCAACTCGGTGCGGCGAGTCTCGGGGTTGGCGGCCTGCTGCAGCTCGCGGCGATGGATGACCTCGACCGCTCCCTGAGGGCCCATGACGGCCATTTCGGCGGTGGGCCACGCGAAGCTCATGTCGGAACCGACCGCCTTCGAGTCCATGACCAGGAACGCTCCGCCGTAGGCCTTGCGCGTGATGACCTGCACACGTGGAACCGTGGCTTCGCAGTAGGCGTAGAGCAACTTGGCGCCGTGGCGGATGATGCCGCCGTGCTCCTGATCGACACCGGGCAGGAAGCCTGGGACGTCGCAGAAGGTGAGCAGCGGAATGTTGAACGCATCGCAGGTTCGGACGAACCGGCCGGCCTTCTCGGCGGAGTTGATGTCGAGCACACCGGCGAAGTACTTGGGCTGGTTGCCAACGACACCAACGGTGCGGCCCTCGATGCGGGCGAACCCACACACGATGTTCTGCGCCCAGCTGGGGAAGTACTCGAAGAAGTCGCCGTCGTCCACGACCGAGCGCACCACGCCGAGCATGTCGTACGGCTGGTTGGCGGTCTCGGGAAGGACATCGCGCAGCTCGGGAGTGAGGCGCTCCGGGTCGTCTTCGGCTTCGAGCGGCGGGGGTGTCTCCAGGTTGTTCGACGGCAGATAGCTCAACAGGAGCTTCACCTGGTCCAGGACCTCTTCTTCGCTCCCACCCGTGAACGTCGCCACGCCCGACTTCGACGAGTGCGACGTTGCGCCGCCCAGTTCTTCGAGGGTGACCTCTTCGCCGGTCACGGTCTTGACCACATCGGGTCCCGTGATGAACATGTGCGACTTCTCGCGCACCATGAAGATGAAATCGGTCATGGCCGGGCTGTACACGGCACCGCCGGCGCACGGGCCGAGAATCACCGAGATCTGCGGGATGACACCCGACGCCTGCACGTTTCGGTAGAAGATGCCGCCGTAGGCGTCGAGGCTGACCACACCTTCCTGGATGCGAGCGCCGGCGCCGTCGTTCAGCCCGATCATGGGAGCACCCACACTGGCGGCAAGGTCCATGACCTTGTGGATCTTCTCGGCGAAGACCTCGCCAAGCGCTCCGCCAAACACGGTGAAGTCCTGCGAGAACAGGAACACCTTGCGACCGTCGACGGTGCCCCAGCCCGTGACCACACCATCGGTGTAGGGGCGCTCTTCAATGCCGGAGTCCAGTGCGCGGTGACGAGCCAGCATGTCCAGTTCGTGGAACGAACCAGGGTCGAGCAGGTACTCGATCCGCTCTCGGGCGAGCATCTTGCCCTTGTCGTGCTGGCGTTGCACGGAACGTTCGGAACCGGCGTTCAACGCCTCGTCCCGGCGGCGTTCCAGATCGGCGATTCGGTCACTCATGGATTGCTGCGACATAGCTGCCGAGGTTAGTCGGCGCGGCCGGGAGAGCCATCAGCTGGGCCACGCTGGTTGCCAGCCGTCGGCGGTAGTCTCCGGGCATGGCTGAGATTTCAAGTGTCTGTGTATTCCTTGCGTCGTCGACCGGATCGAATCCGGCCAACGCCGAGGCGACCGCCACGCTCGCCCACGAGCTCGTCTCGCGCAACATCACCGTGGTCTACGGCGGTGGCGCGGTTGGCCTCATGGGATTGCTGGCCGACACGGCGCTCGAAGCCGGAGGCCGGGTCGTGGGCATCATCCCGACCAACCTGTTCAGCAAGGAAGTCGCCCACACGGGCCTGACCGAGCTCATCGAGACGAACGGCATGCACGAACGCAAGGCGCTCATGGCCGAGCGGTCCGACGCCTTCATCGCCCTTCCAGGCGGTCTCGGCACGCTCGAAGAGTTGGCCGAGGTCGCAACGTGGCGCCAGATCGGTATCCACGACAAGCCGCTCGGCCTGGTCGACGTCGATGGCTACTACAGCGGACTCATCTCCTGGATGGACCGCACGGTGAATGACGGCCTGCTGAGTGAACAGAACCGGTCCATGATCCACAGCGCCACGAACCCAGGGGCAGTCCTCGAGTCGATCCTGGCCGACGATCAATCGGCCGAACCCAAATGGGACAGCTGAGCTGCCAACCACACCGCCGCCCCGCCGCGCGCCCACCACAGAACCGTCCGCAACCAGTTCGTGTTCACCAGTTGATCGATCCGGTCCGCGTCGTACGGCTCCGAGATGAGCCGGCCGTGCAACGGCGCGAACCACACCATGGTCACCACCCACGCCAGCGCCAGCAGAGCTCCCGAACCGAACGCCGCCGCCCGAACCCGGCCGCTGGGTAGACGCAACCACACCACGAACGCGAGCGCGACCTCGGCGGGAGCGAAGAGCACCAGCGGCACGCCGATTCGCTGTCCATGGCTCCGGACGTAGTTGGAGAAGTCGGCGACGGCCACCTCGGTGTACTGCGGGTAGACGACGAACTGCACGGTCGTCATCACGCCGACCATGGCAAGCGTGAATGCCAGGTGCAACAGGACGAGGCGCCGAGTGGTCATCGGCCGACCGTAGCCAGCCCGCGGGCCAAGCCGGGGATCGGTCGGGCACCGATGAACATCCGCACAACGTTCCCCGAGGCGACCGGACGGGATCGCAGGCCACCGATAGGTTCGGCGTCATGTGCGGAGACCACTCGTCAACGGGAACCCCGATCGGGCACACCCACCATCACGCTCACGCGAGTTCGCCCAAGCCCCGGCCGCCGCGAACCCGGCGGACCTTTCTGGGTGACATGGGCAGGGGAACCATGGCCATGGCTGTTCTCTCCCCCGCTGTGCTCGCCGCATGTGGCAGCGACGGCGATTCAGCCGCAACGGCCAGCGCAAACGAACCCAGCACGACAACCACCACCGCTGCATCCGACTCGTCGGGGGCGCCCTCCAGCACCGACGCACCCGGCACCACGGTTGGCCCAGAGATCGAAGGCTCCGACCTGCGATGGGCCCGCACCAACCTCGGCTTCGTTTCGGCCTACGTGCTGGCCCGCGGCAACAGCGCCGCCATCGTCGACACCGGAACCGAGGGCAGCGCTGAAGCCATCGGTGCGTCGCTCGTGGAGCTCGGGCTCACCTACAACGACGTCGACCACCTGGTGCTCACCCACCGCCACGGCGACCACGCCGGTTCCATCGGCGCGGTCATGGAGCAGGCCGTGAACGCCACCGTCTATGCCGGCGTCGACGATTTGGACGGCATTGCGTTCGACACCATCACGGGCCTGACCGGCGGCGAGGACATCTTCGGCTTCGAGGCACTGTCCACCCCCGGGCACACCGACGGTCACATGGCGGTCATCGACCACGACGCAGGCCTGCTTGTGGCCGGCGACGCAATCTTCATCGACGGCGACGCCGTGATTGAGGGCCCCGAACGCTTCTTCTCCGACGTTCCCACCTCACGCGACACCATCCGCAACCTGGCCCAACTGTCGTTCAACACCCTGCTCGTCGGCCACGGCGAACCCATCCACGACGGCGCCGACGCGGCAGTCGCCCTACTCGCCAACAGCATCTCCTGACACCAGCGTGACACCGGGGGTCGCGTCTCACCTGTCACCTTCAGCGTGACACCGGGGGTCGCGTCTCACTTGTCACCTTCAGCCAGCAACATCCCCACGATCAGGACGCCGACTTGTGACGCAGTACGGGAGTCCGGCCGGATCTGTGAGCGCAGTCCAGAACTCGTGTGCTTCGCCGAGGATCGCACCGTGGTGATCGATGTGGTTCTGGCTCAGCTCTGCGACGTGACCTCGGGCGGAGATGTCGAGATGCGAACGGGCACCACCGTTGTCGTCTGAACCCAGCTGCTGGATCAGTAGCCGGAGCGGAAGCTCAGGAGGCTGGGCGAACGAGCGGAACTCCATGACCGGCTCACGTTGTTCGTTGACGGTCCA
>CAZFBD010000042.1:11086-41396 GCA_964517125.1 uncultured Acidimicrobiales bacterium
GCCGGTCCGTCGTCGATGCGCTGCACCTCCAGAACCGAATCACCCACGGGCGGATGCAGCACCGTGAACTCGTCATGTTCGGGATGCACTTCGCCGGCACGGCTCCCGCTGACGCCGGTCCAGAAGTCGAGCGTCGCATCGAATACGTCGGCGGGAACATCGATGACGGCGTTCATCCACAGGATCTCCATGCTCAACCCTGCCGATTGCCGCGGGGAATTTCCACCTGACGGACGGGGAATCAATTGGTACGCTGCAACCAGCCCAGTTGTTACCCGCGGGTAACCATCAAGAACACCAGATCGAGGACCTCCATGGACCCCACATACAGCGCCGAAGCCGACCTGTTCCGCGAGCGCATCCGCACCTTCCTCAGCGAGAACCTGCCCCAGGGATGGGCTGGCATCGGCGCCCTCGACGCCGACAAGATCCATGAGTTCTCGCTGGATTGGCGCCAGAAGCTGGCCGCGAACGGCCTCCTCGCACCGTCCTGGCCGAAGGAATACGGCGGCGGCGGCCTTTCGGTTCTCGAGACCGTGATCCTCGCCGAAGAGTTCCAGAAGGCTGGCGCTCCCACCGGCGCGGGAAACGACGCGTTCAGCATCCAGATGGTCGGCAACACGATCCTGCAGTGGGGCACACCCGAGCAGAAGGAACACTTCCTCCCTCGCATCATCAGCGGCGAGGACATTTGGTGCCAGGGCTACAGCGAGCCCGACGCCGGCTCCGATCTCGGTTCTCTCGGCTGCAAGGCCATGCTCGATGGTGACGAATGGGTCATCAACGGTCAGAAGATCTGGACATCGGCCGGCCAGTTCGCCAACTGGATCTTCGTGCTGTGTCGTACCGACCCAGACGCACCCAAGCACCGCGGCATCAGCTTCATCCTGTGCCCGGTCGACCAGGAAGGCGTCGAGGTTCGGCCCATCGAAATGCTCACCGGCGATGCCGACTTCAATGAGACCTTCTTCACCGACGCCCGCACCGCCAAAGAGAACGTCGTCGGAGAGGTGAATGGCGGCTGGGCTGTCGCCATGACCCTCCTGGGCTACGAGCGCGGCGAAGCAGCGGCCACCACCCCCATCGTGTTCCGCGGCGAGTGGGACAAGCTCGCAGAGCTCGCCAAGGAGACCGGCCGAGACCAGGACCCCGTGATCCGCGACCGTCTTGCCCAGATGTACATCGAAGTCGAGATCATGCGTCTGTCCGGCATGCAGGCACTCACCAAGTTCCTCTCGGGCCAGCACCCCGGCCCAGCCGAGTCCACCTTCAAGCTCTACTGGAGCGAGTACCACAAGCGTGTCACCGAACTGGCGCTCGACATTCTCGGCCCGGCTGCGATGACCGCAGATTCCGGAGCGAAGACCTCGTTCGGCGCAGACCTCTCCGGTGCCGCAAACAGCCCCGAGTCGTGGCTGGGCGCCTTCTTCAACGCTCGCGCCGGCACCATCTACGCCGGTACATCTCAGGTCCAGCGCAACATCGTTGGTGAAATGGTCCTGGGCCTTCCCAAGGAACCGAAGCCAGCACCCAAGGAGCCAAAGCCAGTCTGATTTGGTTGGTTGGGGCGACGCCCCGACAGCCTCAGGCCTCGGGCGCCTCGACCCCGGTGCGAATAAACTCGGCGTAACGACCGAGGAACTCGGCGATCTCCTGATCGGTCTCGTCGTCGGTGAACTCGCCGTTCTCGTCGAGCTTGTCGGCGTACCGACCAATACCCAGCGTTTCACCGAACAACCGCACGGGCAGATGCGTCATGATGTCGACGAAGTGTCCGCGCACACCCAGACCAGCGCGGCCGCCCGGGGTTGCGCTCACGACCGTGAACGGGATGCCCTCGAAGCTCCGCGGCGGACGGGACAGCCAGTCAATGGCGTTCTTCATCACAGCCGGGAATGAGCTGTTGTATTCCGGAGTGAACAGCACCACGCCGTCGGCGGCGCCGACAACATCGTGCAGCATCTGCACGGGAGCGGGAAGGCCGTTGTCCTCGACATCGCCGTTGTAAAACGGCAGGTCGGCAATGGGGTGCAAGGTGATGGCCACATCGTCGGGGGAATTGGCGATCGCCGCCCGAGCAGCGGCGCGATTGACCGAACCGACTCGCAGACTTCCGACGATGGCAACGATGTTCAGCGGCTCCATGCGATCAGTCAACCACTTTCCGTCAGGCCATGTTCCTCACCCAGAGCCCCCATCGAGTGACTTCGGCCACGTCAACCTGACAGACTCTGCCGATGGACCTCCCGGTGATGCCGCCACTCAAACCGATGCTCGCCAAAGCACTCGATGGGCTACCCGATGGCGACCTTGCGCTGGAGCCGAAATGGGACGGTTTCCGCTGCATCGTGTTTCGCGACGGCGACGAAATCGTGCTTGGCTCCCGCAATCAGAAACCGTTCAACCGGTACTTTCCCGAACTCATGGATCCGCTGCGCGCCTCCCTGCCCGATCGTTGTGTCATCGACGGCGAACTGATCGTCGAGATCGACGGCAAGCTCGACTTCGACGCTCTGGGCCAGCGCATCCACCCGGCAGAATCGCGGGTCAACATGCTCGCCGAGAAGACCCCGGTCTCGTTCATCGCCTTCGACTGTCTGTCCGACGGCGAACGCAGCTTCATTGACGAACCGTTCTCTGCTCGCCGAAGTGCCCTCGAGGAGATCGCCGACGGTTTCTCGGCGCCCATTCATCTGGCACCGATGACCCACGACCGCGACCTCGCCATGGAGTGGTTCAACACGTTCGAAGGAGCGGGCCTCGATGGCCTCATCGCCAAGCCCGTCGATGGCACGTACAAACCCGACAAACGCGTGCAGTTCAAACTCAAACACGTTCGCACCATCGACTGTGTCGTGGCCGGCTACCGCATCCACAAATCGGGCGACGGGGTCGGCTCACTCGTTCTCGGCCTCTATGGCGACGACGGCAAGCTGAACCATGTCGGCGTTGCTGCATCATTCACAGCCAAGCGACGCGCCGAATTGGTCGACGAGTTGGCCGATGTCGTGCTGGGCGACATGGCCGGGCATCCGTGGGCAAGTTGGATGAAGGCCGAGGCGCACGCCGACGGATCCATGCCGGGCGCACCCAACCGGTGGAGCGGCGCCACCGGCCGCGACCACAGCTGGATTCCGGTCGAACCAACTCGGGTTGTCGAGGTCAAGTACGTGCTGGCCACCGACGGACGGTTCCGCGGAACCACCCGGATGCTGCGCTGGCGGCCCGACCGTGAGCCGGAGTCGGCAACCCTGGACCAGTTCCACGTGCCAGCCCCCTTCGATCTGCGAACCGTTCTGGACTAGCTGCGTTCTGCTGAACGCACCTCCTCAGGCAGCAGGCGAGTCTGCGAACGGAACCACCAGGCGAGGGGTCGCTCCAGGCGTCACGTCGACCGCCCAGATGTCGAACACGGGTTGGGCGTCGGTGCCCTCTTCGGCGTTTGGCAGTGCGTAGAGAATCGTGTCGCTGTCGAGCCACTCCACCTGGTCGTCGACCGACCGGGTCTCGCCCAGGTCTCGTCGCTCACCCGAAGCAATGTCAATGAGAACCAACTGGAACATCTCGCCCCGCTGCTCTTTGACAACGAGCTGCGAACCGTCAGCAGAGACCTCGGGACACGATGCGTTCTCGAACACGACCTCGAGCGTCGAATCCGACACCCGACCCTCGATGATCGACGTCGTACCTTCGCCGCCCAGGGTTGCGAAGAAGTGATCGGAGTCCACGAACGAGACACCCCAGTAGTTGCGCTCCGGGTTCTCGTATCGTTCACCGTCCCACTTCGTGAGGAAGTCGGTCTCCAAATTGGCACCGACGGTGCGCTCGACCGAGATCAGCTGCGTGATCGTGGCGAACTCGCCTTCTTGCAAGTAGCTGTGCCCGAGCGTGAATCCGGTCCAGGCCACGACCTCGCCATCGGGTGAAACAGCGGCGCGACTCGGTGAGTTCAGTCCGAATCGCTTGGACGGAACGAGCGACGGATCAAGGATCAGCCCGTAGGCGTTTCCAGTCAGACCACCCGCAGCAGCCAGGCAGATACCACCAGATTTGTTCAGGTCCAGGCGGGTACATCGCAGGCCCGTCGTGTGGCGCTCGCCGTTGCGGTCCAGGTAGCCGACCGTCTCGTAGTCATCGCCGGGAATCCGGTTGACAAAGGCGAGCACGATGTCGGCAGGATCGATCGGGTCACCCGGATCCAACCCCGAATCGATCGTGGTGGGGGGCGTTGTCTCGGCGGGCTCGTCGGCTGTCGCCGGTGCGATCGTTGTGGTTGCGGTTGCGGCGTCGGACGTGTCGTCGTCGGCAAGCGCAAGCTCGTCGGGTTCGAACTCCGAGGTGAACTCCGTCGAATCAAACGCCTCGATGGCGTCCTGCGCACGCGTCTCGGCAACCGCCGTTTCCTCCTGCGCATCGGACGCTGCGCCGAGCACGTAGACAATGCCGCCGGCAAGCACCAGGGCAGCGATCAGGATGAACACGAACGACCCGGACGAACCCGTCGGTTCGGGACCGGGTGTCGTCAGTGGCGCTCCAGCAGCGTCGGCGATCGGTGGCGGGGGCGGATCGGCTGGTGTGTCGTTGGGATGGGTTTCGTCGGTCATGGGTGCATCTCGTTCGGCGCATCGGGGTGCTCTCGCGACCCGAGCGCCGCAACAGCGACAGCCGCAACCATCGCCAAGCACAGACCACCCAGTGCGAGTTTCAGTGCTCCATCGGCACCAACCCACTCCCAAATGAGGCCGAAGCCGGCCGCCGAACCCATGCGGGCAAACGCCACACCGGTGGCCAGTACGGCCAGCCCAGAGCTACGGGATTCTTCGGGAATGACGGCGGCGGCCAACGCTGGCAACACGCCATCGGTCGCCCCGTAGTACAGCCCCAGGAGAACAAGGATCGCAACGATGCTCGGCGTGCTCGTGGCACCGCGGAGCAACAGCACATAGACCAGTGCCAACATCACATGACCGGCAACCCAGACGCGGGCCCGACCCACCCGGTCCGACAGTCGACCAATGGGGGTGGCCGAAAGCAGGAATGCCACCGCAGTGCCGGCGAAGAGCAAGGGGAACCATTCCATGCCGAAACCACTGGTTCCCACCTCCGACGCCTCGCCAGAGGCGTTCCAGATCACCAGATACACCAGCGAGTCACCGATGGTGAACAGGCCGAAACCGGCTCCCAGCACCAGGATTCGACGGAAGCCACGGTTGCGTACCTGTTCGCGAAGCGACGGTCTGGTCCGGACTCCGACGCTGGACGGTCCGACCCCAACGACAGGGTTGCGGACGCGAGTCGTGATGACGGCGAAGCCCAACAGTCCAAAGCAGAAACTCAGGACGAAAATGGAGTCGAACGAACCGGGAATTGCAAGCAGTACGCCGAACGCGAGCAACGGGCCAATGAGTGCTCCCGCGGCATCCATGGATCGGTGAATGCCGAAGGCTGTCCCCCAAGCGGCCTGCGGTGTGGCCAACGAGATCATCGCGTCACGCGGCCCGGTACGGAGTCCCTTCCCCAATCGGTCCAGCAGCAGAAACGGAACGACCGGCAAGCCCACCCAGACCGAACCCAACAGGCCGGCACGGGTCGCCGTCGACAGGCCGTATCCCGTCGCGGCCGTCTCCTTCGGCTTGCGTGTCCGGTCGGCGATGGAACCACCAACAATCCGCAACGCAGCGTTCGCAAGTTCGTACGCACCCTGAAACAAGCCGAAGGCGGCAGGCGAGAACCCCAGGCCGACCGTCAGATAGAGGGGAATGACCGCGGCCACCATCTCCGAGGAGATGTCGCTGAAGAAGCTCGTGAGCCCAAGAGCGAGGACCGTGCCGTTGAACGCGCCGCGGCGCGAACGCTTGCCGACCGCTTGGTCGGGTCGGGCACCCAAGCCTGTGTACACAGTGTTCAATCGGCCAAAAGGGCGATTTGGTGAAGGGATTTCAGACCTTCCGACGTACCGACACCGAACCCGGGAAACATCCATTGCTGGTCGACCGTCGCGCCTCGTAGAGTCGATCCGTGGCCTATCAATCTCTGTACCGGCGGTACCGTCCGCAGAAGTTCTCCGAGATGCGTGGGCAGGAGCACGTCGTCAAGGCGTTGCGCAACGCCGTTCGCGAAGAGCGTGTCGGTCACGCCTACCTGCTCAGCGGACCACGGGGAACGGGCAAGACCACGGCGGCCCGCATCCTGGCCAAGGCGCTCAATTGCGAGAACCTGCAGGACGGCGAGCCGTGTGGCGAGTGCGACCCGTGCTTGTCCATCGAAGCCGGCACCAGCTACGACCTGCTCGAACTCGATGCGGCGTCCAACAACAAAGTCGACGACATGCGCTCGCTGCTTGCGAACGTCGCCACCGGCACCAATGGCAAGCGCAAGGTGTACCTCCTCGATGAGGTGCACATGCTCACGTCCGGGGCGGAGAACGCCCTGCTCAAGACGCTCGAAGAACCGCCCGACCACGTGGTTTTCGTGCTCGCCACCACCGAACCGCACAAGGTCGTACCAACCATTCGCAGCCGCACCCAGCAGCTCGAACTCACGCTCATTGGCGCCGACGACATCGCCCAACTCGTTCGCGATGTAGCCACCGATGCCGGTCTCGACGTCGACGAGAACGCGGTTGGCCATGTGGTCAAGACCGGCGGCGGCTCCGCGCGCGACACCCTTTCTGCCCTCGACCAGGTCGTGGCCGCCGGCGGCGTCACCAACGCCGATGAGTCCACGGCCGACCTCCTCGAGGCCCTCGCCACGAACGATGCTGCGCTCGCGATGCGGGCCATCGAGGCAGCCACCGAACGGGGCGTCGACTCGCGTCGAATCGGCGAGCGATTCATCGATGCGCTGCGAACCGTGTTTCTCGTGAAAATGGGCTCGGTGCCTCCTCGTCTGTCCGAGCCCGAACGCGAACTTGCCGACCGATGGCTCGAAGCCCTGTCACCGGCCACCATCACCCGAAGTCTTGAAACCGTTGGGCGTTCGCTGGTCGACATGCGCCAGGCACCCGACCCCCGCATCGACCTCGAAGTCGCCTTCGTGCGCATCTGTGACCCCACGACCGACGCTTCGGTCGCCGCACTCACTGCACGGGTCGAAGCGCTCGAAGCCACACTGGCTGGTGGTGCTCCCATCACTGCAGCCGCTGCTCCTGCCCCCATGGCGGCCTCGGCACCTGCGCAACCCACCGCCGAGGCCACGGTTGCCGACACACAGCAGCCGGCTCCCGCCCCCGCCGCGCAAGCCGCTCCACCGGCCGAAGAGCGCCCCACGGCAACACCCGGCGCCTCTCCCGCCGACGTGGCCCGCGCCGCGCTTCGTCCACGATCGGGCGGTGGCGGCGGGTCACCGGCTGCATCCCGAAAGCCCACCCCGACCGCACCTGCAGAAGCGGAGCCACGCGCCGAACGTCCACAGGCATCGGCCCCACCGCCGCCTTCGATGCGTAACGACCGCCCGGCACCAAGTCCCGCTCCCGAACCAGCTGCAACCCCTGCGGAGGAGCCGGCACCAGACACGACCGCCCACGTCGACGACGCGCCGCTGCCGGACGAGCCCATGCCCGACGAGCCGATGCCCGAAGAGCACGAGCCGGCCCCAGCACCCGTGGCCGCCTCCGGTGGTGGGCTTTCGCTCGAGCAGGTTCGCGAAGGTTGGAACCAGATGCTCGACGGTCAGTCCACGAAGGCGCGGGCCCGCTTCCTCGCTGGTGAAGTGCAAGCGGTCGAGGGCAACGTGGTCACGTTCGTGCTGCCGATCGAAGCTCAGCTGAAGCGGTGTGCACCGTTCACGTCCGAGATTGAGGCCGCCATCGAAAGCCACTTCGGGCATCCGGCGACCATTAGCCTCACCACCGGCCCATCCATGAGCGAGGCGAACAATCGGCCCCGCTCCGGACAGCCCACGCAGCAGGCATCCAACCTTCCAGCCGAGGACGAGGTAGACATACACGATCTGACCGATGCCGATGTCGGCAACAGCTCGGTCGTCGAACGAATCACCGATGTGTTTCCCGGCGCCGAAGTACTCGCTCCACCAGAAAACTGAGGTGTTTCATGTCTGACCAATCATCACCCGAAGGCGGACTTCCCGATCTCGGTGCACTCCTTGGCGGCGGCGCCGCTGGCGCCGGAGGCATGCCCGACCTCGGTGGGCTCATGGCACAGGCGCAGGAAATGATGGCGAGCGCGCAGCAGAAGGCCGAAGAGATCGTCGAGGGCAGCGCAGGCGGCGGTGTCGTCAAGGTGCAGGTCGACGGCTCACTCAACTTCCATTCCGTCACGATCGACGCATCCGTCGTTGACCCTGCCGATGTCGACATGCTGCAGGATCTCGTACTTGCGGCACTGCGCGACGCTGCCAGCCAGATTCAGGATGGCCAGGCCGATGCAATGGGTGGCATGGATCTTGGCGGACTCGGCGGACTCCTCGGCGGCGCCTGAGTGGCCATCTTTGCCGGACCCGTTCAGGACCTCATCGACGAGCTTGGTCGGCTTCCCGGCGTGGGCCCCAAGTCGGCGCAGCGCATCGCCTACCACCTGCTGAAGATCCCGAAGCTCGACGCCACCCGGTTGGCCACGGCGATCACCGAGGTGAAGGAGAAGATCTCCTTCTGCGACCGATGTTTCAACATTGCCGAGGGCGCCGAGTGCGGCATCTGCATGGACCCGGGCCGCGACTCCTCCGTGTTGTGTGTGGTCGAGGAGTCGCGCGACATCGTGGCCGTGGAGCGGACCCGCGAGTACAAGGGCCGCTACCACGTGCTCCAGGGCGCCATCAGCCCCATCGAGGGCGTCGGCCCCGAGCAGCTTCGGATCGCCGAGCTCCTCGGTCGAATCACGGACGAACAGGTCGACGAGATCATCCTGTGCACCAACCCGAACATCGAGGGTGAAGCCACAGCCATGTATCTCGCCCGTCTCCTCGAACCGCTCGGCATCACCGTGACCAAGATCGCCTCCGGCCTGCCGGTCGGCGGTGACCTCGAATACGCCGACGAACTCACGCTCGGTCGGGCACTCGAAGGCCGCCAAAAACTCGGCAGCTGACCAACAGCGCCCACCACAAAACCTCACCCTCCGCACCCGCCTCACCACACAAGGGGCCAGGCCCCTCATGTGGTGAAGCGAAGACACTCCGCGGTCGAGTCGTTGAGAAACCAACAGTTCCACCATGAAGTGGACGATCGCGACCACTCTACGTGGGGGTGGTCTCACAACAGGGGCCAGGCCCCTGTTGTGGTTTGGTGACCACTAGATGGGGTGGACCGTTGGATCGGTGGAGTTGTTCGGGTCAGTGGAGTTGCTGGGGTCTCTGCGGTTGTTGGCCAGCGGATCGGAGATGTTTGGAATCCGGTGAGTTGTTGGCCGGCGGATCGTTTGACTCGTTGAGGAGGGTTGGGAGGACGAAGGCGAGACGGAGGAAGACTCCGCCGATCACGAAGAAGAGGGCTGCCCGCCAGAGGACGTCGACGGCGACGAGGTCGACGAAGATGAGCTTGGCGCCGGTCACGACCAGTGTGGCCAGACCCACCTTCACCGCCATTCGGACCCGCTCGGCCCGCAGCGTGCCGGTCCAGATCTGACGGCTCACGAGAAGCGCGACGCCAGCGAACGCCCACGACATGCTCACCCACATCTGACCCTGTGGAGCCGACTGCCAAACCGCTGCGAACCAGGTGAGGACTGCGAGCCACGGAAGAATCCAGACATCACCGAGCAGGGCGTGGTTGCGGAACCGCCAGCCGGCCGCAAGGCCGGTCACCACGACGATTGCGGTGACCAACCCGTTGCCGATGTCGAGACCCGTCTCCAATGCCCCGGCGACAAGCAGCATTGCGGTCCACGAGGCGACGATGCCACCAAGGGCGGTTGCACCAACGAGCATCTCCGGAGCCCGAGACCGATCGGCGAGCACACCGGTGATGACCGCTTGCGCAAACAACCCAGCGAGGAGCGCCGGACCGTCGAGCAACAGCGTCAGTCCCACAGTCGTGGTTCCGACCGCCGCCAGCTGATGAAGCATCACCATCGTTGGGTGCCACGTTGTGTGTAGTGCCGTGACACCGAGGCCGAACAGCAGGCCGACGCCCATGAAGGCCCAGCCAGACGAGATGGCAAGGAAGGGTGCCTCGACCAGAAGAACGGCCAGGACCACGCCAGCCCACGGGATCGACACTGCAGCAAGGCGGGCCTCGAGCAACATCAGCGTGCGACCGCCGATGCCGGAGTCGGGATCGAACTCGGTTGCCTGCGAGACGGCGAGACTCAACACCGCGCCCACAGCGAACATCACGACCGCCATGGACATGGATGTCACACCATCGTCGGCCACGACGAGCGTTCCGACCGCAGCGATGGCTGCTGCAGTGACTGCTCCAACGCTTCGACCCATGACCCAGCCTCGACCATGTGTGACCAGGGCGAGTGCCAGCGCCCACAGCCCAGCTGCGAGAACAAGCACCACGCCTGCGGGTTCCACCTCGCCTGCCAACAACACCATTCCCGCGAACAGGGCGGGAGCACCAAACACCGAGATGAGCTCGCTGTCGTGCAGGCGGGCCAGTGCCAGAAAGCCACCAACGGCGACCGCCAACCACCCCACGGCGACCGGCAGGCTGAGCAGGTCGAGCCCCACGTAGCCAACGACGCCGGAAACAAAGAATGCGGCCGCGCCTCCTGCGGCCATCGTCACGCGCCACGGTCGCCGGCCCTCGCCGAACCGGAAGCTCTGCGCCACGAGACCCAGAGATGCCCCGGTTGCGAGCACCAGCTGCGCCGTTGGACCGATCCAACCCCGGCTGATGGCGGTTGAGACGAAGAACACGGCGGCGAGCACCACCAGGCCAATGCCACCGACGCGAAAGAGCCACTCGAGCGGAGCGAACGACGAACGCGCAGGTGGCGAAGTCGGCCGGGGCGACGGTGGCTGTGGAGGTGGTGGACCCGCCGGGGGCGGAGGCATCGGTGCAGGCATGGTGGGCGGCGACGGAGGCGCGGGTCCTGTGCCAATGGAGGGGACCGGCGCCGGCGGCGGCTCCAACAGTTCGGGACGTGTGTGTCCGGTCAGATCGTGTTCGAGCGTGTGTTCCAATGCAGCGACATCCACCGGCTGGCCGAGGTGTACCGCCATGAGTTCGGCCTCGACGGTCAGTAGAAGTCGTTCGAGCGCGGCAATGGCTGTTGGGTCCGGTTCGTGTTCCATGTCTTCACGGTCGCAGGGCACCCTGGCGAGCGGTCCTGGGGAAATCCCCCAATGTCGGCTGGGGGTTCAGAAAATCGGCGAATCCGTCGAAAGAACCATGACGAGCGTCTGGTCTGCCGGCTGCGGTGCGACGGGTGAGGAACCCGGCAGCACATATGACAGAAGGCGTTCGAATATGTCGAAAACATTTCCAAAGAAATGTCTTGACACTTGATCGACATCTTCGTAATATATTCGTAACGTCATGTTGAAGAGGTTGATCAGGGTCACCTCTTGAACGGGACTGGGGACTAGCTGCTCCGGTCGGTCAGACCATACGACCGCCCGCGCCTGATCGATCGGTGCAGTCACCCCCAAGCACGAAACACACTGCCCGGCACCTCGGTGTCGGGCAGTGTCCGTTTTTCAGCCCTCCGCCCCAACTCAGTCGGGGGAGAGTTCGTTTCGCAGCGCAGCCTTCATGAACTCTGCGAGCGAACCATCGACCGACGAAACCGCTGGCGCCGAATCCCGCAGGTCGATGACATCGGTTTCGGCTTCAGGATCGCCGATGGTGCCCTGCAGCTCGTCCAGGGTGGACCGCAAGCGCTGATGAACATCGCGTTCCTGCGCCAGGAGCGCGTCGAGACGGGACTGCGTTTCCTGCAGCACGGCGTCGCTGCGGCGGCGGGCCTGATCTTCGGCGTCGACCGACAACTGCTCGGCAGACTCCTGCGCCTCGGTTCGAATGGCGACGGCGTCGCGACGAGCAGCGCCACGAATCTCCGCCGCTTCTTCACGAGCCGCATCGAGATCGACACCACCCGCGGCGTCTCGCGCGGCCTCGATGATGTCGTCGGCGCGGTCCTCGGCATCGCCAACGATCTGCTTGGCATGCGCGGTCGCGATCGCCACGGGATCGTCTTCACCACCGAGCTGATCGCGGACCCGCTGACGGGCGCGCATCTCCTGGGCGATTTCACGCAGGAAGTTCCGAACCTGCATGATGTCGTACCCACGCTTCCGCATTCGGAAGGGTTGGCGATCGATCTGCTCTGGTGTCAGATGCATCCGCCATTCCTTTCCGTGGAGCAACGACCTTGTTGTCTGTTTACCAAACCCCTGACCACAGTCGGTAGCTTTGCCCCCAAAGGATTCGAACAGGACGTGAGAACATGCAGGTGCATCTGATCGACGGAACCTACGAGCTGTTCCGCTACTTCTTCGCAGCCCCATCCCATGTGACGGCCTCGGGACAGGAGACCGGCGCCATCCGAGGTGTCCTCGGTTCCATGGTTGGCATGCTCGAGGACGGCGCAACTCACATCGGCATTGCAACCGATCACGTCATCCCCTCGTTTCGAAACGACCTGTGGGAGGGATACAAGGACGGCTCGGAAATCGACCCCGACATCGAGTCACAATTCCACCCGCTCGAGGACGTGTTGCGAGCTGCCGGATTCACGGTGTGGCCCATGGTCGAATACGAGGCCGACGACGCGCTCGGTGCCGGGGCCGCGATGGCAGCCGCCGATCCTCGAGTGGACGAGGTGCTCATCTGCACCGCCGACAAGGACCTCGCCCAGTGCGTGTCCGACTCGGCCGGCATTGCGCAGTTCGACCGGCGCAAGGGCGTGCGCTACGACGAAGCCGGCGTCGAGGAGAAGTTCGGCGTCCGCCCCGAATCCATCCCCGACTACCTTGCCCTCGTTGGTGACTCGGCCGACGGGTTCCCGGGCCTTCCCGGTTGGGGCGCGAAGTCGACCGCGGCCGTACTGAGCCGGTACGGACACATCACCGACGTCCCCGCCGCGGCCGGTCAATGGGACATCACGGTTCGAGGCGGCGCAAAGCTCGCAACCACCTTGGCGAACAACCTGGAACTGGCACTCCTGTTCCGCCGAATCGCCACAATTGAGCTGGACGCCCCTGTTTCACCAAACGTCGATGTGCTTGAGTGGACGGGTCCCACGGACGACTTCGTTGCGCTCGCCGAGTCGATCGATGCAACCAGCGCACTCCGTAGGATTCAGAACCTCATGGGCTGACCGGCGGCGAGATCTACCAGATCACCCACAAGGAGCGGTTTGACGCTCCACCATCGCCACATTTGGCGCGAATCTGAATAGGCAATCCGAGCATCGAGAAGCTCCTTCAGCCTCATGCCGGCCAAGAACGGATCATCCACTCTGTGATCCATGGACCGAGACCACGACCTCGGCGTTGCCGTCGACACACCATCACCGGCAACTTCGTCTCCCGCCCCCACCAGCACCTCCGCCACGCAATCGGCGCACCTTACCGACGCCCACACCTGGGGGCTCCGGTTCACCGACGCGGAGTCGATCGAGCTTGTGGCCAGCGCGCTCCTTGACGGCTATCGCGGCAAACCCGGGCAGCTGCCCCTCGTCGTGACCCCCAACGTCGACATTCTGGTGACCCTCGAAGACGCGAGCCCTCGGGTCAAAGAAACCGTGAACCGGGCAGCCGTCGTCCTCGCCGACGGGCAGCCACTGGTCAGCCTCAGCCACCTTGCGGGCGACCGACTCGGCACCAAACTCGCTGGATCCGACCTGACAGCCGAAATGTGGCCGCGCCTGGCCATCGAGGGCCGTTCCATGTTTGCCATCGTGCCCAGCGGAGACGTGGGCTTCCGGCTGGAACAAAAGCACCCCGACTGCGCCTGGCGCCGCGCCCCCATGCTTGAAGCCAGCGAGAGCACACTGATGGACACTTTCGCCTGGCAGTGCGTCCAACAGATGCTCACCGCAAACAAGCGCCCCGAGTTCGTCTTCATCGGAATCGGCTTCCCCAAGGACCTCCTGTTGGCCCGCTCCATCCTCGAGCAATGGCCCGCGGACCAGGGCGAGCCGCCCGTCGTGTTGGCCGTTGGTGCCTCGCTCGAGTTCCTGACAGGCCTGAAAAAGCGTGCGCCGAAGATCTTCCGAGTGATGGGTCTGGAGTTCGTCCACCGGATGCTCACCGAGCCCCGCCGCATGGTCAAGCGCTACCTGGTGAAGGACACGCGGTTCCTCATGATCCTCAGCAGGCACCTGCGCGACTGATGGTCGGCTTGCGCCCAAGGCAATGCTCAGGCCGGCGTCGTTTTGTGTCGAAGCAACAGCCATGAATGCGCATCAGGCTGCCACCTCTGTCGACGTTTCCGTGATCATGCCAGTCGGGTCGGTCGACCCCACATTGGACGTTGCCCTCGAGCACCTCAACGCTCAAAAGACCAGCTTCTCCTGGGAGTTGGTGATCGCGCTCAACACCGCGGATCCGAACGAACGCCGACAACTGGACGAGCTGTTGGCTTCCAACACGGCGCTCGACGCTCGTGTCGTCGATGCCTCGGACGTCCGAAGTGCGTCGTATGCACGCAACGCCGGCGCCAATCACGCTCGTGGCGCAAAGCTTGCGTTCTGTGACGGAGACGACCAGGCCGAACCCGATTGGTTGCAGAACCTGATCGATGCCCTCGAGCCCGGGACCGCTGTGGGCGGACACCTGGGAGAAGATCGGCTCGTCGTGGTCGGTCAGGAGAACTGGCGACCGCCCGCAACCCCCGGCAAGCTTCCTGCCTTCCTCGGAGCCGACTACCTCGTGTCGGCCAACATGGCCGTGTGGGCCGAAGACTTCGCTGGCGTCGACGGCTTCGACCGCGAACTCCTCCGAGGCGAAGACATCGACTTCAGCTGGAAGCTGTTGGAACGCGGCATCGAGCTGCGCTACGAGCCAACTGCCGTCATGCACTACCGACATCGAGCCGGGCTCCGCTCGCTCCTGCAGCAGCACTACCTGTACGGGCGCGGCATGGCCCAGGTGTTGGCGCAGCGCACGCCTCCCGGACACGAGGAGGGCGGATCGATGATGCTCAAAGCCAACGGACAGAAGGTGGAACAACAGAGCGTTGTTCAGGTCCTTCGCCGGGGAGCCATCGCTGCAGGTCGGGTGCGAGGACTGCTGGACAACGCAGCCTGACCCCTCCGGGTTTGGCCGCCGAAATCAGCAATCAGGCAGCGGGACGAACCGCATCGGTCGACATCGACCATTCGAACAGTTCGATGAGACGACCGGCTTCAACATCCACGTTGTGCATCTGCGCCACGCGCTCCGCTCCCTCTTCACCAAAGCGGTCGAGGTCTGCGGGATCGGCGGCAAGTACCGCACGCATCGCCGACGCCAGCTTGGCCGGATCGCCTGCTGGTACGAGCCAGCCGCATTCTCCGGGACTCACGAGTTCCGGGATGCCAGCAACGTAGGTGCTGATGACCGGCCGCTTGAGGGCAAGGGCTTCCATGATGACCACCGGAAGTCCCTCGGCGAAGCTCGGAAGCACGAGTGCCCGACTCCGACGGAGCGCATCGGCGACCTCGTCTTCGGTGGCCCAACCCGAGATCTGCACACGGTCACCAAGGCCATGCTCGGCAATCATTGCCTCGACGTCGGGTCGGAGCTCGCCGTCCCCGACAAGCTCCAGAGAGAAATCGATGCCATCTTCGGCTAGGAGCCGAGCGGCTTCCAGAAGAATCCAATGCCCCTTCTGCTCGCTGAGTCGCCCGACGGTCACGAGTTGCGGCGCCGCCCCGATCGGATGCGTGTCACTTGCGAGATAGTCCTCGGACAACCCACAGTGCACGACATGCACATCGTCACGTCGATCTGCAGGGGCCAGTCGTAGGAGCTGCGAGCGGCCATACGAGCTGATGCCGGCAACGAACGATGCGTGTTCGATCTTCTCGGTGAGCGACAGGCCCACCTGCCGATCGAACTCCTCGGGTCCATGCACCGTGAAGCTGTAGGTGGGTCCGCCGAGGAGACGGCACAACATGGCGACCGCGGTCGAGTTCGTGCCGAAGTGGGCGTGCACGTGGTCGACGTTGCGCTCGGAGAGCAACTGCCGAAGACGGGCGGCCTCAGCCACATACGCCGACCAATAGGCAGCCGACTTCTCTGACGTCTTCGCGAATTTCATCGCCTTCGCTGTCGTTGCCGACAGCGCCCGACGGTTCGTTCGAGCTTCGGTCTTCATGGCCGACGAGAGATCGGACGAGTTGCCGTAGATCACCGTCGTGCGGTCGGCATGAGCAACGTCGGCCGGATCGGTGAGATCCGATGACCAGGGCCGGATCGAGAAGATCTCGACCTCGACTCCGCGCCGTTCCAACGCCTCGATCTCGCGACGCACGAAACTGTGCGAGACCTTCGGGTATTCGTTGATCAGATAGCCGATCTTCATGACTCGTCCTATGCCGCTCGGAGATGTCGGCCGGTTGCCGGCACAGCGATTCCCAACACCTCGTCGAGAACCTTGACGAGCGAACCTGCAGCAGCGGTATCGGTGCAGTTCTCGTCGGCGAATGTGCGAGCGCCGTTGTCGATTCGAGTGCGAAGAACCTCGTCGGTCCAGTACGCCTCGATGCACTCCGCCATCTCCACGGCGTTGCGCGGCGAGGACAGCAGACTGTTCTTATCGTGGATGAGGTAGTCCTCGAGACCAGAGCGGCGAGTGGCGACAACACCACGTCCGTGGCGGAAGGTTTCGACCAGCGTGACCACTCCGGCGGTGAGGCCGTCGGTTGTCATCGGCACCACGTTCACGGCGGCGTGCCGCACGTGGCGTCGAATGTCCGAGCGGGACATCGATTCGATGATCTCGACGTTCGGAGGAATGTCCAATCCCTGCAGGACCCGTGGGCCAGCAAGAACGAGCGTCTTGTACCCCAGACGCGACACCGCATCGAAGAAGGTGCCGTAGTCGCGGAATCCGGAGCCGGTGGCGAACACGTACGGCTCGTCCACGTCGGGAGCTTCGGTCTCGATCGTGTCGCCGTATTGCAGGTGCACGAACCGAAAGCGATCCTCGGGAAGCTTCAACGCCTTGGCGTAGGCCTCGATCTCGATCGTGGTGTGCACGACGAAACGGTTGACACGGCCGAGGCTCGCCCGCCCGGTTCCGCGGCGAAAGGCCGAGTCAAAGCTGGTGTTGAAGAACCAACTGACAATCGGGCGGTCGTCGCGACGAAGTCGCGAACGTGCAGCGAGCGTCGCGGTGACCTGCGGAAAGACGCCGATCATTCCGCTACACGTCTGTTCCATGGTGATCCGTGCCTGGTCAAGAAATTCTCGCCACTCAGCGACCGAGCTTCGGGGGCTCTTCTTCAGGTGCCAGGGCACCGCTTCACCCACCCGATTGACGAGCTCAAAACGATGTCGATCATCGGGAACGAACTCGTCGAGCCAGCGAACCGTCGCTTCAGAAAAGTACGGCGAGGCGACGCGCCAAAGGGGCGTCGAGTCGGCGAGCAGAGCATGTCCCATCACGAGCCTTTCGGCACCTCGACGACCCGTGTGAGCGATTCGCCACGAAACGCTTCAACCAGCTTGATTCGGTGACTTTCGGCGCATTCCTGCGGCACAGATCTCTCAAACCCAACCCGATCCAACCGATACAGAACACAAGCATCAGGACAACGATCGCGGACGCGCGACCGTCGGAGGACACACCGTGGAACTGCAATTCATCAGCAAGGCGCTCCAGAAGCGATGGTGGGTCGTTGCGGCCTTCGTGATCGCCGGCGTTCTGCTCTCCAGCCGCATCACCGATTCCGCGGCCCAACAGTTCCGCTCCACCGCACTGATTCTCGTACAGCCCTCGAATGAATCGGTGAGTCCGTCGCTGGCCAATCAACCCGACCGCTACGTCCAGAGTCAGATCTCCGTCCTTGAGAGTACGATCCTGGCCGACTCGGTCGCCGAGTCGCTGGGTGACCCGGAGACATCGCTCTCCGTGCGCCGCTCAACCGAGTTCGTCCAGCGTGAAGACAGCGACATCGTCGAGGTCATCGTGACGACCTCGGAAGCACAGCGCTCCCAGCTCATCGCGCAGGGGTATGTCCAGGCGTACCTCACCGACATCGAGCGCCGCACCGACGCGGTGTTCCAGCCGGAACGCAATCGACTGCAGCAGGAACTCGAGACGATCGAGACCGACCTCGCCGCCGTGAACGCCGACCTCGCCCGTGCCGCAGCACCCTTCATCGCCACGCTCGGAACTGAAACGCCGGTCGCCGTACCCGACATTCGCGTCCTCGACCCTGATGCCGCGACCCGGCAGACACTGCTGCTCGCCGATCTCGAACGCGTCAGCTCCCAGCTCGACGCTGTGGAACTCACCGCCGGGCAGGCGGTTCAGACCGAACTTGTCCAGCAGGCACAGCTGCCGACTGAACCGGTTGCCACAGCCACCTCGCTGCTGCGCATCGCCATCATCATGATCATGGCGATGTTGGGTGTCGTGGCCGCACTGGTGACTGCACGTTTCTCGGCGAACATCATCGACGACCGCGACATCGAGGTTCGCCTCGACCAGCCAATTGAAGCCCGACTCCCTCGCGTGAAAGCCCTCACCTTCGGCGCCGACGCCGCTCTTCAGGAGCAGGACACCTCCTACACAAACGGGCTCGACCGGCTCGCCGGTCGCCTGGAGCTCGCCTCCAGCGTCGTTGGCTCCCGCGTCGTTCTTGTGGGCGGATCCCGAGATGGTGCCGGATCCACGACGACGGCGATTGCACTGGCCGCCCGGTTCGCACGCCGTGGCAACCGCACCGTGCTGATCGATGCCGACGACCGCATCGCCTCACTCACCGACGCGCTCAACGCACCCGTCGGTGACCTTGGTGAGATCACCTCTGCGGCCCCCGAGTTGGGCCCGACCGAACTTCCCAACCTCATCACGCTGGGCATCTCCCCCACCGCAAAGCTCCGACGCCTCGATGGCCAGGCCGTGGTCAGCGCACTCCGGCCCGTCGCCGACATCGTGATCATCGACGTGGGCTCCGTTCTCGAATCCACGGCTGCCTCGTCGCTGTCGCGGCACGCTGACCAGCTCGTGCTCGTCCTGCCCGCTTCGGGACAGTCCCAGGACGGGGTGAACCAGATTGCTCGAACGTTCGGCGCAATCAACGACCAGGTGATTCCGGTCATCGCCGACGTGCCCCGTTCCCGAGGTACTCGCAAGGCCCCCACCACAGCCGACATCGCAGCCCTGCCGAGCACACCTGCGCCGGTTGAGGAAGCTGCGTGATCGCGGCACCATCCCGTACCCGTCCGGCGGACCCTGAGAGAAGAAACAAAGGACATCAGCCATGAGCCGCAGCCGTGGACGCCGAAATCGAAAGAACAAGACCGTCATCTCACAACCGACCCCGCCGCGGCTTCCCCTTCCCAACGTGGGTGTGGTCGTCATTGGACGAAACGAGGGCGAACGTCTGGAGCGTTGCCTGAAGTCGATCGAGTCGCTGGGCGTGCCGACGTGTTACGTGGACTCCGGTTCGACCGACGGCAGCCAGGAGCTGGCCAAGCGGCTCAACGTCGACGTCGTCGAGCTGTCTGCTGCCCAGCCGTTCACCGCAGCTCGCGCCCGCAACACCGGCTTCAACCACCTCCGAAGCAGCAACGCCGACCTGGAATTCGTCCAGGTCCTGGACGGCGACACCGAGCTGCAGCCCGACTGGCTCCCGACCGCGATCGACGAACTCCGTTCGAACCAGCGGATCGCGGCTGTTGTCGGTCGGCGCCGTGAGCGCTTCCCCGACGCCTCTACCTACAACCGCATGTGCGACCTGGAATGGGACACGCCACTCGGCGACGTGGATGCCTTCGGTGGAGACGTGCTGTTCCGGACCGCCGCGTGGCGCGACGCCGGCGGCTACGACACATCGCTCATCGCTGGCGAAGATCCCGAATTCAGCTTTCGGCTCCGCGCCGGCGGCTGGAAGCTTCGTCGGATCGAAGCGGAGATGACGTTGCACGACGCCGCCATCACCAACTTTGGGCAGTGGTGGAAACGGTCCAAGCGGGCCGGCCATGCCTACGCCGAAGGGGCGTCGATGCATGGCGCCGAAGGGCACTACACCAAAGAGGTTCGCAGCATTGGCTTCTGGGCCGGCGCGGTGCCGCTGGGTATCATTGCGTCGGTCGTTGTGGGCCTGACCGTGACGCCGTGGGCGTTCGCTGGTTTGGGCCTTCTGCTCGGGTACCCGCTGTTGTGGTCCCGGATTCGTGCCCACCGCAAGTCGCTTGGTGACGACGCCAAGGTTGCCGGCATGTACGCCCGCTTCGTGGTCATTGGCAAGTTTGCCGAGCTCACCGGCGTCCTCACGTTCCACATGAACCGGCTGCGCGGGACCAAGACCGGACTGGTCGAATACAAGCAGCCCACCGAAGCCGCCTGACCCATGGAACTCGAACGGTTCGCCGCAGCGGTTCGCCGACGCTGGTACCTGATTGGCGCGCTCGTCGCCCTGGGTGCAGCGATGGGACTGCTCGGTGAAGCGGGTCGGACCGACCGGTTCCTGGCTGAAGCGAGCGTGTCGATCGTCTCCGATCGGAACGTCTACGGATCCGAGCAGGTGCTCGACCGAATCGTGGTCAACGAGATGGAGTTCGTTTCGAGCCTGGACCTTCGTACCGCTGTTGTCGACACCATCGGCGTCGCGGGAATCAATCCGGCTGAAGACATGACGATCGCCCAGCGGACCGATGCCGACGTGGTGAACCTCCGGGTCAACAGCCCCGAGGAGGGCGCAGCGGTTGCTGCGGCGAACTTCTGGGCGCAGTCCTGGCTGGCCGAATCCATGGAGCGCAAGACCGCCGCGATCGACGAGCTCCTCATCGAGACGGAGGCGTCGTTGGTCAGTGCGCAGGCCGCCCTCGCAGCCAGCGACGCGACCGTGACCCGCCTTCTCGGACCCGGCACCCGATTCACCACGATCACCGACCTCTTCGCCTCCGACCTCGATCTGGCGGCCGAACAACAGTTGCTCAACAGCGAGGTACGACGGATCCGGGCCACCATCACCGACCTGCAGTTCACCAGGTCCAAGATCTCCCCGTTCTCGATCGTCAGCCGAGCCGAATCCCCGGCGACACCCCTTCGGTCAGGCAATGGCCTCGGCCCGGTCCATGGTGCAATCATCGGCCTGGGCATCGCCCTCGCTCTCGTGATGGTTCTGGAACGCACCCGTCTGTCGGCCCGTTCTGCCCAGGCCATCTCCGACACCGTCTGGCCCGAAACCACCTCGCGTTCGTCGGCCGCAAGAGTGGAGCGGATCGCGCAGGAACTGCTGCGAACCCTCCCGGTCGGTCAACTGCCGTTGGTCGCATTCTCAGGAACCGGGGTCGAGTCGCACACGTCGCTGCACACCGAATTGGCTGCGAACTTTGCCGCCCGCGGCTTCGATGTGACGGTCCTGACCGACGACCCGGTCCCGGCAGACGCTGGCTATGTGACGTTGGCCCGAGACCGACTCAACGACATCGTCGACCTCTCCACCAGGGACACCTCCGACCTCGCCAACAGCATGGTGTTCGCTCAGCTGAGTGACCTGTGGTTTCAGCGATCGGTCGTACATGACAGCTCGGTCGTCGTGCTCGTGCACCTGGACATCGGGGTCGACGGCGAGCATGAGGCTGCCACCACGATCTCGCGGGCTCGCGTGCTGTCGCCGTCGGTGCTCACCGTCGCCGCATGACGCCGGTACCGCTTCGGCTGGTCGCGCTCCTTCTCGTGACGGCGCTGCTGTCGGTGGCTTGTAGCCAGACTCCCCTGGCCGACGCCCCAGCCGAGAACGAAGTGTGGCAGCCGGGCGACGTCGAACCTGAGGATCTGGCACTTGCCGACACGGACGAGGCGCTCGACACGGTCGACGCTGTCGACCGATCCGGCCCGTGGGTCGTCACGATCGGACACGAACTGATCGAGAAAAACGTCAACATCGATCTCGTTGCACCCGACTGGGCCGACGAGACCCAACTCAGCTCGGAGCCGACGTTCGCAAACGCGACCTGGCAACAGGTTGGCGACCTGACCCACCGCACTCCGAACACCGGGGTGCAGGAACTGTTCGTGCGGTATCGGAACACCGCCGGCCAGCCGGTTGGCGAGCTCACGACCCTTGCGTTCAGCCTGCTCGGACCCGTGTTGCCGATGGTCGACCAGAACTTCGACACCAACCGTGTTCGCATGACGCGGGTCGCCCCTGATGTGCTCCGTCTGGACTTCGAGATCGGTGACGTTCTCCACGGAAGCGATGGGGCCGAATTCGTGCCCGGACCCGATGTCGACGTCGGCGACATGTTCCGGACCGACGCGGTGGAGGTCTCCAGCAACGGCACACCGGTCAGCGTCCTGGACATTGGACGGTGGGCGGCCCCGACGGGTGAGATCGATGCCGATGTCTTCTCCATGGCACATCGAATCCATCTGCGTCTGGCCGATGCTCCAGCCGATGGCGAGCTGACGATCACGCTTGCCGACGGAACGGTTATTGCCGGCAGCCTCGACCTGAATGCGTTCAGTCCTGCCGTTCACACGTCGCACCTGGGCTGGGCGGCCACCGACGGCGCCAAGTGGGCATTCACGTCGGCATGGTCCCAGCTGAACCGGGCGGTCGACCCCGGACAGCTCACGGGCCGGGTCATCGACGCGTCGGGGGCCGTGGTTCTGACCGTGGAGGGGGAACGGTTCGTGGCCGACGATCGTTCCGAGCTCTGGCGAGGCGACCTGACGGGCGCTCCGACCACCGCATTCGACATCTCGGTCCTGGCCACGCCCGGTACATATCGGTTCTGCGTCGACGAGATCGGTTGCTCCTCCTCATTCGACATCACCGACGGGGGCGCCTGGCAGTCGCTGACGACCTCGGTGGCGCGGTCACTGTTCCACCAACGAAGCGGTATTGAACTCGCTGCGCCGTACACCGCGCTCGAACGACCCCGGCCGTACCACCCCGACGATGGGGTCCAGGTGTTTGCCTCGGACCAAACCCTGCTCGAAGACGGCAACGGACGAGGCGACGGACCGCAGTTCACCGATCTGGTCGCCAAGGCAACCGACGAGCTCGTCACCGATGCATGGGGCGGTCACTTCGATGGTGGCGACTGGGACCGACGCATCCAGCACCTCTGGATGTCCCGTCGGCTCATCGATCTCGTCGAAGAGTTTCCCGGGGCCGCAGGAACCCTGGAGCTGAACCTGCCCGAATCTGGCGATGCCATTCCCGACCTGCTCGACGAGGCACGTTGGTCGGTCGACGTCTTTCGCCGCATGCAACTCTCCAACGGCGCCATCCGTGGCGGGATCGAGGCTGCGAACCATCCGGCCGATGGCAGCACGTCGTGGACAGAAGAGCTCGACGTGTTCGCCTACGCACCCGACCCGTGGTCGAGCGCGATCTATGCAGCCGTCGCGGCCGACCTGGCCTTCGTGCTCGGCGACTACGACAGCGACCTCTCGGAGATCTACGCAGCGTCGGCGCTGGCGGCCATGACCTGGACCGAAGCCGATGTGGCCCGCAACCGGCCGACCGATGCCGATGTCGCAATCCAACGGTCCATCGCCGCAGTCAGCCTGTACCGACTGACCGAAGACGAGCGCTGGCACGATCTGTTCCTTGCGCTCAGCGACATCGACGACCGGCCGGTCCTCGACCCGTGCATCCTGGCGACCCAGTGCGAGGCAGCATGGCGCTACGCCCGCCTTCCACCCGAGCTCGGGGAATCGGAGATCCGCCAAAACGCCATCGACGGAATCGTCGGTGTCTCCGAGCAATTGCTCACGGCCGCATCCACCACCGCGTATCGATGGACGCCCGAAGGACCGAACGTTCCGCTCATCTGGGGACTCGGCCCGAGCATCCCGCACGCCGTCGGCCTGCTCCGTGCCTACCTCCTCACCGGCGACGACCGGTTCCGCGATCAGGCGGTCGCAAATGCCTCGTTCTCAATCGGCGCCAACCCAACCGGCCAGAGCTGGATCACGGGCGTGGGCCACGATGCGCCGCAGAACGTGCTCATGGTGGACCAGATGAATGCCGGCATTCCGGTGTGGCCGGGAACGCCTGTGTATGGCGTGTTCTCCACCTGGCAGACACCGCAGTGGTATCGCCAGGCGTACCTGAAGGCGGCGGGCACGACTCCCGAACACACCACCTGGCCGACCTTGCAGAGCTTCGTCGACATTGGCGTCTTCGCCGGACAGAGCGAATTCACTGTGCAACAGGCCCACGGCGAGGCGATCTGGTCGTTCGGCGTGCTGATGGGAACCGCCTTGGAGGCCTCGCAATGATGCCCATCCTGCCGATTGGAAACCCATGACCGCCCACCGAATCGGCACCGTGCGCCGAAGCGAAGAGATTGGCCCCATCGCCAAGTACGCATGCCTGGCGTTCATCGTCGTGGGCACGCTTGTGAATTTCGAGGCGATCCCCAACCCACCATCGGTGTCGTACTTGGCGTCGCTCGTGCCGTTCGGTGTGCTGTTGCTCGTGCCCGCATCGACGGTTCGGAACATGACGATCTCCATGCAGCCGGTGTTGCTCGCCGGTTGGGTCGCGCTGTCGACCGCCTGGTCATTCGACCCGGAACGCACCGGCTTCCTCGTTCGCCTCGAGCTCCCCATGGTGCTCGGCTTCGTGATCGTGGCTGCGGTGCTGCACGAGATCGACCTGATGAAGTTCCTCCTTCACGCAGCACGGGTCACGCTGGCCATCAGTGTCCTCGCAACCATCCTGGTGCCCAGCACGCGGTCCGGTATCTGGTTCGGCGACGAGGTCCTGGCCGGCTGGCACGGGCTGTTCCCGCACAAGAACGACATGGGCCCATTCCTGGCGTTGACGTTCGGCATCGTCCTGGCCGCCGACCACAACCGACTCACCCGACTGCCGACGCTGGCCGTCACCGCGGTCATGGTTGCCGGCAGCCAATCGGTCACCGCACTCACGACCACCCTCGTCCTCATCGCTGCGTACATGTGGCTTCGGGCCAATCGGCGAGTCGACGACCGACTCCTTGCGATCACCGTGGTGTCGACGCTTGCGCTCGCGACGGGCGCAGCGATGGGCGCACGGGCCGGCCTACCGATCTTCCTGGAGGCCACCGGCAAGGACCCCACGTTCTCCGGACGTACCCACATCTGGGAGGCCGTCATTGGCGCCATCGGCGAGAAGCCATGGATCGGCTACGGCCGCGAGGGACTGTTCTTCAGCCCGCCAAACGACCTGAGTCTGGAGCTGTGGCGAGAGATCGGCTTCCGCGCTCCGCACTCACACAATGGCCTGCTCGACCTCGTTCTGCAGGTCGGAATCATCGGTCTGGTGCTCTACGGCGCATTGTTCACGTCAACCGTCATGTCAGCCGTGCGGTCGTACCGGCGGCACGAAGACTTCGGCATCTTCAGCCTGATGGTCCTTGCGTCGATTGCCGTGGCGTCGCTGTCCGAACCTGTCTTCATCGGTCCGTACCTGGCGCTGCTCAGTGCAATTCGTATCGTGGGGCTCCGTCTGGACCGACAGGCCGAGCTTGCCCGACTTGCAGCAATTGCATCCACGGGAACCTCGACAGGCAAGGTCATGCAAGGACCGAACCCGCCGGGCCGGCACATCACCAGCGTGTGAGCTGGCTCACTTCCAGGACTTCTTGAGCGTTCCCATCTCGATGGTGTTCATGGCCTTCAGGACGCGCGTACGGAGCGGGGCTGGGCCGAAGGGGCGAGTCGCCATCTCGGCAAGCGTCAGCGGAAGGCCGAACCGTTCACGCCTGAAGCGCACACGTTCGCGTCGATCCTGGCTGGCGAGTTCCCGCATACGGGCGTCGTCGACGATGATCGCCGGCAGCCCACTCGGTTCGTAGCCTCGGCGGGTCACCCAGTCACCAAGGCGTGCTTCCATGAGCTGCACGTCTTCGTTCGTCTGGGTCGCCGACCATCGACCTGCGGCCGATGCCGACGGCACGTCGTAGTCGGTCCAGGTGGTGTAGTCGAGCATCTGCTCGGTCCATGGCACGCCTAGCCACATGCAGAGGCGGCCGAGTGTTCGTTCGTGGTCACCGACGAGTTCCTCGAAGGTCACTTCGAAAACGCGGTTGGGGGAGACCGAAGGCACAAATGCGTCCCAGTCCTCCTCGGACTCGATCCATTTGTCCAAGCCGAACCACGTGTTGCCGGCCCAACCCATCTTGATGCACGACGGTGAGACGTCGCGCGGGTCGCGCACGATGTGGATGAACCGGGCTTCGGGCCACAGAACGGGGAGCTGATCGAAGCGGTAGTGGACGGTGGCGCCAACGACGTTCGCATCACCGACCTGTTCCTCGAGGAAGCCGTGCACGAGTTCGTCGTAGCCCAGCGTGGGGTCGACGGTCAGACCGCTCGACTCGAAGATTCGGCTCTCGTCGAGATAGCGGCGATATGCGGCCATGTCGGGGCGCGTGCCGTCGCTGCCCATCTGGTCGACCAGAAACTCGAACTCGGCGGCGAAGGACACCTCGGGATGCGAGTCGAGCATGAGCCGGAGCATGGTGGTGCCCGATCGCTCCGATCCCACCAAGAACACGGGATGGTCCACGGCGTTGGTCTGCAATTGTCGTGCTGGTTCGCCCATGGCGCATGGTCCGATCGTTCGGAAATCGATTCCTGTCCAAATCGGTATCGCAGGCCGTTACTTGAGTGCCTTGGCACTACCGTGGGCTCGGTGACAGACGTCGTCGATCGCCGCCGGGCGAGCAACCGCTCCGGCGATCCGATGTGGCGCATCCTGGGGCTCGCGACCCTCACATCTGCGCTCACCGGCCCGGGCCAGACCATTGGTGTGGCCGTGTTCATCGATCACTTCGTGTCGGATCTCTCACTGAGCCGCGAAGCGGTGAGCATCGCCTACATGATCGGCACGCTTACGGGAGCGACGATCCTTCCGTCGGTCGGTACCTGGGTGGATCGACGCGGCGTCCGACGGGCGCAGATCGTTGTGGGCGCCCTGTTCGCTCTGGCGCTCGTGAACATGTCTCTGGTCAACGGGATCGTGTGGCTGGCAGTGGGTTTCACGGGAATCCGCCTGCTCGGCCAGGGCTCGTTGTCGCTCATCTCGATCGTCGCCGTTTCCATCTCGTTCACCGACAAGCGGGGCACCGCGCTCGGCATCTTCGCAGTGGTCTCGAACGCGCTGATGACGATGGTTCCGATCGGGCTCGCTGCTGCGATCGCCTGGGTTGGCTGGCGATCTGCCTGGCTGGTCGCCGCCGTTGTCGTCGTGAGCACCGTCGTCCCGATCGCAGTGTTCGGACTTCGGTCCATGCCCACCGGCACCCAGGGGGCCGACGACGACGCTGATGTCGCCGATGCGTTCTCGGTCGATCGAGCAACCGCGGTCCGAACCCGTGGCTTTTGGATCCTCGTGGCGGTCAGCGGCTCGGCCGGCATGCTCAGTACCGCCCTCAACTTCCACCAGATCGACTTGCTGGGTGACGCTGGGTTGTCCGACAACGCCGCCGCCGCAATGTTCATGCCGCAGGTCGTGGGATCCACGGTTGCCGGGCTGGCCTTCGGTTGGATCGCCGACCGGGTCGGGCACCGCTACCTCCCTGCGGTCTCAATGGCGCTGCTGTTCGCCGCGCACGTCCTTGCGGCCAACGCCGCACCCGGCCCGTCTGTGCTGATCTACGCCGTGTGTCTCGGTGCTGCGGGCGGCTCGATTCGGACGGTTAGTTCGTTGCTGCTGCCCGAGTGGTTCGGCACCGCCCATCTCGGCTCCATTCAGGGCGCGCTCACGCTGTTCAACGTTGCGGGCTCGGCGCTTGGACCAGTTGCGTTGGCTGCACTGCAGTCAACAACCGGCTCCTATCCCCCGGCGATTCTCATCCTGTCCGCGATTCCCGCAGCAGCTCTGATCTTCAGCCTGGCTCGGCCGAACACCCGACAGCAGCAACCAGCCGACACCTTGGCACCGGTGGACCGCGCCAACTAGACGAAGACCATGAGCGTCGGCCTTCTTCTCACCGCCCTCGGACTCGGCGTCCGACATGGCGTGGACTGGGAGCACATCGTGGGCCGACGGGAACTCGTTTCCCCGGCGCGGCGTTCGCTCAGGCACGCGCTGGCGGTGCTTGCACTTGGGGCGCTCGCGATCGTGTTCGGCCCGATGATCCCCCGTACCGGCACGAATTCGATCTGCCCAGCTCGTCGCCGGCCACCACCGGCACCCCAGCCGACATGCTCCACAGGGTCGGCGTGGAGAGCTTCGCCCAGATCGCCGTTCTTGTGGCATCCACCTCGGTCGCCGGCCCCGTGTTTGGCCTGTGGCTACTCGCGGCATGGGTACTCGGGCTCAGCATGGCCAACGCGGCGCAGGCCAAGGGCAGCCTTCGCACACACACAACGCTCACCATTGCGGTTGCGGTCATGAGCATCTCCGTCGGCGCCCTCCACCTTCTCGGCATCGGCATCTTCCCCGCCACCACCTGATCCATGTACTCCTGTGTTCTGTTCGACTTCGATCACATGTTGTTCGATTCAAACGCGTCAGAGGAGCAGGCGTTCAATGCCGCTGCGCAGCACGTCGGCCTGAACAACCCACACGAACTGTTTCCCACGTACACACAGATCAATGGCGCACTGTGGGCCGCCGTGGAACGCGGCGAGATCACGCCGGTCGAAGTCCAGGCCCGACGCTTCGTGCAGCTGGTCGAGGCTGCGAACCAACCGGTGTCTGCCGAGGCGATGGCCGAGGCATTCATCGACGGCATGGGTTCCTGCGGCGAGCTGTATCCGGGGGCCATCGAACTTCTGGAACTGCTGGAGCCCACCGTGACCATGGCCATGGTCACGAACGGTTTGGGCCGCATTCAACGCGCTCGTATCGACCGCCTCGGACTGGATCGGTTCTTCCCAGTCATTTCGATCTCGGGCGAACTGGCCATGTCCAAACCATCACCGGAGATCTTCGATCACACGCTCCGGGAACTCGGCGTGACCGATCGCTCCGCTGTGGTCATGGTCGGCGACAGCCTCTCGTCGGACATTGCAGGTGGCATCGCGGCAGGTGTGGACACCATCTGGTTCAACCCGCATGGAACGACCGCCAGCACATCCATGCCGACGCACGAGGTATCGGCGCTCGACGAGATCGCCCCGCTGATCCTCGGCTGACCATCGACTGCGCTCAGCCGCCGAAGAAGTCGCCGATGCTGCCCGAGCCGAGGCCGCGTGCGTCCTGTTTGAGTGCGGTGTCGATGGAGACAGCCGACGCGTAGACGAACTGACGAAGTGGGTTGGGCAGCGGTTCGTGCACCTGCAGGACGTAGTTGTCTGCACTGGTGAACATGGTTTTGAGCACACCTTCGAATGTCTTGGTGATCCGGGCGACCTCGCGGCCTTCTTCGTTCTGGATGGAGAAATTCCAGGCCCGCCAATTCTCGGCCTGAATGCCACCGACTTCGCCGCTGGGCGCCTCGAAGCTGAAGCGAATCTTGCCAAAGACGTTCTTCTGCACGATCTGGCCGACGCCGTTTCCTGCGGCATCCTGCACGATCACTCGTGACTTGAAGATCTTTGCGGGTCGGGTGAGCGCAAGCTGCACGATCCCGTTGCGGTCGACGGCCTGGTACTTGTGCGTGAAGTACTGATCCAGGTTGCCGAGGAAGCGGACGACCTTCTTGACTTTCGACTGGCCCACCTGCCGGACGGCGCCAATCTGTTGCCCGTCCGCACCGTAGATGGCGTATTCGGTGTTGACCTCGAGCAGCTTGACCTTCTGGTTGATCACGAGCAGCGGTTCGTTGAGGAGCTCGCCCGTTCCTTCGAACGACGGCGCTCCACCGGGAGCCCCGCGCTTTGCGACGTTCTGTTGGTGCTTGGCGACCTGACGCTGCACTTTTTCTGGCGGCTTCGGAACGGCGACGGTTTTGGCTGCCGTGTCGAGGGCATCGGTTGACTGACGACCGTGCGACGACACCTGTTCGGTCCACTGGCTGCCGTCGTACCAGCGGTACTCGTGGCGCCCCATGGGGTCCGGGTACCAGTCGGGAGGATGTGCGCCGCCATACGTCTCGTCCTGCATTCCCCAAGTGTCCCACGGTCACCACATCCAACGGTGCCTGGCACCAAACGGCCACAAGGTGCCAGGCCTACATCCACAGATTTTTCCACAGACCGTTGAAAATTCAGGACCTGCAGTCTCGGGTTGTCCACAGACACCTCCACAAGGTGCCAGGCACCTGGGTATTGAGATGCCAGGCACCTGGGTGTTGAGGTGGCGTTGTGGGAATTGGCTGGAGCGTGACAGGATCCCGGCCATGCCTG
>CAZFBD010000043.1:0-20491 GCA_964517125.1 uncultured Acidimicrobiales bacterium
GGTCCTTGTCGGCGTAGATCTCGGGGTCGGCAAGCTTCGCCTGGAGTTCGGCCACGTTCGACTCGGCCTTCTCCCACTTGCGTTCGGCGGTCTTGACCGCATTGCGAAGCTGTTTGGTGTTCGCATGCGAGGTGTTGCGGGCTTCGGCTTCCTGACGCTTCCGGGCCTTCTTGCTGCTCGCCGAGTTCGTGTCGGCCGAGGTCTTCTTGGGATTCGACTTCTTCTTGGTCTCGGGCTTGGCGGCGCCCAGATCGGCCTTCACCGTCCCCAGCGGGTTCAGCACCTTCTCGGGGACACCTTCGTGCCAAATGGCCTTGCCGCCCCGGACCTCGATCAGCGCGTCGCAGACGTTGCGGATGAGATGCCGGTCGTGGGTGACGAGCAACACGGTGCCGGTGTAGACGCGCAGGGCATCTTCGAGCACGTCGCAACTCGGCAGATCCAGATGGTTGGTGGGCTCGTCGAGCACCAGCAGGTTGACCGGAATGACCATGGTCTTGGCCAGCGCCAGGCGGGTTCGCTCGCCGCCGGAGAGCTCGGGGATCTTTCGATCGGCGTGTTGCCCGCTGAAGCCGAAGGAGCCGAGCACCGTGCGCCAGTTTCGGGTGGACTGCTTCGGCGTGACGGTGATGAGTTCCTGGAACACGGTCCGGTTGGGGTCCATGTCTTCGGCCTGGTCCTGTGCGAACGACGAAATGTCGACGTGACTGCCGAGCTCGACGCTTCCTTCGCCGGGTTCGAGCTTGCCGGTGAGCAGCCGAATGAGGGTGGTCTTGCCGGCACCGTTGGGGCCAACCAGCCCCACCTTCCGGCCACGTTCCACGACGAAGTTCACGTCTTCGAGAATGTTCTTGCCGTCATAGCCGACCGTTGCGTTCTTGATCTCGGCGACGATTCGGCTGGAGCGCTGCGGTTCCGGGAAATCGAACTTTGCGGCCAGTTCCTTCTCGCCGGGTACCTCGATCAGGTCGAGTTTCTCGATCGCCTTGATGCGGCTCTGGACCTGGCGGGCCTTGGTGGCCTTGTACCGGAACCGGTCGATGAATTCCTGGGTGTCGGCGATCTGCTTGCGCTGTTGCAGGGCCGCGGCCTGGATCGCGGCGAAGCGTTCTTCCTTGGCCGCCACGTACTCCACGAACGTTCCGACGTATTCGGTGCCGGTGCCAGCGGAAATCTCGAAGATGCGGTTGGCGACCGCGTCGATGAAGTCGCGATCGTGCGACACGAACAGCAGCGCGCCAGTCCACGACGCCAGATGCTCCTCGAGCCAGGCGACGGAATCGACGTCGAGGTGGTTGGTGGGCTCGTCGAGCACCAGAAGGTCGGGGTTGGACAGCAGGAGCCTGGCCAGCGCCACGCGCATCCGCCAGCCGCCCGAGAGTTCCTTGATCGGCCGCTCGTTCCAGTCGGGAGGAAAGCCGAGTCCAGCGAGGACGCGATGCGCCTCGGACTCGATTGCGTAGCCCCCATGCGTTTCGAACTCGGCCTGCGCCTGGCCGTACTGCTCGATGATGCGTTCCATGCCGGAGCCGTCGTCGGTCTCGAGTTCGTGTTCGAGCTTGCGGAGGCGGGCAGCGATCTCGTTGATGTGGTCCGCGCCGTCGAGGGTTTCCGCGAGCACCGTTCGGTCGGTGGCCTCGGGAAGCTCCTGGGGCAGGTAGCCGATCGTCATGTCCTTCGGCTTGTGGATCACGCCCTCGTCGGCGTCCTGGCGACCCATCACGATCTCGATGAAGGTGGTCTTCCCCACGCCGTTGCCGCCCACGAGCGCGACGCGGCGGCCGTCGGACAGCTGGAGGGTGATGTCGTTGAAGAGTCGGCGAGCGCCGTGGGATTTGGTCAATCCGGAGACCGTGAGCACCCGATCGAGGATACGGCCGTAACCTCAACTCGTGGACCCGAATGTGACCGAAGTGGCGCAGCGGCGGCAGCTGCGCACCATGAAGACCTTCGCCACGGCAATGCTCGTGTTGGCTGCCGTGGTGTTCATCGTGGCCCGAGGGCTGCAGGATGAGCACACCTGGGCGGGGTATGTACGAGCGACGGCCGAAGCGGCAATGGTCGGGGCATTCGCCGACTGGTTCGCCGTGACGGCGCTGTTCAAACACCCGCTTGGGCTCCCGATTCCGCACACGGCGATCATTCCGAAGCGCAAGAACGAGATCGGCGAAGGCCTGGGCGATTTCGTGCAGTCGAACTTTCTGACCGGCGATGTCGTCGCCGAGAAGCTGGCGACCGTGCAGGTGTCCCGCCGATTGGCCGAGTGGCTCATCGTTCCCGAGAACGCACAGTCCATCGTGTCCGAGGTGGCGGCCGTCGTCGGCACGGTGTCCGAGGTTCTCCGCGACGACGAGGATGTGCGCGCGCTTGTCGATTCTCTGGTGCGTGACCGGCTCGGTCGTGTGCCGGTGGCACCAATCCTGGGCCGGGTCATCGACGCTGGCATGGACGGCGACCACCATCACGAGGTCTACAACGCTGCTCTTGCGGGTGCCGCCAACTTTCTGGACGACAATCGGGCAACCTTCCGCCGCCGCCTCACACAGGAGTCGCCGTGGTGGGTGCCCGAGGGTATCGACGATCGGGTTTTCGACAAGATCTACTCGGCGGTCATGGCCTTCCTGCGCGAGGTCGACGAGAACCCGGACCATTCGTTCAAGCGGGATGTCGATGTCCGGGCCCGTGACTTGGCGGAGCGGCTTCGGGGCGACGAGCGCCTGATTGCGCAGAGCGAGTCCCTGAAGCAGGAGCTCCTTGATCACCCCGAGTTTCAGCTGTGGACGAAGGACCTGTGGTCCTCCTTGCAGGGCAACCTGAGCGATGCCACCAGGGAGCCGAACAGCGATGTGCGCTCCCGAATCGAGGAAGCCGTCGTTGCGGTGGCGGCGCGGCTCCAGAGCGATGCCGCGCTCCAGGAGAAGATCGACGCATGGGTGGTGTCGGTCATCGTGTACCTGGCCGAGCAGGGTCGGGGAGAGATCGGCGCACTCATCGCCAACACGGTCGAGGGATGGGACGCCAACGAGACGTCGGATCGCATCGAACTCCAGGTCGGACGTGACCTGCAGTTCATTCGTATCAACGGCACGATCGTGGGTGGCCTGGTCGGGCTCTTGATCCACACGCTCAGCGAGTTGGTGTTCTAGCTCGAAGCGGGCCGATCGAGACCCAGCCACGGTGTGGGTGTCGTTGGGATTGCTGCAGGGTCGAAGACCTTCAGGAGCGTTTCCATGCTGTCCGCCGCGGCGTCAGCAGACTGGCCGACCGATGCGGCAAGTTCGGCTCGGAGCTCGTCGATGGCATGTCCGTTGTCGCGCAGTTCGGCCCAGGTCACGGCGCCGTCGCGTTTGGCGAGTCGGTTCCCCTCGGCATTGACCATGAGGGGTACATGTGCGTGACGAACCGGGGCCAGGCCCAGCACCTCCCGAAGCCAGATTTGTCGGGCGGTGCCTTCCAGCAGATCGTCGCCCCGAACCACCTGGCCGATCTCCTGGTGGGCGTCGTCCACAACGCTGGCCAGGTTGTAGGCGGGCACTCCGTCGTTGCGTCGAATCACGAAGTCGTCGACTTGCACCGTGCGTTCGCCGTGGACGTCATCGACGAAGGTCAGGTCCTGAGCGTCGGCACGAACCCGCAGTGCGGCCGGCCGTTCCCGGGATCGGTCTGCACGGGCCGCCGATGAGAGGTCACGACACGTGCCAGGGTAGGCGCCGTGCGGAAGGTGGCCGTGCGGAGCGCTCGCTGCCTCACGGATCTCGCGCCGGCTGCAGAAACAGGGGTACGTGGCACCGCTGGCTTCGAGCGCGGCAATCGTCTGCTCGTAGTGGCCGAACTGGTCGGACTGGCGAAGCGTTTCGCCGTCGAAGCTGATGCCGAGCTCTGCAAGGTCGGCCAGCTGGCGATCCTCGTGTTCGGTGCTCGACGTGGCTGGGTCCAGGTCGTCGATTCGCAACAGCAGCGGCGAGCCCGCGTGTCGGGCGAAGAGCCATGCCAGTATCGCTGTCCGAAGGTTGCCGACATGGAGGTCGCCCGTGGGGGACGGTGCATAGCGGCCTGTGGACACCTGGTCAGTCTTGCACTCCGTTCTCAGATGGTCAGCCACATGGGTCGACCGGCTGGATCCACGTCACTGGGGTCGCCAAGGCGAACGGAGTCGCCGGTCATCACCCGCCGGGCTGTCCAGAGCAGCGCCAGTGAATCGATTGCGTCGAGGCGTGAGCCGGACGTCTGCACGATTTCGGTCGCCGCGGGAGTCAGATGATCGGTGAGGAGGTTGAGCCGTTCCGCTCGACCCTCGGCGGTGGCCTTCTTGGTCATGACCGGCGCACCGTTCATCTGCGCAAAGCTGCACTCGGGGTGTGCTTCAAGGAACACCTCGTGGTGTTGAGGTGCGTGCAGCGCGTCGACTTCGCGGATCTTTGGCACCAGGTTCCAGCTCTGGATCGAGAGACCCCGACCCGAGGCCGCTCGGGAGGCCTGGTTCGCGGCGTCGAAGTCGTCGTGGTCGAGTACGGCTCGGACGGGTGTAGGGAAGAAGGTCGCGCGTCGGCTGCCAAGAAGGCTCCGTGCGAGATCGTCGGCCGGTCGCTGTCCGTCCGCAGACAGGCCGATGGGCATGTCGATGGCGATCACGCCGACGTCGTCTCCAAGTCGGTCCACCAGCGAGCCCAGCTCCTGCAAAAAGGACACCGACGGGGCGTCGGCAGGATCCGCCGCGTCGGTGGCGACCATCCAGCCGCCGGGAGCTCCGTCGACTCCAGCAGCGATCACCTGGAGATGAAGGGGACCAGCCCGGCGAGCAGGCCAAAGAGCCCGAGGATCAAAAACACCCAGGACTGCGTCACGAAGGCCATACCAAGGAACAGCACGATCATGGTTCCCATGACGGCGAGGAGGGGGCCGGGCGCTTGGCGTTGCGGCGGTTTCCTTGGCACAGGATCAACCTATCTGCACTCGGTAGGTGACCGGCCAGAGCTTTCCCGAGAGGAGGAATGTGTCGGTGGTGGCGTCGAAGGCGATGCCGTTGAGAACCGCTCCGGAGTTGTCCGTGGTGGACTCCGGTCGGAGCTCGGTTGCATCGAGCACGGTGAGGACCACGCCGCTGGTCGGGTCGATTTCGATGATGAGCGGGGTCTGCCAGATGTTCGCCCAGACCGAATCGCCCACACATTCGAGTTCGTTGATTCGTTCCACCGGTGCGCCGTTGAACGTGACCTCCACGGTGCGGAGCAGTTCGAAGGTGGTGGTGTCCCGGGTGGAGAGCGTGGGTGTTCCGTCAGACATGTGGAGTTCGTCGCCCGAATCGCACAGACCCCATCCTTCGCCGTCGTAGGTGTGCGTTTCCAGAAGTTCGAAGGTCTCCACGTCGTAGCGGTAGGCCTCTCCAGCCCTCCAGGTCAGCTGAATCGCGTCGCCGTCGACGATCGTGAGCCCTTCCGCGAACACATCGTCGACGGCGATTGACCGAAGGGTCGTGCCCGTGGCCGGGTCCAGTTCTCGCAGGGTTGAGCTTCCGACCAGGCCCGTGCTTTCGTAGAGGCGGTCTCCGTCGAACTCCAGGCCCTGGGTGAAGGCTCCGGTGTCGTGCGGAATCGTGTCCAGCACCGTGATCGTGCCGGACCGCGGCTCGATCCGTTCATCGGGATCCCGGACCGCCGAGTCCTGAATGGCCGGGAAGGTCGTGGCCGGAGATTCGGCAGCGAGTTCGGTCATGTCGTCGATGACCACAGCGCCTGTGGTGAGCGCGGAGTCCTCGGATCTCAGGCTGAGAACGATCAGCGCAGCGCCAAGCACGATGATCCCGGCGCCAATGGCGATGATGATCTGGCGATTCACTCGTCAGGCGCCGGCGCGGGTGTGAGCTGGCTGGGGTCGACGTCGCCGTCGACGAAGACCTGTTCCAGAACAGGGAGGTCGGGGGCAGCTTCGCGATACAGGAAGCCGCTACCGATCCGGATGCTGCACTGTTCCTCGACGTAGTCGAGGGTTGCGCTCACCGACACGTTTGGCCGCGTGACGAGCGCCCGCCACCGGTCGGAGAGATCGGATTCTGCGATCTCCTCGAGGTCCCACCGGAGCGGTTCGCCGAGCGCAACGAGGTCGTTGAAATGCGCAGACGAGGCGTCGAAGTCGGCGTCGATGAGGCCCAACCGGAGCGCCGCTGCGGCGGTGTAGAAGTTGAGCGCCACCTTCTGCGGTGCGCCGAGCAGACCGGACTCGAGCGGGTCGATCCGATCGGTGTTGACGATGCGCGGCGACGGTTGCGCGGTCGGCGGGGGTGGCTCTGTGGTGGTCGTGCTTGCGTCTTCGGGTGGTGCCGGGATGCTTGCGCCCTCGGCGATGGCTGCGGCCGACGCAACGGTTCGGGCCTCCCGGATTTCTTCGGGAATGTCGCCTTCGGCGTGCATGCCCACGTCGATCGTGAGATCTCCGGGGTTCGACAACGGGTCGCCCGCCTGGTTCACGAGCACGATCCGGATGGCCGAGAGGTCGGTGCGAAATGCGGCCGACAGGCTGCAGAGGCGCTCGTTGTCGTCGACGACCGTGGTGGTGGTCGTGGTGGTCGTTTCGGCGACCGTGGTGGTCGTGTTGGCCAGCTCGACGCGTTCCTTGGCCTCGGCTCGGTCGTCGTTGAGCTTGGCGAACAACCAGAAGATCAGCAGTGCGACGAGGGCGACGACGACACTTCCTCGGAGTTCTCGTGCAAGCACATGCGAGCGTGGCATGTGGCAATCCTACGGCGGGTCGTGGGCAGGTATGTGTCAGCGACACATGACCCTGTCCGTCACCCTGTTCGTCGAATTGCACTCCGATTCCAGCCGCGCCTACGTTCGCGGCCATGCGTTCGGCATGGAAGCGTCTCGCAGTGTTCGTCCTGATCGTCGCCGCAGTTGTTGCGGCGGTCATTTTGGCGACTCGTAGCGAAGCCCGATCTGCCGGGCTGCTGACTGGTCAGGTCGTGTTCGTGGCGATCGCCTCGTACCTTCTCACGTTCGTCATCTGGCCCCGTCGCTCGCCGGTGTCCGACGCCCACCCCAGCCGGGGTCGGCCGTCTGCGGTTCCCGAGGAGCCCGGCCTGGCCGAAGATCGGCGTCCCGTGCTTGTCATCGGCGATCGTCCGGCCGGGTCTCAGCCCGGATCCAGCGTGCACCTCCGGGACAACCCCACCATGCGCGCCGCACGCGGCCGCCGTCCGGGTCCTCGTCCGAATTCGGAGATTCGCTGGCCGGCCGGCCGCTGAGCCACCTGCGCCGAATCGAATGAACGATCGGCACGAGTCCGCCGAACTGCGCATGCGCTGCATCTTCTTCTAGGCTGTCGCCCGACGCACAGCCCGTTTGGAATCAACGGTTCTCGGGCACTGGCTGGCGGAGAGTGGAGATCCATCATGGTCAAGGTCCCCAAGGGGTATCGCAGCAAGAACGTGCAGGATCGGCGCGGAAGTCGTTCCTCATCCGGTGGCGGTTTCGGATTTCCCACCCGTCGCTCGTCCGGAGGTGGCGGAGGTCTTGGCGGCACCATGGGAGGCGGCAGCCTGGGTTCGGGTGGCATGCCAGCTGGGTCCCGTCGGGGTTGTGGCGGCGGATCCATGGGCCTCATCATCGTCCTTGTGGTTGTGGTGCTCCTGGCCAGCCAATGTCTCGGCGGCACGAGCACGACCACGAACACTGGTGGGTCGTCGTCGACCGCCGGCACCGGATCGGTCAACGTCGACACCAGCAATTTCTCCGACCGTGAGAACGACGCATTCGATCTGGTGAACTTCGTGCTCGATGACGTGCAGAACTTCTGGGTCGACGAGTTCGCTTCAGACAACGAGCAGTACCCGTTGTCAGGCCTCATCGTGTTCGACGACGGTGTGCAGACCGGCGGTTGCGGCAACGCCCCGTCCAGCGTCGGCCCCTTCTACTGCCCGGCCGACAGCAATGCGTACATCGATCTGCAGTTCATGTTCAAGCTGCAAGCGCAGCTTGGCGCCGAAGGCGACTTCGCCCAGGCGTACATTCTTGCCCACGAGGTCGGCCACCACGTGCAGAACGTGCGCGGCATCAACGCGCAGGTGCGTCAGGCCCAGTCCGGAGCCAGCCAGGCCGAGTCCAATGGTCTGCAGGTTCGCATGGAACTCCAGGCCGACTGCCTGGCAGGCATGTGGGCACGGGACGCCGAACTCCGCGGAATTCTCGACAGCGGCGACCTGCAGGAGGGTGTGACCGCTGCAGGCGCTGTTGGCGACGACGCCATCACCGGCAGCTCCAACTCCGAGAACTTCACCCACGGGTCGTCTGCGCAGCGGGTTCGCTGGTTCGCCATTGGTTTCGATACCGGCGATTACGACGCATGCTGGACGTTCGACACACCCGATGGAGAACTCTGAACCAATGCGCAATCCGCCGATCGCTCCGGGCACAGCCCGCAGCGTCGCTGTCGCCGGTGTCAACAAGTCGTTCGATGACACCACGGTGCTCACCGGAATCGACCTGTCGGTCGACCCCGGAGAGAGCCTGGCTCTGCTGGGCCCAAGCGGTTGTGGCAAGACCACGCTGCTTCGCCTGATCGCCGGACTGGAACGCCCCGACGCCGGCACGATTGCCGTGGGCGACGTCCTCGTGGCCGGTCCCGGCACCTGGGTTGCTCCGGAGAAGCGTCAGGTCGGCATGGTCTTCCAGGACTGGGCGCTGTTCCCGCACCTCACCGTGGGCAAGAACGTGGGATACGGGCTTCCTCGCGGTGAGCGCGACGGCCCCCGGGTCACCGAGGCCCTCGACATGGTAGGCATGGCCGATCTCATCGATCGAATGCCCGGCACCCTGTCCGGCGGTCAGCAGCAGCGAGTCGCTCTGGCGCGTGCCATTGCACCACGGCCCACGGTGCTGTTGCTCGACGAGCCGTTCTCGAACCTGGATTCGGCGCTGCGGGTCGGTGTGCGCACCGAAGTGCACCGCCTCCTGGTGGAGTTGGGCATCACCAGCGTCTTCGTCACCCACGACCAGGAGGAAGCGTTCGTTCTTGGCGACCGTGTGGCCGTCATGCAATCGGGTCGAATCGAGCAGATCGCAACCCCGTCGGTGCTGTACCGCCGCCCGTCATCGGCATGGATCGCTTCGTTTGTCGGCGACATGAACCTGCTGAAGGCCGACGCCTCGGGTGCCAGCGCCACGACTGCATTGGGCGAGGTTGCATTGGTGGCCGAACACCACGGCGCCGTGCAGGTTCTGCTGCGCCCCGAGGATCTGACCGTGGACCGTGGCGGCGACGCCGAGGTCACGCTGATCGAGTTCTACGGTCACGATCAGATGCTCAGCGTTCGGCTCGCCAATGGTGCCGACGTGCTGGTCAGAACGACTGCACGCGACGAATGGTTGCGCGGCGATCGGGTACGTGTCGGGTACTCGGGTGTTGCTGCGGTGGCCTTCTCCTAGCGGCGTTTCCCACGGGGACCGCCGCTGGCGTTTCGCCCAGTACGAACGGTTCCCCGCCCAATTCGTGTCATGCCCGCAACGATGGGAGACTCTCAGTCGCCAAAGTGTGGGGGCAGAGTTGAAGCGAATGAGCGTCAGTATTGGCGATCGCCGAATGTCATATGTGGAAGTGGGCGAGGGTGCCCCCATCGTGCTGTTGCACGGGAACCCCACGTCCTCGCATGTCTGGCGCAACGTCATTCCGCATCTTGCGACCCTCGGTCGGGTGATCGCCCCGGACCTCATCGGCATGGGGCACAGCGACAAGCTGGAACAGCGCGGGCCCGGCGTGTACCGGTTCGTCGAGCACCGTGGGTTTCTCGACCATTTCCTGCGGGCCGTCGACGCGACCACCGACGTCACCTTCGTGCTCCACGAGTGGGGCTCGGCGCTCGGCTTCGACTGGGCCCACCGTCGCCCTGCTTCGGTTCGCGGAATCGCGTACATGGAGGCCATTGTTCGCCCCTTCAGCTGGGCCGACGTGCCAGAGTCCTCGGTCGAGTTCTTTCGATCGGTCCGAACCGTCGCCGGCGAGGAACTCGTGCTCGAGAACAATCATGTGGTGGAGACGGTGCTGCCCGATGGTGTCATCCGCGAGCTGAGCGAGGAAGAGATGGACTGCTACCGGGCGCCCTTCGCCGATGTGGGCGAGCGCCGGCGCCCCACGCTGACCTGGCCCCGCGAGTTTCCAATCGACGGAACCCCAACCGACGTGTCCGAGATCGTGGCGGCGTACGGAACCTGGCTCGAGTCGTCCGAGGTACCGAAGCTGTTCATCAATGCCGAACCGGGGCTGCTACTGACCGGCGCTCAGCGCGAGTACTGCCGACGTTGGCCAAACCAGACAGAGGTCACGGTCGTGGGTCGGCATGTTGTCCAGGAGGACAGCCCTGCGGAGATTGGTCAGGCGATTGCCGCCTGGTTCTCAGCTCTCGAGTGAACCGCGAAGGCTGCGTTCACGACTGACCAGGGCGACTCCGAGTGCGATCATGGAGACGCCCAGAACCACAAGGCCAGCAACGACGTCGTTCGGACCCGTGAGTGCGAGCTGCGGTGCTGGTGTCTCGATTGCTCCCATGACCTCGGGCTCGACGACTGGTTCGTCGGGGCTCACCGGAGGAAGGATGCCCACACCCGGGCCTGCGATTTCAATGTCCGGCTTCGGGTCGATGATCTGGGCTGGAGGGATGATGGGGCCAACCGGGGGAGCGATCTCGGCGTTGGGTTCCTCGGCGGGCTCGTTCACCGGGAGCGGCTGGTCGGGAATGATTGGGTTGACCGGGGGTGCGATCTCCGCATCGGGCTCTGCTGGTGGAGCGCTGGCGGTGAAGCCGACGCACACGACGTCGACGGAGTTGACCGTTCCCACACCGCGGTGGTGGACCGAGATCTCGGTGGCGGCACCGATGGTCTGGTTCATGAAGGTGCTGGTGATGGTGTCCAGGTCGTCGGGGAGGTCGCGGGTGAGTGGCGAGGTCCAGACGTCGCCCAGTTGCACGTACCACTGCTCTTCGGTCTGTTCGGGCTGATCGTGGCTGCTGTGGTTGTCATGGCTGACCAGGGTCACGTCCCACGTGCCGGCTGGGAGGTCAATGCTGAAGGGTCCGGCCGAGTCGCTGATGCCGTCGTTGAGAAGTCGTGTACCGGCGAAACCGAAGCTGTACTCGCCGCAACCGGAGCTTGCGCCCGCTGCCGAGGGGATGAGTGTGACCAGCGCGGTGGCGAGAACGCCGATGATCCCGATTCGTCGAAGCATGCTGGAGGGTGTCTTCATGGCTTGGTCCTTGTGGTCTCGGTGAGGGGTGCACCCTCGATACCTGCACTCTAGATCACACACTGCGAGGAATATTGAAGGAAAATTCCCACACACGGTGTGTGAGTGATGCCTCACACACCACCGGTGGTCAACGAGAGCGTGCTGGTGATTCCGTACTACCAACCGTCGGCGGTCCAACTCACACCGTGAGATCTCCGGGTGAATCTGCTCCTTTTGGCCCCCTCGAGGGCCATCGTGGCAGTTTGGTTACGGTTCGAGCAGGTCGGCTGGTTCGGCGTGCACAAGAGCCACGAGATCGGTCGGACGCATCGACAGATCGAGTCCCCGCCGGCCAGCACTGACGTAGACGAGGTCGCAGGAGAGCGCCGTCTCGTCCACAAAGGTTCGCTTCCGGCTTCGCTGGCCAAACGGGCTGATGCCACCGGCCACGTAGCCCGAGCTTCGTTCGGCATCGCTCACTGCCGCCATCTTCGCCTTTTTCGTTCCCGCTGCACGAGCGAGTGCCTTCAGGTTGAGCCGACCGGTGACGGGCACCACGGCCACGACCAGTTCGCCTGTGTCGAGCTGCGCCATGAGCGTCTTGAACACCTGTTCGGGGTCAACCCCGAGCACCTCGGCCGCCTCCATGCCGTACGACTCGGCAGCGGGGTCGTGCTCATACGGGTGCAAAACGTAGGAGACCCCGGCCTTGTCGAGTTCGACACAGGCCGGGGTCATCGCCACGAACGGTTACTTGAGGATCTGTCCGAGGATCGCCTTGCCCACGGACGAGCCGAGGAGGTCACCGGCGGCATCCATGAGGCCGCCTCCATCGTCGTTGTCGTCGTTTCCTCCACCGAGAAGGTCAAACAGGCCGCCGAGACCGGAGTCCTGCTGGCGGATCTGCTCCTGCTCCTGGCCGAGCATCGACCCGAGCAGGCCGGCGTCGCCGCCACCGCCGCCCATGAGGCGCTTCGACAGGTAGCCCATGACGATTGGCGCAAGGTAGGGGAGCAGCTTGGACACGAGGCCGGAGCTGATGCCAGCGTTCTGCGCCACGGTCTGCTCGACCGCTGGCTGCTTGTTGCCGAACACGTGCCCCAGGATGCGGGCGCCATCGGAGCCCATTGCCCGCGACGCGTATCCACCACCGAGAAGCGGTCCGAGCATGTCCAGGATGGAACCGTCGTGGTCGTTGGAGAGTGCCCCGAACAGCGCTTCGGCGCCCGAGGGTTGCTTTGCGGCGCCGGTGAGCGACCCGAGCAACATCGGCAGCGCTGCGGCCACCGCCTTGCCCGTGGCCTGCTGATCGGCACCGACCAGCCCCGCCAGCTGACCAATCGTGTCGCCGCCGAACTGCTGAGCGAGCCCGGTGAGAAGTGAATCTGACATGTGGTTTCCTCCTTGATCGCGAAACCACTGGGCACTCTAGTCGTTGCCCACCGCACCGTGTCCGGCGATGTTGATTGCCGCAGGGATCAGCCGAATCGTGAGCGGGCTTTCTGCCACCGGTTCACCATCGCCCCACAGCGCAAGTCCTGGAGTGTGGATCTCGTAGGTGGTGCCTGTGGCACGCCGCACCTCGGGCCTGTCTGCACTTCCGCCCGACTTCTGGGTCAGGTGGCGAAGGATCCCCAGTCGGCCGACGCCTTCGATGGACGTGAGATGGGCCAGACCATCGGTGGCGCTTGCGTCGGGGCAGGCGAGCATGCCGCCGCCGAAGAACCTGGTGTTCCCGATGGCCAACATGGCCGAGTCGGTCGTGAGCGCCGCTCCGTCGACCGTGATGTCCATGACGGTCCGAGAGAAGCTGGGCAGCTCCATCGCCGCCGCCACCGTGTACACGGCCGGTCCGAGCGGGACGCGAATGCGATTGGCGCGGGCGTTGATGTCGGCAGGGAACCCCACGATGGCAACCGACGCAATCCAAGCCGGCGGGGAAGACTCGGCTTGCACCTGCAGCAGATCAACCGGCGAGCCTTCCGCCACGGAAATGCCAGGATCGTCCGATGTGAGGCCCAGTGCGGTGGCGAAGTCGTTGCCGGTGCCAGTGGGAATGATGCCCAGCGGGATCTCGGTGCCGGCGAGCTGTTGGACCGCCAGATGCACGAGCCCGTCGCCGCCAGCCACCACGACTCGTTCGACCGAGCCGGCAGCGATCGCATCGTGCAGGGCAGCAGACGAATCGACAGCGGAACCACGGGTCAGATCCGTGACGACGTAGCCGAGGTCGGCAAATGAACCACGTAGCGAGTCGAGACGTTCCGCGGCTCGAGAAGAGCCGCCGGACGGTCGCCGGAGCAGGTGAACGCCGGGCATCAGCGTTCGATGTTGTCCAAAACCACGACGGCGCGGCCCTGTTCCCGGGAGCGGATCAGGTCGACGTGCCCCACGAACGCCCATTCGTCGTGACCTTCGGGATCTCGGATGACCTGACGAACCTCGGCTCGATCGCCGGACCAGTCGCCGTCGACCTGAAAGAACTCGGGGCCACGGGCATCGGTGCCGGTGAGGACCGAGTCGTGCTCGGTCCAATAGTCGGCGAGGAGCTCGTCGACATCGCTCTGCGAGCGGGTGGGCGTTGGGCGGCGCTCATCGTCCAACGAATGGTCAGGGTCGGTGGCCAGAGACAACGACTCGTGATCACGACGCGAGAGCAGAAGGACCCAGCGGAAGGCATCGTTGCGCACCATCACGCGGAACGCTCGGGCATTTGCGGTGACGTCGCGAACCTCGGGTTCGGCGGCCACGGGCAGCCCCGTGGATTCATCGACCTCGGGAGGATTCGTCAGCCGCTCCCACTCGTCGATCAGGCTGGAGTCCACCTGTCGGACCATTTCGCCCAGCCACTCGATGATGTCCTCGACATCGTCGGTCTTCTCCGAGTCGGGCACGGTCTGGACCATGGCTCGATAGGCGTCGGTCAGGTACCGCAGCACCAGTCCTTCGGAGCGTTTCATGCCGTACTCCGACACGTACTCGCCGAACGTCATGACCCGCTCGTACAGCTCCCGAGCAACAGACTTGGGCTTGACGTTCTCCTGGCCGACCCACGGATGTCGGGCCCGGAACCCGTCGAACGCACCGTAAAGCTCCTCGCGGAGCGGCTTGGGGTACTCGATGGTCTCCAGACGTTCCATGCGTTCTTCGTATTCGACGCCGTCGCGCTTCATCTCGCCAATGGCGTCGCCCTTGGCCTTGTCGAGCTGAGCGGCGAGGATTGCCCCGGGGTTCTCCAGCACGGACTCGACCACCGACAGGACGTCGAGGGCGTGGTCAGGGGCGTCGCGGTCGAGGTGCTCGATGACCTCGAGGGCAAAGAGACTGAGCGGCTGGTTCAGCGCGAACTCGTCCTGCAGGTCCAGGGTCACGCGCACCAGTCGACCTTCGTCGTCGGGCTCATCGAGCGCCTCGACCACCTCGGCGTCGGCGAGCGAGCGATACATGGAGATTGCCCGGCGGATGTGGGTTCGCTGCGACTTCCGGGATTCGTGGTTGTCGGTGAGCAGATGGCTGACGGCCTTGCAGCCGCCGGCCTGTTCAGCGGTGGGCGGCCGATCGAGCAGGTTCAGCAGCATCTGATGGCTGATACCAAAGCTCGACACCATGGCCTCGGGCTGGCCGTGCACGAGCTTGGTGTAGGTGTCCTCGGTCCAGTGGGCGTACCCGCGGTCGGGTGGCTTCTTCTTTTGGACCTTCTTCTTTTTCTTCGGGTCGGCGGCAGCCTTGCGCTCGGCCTGCTCGTTCTCGACCACATGCGGCGGTGCCTGGACCCAGACCGTTCCCTCGTCGTCGAACCCTTTGCGTCCGGCCCGTCCGGCGATCTGCTGGAACTCGCGCACCGACAGGATGCGGACGCGCTGGCCGTCGTATTTGAAGAGCTGGGTCAACAACACCGAACGGATGGGAACGTTGACGCCGACCCCGAGCGTGTCGGTGCCCACGATGACCTTCAGCAGGCCCTGCTGTGCGAGCTTCTCCATGAGGAGTCGGTACTTGGGGAGAAGGCCGGCGTGGTGAATGCCGACCCCGTGCGACAGAAAGCGCTTGAGGTCCTTGCCGATGGGGGAGTCGAAGCGGAAGTTGCCCACGGCGTCGCGGATGGCCTGCTTTTCCTCTTTGGTGCAGATGGACAGGCTGGTGAAGGCCTGCGCAGCCTCGAGCGCCGACTTCTGCGTGAAGTACACCACGTAGGTCGGTGATCGACCGGTGGCGAGTAGCGCCTCGACCGACTCATGGACCGGAGCGGTCCGGTAGTCGAAATCCAGGGGAACCGGGCGCTGGTCGCTGGAGACCGTGACGGTCTCGCGTCCCGTGCGGTCGCTGAGATCTTCCTCGAACCGGGCCGTGGGGCCGAGCGTGGCGCTCATCAACAGGAACTGCGTGTCGGGGAGCTCCAGAAGCGGGACCTGCCAGGCCCACCCGCGCTGCGGGTCGCTGTAGTAGTGGAACTCGTCGACCACGGCCAGGCCAACGTCGGCACCGCCGCCGCGTCGCAGCGCAAGGTTCGCCAGAATCTCCTGGGTGCAGCAGATGATGGGTGCGTCGGCGTTGACCGAGGCATCGCCAGTGATCATGCCCACGTTGTCCGATCCGAGTTCCCGGCTGAGCGCAAAGAACTTCTCGGAGACGAGTGCCTTGATCGGCGCCGTGTAGAAGCTGCGTTGTCCGCGGGCCATCGCGGCGAAGTGCCCGGCCATACCCACGAGTGACTTTCCCGAGCCGGTCGGAGTGGCCAGGATGACGTGGTTTCCGGCGAGCAGTTCGAGGATGGCCTCCTCCTGCGCCGGGTAGAGCTCGAGCCCCATGCTGAGGCTGTGCTCGATGAACGCATCGATCAACGAGTCAGGTTCGGAATCGCCTTCTGGAAGATGATCGAGGAGTGAGATGACTCAGCCGATCAGCGGGTGACGCCGAAACGCTCGAGGGCAGCCGAAGTGCGATCGAGGAGGTACTGGGGGACACCGAATGCGTTGTCGGCGGCGGCGCCGCCACCGGCGTCGGCCGTGGTGCTGATGCCCTGCTCGGCCGCGAGGGCGGCTGCTTCCTTGGCGGCGTGGTACTGGTCCCACGCCCGGGAAATCACGATGTCGTCGTGATCGACGTGGCCGAGGAGTTCGCCGTTCTTGAACCGCACCCAGTAACGCTTCCAGGTGATGCCATTTGCCATGGCCACCTTGCCTTCGGTGCCTGCGGGCACTCCGGGGAGGTCGGTGGTGGCACGTACCTTGGCGCCACTGCGTATCGGTGCTGCGAGATCAACCCTCTTGGCCATCCGGTCAGGTTACTGCGCAATCGTCCTGGTAGCAGCCTTCAGGACGACGGAATGCGGTTCGGTCGGGCGGGGTTCCGCTGCCATGCATTTTCACCGCTGGTTCCTCGTTGTCCTCTTCGCCGTGGTCGTGAGCGCTTGCAGTTCTGGAGTCGATGACACGGTCGACGCCGTCGACGAGGCAGAAACCGCTGCCGCCCCGACCGAAGAGGACGCTGCCGACACCGACACCGACGCCGACACCGACGCCTCCACAATCCCGAGCGGTCCCACCACGACGTTCGTTCCGAACCTGGAGGGGCCGTTCAACCTGGATGGGGGAGCAACCAGTGGAGCGAACGAGGCCGATGTCATTGTCGACCCGTCGATCACCGTGCCGCCATCGGCCGTCCTCAGCCAGCTGACCTGGCCCACCGACTGGACCCGTCGCACGGTCGAAGACTGGGACGAGTTTCTCGCCGGCCTCGGCGGATCCGACCCCCGGGACGGAATTCCTCCGCTCGACAACCCGGTCTTCGAGACGGTTGCGCTGGCTGGCCAGTGGCTCGGCCCACGTGAACCCGGGGCACTCGTGCAGCTCGATGGAGAGGCACGCTTCTACCCGTTGTCCATCCTGACCCGTCACGAAATCGTGAACGACGCCTTCGGCGACGTCCCTGTGGCGGTCACGTTCTGCCCGCTGTGCAACACGGCGCTCTCCTTCGACCGTCGGGTCGATGGCGAGGTGCTGCGACTGGGCGTGTCCGGCCTGTTGCGCAACAGCGACATGGTCATGTGGGACAGTGCCACCACCTCGTTGTGGCAGCAGATCACCGGCGAAGGTGTGGTGGGACAGTTCGCCGGAACCCAGCTCGACATCATTCCCACGTCGATCGTGTCCTTCGAGCAATTCGCCGAGAACTTCCCAGACGGAGCGTCGCTTGCGGCCGAGAGTGGCTTCGGCCGCACGAGCTATGGGCTCAACCCCTACCAGGGCTACTCGTCATCGTCTCGTCCATTCCTGTTCAACGGCGAGATCGACGAACGCCTCCCCGCCCTCTCCCGTGTCGTCGGCCTCGACCTCGACGGCGTGACTCGGGCGTACCCGTTCGAGACGATCATGACGGCCGGCGCCATCAACGACACGGTGGGCGAAACGCCCGTCGCCGTGCTCTGGGCCGGAGACACCGCAGATGCGCTGGACGATTCGGTGATCGGCATCTCCGACGCGATCGGCACGGCACTTGTTCTGGACCCGGTGGTCGACGGTCAGCTGCTCACGTTCAGCTCCGTTGCGGATGAAGACACGTTCACCGACGCCGAGACCGGCTCCACCTGGACCATCCTGGGACAGGCGGTTGCCGGGCCGCTCGAGGGCACGCAGCTCGAAACCGTGGTGCACCGCAACGAATTCTGGTTTGCCTGGCAGGCGTTCTTCGGAGCCGACAACCTGTTCGGTTCCTGAGGCACAGCCGGCTCCCGGGCCGGCTGGAGGCGCCTACAGGTAGGTGCCGGGCCGCGACGCAGCGTCGATGGGTTCCTGGGGAGCGCCAGCGGGTGCTCCAGGAGCTCCGGGCGCCGCGGGACGTGCGCCCGGGGTGCCAGCCTGGAGCTGCTGGAGCTGCTGCATGGCCGCAGACTGCTGTGCCATCGCCATCGCCTGGAATCCCTGGTGCAGTCCCTGCAGCCAGCCAACCAACTGCGCCTGTGCGATGCGCAGCTCGCCTTCGGATGGGACGTCGTCGCCGCAGTCGATGCAGAGCTGGAACTCGCGGAGTTCTTCCAGAAGGTCCTTGGAGATCGTGTCTTCCAGCGCCTCCATGGTCTCCCCGTGAATCTTCGCAAGAAGGGTGCGGCCGGCCTCGTCGAGCGGGGCTTCTCGAGCCTCGGACATGAGCGACTGGGTCATGGTGCCGAGCCGAATGAGTTTCGCCGCATCGGTGATGGTGGCGGTTGGTTCCTCGACGGGCGCCGGAGTCATGTCGGGGGCAGCGGCTGGGGGCATCTGATCGCTCATGGGAGTCATCCTTTGGGGTTCTTCGCCAAGGATATGCCCAGCGCAGGCACGGTGACCATCGGTCGCGCGAAGGTTTTCCGGTCGGATGACCGATAGTGGTGTGATGCATTCGCTGCGGAGCCTTCTCCTCCTTGGGTTCTTGTCGTTCACCGCATGCTCAGCGCGTGAAGAACCATCGCTCACGAACGTCGTCGATCCCGTCGATTCGACGAGCACAAGCGAGGCTCCCGCGGCTCGGCTGGCTCTCGAGCCCGGCGACGATGCCGCCGAACTCGGCGAACAACAGGCTGTGGTGGAGGGCGTGGAGGACGCACCGGCTGAAGCACTGGCATCGACCGAGGGGATCGAGTCGCCAGCGCCGGTCGACGCATCGGACGAATCCGACGAACCGGTGGAGCAGGTGGCCGGTTCGTTCGAGACACTCGTGAACGAACTTGTCGGCTTCGTGGAACGCGAACGTGGGCACCGGTTCGATGAACCGCCAGTTGTGACCCGGCTCGATGACCAGGCGTTCGCTGCGGTCGTGGCGGCCCGGACGGCGAGTGACGCCGAACGGTTCCGGGAAGAGTTCGATTCGTACACGTTGGTGTACCGGGCACTGGGAATTCTCGCCCCGGACCAGGACCTGGCAGGGGTCTGGGAATCGTTCGGGGACGCGGGTATCACCGCGATCTACGATCCCGACACCGGGCAGATTTCGGTTCGCGACGACGACGCCTCACCACTGCTCCGCACGTCGCTCATCTTCGAACTCACTCGGGCGCTCGATGACCAGGAATTTGGAATCGGGCGCCTCGATGCGTCGTCGGCAGACACCGAGGTGGAGTGGAGCCGCGCAGCGCTCGTGCACGGCAGTGCTGCGGAGATCACGAACCGATACCGGGCATCGATGACCGCCGACGATCTGGCCGAGGAACAACGCGAGCTCGACGGCCGCCCCAGGAACGTCTCGCTGTCCGTGTTCACGAACTCCTTCCTGGAGCTGCAGTTCGGCCGGCAGTTCGTGGGTGAAGCTTCGGTCGAACGACTCTGGGCACAGGGCCAGCAGGCGGTCGATGCCGCATTGGCCAACCCACCCGCAACGAGCGAAGAACTCATTGAAGGCGTGGCTGCACCAGCGAATGCAGCGGTTGCCACACCACCCGCCGATGGCTCAGCATTCGCGTCGGGCGTCTGGGGGCAGGCCGGTTGGCTGGCACTGTTCACCGAACTGGAGGGTCCGGACGAGGCGCAGGCCGACTCCACAGGCTGGGGAGGCGATGCCTGGACCGCGTGGGAAGTGGGCACCGTTTCGTGTGTGCGACTTCACGTCGCCGCAGACACGCCAGAGGATCTGGACCGCTACGCCGAACTGATTCTGTTGTGGGCCGAGCTCGGCGACCGAGACGTGTTCTTCCCGACCGCTGACCTGATTCGGGTGACCGCCTGCGGATGACTCAGCTGAAGGTGGTGCCGGCGTACGGCGCAGGATCCTTCGGGCCGGGAATGGCCAGTGGAGTCCAACCCGTGAGGTCCGACAGCGTGCCGGCAAGCGAACGCCATGCCTTCGGATCCCAGCCCTCGGTCGAGGCGGCAATGGAGCCGTCCTGCTTCACGAGCGTGAGGGCAGGAAGCGTGGTGAGCCCGAGCGCCTTGGCGGCGGTGTAGTCGGGATCGGCGAACGACAGGTAGTCGTCGGCGTACGGGCCGAGGAACTGCTTTGCGCCTTCGACCGGGGCCGTCGCCATCCACACCACGCGGACATCGGAGTCCTTGTAGTGGTGGAAGATGCGATGCATCGTGTCGAGCAGCCAGGAGCTCTCGTGGGTGTACGGGTCGATCGTGCCAACCAACATGGGGAAGGTGGTCAACCAGTCGCTGAAGGGACGAGCGTCGCCGTTCAGGGGGGTGAGTTCGGGGTCTCCGTCGAGTGCAGCCACGGCGGAAACGGTAGCCGAATCCACCCCCAACCGCACTCCATGGGCGTAGCGGATTTTGAAACTGATGATGTCCGCATGCCCATGGACTGT
>CAZFBD010000043.1:20591-26348 GCA_964517125.1 uncultured Acidimicrobiales bacterium
ATGGGCGTAGCGGATTTTGAAACTGATGATGTCCGCATGCCCATGGACTGTTTCCCGCTCTTGCCCTTCGGGCGGGCCGCTTGGGCCCTGGATGGGCGGCGAGATTTGTTACTGTCGGCTTGTGCATCCGATTGAGCGTCTTCGGTACGTGGCCAGGGCCGGGTCCGCGCCCGACCACATGCTGGTGGCCGAGGCCATGCCCGCCTTCAGCGCATTCGCCCGGAACCCCGGAGCGATGTTGGTGGCCCTACGTCAGCTCATTCAGCGGCAGCCCATGTCCGCTGGCCTGCTGACCATGGGAGCTCGCGTGCTCACGTCTCTCGAGCCGATCGAGGCCGGCTGGGAATTCGCCGATCAACTCGCCTCCGACCCGAGCGGCGACTACGCCGACGAGATGGCGCGGGAAGAAGCCGGTGGTATCGAACTGATCGAGTCCATTGCGTCCGGGCCCGACGGCTTCCTGTGTCCGCCCGGTTCAGCATCGTGGATTGCCGAAGGCCGAGCTGCAGGCCGCACCATTGTGGTGCTGACGCCGTTGGGAACGCGGTTGCCTCGGCTGTTGTGGCAGGGGTGGCTGGAGCGGAACGGCGAACCGTCCGACGTGCGCCCGTTCAACGATCTCATTCCGCGGGACGATGTCGAAGAGATCATCGGCCCCGATGGTGTTCAGCCGGTTGCTGCGTGGTGCCCCGACTCGGCCGACGTTGCGGAGCTTGCGTCGTTCTGATCTTCCTCGACGTGCTCGGAGCGGACGTCGTCGAGATCCACGGTTTCTGCCATGGAGTCCACGTCGAGTGCACGCCGGAGCGCATCGATCACACGGCTCTGCTGATCGTGCGTCATGGAGCTGCCGCTCGGTAGACACAGTCCGCGCTGGTAGTGCCGTTCTGCGTTGCTTCCACCGTGAATCTCGCTGTCTCGGTAGATCGTCTGCAGATGCATGGGCTTCCAGGCCGGCCGGGCTTCGATGCCTTCGTCGCCAAGCGATGAGCACACCTGGTGCGGGCTGGGATGCAGCTTCGGATCCAGACTGAGCACCGTGAGCCAGCCGTTGCCACGGCCAAAGCTGTTCTGGCTGGCAATGTGCACCCCGTCGATGTCGCCCAATTCCTCGACGTAGCGGGCGTGCAGTTCGCGGGTGCGGCCGATCATGTCATCGAGACGGTCGAGCTGCGCGCGGCCAATGGCAGCGAGCACGTTCGACATGCGGTACGCGTAGCCGAGCTCGTCATGTTCGAAATGCAGGGCTTCGGTTCGGGCCTGCGTGGCCAGGTGCCGAGCCCGGTCGATGAACGGCTTGGGCCCGACCAGGGCGCCACCGCCACCGGTGGTCACCATCTTGTTGCCGTTGAAGCTGAAGACGCCGAGGTCTCCCAGGCTTCCTGCAGGGCGTCCTCTGTACGAGGCTCCCAGCGCTTCGGCGGCGTCTTCGATCATTGGGATGTCGTGGTGGTCGCAGACTTCGCGGATGGCGTCGTAGTCGGCACAGTTGCCGTAGAGATCGACGGTCATGACCGCTGCGGGGGTGCGTCCCGCCGACACGAGGGAGTCGAGGGCCTCGGCCAGCAGGGTCGGGTCCATGTTGCCGCTGTGGGCATCGGAGTCGATGAAGTACGGCACGGCGCCGCAGTACCGGACCGCGTTGGCCGACGCCACGAACGTGAGTGTTGGGACGACGACGGTGTCGCCGCGGACAACGCCCATGACCCGGAGTCCCAGGTGTAGGGCAGCGGTTCCGCTCGTGACCGCAAGCGCAGCCTCGGTTCCGGCTCGTTCGGCGATCGCCTCTTCGAATTCGGCGAGGGCTGGGCCGGTCGGTGCGATCCAATTCGAGTCGAACGCAGACAGCAGTGCATCGCGTTCGTGGTTCGTCATGTGCGGCGGGGAAAGGTGAATCCGCTCGTGCTGCGGCTCGTCACCCGTCATGTTGTGGTCCATCCCGGCGTCCTTCGGAGTTCTGGGTCGTGCGGCCCCTTGGCGGCAGGCCTTTGGACCTATCGGCAGGTCCGAGCAAGAGTGGAGTCGTGTGGTACAACACCTTCGTGCAGTCGGCAGCGGACGAAGAACTGGTGCAGGGCGTGCGGCGCTGGTGGTCCGAACATGCCCGCGATCTGCCGTGGCGGCACACCCGCGATCCTTGGCACATTCTGGTCAGCGAGACCATGGCGCAGCAGACGCAGGTGGCCCGCGTGATCCCCAAGTGGCATGCGTTCCTGGAGCGCTTCCCGACGGCATCGGCGGCTGCGTCAGCTGGTCCGGGGGCAATCGTGGAGATGTGGGATGGGCTTGGCTACAACCGCCGGGCCGTTCAGCTGCATGCCTGCGCAGTGGCGCTTGTGGACGAACACGATGGTGTCCCGCCAGCCGATCTCGATGCGCTGCTGAGACTTCCGGGTGTGGGGCCGTACACGGCCCGGGCGATCCTGGCGTTCGCGTTTGAATCCGACGTTGGCGTGCTCGATACCAACGTCGGTCGGGTACTGGCTCGATGGGCCGACGCCCCCTTTGCCCCTCGAGCGGCGCAGGACCGGGCCGACGTCCTTGTCCCGCCCGGAGCCGGTTGGGAATGGAATCAGGCCCTGCTCGACTTTGGAGCCACCGTGTGCACCAAGCGCTCGCCTGCGTGCGACGAGTGCCCGGTGAAGCCGTGGTGCGCGTGGACGGGCCAGGGGCCGGACCCGGCCGTCGGCTCCGCGGCTGTGAGTGGGGGACAGTCGAAGTTCGAAGGTTCAGACCGTCAGGGCCGCGGACGCCTGGTGCATGCGTTGCGCTCCGGAACGGTCGCCGACGCCGAACTCGCGGATGTCATGGGATGGCCCGACGACGTTCCCCGCGCCCGCCGGGTCGCCCGCACGTTGCGGCAAGATCGGCTCGCTGTTCTCACGGGCGGCGTCTGGTCACTACCCTGACCACTGACGGTGAAAGTGGTCACACGAATTTCACCGTGAGGCAACTTGGCTCTAACGTCGAGCTAGCGGAATTGGGAGAGTCACGTCGCACTGCGGCGGGAGAGGGTGGCAGTGCCTGCGGGAGTATCGGTCTCGTTCTATGGCGTGCGTGGTTCCACACCATGCTCCTGTCCAGAGATGAGTCGTGTTGGGGGCAACACCTCCTGCGTGGTCATCCAGAGAGACGGCGAAGCCCCCATCATCTGCGACATCGGCACCGGGCTGCGGTTCTACGGGCTCGACCTCGACGCCGACCTGTTCAACGGCACCATCCTCGTCAGCCACCTCCACTGGGATCACGTGCAGGGCCTGCCGTTCTTCCCGCAGCTTCTTCGTCCGGGTTCGAAGGCCACCGTCTACGGCCCACCCGAGGCCGATCAGTCCTTCGGTGAAGCGTTCTCCGGTCTCGTGCGGCCGCCTTACTTCCCGGTCACGCTCGACACCTTCGGCGGCGATGTCGACTTCGTCGATGTCCACGACACCACGTTCTCGGTCGGCTCAGCCACCGTCACGGCTCGTCCGGTTCCGCACGCTGGTCGTACCAACGGCTACCGCATCGAATGGCCCGACTTCACCGTTGCGTACATCCCCGATCACCAGGAGCCGGTCGACGGCACGTCGGTCGCCGACTCGGTCCTCGATCTTGCTGCCGACGCCGACCTGCTCATCCATGACGCACAGTTCACCCCAGAGCTTCTCGCCGCTCGGGTCGACTGGGGGCACTGCACGACTCGCTACGCATGCACGGTCGCCGAGAAGTCAGGCGCCAAGCAGATTGCGTTGTTCCACCACGATCCACTGCATGACGACGACATGGTCGATGCCCTCGAAGCCGAGGCGCAGCAATGGGACCTGGGCGTGAAGGTGTTTGCCGCTCACGAGCGGATGGTGCTGAACTACTGACCGTTGGTCAGCGTCGCTGGCGGGCTTCCCGTGCAGCGAGGTACGCCTTCTCGTGCACCTTGGCCGTGACCGGCGGTGCGTAGCGGCCATCGAGTTCCACGGCCAGGTCCTTGGCCCCGAACTGCTCTTCTTCAAGGTTTTCGCCAACCAGCGTGAACAGCTCGGCGAGGTGGTCCACGTTGCCAGTCGGGTACAGGCGCCGGCCGTTCTCTCCGGCGTCTTCGGTGTTGAGAATCTCGCAGTGTGGCGAGATGTCGCTGGCGATGATGGGCAGTGATGCCCGACCAGCCTCGATGAGGGCGGTGGGCAGCCCTTCCAGGTGCGAACTGGTCACGAACGCTCCGGCGTTGGTGAGCATTTCGGCGAGCTCGGCTCCGTACAACGGACCGGTGAAGATGATGCGATCGTTGCCAACGGCGAGTTCCCGCAGATGCGACACGTAGTCCTCGGTGCCGGCGGCGCCGCCGACGATGACCAATGGCAGGTCGGTGTGGGCCTTTGCGTAGGCGTCGATGAGTTCGTGTGGTGCCTTCTCCGGGACCAGACGACCGACTGACACGTAGTACCCCTGTGGCGAAACGCCGAACCGATCCAGCGTGCCGCCGGGGGCGACTGCCTCGATGGCATGGGTGGAGTTCGGAACGACGGTGGTCGCCCGGCTGAACTCCTGGGCGTATTCGTCGGCGAGGGTCTGCGAGACCACGAGGGTGGAGTGTGGAACACGGGCGCTGACTGTCGCAGCGAACCGGAGAATTGCTCGGGCACCGCGGCCCCACTTGTCACGCTTGTCATCGCGGCCGTGCACGGTGACGAGCACCGTGGACCGGGTGAAGATGCGGGCGACGATGGTCATGAGGCCCGGACCGAGAGCATGGAAGTGCAGAATGTCGAAGTGTCGGCCGACAGCCCAGATGGTGGCACGAAGCGCGTGGATCATGGCGCCGATTCCCGGCGAGCTGGCTGCCGGAAGGTAGACCAGGCGCACACCATCGATCATTGGCGGGTGCGAGTCGTAGTCTTCGGAGCGACAAAAGACGGTGACTTCGTGACCACGAGCGACCAGCTGGCGAGCCAGCACGTCGACCACGGTTTCGACACCGCCATAGTTGGCCGGCATGCCGCGCGTTCCGATCATGGCGATCCGGAGACTGTCAGATTTGCGTCGTCTGTTCATGAGTTTCTGATTCCTCTTGCCACGCAGAACCAACGGTATGTGGCTCCTGGAGGAGGCGACAGAGGCCGATTGGATCACGTTGAGTGCTTCTGTACTCATCGGTCTGTGCCCGATCTGCTTACTGATCCGTTTGGCCCTGCCCATCCAATCGGCGCATCGATGTCCGGTAGCGGCGGGCTCGCTCCACGTAGTTGTCAGAGTTGAGAAGGTTGAGCTCGGCCGAGTGGCTGTCCTCACGGAACTTCGCCGGGACTCCGAGGGCCATGGCGTTGGGTGGAACGACCTTGCCGCCGGGGACCAGCGCATTGGCACCGACGAGGGCTCCCGAGGACACCACGGTTCCGTGCAGAATCACCGATCCGGAACCGGCCAGCGACATGTCGAGCAGCGTGCAGCCTTCGAGGTGGGCGTTGTGGCCGACCGTGCAGTCATTGCCGATCGTGGTGGGGTGTTCGGCGGTGCAGTGAAGCACGGCTCCGTCCTGGATGGACGAGCGTTCGCCGATCACGATCTCGTTGTCATCGGCGCGGATGACCGCACAGGCCCATACCGACGAGTCGGCGCCGATCACGACCCGGCCAATCAGGACGGCGTCGGGGTGAATGTAGGCGTCGGGATGAATCTGGGGTTCCCAGCCATCCTCAAGTGCATAGATCGGCATGCAGAGAACCTAGAACAGACCACCTAAAGTCCGCATATTGATGGGAACTGGCTCCGCCAGTTCCTACGAGT
>CAZFBD010000043.1:26448-39956 GCA_964517125.1 uncultured Acidimicrobiales bacterium
TGGCTCCGCCAGTTCCTACGAGTGTCGGCTGCGCCGAACTCGGGGTCTGCGTTTGGCTCCGCCAGTTCCTACGAGTATCGGCTGCGCCGAACTCGGGGTCCGCCAACTCCTACCAACCGCGGAGCATGCGGGTTGGTTGCTTGAACTTCTTGCCCACGATCGCCAGGCACTTGAGTTCGTCGGCGCGGCCGACGTTGGCCGCGCGGATGGCGTTCACGTAGCCCTTCATCACCTGGCTGGCGAAGCGCATGTCCTGGGCACCGTGTTGCTTCAGCTCTTCGAAGTTCAGGCCGTTGCGGCCCGAGTTCTTGGCATGGCTTCGGGAAGCGAACAGTGGCTCGGGGACCTTGCGGAACGAACCGCGCATGGCCATCTCGACGAGCAGCGTGCGGTCGCCTCCGTAGAACAGCCCGTGGAGCCGGGTCTGCATCATGATGTCGCGCCGCATGATGCCGAAGATGTAGAAATTGCGATGATTGTTGTTGATGACCGCATCGATGCGGTTGTGCGGGCTGGTGGAGCGGAAGCGCTCGTCGCCCACCGGTGGGGTCAGCCGGATGGCCTCGATGAAGCCGTCGCCGCCCAGGTAGCCCTGGTCCATCTTGAGCATTTCCTGGCTCTCAGGATCGATGAGGAGGGCGTCGGAGTGGCCAATCACGACTGCGGGGTCGTCGTCCATGAGGGCGATGACCTTCGACAGGTAACCGGGCTCGACACGATCGTCGGCGGCCGCCCAGCGGAAGAGCTCACCCTGGCCGAGCCGAAAGAGGCGGTTGAAGTTGGCTGGGCCACCGAGGTTCTCGGTGTTGCGGCTGTAGGTGACGCGGCTGTCTGCCTCGACGAACTCCTTGACGATCTCGGGTGTGGAGTCGTCGCTGCAGTTGTCGGAGACGATCAGTTCGAAGTCGGTGAAGTCCTGCTCGAGGTGGCTGCGGATGGCTTCTGCGATGTAGTCCTCGCCGTTGTAGACGGGGACGCCAATGGTGAGTCGGGGGGTTCGGGTGGTGCTCATGTGATTCCTTGGCCTTCGATGCGTGTGGTCTCGCCTGCAGCGGGAAGTTGGAGGCGGTTGAGATCGGGCTCTGGCTCAGGGGGTGGTTTCGGACCCCAGGTGAGCACGGCGATGTAGGCGAGGGCGACGTTCAGGTACCACCAGAGAATGGTGTTGAGGAGCACGTTCTCGGTCACGAGCTGCGCAGCGATGGAGAACAGCCCGGCCAGTGCGCCGACGGCGAGCATCTTCTCGGGGTTCTCGAACTCGCCACGGCGGAGTCGGCGCCAGACGCTGAGTCCGGCCTTGCTGGCCACGAACAGCAGTGCGAAGAAACCAATGCCGCCGATGATCCCGCCTTCAATGAGTGGCTGGATGAAGCTGTTGTGGGGGTCCTTGGCCTCGACCGTGAGCGTCTTGGTGGCATCGATGCCGACACCGCTTACGGGGTTGTTCCAAAAGAGGGGCCAGACCTTGCCCCAGTAACCGATGCGCCACGCGAGCGAGTCGTCGGTCTTGGCGCCGCCGCCTTCACCGGTGGTGGCGAACAGGTTGCCGACGCGGTCGCCCACGCCGGGAACGACGGCTCCGGCAACGATCGCTCCGCCCAGAATGACCCACACGAACTTCTTGTTGACCCGGTAGGCCATGAGCATGGAGCCGATGAGGAAGCTCGCCCATGCGCCACGGGCGAAGGTGGCGATCATGATGAAGCCGGCAAGGAATGTCAGTGAGCCCACCCACAGCTTGCGCCGCACATCGAGGGTGGGAATGACGGCAATCAGAATGAGTAGGGAGAAGACCAGGTAGGAGGCGAAGGGGTTGGGGTGGGCGAACGAACCGTCGATTCGGACCAGGCCCGAGCCGCCCTCGTCGAGGTTGCCGGTCCAGAAGAACTGCACGTAGCCAGTGAGGATGGGAACGATCATGCCGATGCCGGAGGCGATGAGCAGCTTCCACACGAAGGCCCGTTCGCGAAGCATGGCTTGCTCGCAGGCAAGGTAGAGCAGCGTGACGGAGGCAATGCCGAACATCGCGCCCTGCGAGACACCGCGGTCGACCGACGTGATGAAGCTGGGCACGAACATGACGAAGAAGCCGATGAACGCAAAACCCAACGGTGTGGGTCGGTTCCAGTTGCCGGTGGACCGAAGGCTGATCAGGTGGAGCAGAGTGACCAGGATTGCCAGGATGCCGAGGATGGCCGACGGCTGGAACGTGCCGAACTCGTCGGCGATCAGGTCATCGAGCGCTGGACGGATTGCCAGCGTGGCCAGCAGGAACCACTCGTAGCGGTACAGGCCGACGATTCCGAACACTGCGGCCGCCAGAACGGTGCCACCCAGAATGACGATGGGCGTATCGGGGTTCATTGCCTGGAATCCCAGTGCAGCAACGAGCCCTGCAGCTACGGCAATGAAGACGACGAAGAGCGACATCGGTCCCGGGGTGGGGACAGGTGCCTTGGGGGTCGCTGCTTCCTCCGCGGCGATCCGGACCGAGATGCGATCGGTGTGACCAGACGCCACGTCGGTCATGGCGTGGTCTGGCCGCCGTGGACGAGCTCGTATCCCCACCGGTTCAGATGGGGTGCAAGTTCGCTTTCGAGCTGCACCTGTTGCAGTTCGGTGAGGTCACGGAGCCACTTGTCGTTGGTTGTCCGGAATCCGAAGTCTTCGATTGTCTGGGCGAAGCCAGAGTCGAACTCGAGGTCGCAGAATTGGGCCACGGTCTTGAACGAGCCGATCGGGTCCTCGCAGAGATCCTCGTAGCGAATCTCGTGGAACTGTTCGGAAGGAACGAGCGGCACGGCGGCGACCATGGCGTCGAGCATGTCGCTGAGTTCCATGGCTCCGAGCGTCACGAACGACTGTCCGGAGTCATCCCAGCGCTGCTTCTGCTCGGGGGTCATGTCCAGGCCGCGCCAGCCCTTGGTGCCGCGCCATCCGTCCCAGAAATCGACCTGGAGAATGGAGTTCACGACTGCGCGGCCGTCGCGGACGACGTGAATGAACTTTGCGTCGGGGAAGGCCTTGTGCAGATAGCCCATGCGGGGCCAGCCGGTGATCTTGATGAGCGGCGTGGGCCGACCATCGACGGTCAGCCGGGCGACCGCGTCGATCAGGTTGCCGCGGGTCTTCTCGGTGAGGTCGTCGGCGAACAGATCGCGGAACGGCTCAGAGAATCCAGGGGCGATGCGTTCCCAGTAGGCGTAGGCCTCGCTGGGCTTCAGATGTCCGGGTTCGATGAGGCCCCGGCTGAGCGCTTTGCCAAGAAGCGGATTGTCGAGGCCCTGCAGGACCGCGCTGTTCAGACGTTCGGCCTTGGGCATGACGTCGAGGACCTTGGAGACCCAGGAAACGTGCGGATGTCGAGCGAATGCGTGGTGGAACGCCGTGGAGCCGCTGCGGCCGGCTCCGACGATGAAGATCGGAGGATTGTGGTCGGCCATGCTCAACCTGCCTTGCTGCCGGCGTCTCGGCCCCATCGACTGGACTTCGACTTGGAGGACGAATCGTCGTCGTCTCCATCGTCGTCGAAGTCTTCATCGTCTTCGTCATAGTCATAGTCGTCGTCGTACTCGGCGTCTTCGTCGTAGTCGTCGTCGTACTCACTGTCTTCGTCGCTCAGGACATCGACGTCGTCACCGTCTTCGTCGACCACAACAAGGGTGGTCACACTCGCTTCGGGGAGGGCCCGCTGCGACGAGGCATCGAGAACGCCATGGGCATCGATGGGCTCGGCGGTGGCGAGCGGCTCGGCCGGCTTCTTGCGGAAGAGGTCCCAGATGACGAACAGAAGGATGGTTGCGAGCGCTGCCGGAACGGCGAAGAGCAGCACGCCCGACAGCAGGCCGCTGATTCGGCTGGTCTCTTCGGTCACGACTTCGGAGACCACGAAGGAGTTCTCACGCTCGTTGTCCAGGACGGCGAGCGATCCGTTGAACTCACGAATGGTTGCGTTGCGATCGGCTCGGCGAATGCTGAGCTCGTTGATCTGGGCCGTGATCTGCTGGTACTCGCGGTCGATGGGCTCCAGCCGGTTCACGTTCTCCTGGAGGACCTCCAACGATGGCTTTGGCTCTGGAACGAGCTGCTCGACCAGTTCGCCGTCTTCGTCCGGGACGAGCTCGGTGGGAGGGTTGTTCCGGAATGCAATGCGGTCCAGCAGGTCGTTCTGCGCCCGGTTGTAGGCCGTGGTCGGGTTCACGCCACCGGCTTCGGCGTTGAGCTCGGCGACGCGAAGGTCGGCGGCTCGTAGCTCGGTGTCGAGCTGGTCACGAAGGCTCTCGAGGCCCGAAACGCGCTTCTCGAGCGAGTTGGCAATGGCTGCAATGGAGGTCTCGACGGCAACCGATTGGGCTTCGGTGGGGTCATCGCTCACGACGTTCACGTCGACGATGGCAGCGCTGGCAGCCGACTGGCGAACGACGATTTCGTAGTCGTCTTCTTCGATGAGGCCGGTCTGGGTGGTGACCTCACTCAGGACCACGGGGAACTGCGCCGTCTGGGCGATTTCCTCGCAGAAGATGTCGAGCTCGGCGGGGATGAAGTCCTCACTGGCAACGTTGTTGCAGTTGACGATGTACCGGGCCTGCCACTGCGCTGGTTCGCCCAGCGCCAGGAACAGCCCGATCGCTCCGGCCACGCCCGCAAGAAGGGCGAGAATTGCCGGTCGCCATCCGGTCAGGTGCAGGAAGGAAGACAGTTCTCCCGAGCTTTCCCTATCGCCATCGGTCATTCGAGAGTCTTCCTCACGCGTCGTGCCCACAGGTTATGCGCTGCTTCACCTTATGCGGTGGCGCCCAACCGTACGAAAAACTGGTTGTTCTCCGTTCCACCGTCAATCGGCGCACCGGGAGGCGACCATAAGCGAAACAATGGAAAAGCGAACGAAAACCGGTCACTTGATTCAAATGGATTGGGCCCGATGGGACAACCCGCACGGCAGGTGTTCGTTGCGGCCAGCAGGTTTGGATTCATCGTCTGGGTCCAGCGGCCCGCCCGGTTCCACGCGGAGGGAGCAAACATGGTTGTGCTCGTCTCGCTGACAGCGGCCGCGTGCCTGTTCGTGGTCTTCTTTGCCGCAGTCGCCGTCGTGTCCCGACTGGAGTTGCCGCGGCTTTTGGGTGCGGTGGCAGCGGCGTGTCTCGGCGGCTTGGCGTGGGCCCTCGTCGTGCTCGCCGGAGTGCGGTTCGGGTGGGTCACCACAGAAGAGGCGCTGTTCCACCACCTGTATGTGCTGGGCGTGGTCGGGCTCCCGTTTGTGGGAGCGGTTCTGGTGGCGATCACATGGCGCGGTGACGCGGTTGGCCGTGCCCGCCGCTTCGGCTACCAGGTCGGGGTCTCCTTCATGCTTCCGGCGCTCATCGGGATCTATGCGACACACATCGAGCCGCAGTGGCTTCGTGTGGATCGTCTGGTGGTCGATGTGGACGCCGTGGGACCGACGGACCCCCCGATTCGGGTGGCCGTGATCGCCGACATTCAGACCGATGCGTTTGGCGAGTACGAACGTTCAGTGATCGAAGCCGCAATGGCCGAGGAGCCCGACGTGATCCTCGTCGCCGGGGACCTGACGCAGGTGAATTCCACGGTGTACGAACGCATTCGGGCCGATGGTGTGGCCTTGTTGTCCGTGCTCGACGCTCCCGGCGGTACCTACGTGATCGATGGGAACACGGATCCGAGCCCCGAGACGGTCAGGCAGATGGCCATCGACGCTGGCGCAACGCCACTGGTCGACGAGGTCGTGGTGTTCGAGGTCGGTGGGGTGAGTATTCGGCTGGGCGGTCTCAGCTGGCCGAACAACCTGCGTGGTCCGGGCTCGGACTTTCTGCGGGAGTTCGCTGACGGAGGAGGTTCGGAGACGGTCGATCTGTTGTTGGCCCATTCTCCGGACGCAGTGCGCAACTCTGCCGACTGGTTGCAGGTGGATCTCGTGGTGTCGGGTCATACACACGGAGGTCAGATTGCGCTGCCGTTCTTCGGTCCGTTGTGGAATGTCACCGAACTCCCACGCGAGGTTGCCGGCGGTGGTCTTCACGAGATCGGCCAGACCCAGGTCTACGTCAGCACCGGCGTCGGCGTCGGCCGCGGTGAATCCCCAAAGATCCGCTTCGGCGTCCGCCCCTCAATCGCCATCATCACCCTCACCTAACAAACACCCAACCACCCACTCAGGGCGCTCACCCCACCACACCCGGGGCCTGGCCCCTGTTGTGGTGGAATGCGCGCGTTGAGTGGGATTTCGCCGAATTCGTCAACCGTCGATTGGTTCGTCGAACGATCGGCTGATGAACCTGGCGTACGCGGCAAGGTCATCCTGGAAATGCTCCAGCATGGATGACATCGAGAGCCAAGAGGGGGCTGGTCGGTGACTGAGGTAGCTCGACTGACTGGACCATCGGTAGGAGTCTGGGTGTTGGCCGATGTCCAGAGGGTTGTTGTGGATGTAGCGAAGGGTTTCGAGGCTGTGGCTGTCGTCCTCGATCGCCGTCGAGCCGAATCGAGCCCGAAAGAGTGGCCCATCGAATCCGTGGCGATCGTTGAATTTTCGGACGTATTCGAAGGTGAAGCGGTGTACTCCAATCGAGACTCCGCGCCCGGGCGATCGAACCAGAAGGTGGTAATGGTTGCCCATGAGGCAGAACGCAAAGCATTCCAGGAGACCATCGCCGACCGCCTCGCCAAGGAGATGGAGAAACAGTCGTCGGTCGACATCGTCGGCGAAGATGTCGTGTCGCCGGGCTCCTCGGTTGTAGACGTGATAGACGCCGGAATCGGCGTAGTCGCGCAGCTTACGTGGCATGACGTGAACTCTTTCGAGAGTACGGAGAGTGCTGTCGCCGCTACAACAGGGGCCTGGCCCCTGTTGTGGTGTGGTGAGCACTGATAGTGGTACTTCGAGGGCTTGTGCCGAGAGTGTTGACCATCTTGCCGGATTGGCTGGTCTCGTGCTCGCTGGAACTGGATTGGCTGGTCTCGTGCTCGCTGGAACTGGATTGGCTGGTCTCGCGCTCGTCGTGCTCGTTGTGCTTGCTGGACCTGGATTGACTTGACCGTTGATGGCTGGCTTGCGGTTTGGTTGGCTCTCGCTGGGTCAGCCGACTCGGTTTCGGGCTTTTCGGACGACTTCTTTTGCTTCTTCGCGGGAGCGGAGGAGCGTGCGTGGAACCGGGCCGCTCAGTGCCTGGGCTCCTGCCTTCCACCAGTGGCGGTGGGGTTGGCTGCGGACCGCGGCACGGACGCCTTGCTTGTGTGCAAGTGGGAGGCTGACCGAATCGGCGCCCCAGCCATCTTCGAACGGGTAGCGACCCCACGCGGTGGCTTCGGATCGGGTTGGGCCCTGCCAGAACGATTCGAAGACGGCGATTGCCGAGGGGCGGAGATCGACGGCGAGTGCATCGGTCGGAGACTCGATGCGCAGTTCACGTGCGACCTGGCGCACTGTGCGTCGGACAACTTCGAAGCCCCAGTCGACCACTGCGGCGTTCGATGGTTCGGAGAGCTGTGCTGCCATCCGGGACCCAAGGTCCTCGTAGCCAACGACCGAGCCGTGGTCTGCTGTGCAGGCCATCTCGACCATGGTGAGGAGGCCCGGTGTGCGCAGGAAACCGGTGCCGTGGTGCTCGTCGCGGACATAGGCCTCGGGGAAGCCGAAGCCCTGGTCGGCAACGTCGGAACGAATGCCGAAGTAGAACGCCATGGGCGGGGCCTGGCCGACCGTGTCGAGCACGGTGGACAGCGCGTTGTAGAGCGTGCCGCCGGTGCCTTGGTCGACGATGGCGATGGGCTCGTCGGTGATCACGCCTTCTTGTTCGAGGTACTTGACCATGAGGGCGCGATGATCGCCGGCGATGGAGAGCAGCAATGGCTGCATTTCGCTGTCGTCGCGGATCATGCTCTGGAGGCGGAGACAGTCGTCTGCGGTGAGTTTGGTGTCCCATGCGGACTCGGCGAAGCCGGCCTCGATGAGTTCGGCCCGCATGTACTCGGGTTCGACGCCGAACCGGTGTGCGATGTGGCGGACGGTCACGTGGTCGACGTCGCCGCTGGATGGTGCGACTGTTGCCAGCACCTGGTCGTTGATCTCGACCATGCCGGGAAGGGTCCAGGCCTGGCGACTGCCGTAGAGGTACTTGAGTTCGCCGGTGTAGCCGACCTTCGGGGCGAGCTCGCGGGCGACGTCGAGCAGGACCTGGCCGTCGCGGGCGATGAAGAAGATCTTCTTGAGGTCGTCCTCGATGGCCCGCTGGAGGAGCCAGAGCACGTTGCCGATGACGAACGGGGCGACGACGCCAGCGGAGACGTCTCGGAGTGCCCGTTCGTGTTCGTCTCGGGCGCCGACCTCGATGCGGGCGAGGCGGGAGGCGCCGGCGAGCAGCGACGTGAGTCCGTCGGTGTCGAAGGACCAGGTCTCGAGTTCGCTTTCGAAGCGGTTGAGGTTGCAGTGGTCGAGCAGCGTGGTTCGCATGCCGGCCTTCTTGGCCGACTTGTGGTCGCTGTTGCGGTCGTTGCCTGTGTGGCAGACGGCCGACGCCGGAACGGAGAGTTCGTTGAGGACGTCGGGCCAGAGCTTGCCGGTGGCCTTGGACTTCTGATGCTCGTTCGACACGAACAGCTGGTCGCCGCTCTGGAACAGGTTGTGTCGGTGAAGCTGTTCCTTCAGGAAGTCACCGGGCAGGTACATGTCGCTGACGAACACGACCCGGTCTGCGTGTTGGCGGGCTTCGGCGAGTCGGGAGGTTCCCTCCTTCAGCGGAACGAGAATGTCGCTTTCGAGGTCGAGCTCTTCGTCGATGAGCTTGGGAAGCTGTGCGGCGCTGACGCTGAGGGACGACCCGAGTTCGGCGTAGATCCGCTGGATGCTGACGTCGGAGTCGAGGCCGCCGGCGTTGCGGAAGCTGCGGACTTCGGCGGCGGTGCGATGCCGGGCGAAGGACTCGGCCGAGCAGCCGATGAGGCCCTTGGTCGCGAGGCGCCGCCCGAGGAGCAGAAATGCTGCCCTGGGGTCGCCAACTCTGCGTGTGAGCACCGTGTCGAAGATGTCGAACGATGCCACCGATTCTGAACTACGTGCCGCTTTGCCCACCTGAGTCGCCTTGTTGCCGCTTGCTGCTTCAGTCGCCCGAAAGAAGCACCCGGTTGGCGACACATCTCGCCTACCGGAACGGACAACAGGAATATCGCAACACTGTGTGATGTGTCAAAAGGACTAGGGCGAAATATTCACGGAACGTGGCTTCTGTGAGTCAATCAGTGGCGCGAGAGTGTTCTTCCTGGGTCGGCGATTCAGTTGGAGACGCCAAGCTCGGCGTAGATCTCGAGGAGGTCGGCGAAGTACCGCTCGTAGGTGAAGCGGGTCTCGACGAACGCTCGCCCGGCGCGGGCCATCGTCTCGAGATCGTCGTCGCTCATGTCCTGCATCGCACGAAGCTGGGTTGCGAAGGAGCCTGCATCGCCTGCGGTGGCGAGCAGTCCGGTTTCGCCTTCGGTGATGAGTTCCGGGATGCCACCGAGGTCGGATCCGAGCACCGGCGTGCCAACGCCGTAGGCCTCGAGAAGGACCACGGGGGCGTTCTCGTAACACTCGGACGGAAGCACGAGGGCTCGAGCCGCTCGGACGATGTCGAACAGCGCGTCGCCGGTCTGGTAGCCGGCAAACTCAACGTCGGCTCCGGTGCGGGCGACGAGCGCTCGCAGTTCTTCTTCCTGCGGTCCGGTGCCGACGATGGTTGCAGCCACGCCGGAGTCGGCGACGGCCTGGACAAAGGTGAGCAGACCCTTCTCCTCGGAGAGGCGACCGACGAACACGAAACGCTCGCCCGCGCTGAAGTCGGGGACCATTTCGCTGACATCCACCGCGTTGGGTAGGTAGCGGGTCTTGTCCTTGGGCAGGCCCCACTCGACAAGCTTGTTGGTGTGGAAGTGGCTGGGGACGATGAAGAGGTCGACGTTCTTGTTGTAGCTGCCGAGCGCGTTGTGGAGCGTTGTCTCCAGCGCCGCCACGGCGGACAGCGCAAGCGAGCCCTTGAGGCAGCGTTGTTGCACGGCGTTCCAGGTCTTGCCGCCCTTGCATCGCTCGCACACGCCGTCGGGGGCGAGCATGAGTTTGGACGGGCAGCCGATCTTGAGGTCGTGCACCGTCATGACCGACGGCACGCCCTTCTTCTTGATGGCGCCGAAGATGGCTGGGGTCAGGTGGTGGTAGACGTTGTGGGCGTGCACGATGTCGGGCCGCACGTCGTCGATGAGTTTGCCAATGGCCGAGCGGGCTTCGAGCGAGTAGACGCTCTTGACGACCTTGCGGGCCTTCTCGACCGGCGTGTAGTCGCTGGCGAAGTCGATCTCTTCGACGAAGTAGTCGTCGTATTCGGTCTCGAAGTTCTTCTCGTACTCCATGGCGAAGGGCACGATCTTCCAGCCCTGGGCCTCGAGGAGGTCGTTCTGGTCGAGCATGACCGCTTCGGCACCGCCTCGGCGGTAGTAGTAGCTGGTGACGGAGACTTGGGTTGGCACGTCTGACCTATCGGTTTGTGGAGCGGAGGCTTTACCGCCGCCTGGCGGTTACCCCAGCGCCTGGCTGAAGGAAACGTTGTAGAAGCCGCGTCCTGTGGTGCCGACGACGAGTCGGTCGGGGTTGTGCGGGTCGAAGTCGGCGGTGCGGAGACGGGTCATTGGCAGTCCGTCGTTCATGACGGTCCAGGTCTGTCCGCCGTCGTTCGACAGGTGCACGCCGGTGGCGAAGCTGACGTCGTGGAAGGCTGGTTCTGAGGTGACGATGGCGAGGTTGGCCGGGTTCGTGGGGTCGATGGCGATGCCGTGGGCGTACTGGTCGGTGAAGATCCGGGTCCACGTTTGGCCGTCGTACCGGTAGGCGCCGCCCTCGCCGTCGCGGAAGGCGACGGCGTAGGTGGCTTCGGGCTCGCTCTCGGACGAGTAGAGGGTGGTGATGCCGGCGGGCGACCCTGCGAGGGTTTCGAACGTGCCGCCGGCGTCGGTTGACTCGAGGACGCTGGTGGAGTTGGCGACGTGCACGGTGAAGCCGTCGGCGTCGACGGCGACGTCGCGGACCACGCCCAGTCCGTCGACCGGGGTGAAGGACTGTCCGCCGTCTTCGCTGCGGTAGAGGATCTGCCCGAGGGCGATGAACACAAAGTCGCTGCCGTTGCTGTCGAGGACGGCGAGGCCGGTTGCTCCGCCGTCGACGTTGCCGGCGGCGGGGAGGCCCACGTCGGGTCCGACTGCGAGGGTGAAGGTGGCTCCGCCGTCGTCGCTGATGGCGAGTCCCCGGAAGTTCGAGAACTGCCCGAGGAGGACATAAATGCGGTCGGGGTTGCTGGGGGAGTGGGCGGCTTCGATGGCGCCGCCCCACTTGGAGATGGGTTGCACGGTGCGGCGCCAGGTTTCGCCGCCGTCGATGGTCTGGATGAAGTTGCCGCCATCGAAGCCGAGCAGGATCAGCTCGTCGGGGTTGGTGGGGCTGAAGACGATGTCGGTGCTGACAAGGCCGGTGTAGCCGCGTCCGGCGAAGAAGCCGAGGGAATCTTCGAGGGTGGTGAGGTCCTGCCAGACTCCGCCGCCGTCGACCGATCCGAGGAGGGTGTCGTCGCTGCCGATGGCAATGCGGTCGGCGTCGGCCGGATGAACAGCGATGTCGAAGGCCCGCAGCGCGCTTTCGTAGGCGTTGGGTCGGATGGTCGAGCCGTCGGCGATGACGAACCAGTTCTGGCCGCCGTCGTCACTGCGGTAGACGGCCGCCTGACCGGGTGCGACGTTGCTGGTGTAGAGGCGGTTGGGGTCGGTCGGCGCCGAGACGATCTGGTGGAAGGAGCCGGTGTTGCCGGCGGTGTTGTTGGCGACGATGTCGATGCCGTTGTTGACGGCGGTCCAGTTGACGCCGCCGTCGGTGGTGGCCCAGATGCCGCCGGCCACGTGGGTGTCGCCGTTGAGCGGCCCTTCGCCGAGGGCGACCCACGCAATGTTCGGGTCGGTCGGGTGGCTGGCCACGTCGTAGGTGTTGAAGTGGGGGAGGCCTGCAGCGGATTCGACCCAGGTGGCGCCTGCATCGGTGGACGTCCACACACCGCGGTTGGCCACGGCTGCCATGAGCAGGTCGGGGTTGCCTCCGAGGAACACGGCCGAGCGGATGTTGCCGGCAGCGGCCACGGTGGCGAGTCGGGCCCAGGTGGCGCCGGAGTCGGTGGATTCCCAGACGGAGCCTTCGCCCTGCCATTCGCCATTTGCGTAGGCGCCGGGTGCGTCCCAGTTGCGTTGGTTGCCGCTGAAGGCGAGCAGGTGGTCGCCGTTGGTGGGGTCGACGAGGATGGTTTCGATGGGGAGGCTGTAGCGGCTGTCGCTCAGGTCGGGCATGCCGTTGCGGGCGAGTTCCCAGGTGTTACCGCCGTCGCTGGAGGCGTGGGGACCTGACAGGCTGCCGGCCCACAGGCGGCCGTCGGCCGACGGGTTGGGGTTGATGTCGCCGATTTCCCAGGACGCGAACCCGCTCGTGGAGTCCCAGGTCTCGCCGAAGTCGCCGGTGACAGCGATGCCGAGCATGTCGCCGCCGGCGAAGAGTCGGTTGGGGTTGTCGGGGTCGAAGGCGAGGGAGGTGAGGCGTCCGCCGACGCCGGGTTCGGAGAGTTTGGTGAATTCGCCGGTGAGCGGATTGACTTCGGGCGGTTCTTCGGGCTCGTTGGAGTCGCGGGGGACGTCCTCTTCCTCGTCGGTTGCCGCCGGCTCGGTTGTTTCCGTGGCGGCGGTGTCGTCGGCACCCTCGGTTGCGTCGGGCAGGTCACCCGACTCGGTGGTGCATGCGGTGGACAGCAGGACTGCAGCGAGGAGGGCCGCAAGAAGTCGAAGGGGGCGCAAGGGCATGGTTGGCGAGGATAGTGGCAGCCGGAGGGCGCGGGGTTTCGCTTTGACGTGACGTCAGGCGGCCGTGGCCAGCCGACCGTTCTTCGCAGCTTCGGTTTCGGCGGCCCTGGTGACGATGCGGTTGAGGTGCATCAGGATGAGCGCAGCGCTCACGAGCAGTGCGGGAACCCCGGCGGCGAAGGCCATGGCGATGGCGACCGGCACGTTCGAGGCTGGCTCGACCGGAGTGATGGAGCGGTACCAGTCGTCGTTGACGCCGTTGAGCGAGGCAATGACGTCGGACCGTTCGGTGACGGTTCGGGCCCGGTCGGCGTAGAGGCTGTTGATCTCGATGAGGTTGCGGTTGAACTGGTCGGCGAGCGGCTGGATGGTGGCAAGCGTGGCCAGCAGTTCGCCTTCGAGCGTTCCCACAGCAACGTCGGCGTCGGCGATGGCCACGAGCTGGCCTTCGATGCGGTTCCTGGCGACCACCGGGTTCACGTCGAGGGTTTCGCGGCGGATGCGGGCCTGGTCTTCGAGGAGCTCACCGATGGAGCCGTCGAGTTCGAAGATCTGGGTGGTGAGCGTTTCTTCCTGCTTGCGAAGCACGAAGTTGACGACCTCTTCGGCGAGGATGCGGGCGATGCGTTCGGCGTCGC
>CAZFBD010000044.1:0-39281 GCA_964517125.1 uncultured Acidimicrobiales bacterium
CGTGGTTCAGCCACGGCGTGTAGGCGCTGGTGCCAACGCCCTTGCACACCTTGTTGACCGCCAGGTACTCGGCGAAGTCGCAGGCACCGGGGCCGGAGATCTCGAAGACCTGGAACGGCGTCAGGTCGAACAGGCCGGCGTTCTCACGCATGTTGAGGTGCTCACCAATGGTGATCGGGCTCCACCAACGGTTGTCCCACTCGACCTCGCGCTCGCTCAGGTCGTAGCGCTCGACGAGGTCGGCGTTGGAGTTGTACCACTGCGCACGCTCCCAGACACGAGCCTGGAAGAACATGGCGCCAAGGGCTTCCTGGCGGCTGTAGTACGGGCTCACCTTGAGGTTGCGGCGGCTCTCCCACTGCTCGGCGGGGTGCACGATGCCGTAGGTCTTGATGAAGTGCTCGTCGGCGCGGGCCCAGATGTGCTCTTCGTTGCGCTCGTCCGGGTAGAAGCGGGCGATGTCGGACACGTGCGGGTCGATGACCCGCGGGTAGCCGTACGTCATCCACTCGGCGACGACCTGCGCCATGCCGGGGCCTTCCTTGACCCACACGGCTGCGGCGGACCAGAGGTTGTTGACCTCGACCGTCTCGCCCAGGCACGGCATGGCGTCCGGGGTGAGGGAGAGCAGACCGTTGATGGCGTACTTGATCTCGGCGTCGCCGAGGAAGTCCATCAGCTCGATTGCGGTCTCCATCTGCGGATCGAAATCGTCCTGCGTGAACGGCATTTCGGTCGGGGTGAGAGCGGCTTCCTCGTTGGATGGGATGTCGTCCGGGTGGTGGAGGATCGCACGGTGACCGTACGAGCCGACCTCCATGGAGCCGGAGGACTGACGCTCGTAGCAGAACGTGTCCATGTCACGAACGATCGGGTAGCCGATCTCGTTGTTGGTCTCGGCGAGGATGTCCATGGGGCCGACATCGGCCATCTGGTGCACGGCGGGCACGAGGGGAATCGTGGCGCCGGCCATGTTGGCCACCCGGTTGCTCCACACGCCGCAGGCGACGACGACGTGGTTGGCTTCGATGCGGCCGCGGTTCGTGACCACGGCGCTGACCTTCTGCTGACCGTTGGGAGCGTCGACCGTCTCGACGTCGTCGACCTCGGTGTTGGCGAAGACCTGGAGCACGCCCTTGTCCATGGCCTCGTTGCGGAAGAGCGTGCCGGTGTCGAGCGAGTCGACCACGGACACCGTCGGGCAGTGGAAGCCGCCCATGATGACCTCTTCGTTGATGAAGGGAACCAGTTCCTTCACCTCGGCCGGGGTCAGCATCTCTGCCTCGACGCCCCATGCCTTCGCACTCGTCATGCGACGATCGAGCTCGTTCATGCGCTCCTGCGTACGAGCAACCTCGATACCACCAGAGTCAACCGAACGGTCGAGATCGCGGTACTGGTTGGCGGACTGCACACCGAGGAGCGCCATCTCCTTGTTGTGGTCCACGGGGAAGATGAAGTTCGATGCGTGGCCGGTGGAACCGCCGGGGTTCGGGAGCGGGCCCTTGTCGATGAGGACGATGTCCTCCCAGCCCAGGCGGCTCAGGTGGCCGACCAGGCAGCTGCCGACGATGCCGGCACCGATGACGACCACATTGGCCTTGCTCGGAAATTCGCTCACGGGTGTTCCCCTTGTGTTCGTGTGATGTCCTGTGCGCAACGCTGCGCCGGAGACGATGAGGTTGTGATACACGACTGATATATCAGTTGTGTATCTGAGCAGATTACGCATGGGCCGCAGCGTTGGCAACCCACAATCCTTCAACTCTCGTACCCACTTAGGCCACGAGCGATGGACCCGACTCCGAGGACAACCAGACCCAGAACACCCTTTGCATCACGTTGTTCAAGCCGCCCGTTCATAGGTGCATCCCCTTGACATTTGGTCCACATCAGGAGACATCCGATGCTCGAAGCGCAGACCTGATGGCGAACTCGACCCATCGAGACCGGTCGGGTCAGAGGACGGGGGTGTGTGCGCCCGCATCGAAATGATCCGAGATCTGGGTCGCCCATCTGATAGACGGCTGATATATCAGCCGTCTATCATGGGAGGATGCGTCTGACGGACACCAACGGCGTCGAAGCCGAAACCCAAGCCGAACAGGCGTACATCCTCATCCGGGAGAAGATCGTACGTCTGGACTTCGCCCCGGGTGACGTCCTGCGCGAAGACGACCTGCGTGACAGCACTGGCCTTGGCCGCACACCCATCCGGGAAGCACTCCAACGCCTGCAGCGCGAATACTTCGTCAACGTCATCCCCCGCCGCGGCATGTTCGTGAGCGGAATCGAAGTCGAAGAACTCTCCCTCCTGTTCGAAACCCGCGCCGTCCTCGAGCCCTACACCGCTCGACTCGCTGCGCTCCGTGGCACACCCGAACAGTGGGACGAGATGGAAACCACGCTCGGTCAAACCGCAAACCCGACCCTCAGCGACGAAGAGCAGCTCGGCCTGGACCGACGGTGTCACGAGATCATCTGGGCCGCTTCCGGCAACCGCTTCCTCTGGGACACGCTCGACATGCTCTACGCCCAGAGCGACCGACTCTGGCATCTGTACCTGACCGACGTCGCCGACATGCAACACGCCGTCGATGAACACCAGGCCATCCTCAGCGCACTCCGTGCACAGGACGGCGACGGAGTCGCCACCCTCGTCGAACAGCACGTACGAGGCTTCGACACACAGATCCGAACCGCCGTCACAGCTGCGCTCACCGCTCCCCTGGACCAGTAGCCAGGCACGACATCGGGCTCGAAGCGACCTCTTCCTACTCGACGGCCGCCGCCAAGCGTTCCAGTGTCCTCTCCATACCCATCCGGTTGTGCGACGCGCGGTCTTCCACACCCGAAATCTTGGCGCTCGCTTCAAGCCACGACTCTGGTCGGAGATCCGTGGTGTATTCGCTCACGAGGCAGCCGCCATCGTTGGCCTCGATCGAATAGCCCCACTGGGCAAAGACGTGGCCCCGAGCAGAACAGTCAAAGAAGAACCGTTCGTTCGGAACGAGGTCGACGACCTCGGCATCGATGGACCACTCGTTGTCGCCGTTGCGGTTGTGGCCGGTGAAGACCGCTCCGACGGCTGCCTCGGTGGCTCCGTCCTTCCATTCGGCCCGCTGCGTTTCCGGCGACCATTCGCCCATCCGGGTGATGTCGGTGATGGCCGCATACACGGCCTCGGGCGATGCAGAGAACTGGCGTGACACGGTGACCTGAGGATCCATGGTGGCCGACAGTAGCCCATCGCTCCCAATGCTGAACACGTCGCGCCTGCGTACCGGGTGGGCAGAGCCCACGGTTCGAACACGAGCGGCCAAGCCAGCGGTGATCTACGGTGACTCCATGCCAGCACCAGCCGTTCGAACCCGACTGCTCGCCCTTCTCGCCATCTTCGGCCTCATCGCTGCCGCATGTGGTAGCGACGGATCATCCGACGAAGCCGCAGAACCGGCCACCACTACCGCCGCGCCTGCCGAAACAGAAGAGGCAGAGGAACCCGAGCCCGAAGCTGAAGAGCCCGAAGCAGAAGAGGAAGAAGAAGCAGCAGAAGAAGCCGTCGTCGACGAGGTCGAAGAAGAAGAGCCGGCCGAGGACGCCGACCCGTTCGGTGCCGTGACAGAAACCGTCGAAACGTTCATCGCCGCACAGGGCCTGGAAGGTGCGGGCCTCGTCATCGTCGAGAAGGACGCCGGTGTCGTCTACGAAGAGCACTTCGGGACCTTCGCCCCGGAACGCATCAGCCTCATCGCCTCCGCATCCAAGATGATCTCGGCCGGTGTGTTGCTCAGCCTGCAGGAAGACGGCCTGCTCGACATCAACGCCCCCATCGAAGGCCAGGTCGACTGGGCCACCGGCAACCCCGACATCACCCCGGCACAACTCATCTCCAACAGCAGCGGCCTCGTGGGCCTCGGACCCGACCTGCTCTACGGCCCGTACCTGTGCCAATGGGGTGTGCCAAACACACTGCAGGAGTGTGGAGCGACCGTCTTCTCCGGAACCGATGACGACGCCGACCAGATCCCGCCCGACACAGAGTTCCGCTACGGCGGTGCCCAGTGGCAGGTTGCCGGCGCCGTGGCCGAGTCGGTCTCGGGCAAGACCTGGGACGAGCTCATCGACGAGATCTACGTCGAACCCTGTGGTGTCGACTCGCTCGGCTACATCAGCCTTGGCGCAGTTCTGACCGGAGCACCCGGCTACCCCACATCGTTCGCCGGCGACCCCGACGGCGTCACCGTCTCGGCGAACCCGAACATCGAAGGCGGGGCACACATCGACAGCGGCGACTACGCCAAGCTCCTCCTCATGCACCTCCGCGGCGGCGAGTGCGACGGCACGCCTGTCCTCAGCCAGGCCTCACTCGACACCATGCACGCCGACCGTGTCGCCGCTGCCTACGACGGCGAGGCCGGCTTCCCCGACTTCGGATACGGCATGGGCTGGTGGGTCGACCGCAACACCGGGCGCATCAGCGACGGTGGCGCATGGGGCGTGGTTCCGTGGCTGGACCTTGACGACGGCTACGGCGCCTATCTGGTCATCGAAGAAGAGTCCGACACCGGCCAGGCACTGAAGACCGAACTCGAAGAGCTGGTCCACACCGCCGTGACCGGCGCCTGACCAGCAGGCGCTACACCGAAAGCGCCCTGATCGTTCGCGTCCACCCGAGAGAGCTGGCCAGATCCACTGCCATCAACCCTTGGGGCGTGCGAAGCTCGCGATCCGCTCCGTGATTCAAGAGCAGCTCAACAAGGGTCGTCGCCCCTGCGAGCGCCATGCGGTGGAGCATCGAGAAGCCATCTTCGCCCGTGTACCTGACAACGTCCGGTTGTTTCTTCACGTCTTCGGCGAAGCGAGCGGCCATGGCCTCTGCCATGCCGTGTTCTTGTGCGAAGACGGCGGCATGATCCTGGGCCATCGGTGGAATGGGTCCCTTCACGGGAACCGATTTCTTCTTCAGCAACCCGGTCTTCTTCGTTGGATACGGCGTTGGTTGGATCGGAGTCAGCTGAACCACAGCCGGGTCCCCCAGGTCCATACCCTGCATCTCGTCGAAGTGTGCGCGCTCGGCTGGGTTCATCGTCGAACGGAGATGCTGGCTCGTGAAGCCGCCCATCGTCTGGTCGACCATTCGGTAGGTCCAGTCGGCAACGCGTTCAGTGGTGAACGTCACCCGGTCACCCTCGCCCACCGAGAGCAACGCAAGCGGGGTGTTGACCACCGTGCCCGTCCACTCCACACCGTTGAACGACGGATCGACGACCCACATGTATTCCACATCGTCGGCGCCTTCGCTCGTGATTGCCGAGATCAGCGAAGGGTTGTCGGAGAACGCCACCTTCATCACCGACATGTCCATGAACGGAACAATGCGGTGCATCTCCCAATGGATCTCGCGCCAGAACAACGGAATCGTGGCCTGCGCCGCCTCCATCGCCCGTCGCATGCCCTCATCGCTCTTCGGTGCTCTCGAATACAGCACCCCGTCGTCGCCAACGTTCATGTGTTCATCTCCGTCGCTCTCCGCCAGAACGAAGGCATCGGCGCGCTGCGAAGACGAATCAACCGGATTGAACCGAATGACCTCTGACCCTCAACGAAGATTTGCGAGCGCATCGGCAACGGCGCCCACGTACCCGCCTCCGAACTTGATGGCGTGCACCACCAACGGCGCAAGCTGGTGCAGACCAATGCGCTGCCCCCAGCCGGCGGCGAGCGGAGCGACCTCTTCGTACGCCCGAAATGCGTCCTCGCCGAAGCCCCCGAAGAGCCGCATCATGGCCAGGTCGAACTCCCGGTGACCGCCATGGCTGGCCGGGTCGACCAACCAACTGGTTCCCGCTGAATCGACCATTCGGTTTCCCGCCCACAGGTCTCCGTGCAGGCGCGCCGGTGGCTCGGGAGGACCACCCAGATCGTCGAGCCGAGACGCCACGTTCTCCAGCGACGCCACCAGGTTTCCCGGAAGAGCGCGACGGTCCACGGCCAGCCGGGTAAGCGGAAGCAGCCGACGTTCAGCAAAGAACTCCACCCAGGTTTCACACGGGCCGTTCGGCAGCGCCTGCGACCCGGTCGTCCGACCATCGGTCCGGCCGAATACGTCTGCGCCAGCCGCATGCAGCGCAGCGAGGCTCCGCCCGAACTCCGCCTCGTCGGAACCACCCCGGCCACCCGGTTCGATCCACTCCAGAACCAGCCGGGCCGGCGCATCGTCGGACACCCCAAGCACCAGCGGCACAGCGAGCGCGCCAGGTTCTCTCAGCCACCGCAGGTCGGCGGCTTCACGGCCAAAGAACCCCGGCGGTGGAGCCGCATGTGTCTTCGCGAAGACCCGACGACCGTCGTCCAAGTCGGCGGCAAACGCCTCGGCCATGTCACCACCGCCAACCCGTTGCATGGCCACCACGACCACGCCAAGATCCGCCTCGAGCTCAGCTTTCAGATCACTCACTCGTGGGCTCCTTGCGTTCCGCCGCGAACCCTATCGCTGGCGGCAGGGCAACATCCCGGAAAGAAGATCTGTGACGGGGTGTAAGGAAATGCCGGCTCGTGCATCTCCTCGGTGTCCAACCGAACCCGAATGGCGGGTCGGAATCCGAGCCGGTGTGGGCACAACGGGAGCTGCGAATGGCGGTCGACCCGGGCATCAACGTGGTCGATCAGGCAGCCACCGACGCAATGCGCATCGACGAGCGGAAGATTGCACGCCTCTCCGCCAAAGAGACGTTCGCCAACCGCACACCAGCCATGCGGTCCGGAGCATGCGACATCATCTTCGAAGGGGCAGACCCGCTCCTGTTCCGGATGTACAACGCCGACGGCTGCTGGGATGGCGCTGCAGAGCTCATCTGGGGCACCGACCTTGAGATCGACAACACCATCCTCCTGCGAACGACCATCGCCGGCTGAACCCCAGCCATCTCTCCCCCTCCCCTGATCTGTGCAGCCACAGATGCCCATGTGGCATCCCAGCGCTGCACAGATCGGGTTTTGGAGTCGTCGGCCCGGCAGCCGTCGGCCAACTACGGTTGGTCCGTGACCTTCCCCGCCGCGACATCGGGCAGCCAGCCAGCTCACGTCATCGTCGACAGCGGCGCACTGACGATTGGGGTCATTGGCGCAGGTATCGCCGTTCTCTCGGCCATCGGGTTCATCGCCAGCCTCATCAGCGGCAGCTTCGTCCTGGCCATCTTCCTCGGTCTCCTCGCTCTCGTCGCCGGCCTGTTCGGCTGGCTCGGCTTGCGGCAGCATCTGCGATGGGAGCCAGCCGAGCTGCACTTTGATGAATGGCCGCTGACCCTGGGTTCCACAAACCAGGTCCGGTTGCTTCGTCGCTCCAAGCGACCGCTGGCCGACACGACCCTGTCCATCACCAGCGAAACTCACCTGCACCGAAGAAGCCCGATACACGGTCGGCACCGACACCCACACCGCCACGCACACCGCAGCGGATGACCGCCAGACCATCCAGGCGTCCCTTGCCGACAAGCTCCTCACCGCCACCGTTCCCCTCGTCATCCCGCTCGACGCCGGTGGCCCCACGCTGGACCTCGCCGACAACAAGGTCAGCTGGGAACTCAAGCTCGACACCGAGGGCAGCGGCTTCCTGAACCGAAGCTCCTTCGACCTGCACGTGGCCCCGATCCTGCACCGCAGCGCCCGCCACATTCAGGACGCCACGGAGGAACCCGGCTGATGACTTCCTACGACCCGAACCTGGAAATTCACCTGCAGAGCGACATCGCCGAGGTCGGCGGCCACTTCATCTGCGATGTGAAGCGCTCGCCGTCCGACGGCGAAGCCAACGACAGCACCTTTGGCCAGGTCCGGGCGGTTCGTATTCGGCTGACCATGTTCACCGAGGGCCGCGGCGACGTCGACACCAAAGATCACGCGAACGCCCAGCTCCCGGTGGACGAATACGGAATGACGTCGGGCCAGGTTCGCCTCGACATTCCGACCGACGCACCGATCTCCTACGACGGCTCGCTCATCCGGGTCCGCTGGTACATCGAAGCTCGCACCGACATCGCCATGAAGCGGGACCAGAAGTCGTCCGCCAACGTCCTGGTGCTGCCCGTTGGAGGACTGGGCCGCTACACGTACCCACACCCGCTTCCGCATGCCTGAAGCGGACGCCAAACGGCCAGCGCCGATCGTTACCGAGCCCTTGGCCTGACCACCAACCCCTTCGCTGCGCCGCCACACGATGCGCCTCCCCTCCAGAGCTTCGTCTCACGTGGCCTAGCCGACCCTCCCGCGCCCGGATCTCGCACGCTCGTCCAGGTCGTTGGCGAGAGCGGACTCGGCAAATCCACCCAGGTTCAGCACTGGCGTTCGCTCACACCCGGGCCGTACCACTGGGTTCCCCGGTCGCCGTACACAACCCGGTGGGCCCGGCCTCCAAAGGCGGAAGACCTGCAAGGAATCGTCTACGGCGACGAGATCGACCGCATGCCCGCACCTGTCCGGCAGCGATGGTTCCGCAGCCTGGCAGCGGCCCGCGTCACCCTCGTCATTGGCACCCACGTCGACCTCACCGCACTCGGGACCCGGTCGGGGTTCCGAGTCGTCACCCACCATCTGCAGCCCGCCGACGCCGCCCTTCTCGCCCAGATCGCAAACCGTCGGTTGCAATCCGTCGCTTCCACCGGCAACCCGCTGCAGTTCTCGGCCAGCGAGGTCGCAGCGGTTGCCGAGCAGTATCGCGGCAACCCCGGCGCAGCCGACGAGCTGTTCCACAAACTCCTCGCAGAGCGGGTGCCCCACCAAGCGCCCCAGCCCGACGCCACCTCCGCTACCGTGACGCAATGACCGAACGCAACATCATCGAGGGCAAGCCGGCACTCATCGTCATCGACATTCAGGGCGGCGAGATCAACGTGAGCGAAGACCCAACCGAGGTCTCCATTCCCCTCATGCCCGGCTACGACGCCGCAATGGAACAGGCCCCAGCGCTCATCCAAAAGGCCCGAGACTGCAAGGTTCCCGTGATCTTCTTTCAGGAAGCCCACCGCCGCGACCTCATCGACTTCGGCCGTGAACTCGACGGAGCCGAAGGCATCCACCTGCTCGAAGGCGACCCCGGCACTGCCGTCTCGCCAGCCGTTGGCATGCGCGATGACGACTACTTCATTCGAAAACGTCGCTACAGCTGCTTCTTCGGCACCGAGCTCGAAATCCTGCTCAAGGGGTTGAAGGCCGACACACTCATCCTCATCGGCGGCCACACCGACGTGTGTGTGCACTACACCTTCGTCGACGGCCACCAGCACGACTACTTCATGCGAGTGGTCGAAGACATCGTCGCCGGCTCCAGCCTCGACGCACACAACGCCTCGCTCAATGCCATGGAATACCTTCAAACGGGGGCCCGCCGTCAGAGCTCCGAAATCCATGCGGCCTTCGACGCGTGGGCCAGCGTCTCCGTCTGACGAGCAGCGTCGTCCACCTGTCAGACTGGCCCCATGACCAAACCCTTCCGTTTCGGCCTCAATGTCCGTGGCCCCATCGCCGGCCGCTCATGGACCGACACCGCTCGAATGGCCGAGGACCTCGGCTACTCCACGCTGTCCATGCCCGACCACTTCCACGACCAAATCGGGCCCATCGCCGCACTGTCTGCCGCGGCCGCGGTGACCACGACGCTCAACGTCGGAGCGCTGGTGTTCGGAAACGACTACCGCCACCCCATCATCCTGGCCAAGGAGATGGCCACACTCGACATGCTCTCGGAAGGCCGGTTGGAGTTTGGAATCGGTGCCGGCTGGATGCGGACCGACTACGAGCAGACCGGCATGGAATATGACCCGCCCGGCGAACGAATCGAACGCATGGAGGAGAGCCTCGAAGTCATTCGCCGATGCTGGTCCGAAGGCGCCGCCGACTACGACGGCACCCACTACCAACTCGACGGATACGACGGGCAGCCAATGCCCCACCGCAAAGGCGGACCGCCGGTCATCATCGGCGGCGGCGGTCCCCGCATGCTCGGGGTCGCCGCACGCAATGCCGACATCGTCGGCATCACCGCCAACCTCCGCGCCGGCGAGATCGGCAGCGACGCCGTCGCCGACTCCATGCCCGACGCCTACGACGCCAAGGTCGCCCGAGTCAAAGAAGCCGCTGGAGACCGCTTCGACCAGATCGAACTGAACTCCCTCACGATGCAGACCGCCGTGACCGACGACCGCGAAGGCCAGCTGGCGCTGTTCTCCGAGCTGTTCGGTGCACCGGTCGAGGTCGTCGCGGAAAGCCCGGCGCTCCTGGTTGGTTCGGTCGACGAGATCTGTGAAACCCTCCAGGCCCGTCGCGAACGGTGGGGCTTCAGCTACGTCGTCATTCAACAAGGCGGCGGCGAGGCGGGCGAGGCGTTCGGAGCAGTTGTCGATCGCTTGGCGGGTACCTGACCCATGATCTTCGGTGTCATCGCCCTCGCGTGCATCTTCGTGGCGATGGCAGCTCTTGGGCTGCTGTTCGTCATCAAACCCCGCTCCATCTGGAACCTCATCGGCGCCCCGCAATACAAGAACCCCGAGGCAGTCGAACCCAGCGAACTCCGGTTCGAATGGTGGCGCGTCCGTGGACTGCTGATGATGGCTGCGGCCGGAATCGGCTTGTTCTTCGTCCTGCAGATTCCTGGCAACCAGCGCGATGTCCGCTGCATCGAGCACGAGGTCGCCATCAGCGGCCTCAACCCTCCCATGGGGGAATTCGACCAGTTCACGCCTGATCGCCCCGACCAAACTGCCCAGCGGGAGCTCGATCGTGTGCTTGCCCTGGCCGAGGACGACGACTGCGACTTCGTCGCCGACCTCTCACCGGAAGATCGTTTGGCGGGCTTCCAACCAAACCCCGAGCTCCTCGAGGCACTCGACGAGTAAATTCCGCATCGTGGAACACTTCCGTAATGCGGAACGGATTGCTACAGTGTCCCTCTATCGCAGTCGGCTCTACCGTGGCCGGCCAAATTCACCTTTCCCCAGGGGGACACCGTCATGGCTTTTCCATCCGATCTTGAGATCGCTCAAGGCGCTGAACTGCTTCCGTTGACCGAGATCGCCGACCGCGCCGGCATCCCCCAGGAGAACCTGGAGCCCTACGGAATCGGTGCCGCCAAGGTGCAGCTCGAAGCCATCCCCAAGATGGCCGACAAGCCCAACGCCAAGTACGTCGTGGTCTCCGCAATCACTCCCACGCCGCTGGGCGAAGGCAAGACCACCACCACGGTCGGTCTCGGCCAGGCGTTCCAGTTCATCGGCAAGTCCGCCACCATCGCCATCCGTCAGCCATCCATGGGCCCGACCTTCGGCATCAAGGGCGGCGCAGCGGGCGGCGGCTACAGCCAGGTCGTCCCGATGGAGCTCTTCAACCTGCACCTCACCGGCGACATGCACGCCGTGACCGCAGCCCACAACCTCTGCTCGGCCATGCTCGACGCCCACCTCTACCACGGCAACGAGAGCGGCATCGACACCAACAACATCACCTGGCGCCGCGTGCTCGACGTCAACGACCGGGCACTGCGCAACGCGGTCATCGGCCTTGGTGGCCGCCTCGACGGTGTCCCCCGCGAGACCGGCTTCGACATCACCGCCGCCTCCGAGGTCATGGCTGCCCTTGCGCTTTGCACCAGCCTCCAGGACCTTCGAGTCCGCATGGGACGCATCGTGCTCGGCTACACCAAGGACGGCACCCCGGTCACCGCTGAAGAGATCGGCGCCGCTGGCTCCATGACGGTCATCCTCAAGGAAGCCATCAAGCCCAACCTCATGCAGACCCTCGAAGGCACCGCTGCACTCGTGCACACCGGACCCTTCGGAAACATCGCCACCGGCAACAGCTCCATCGTCGCTGACCAGATCGGCATCAAGACCGCCGACTACCTCCTCACCGAGGCCGGCTTCGGCGCCGACATGGGCGCAGAGCGCTTCTTCAACATCAAGTGCCGCTACTCGGGCATCGCTCCCGACGCTGCGGTCCTCGTCGCAACCGTCCGTGGACTCAAGGCCCACTCCGGCAACCACAAGATCGTCGCTGGCAAGGAACTTCCGCCCGCACTGCTCGAAGCCAACCCGGACGAAGTCCACCAGGGTGGCGACAACCTGCGCAAGCAGCTCGAGAACATGCAGGTCCACGGTGTCACGCCAGTCGTCGCCATCAACGTGTTCCCCGGCGACCACGACGAAGACATCAACGCCATCAAGGAGATCGCCGCCGAATACGGCGCACGGGCCGCAGTGTCCACCCACTTCTCCGACGGTGGCCAGGGTGCGACCGAGCTCGCAACCGCGATCGCCGAGGCAGCCGACGAGCCCTCCAAGTTCGAGGTCCTCTACCCCGACGACATGCCAATCCGCGAGAAGATCGAAACCGTCGCCAAGAAGGTCTACGGCGCCGACGGCATCGACGTCTCCCCGGCCGCAGCCAAGCAGATCGACAACTACGAGGCCAACGGCTTCGGCAACCTGCCGGTCTGCATCGCCAAGACCCACCTGTCGATCTCGGCATTCGCAGCACTCAAGGGAGCTCCCACCGGTTGGACCCTTCCCGTCCGCGAAGTTCGTGCTTCCGTGGGTGCTGGCTTCGTGTACCCGATCTGTGGCGACATGCGCACCATGCCCGGCCTGGGCAAGGCGCCGGCCGCCCAGAAGATCGACATCGACGCCGACGGCAACATCATCAACCTCAGTTAGAAAGCACCCTGATGGCACTCTTCAGCAAAGACAAGAAGCCGACGGTCGACTCGCCCGAGATGGCGTACCGACGTCAGCTCGTCGAGGGCATGACCTTCGAACTGATTCCTCTGAAGTCGGTCGAGGCCGGCATCGAGGCACTCCCCGCCAACTCGCTCGTCTCCGTGACGGCGAGCCCGGTGAAGGGTCTCGACGCAACGGTCGAGCTGACCGACCGCATCCGCGACCTCGGTCACCGACCGGTCCCGCACATCTCGGCCCGTCTGGTCGAGGGCAAGGACCACGTCGACAAGCTCGCCAACTGGTTCAAGACCGAGGGTTACGACACGATCTTCGTCGTCGCCGGTGACGCCGAAGAGCCCGCTGGCCCCTACGAAGGTGCGCACGCCTTCTTGCAGGACCTGTTCGCCACCGAACACGGACTGAAGAAGGTCGGCATCACGTCGTACCCCGACGGCCATGCCCTCATCCCGAACGAGGTCATCCACGAACACCTGCACATGAAGCAGGCGCTGTTGGCCGAAGCCGGCGTCGAGGGCTGGGCCAGCACCCAGATGTGCTTCGACACCGACCTCATCACCTCGTGGCTGAAGGAAGAGCGCGCCGCAGGCTTCACCCTGCCCGTGCAGCTCGGAATCCCAGGCGTGGTCGACCGCACCAAGCTCATGACCATGGGCGTACGCCTTGGCGTGGGTGCATCGCTTCGGTTCCTCAAAAAGAACCGAGCCGCGGTCACCAAGCTCATGTCACCGGGCGCCTACGACCCCGACGACATCCTCGAGCCAATGGTCACCGACCTCGAAGCCCTCAACGTCACCGGCCTCCACGTCTTCACCTTCAACCAAGTAGAAGCAACAGAAGACTGGCGCCAGCAGGTGCTAAGCGAAGCTTGAGGAACCCGAAGGCTTTCCTAACGCAGGCTGGGGTTGTCGAGCTTGATGGTGAAGGGCACGCCGCTTCGGGTCTCCAGGGTTGCTGGGGACGCTGGTGGGTGGTCTTCCCAGACGTATGCGGTGGAGAACGGGTCGGGACGCCAGCGTTGTGCTGCCGCCTCGCGTGCCACGTCGAGCTTGAGCGGACGTCCAAGCAGGTAGCCCTGGAAGATGTCGCAGCCGAGCTTCGACAGAATCTCGAACTGTGAGTCGCGTTCCACACCCTCGGCCACCGTCTGGAGCTTGAGGGCCCGGGCCAACGCCAGGATCGCCTGCACGATCGCTTGGCTCTCTGCGGACGTGTCGATGTCGGAGACGAATTCCTTGTCGAGCTTCAGAATGTCGACCGGCAGCTCACGCAGATACGACAGCGACGAGTACCCGGTGCCGAAGTCGTCGATCGCGATACGGATACCCCAACGGCGGAGCTCCTCAAGACGACGACCTCGTTCACTGAGATCGCGCAACAGCGACGACTCGGTGATCTCGACGATCACATCCTTGGGATCGATCGACTCCTGTCGAAGCGCCGAAAGCGTGGCCTCAACGAAGTCGGCGCGTTCCAGACGCTCTGCCGACACATTGATGCTGACCCAGCCGAACGAGCGGCCCTCCTTGCGTGAGGAACCGAGCACCCGGGCAACATGCTTGAAGATTTCGTGATCGAAGTCGGCCATGAGCCCACGCTCGACAGCGACAGGAATGAACTCGTCGGGGCGGACGAGGCCCACGCCCTGGCGATGCCAGCGGCCGAGGGCTTCAAAGCCAATCAGCTCACGTTTGTTGTTGAACTGTGGCTGGAAGTCGGTATGGATACCGGACTTCTTGCTGATCGACAGGGCCAGGTCGTTCTCGAGACGCTTGCGCTCGGCGGTCCACGCTCGCAGCTCGTCGTCGAAGAATCGCACGGCGTTTCGGCCGTTTCGCTTGACCTGGTAGAGGGCAACATCGGCTTCACGAAGAAGGTCTGCGCTGTTGCCGGCAGAGGCCACACAGAAACTGCCGCCCCAGCTCATCGATGCCGAGGTGGTGATGGCGCCGAGAGTGAACGGTGCCCGCATGGCGAACTCGAGTCGCTCGGCGAAGTCGGTTGCCTGGTGCTCGGTGCAGCCGGAGATGACCAGCAGGTACTCGTCGCCACCAAGACGGCCGGCCGAGATCGTGAGGTCGGACTCCTGGGCATTGGTCTTCAGGCGGGAAGCGACCTCGACGAGCAGTTCATCGCCGGCGAGGTGGCCCAGGCTGTCGTTGAAGCTCTTGAAGTGGTCGACGTCGCCGTAGATGAGGCCAACGGCGTTGGAGTGTGCGAGCGATCGGTCCAGCTCGGCCAGAATTGCCCGGCGGCTCAGCAGGCCCGTCAGAACGTCGTGGTCGGCCTGGTAGCGAAGGCTGTTTCGGTCGCGTGCCTTGTCGAGGGCAAGTCGGGCCAGGTCCTGGGCCAGCGCAATGACGTCGGGATCGGGGTTCTGGGCCGGGTCGACGAGTACGGCCTGCAACACCCACGCGGCGTCCTGTTCGGTTTCGTCGACGATTGGCCAGGTGCGGTCGGCCTGATCGGGACGGCCGATCGATGCGGTGGCGAATCGGAATCGTGAGCCGGGGAACTGGTTGGCCAGCAGCTCCGAGATGCTGCGAAGTACGATTGCCCGCTCGGTGTCCTCGGCAATGAGTTCGAGAATTGCTGACTCGTCGTCACGGAGCTGCAGGCTGCGTCGCATGCGCTGGCCCATTTGGCCATAGCGCCAACTGAGTTCCTGCACGTCGGATGGGACCTCGTCGTCGTCGATCGCTGCAGCCTGGTGCCTGCGGGTCCGGAGACCCTTGCCGGTGAAGTCGTCGTAGTGGCCGCGCAGCGACATGCCCAACGCCATGCCGGCCAGAATCACGACCGTGAGCACAAGGAACGAGAGCGTGGGGCCAGCGAAGACGCGGAGCGCGAAGATCGCACCGACTGCCATCAGCAGCGCAGCGACGATACGACTACGGAGTTGTGCGGATTGTCTGTCGTCCATTCGCTTCACTTGTTGGGGTGGGAGATCGATGTTCCGCCGTTCTCACATCATCGGCGCCCCTGCCCTGCTCATGAGCGGCGGGAGGCCCATTTCCTCTGCCCACTTCCTTGGACGAGCTGTTTCATGATACGGTACTGTTTCACGATGCGGAACAGCCAAGGGTCCAAGGTGTACGCACTTTCGACGCCCCCTGCCCGTGCCGACAAGATACGACAAGATACAAAGAGACCCCACCACACGATCGGGCCACCCCTGGCTCGGTGTGACCATCCGGCCGCTGCGGCAGCCCAGTTCAAAACACGGAGAATTTCATGAGTGACGAGGAAGAAATCATCCTTGCTGACCTCCCCGATGATGAGCTCACCGCCCAGATGCACGACGACCTCTACGACGGCCTCGCCGATGAGATCGCCGAAGGCACCAACATTCTCCTCGAACGAGGCTGGGGTCCCGATCAGGTCCTGAACGACGCACTCGTCGAGGGCATGCGCATCGTCGGCATCGACTTCCGTGACGGCATCCTGTTCGTTCCCGAGGTGCTTCTGGCAGCCAACGCCATGAAGGCCGGCATGGCCATCCTCCGTCCGCTCCTTGCCGAAACCGGCGCCGAGTCCATCGGCAAGGTCGTCATTGGCACCGTGAAGGGCGATATCCACGACATTGGCAAGAACCTCGTCGCCATGATGCTCGAGGGCGCCGGATTCGAAGTCGTCGACATTGGCATCAACACCGACGTCGACGAGTACATCGCCGCCATCGAGGAGCACCAGCCCGACATCCTTGGCATGTCTGCACTGCTCACCACCACCATGCCGTACATGAAGGTTGTCATCGACACCCTCATCGAACGAGGCATGCGTGACGAGTTCATCGTCCTCGTCGGCGGTGCACCATTGAACGAGGAATTCGGCACCGCTGTCGGTGCCGACGGCTACTGCCGCGACGCTGCCGTTGCCTCGGAAATGGCCAGCGCGTTGGTCAAGGAACGTCGTGCTGCCGCCTGACCAGGCCGGGCGCACACTTGTCCTCTCGTGCGCCGCTCTGGCAAGTGACCTTCGCGTCATCACCGATACTCCCGGTTGGGATCACGTCGACTTCGAGTATCTGCCAGCCAACTACCACAACCGTCCCGAGAAGATCGTTCCTGCCATCCAGGACATCCTCCAGGACCGGGCCGGCGACTACACCCAGATCCTGCTCGGATACGGCGACTGTGGCACCGGTGGTCACCTCGACCGGCTCATTGCGCACTATCCCCATGTCGAACGGATGCCCGGCGATCACTGCTACGCCTTCTTCGCCGGTCTCGACAACTGGATGGACGAATTCGAAGGCGAGCTCGGCACGTTCTTCGTGACCGACTACCTGCTCAAGCACCAGAATGCCCTGATCTTCGGGGCCCTCGGGCTCACCGATCACCCCGAACTACGCGACATGTACTTCGGCAACTACACCCGCGTGTTGTGGATCGCCCAGTCCCCCACCCCCGAACTCCAGGAGGCAGCGGAACGATGTGCGAATCGTCTCAACCTGCGGCTCGACCAATCAAACGTCGGACGCGGTCTACTCGAATCCCGAGTACTGGAACTGAAGGGAACACCAGCATGAGTGGTCGTCGACGTCGCGGTGGTGGCCCATCGCTCAAAATCATCAAGTGGCGCGACATCCCCGCCCAGGTCAACGGCACGTCCGGTGACCAGAAGGTGCAGGTCGAGCTGCCACACCGCTTCCAGAAGGCCATCGATCGGGCCGCCATGGTCGCCGGGTTGAAGGACGCCAACAGCTACATCGCCGAAATGGGAGCCGAGTCCCGGCCCGCCGACGGCGACATCGAAGCCGCGGTCGCAGCCCTCGTCGCCGAGATCGAAGCCGAATTCACCCCGGAACACCTGAACACGTTCGTTGCCACTGGCGGCTTCGACCCCAACACCGAAGGCGCAACCGCCGACGAAGCAGCTGCAGCTGCCGCCGAGGCCGACGATGCACTCGCCATCGACCCCAACGCCTGACCCTGTCTCCCCCAAACACCATTCCTTTTTGAGAAAGCACTACCCATGACCGACACCGTGATCTCCTCAGCAACGAAAGAAGTCGTCATCGGCTTCGGCCGTCCCTTCGTCATGATTGGCGAACGCATCAACCCCACCGGCCGAAAGTTGCTGGCCGAAGAAATGAAGAACGGCGACTTCAGCCGTGTCGTCTCCGACGCGCTCGCCCAGGTCGAAGCTGGCGCACAGATGCTCGACGTGAACGCCGGCATTCCGCTGGCCGACGAACCAGCACTGCTTGTGCGGGCCATCAAGGAAGTCCAAGCCGTCACCGACGTCCCAATCGCCATCGACTCGTCCATCGTGGAGGCCCTCGAGGCCGCCATCGAGGTCTACGAAGGCAAGCCCCTGATCAACTCGGTCACCGGCGAAGAAGAAGTCCTGGAACGTGTCCTCCCCTTCGTCGCCAAGCACGGCGCCGCCGTGGTCGCCATCTCCAACGACGAGACCGGCATCTCCGAAGACCCGAACGTCCGGTTCGAGGTCGCCAAGAAGATCGTCAACCGCGCCGCCGACTTCGGCATCCCCGCGGCAGACGTGGTCGTCGACCCCCTGGTCATGCCCATCGGAGCCATGGGAACCGCCGGCCGCCAGGTCTTCGAACTCGTCGGCAAGCTGCGGACCGAGCTTGGGGTCAACACCACCTGCGGCGCATCGAACGTGAGCTTCGGCCTTCCCGCACGCCACCACATCACCGGCAACTTCCTTGCCATGGCCATCGGTGCCGGTATGACCTCGGCCATCATGAGCCCCCTTCACCAGGAAGTGAAGGACTGCGTCATGGCCGCCGACGTGCTCAATGGCCACGACGAGAACTGCGCAGCCTGGATCGCGGCCAAGCGCGACCCCGAAGCCGGGGGCGGCGCAGGTGGCGCACGCCGCCGCGGCGGACGTCGTCGGGCCTGAGCCCACCACAATGACCGACATGGCACGCATCGTTTTCACTCCTTCGGGACGTCAGGGCGAGGTCGAACACGGCACCAACGTGCTCGACGCCGCCCGCGAGCTCGGCGTGGATCTGGACACGGTCTGCGGCGGCCGCGGCATCTGCGGGCGTTGCCAGGTGGTCCCCGAGGTTGGCGAGTTCGCAAAACATGGCATCGTGTCGGCCGAGACCAGCGTCAGCCTTCCCGGACCCAGCGAAACCACCGACTATCGCGGACGCCGGCCGCTCGGTTCACCCGCACACCGTCTTGGCTGCCACACAGAGATCCTCGACGACGTCGTCATCGACGTACCCGCCGAGAGCCAGGTTCACCGCCAGGTTGTTCGCAAGCGCCTCGACGTCGACGACATCCAGATCGATCCGGTCATCCGGCTGCACTACACCACGGTCACCAAGCAGGAACTCGAGACGCCTCGCAGCGAGCTCGACCTTCTGCGTGACGCCTTGCAGACCGACTGGGGCCTCACGGGGCTCGTCACACCCTTGGCCGTGCTGCGCGAAATTCAGGCAATCCTCACAAAGGGCCGGGCCATCACCGTTGCGGTCCGTGACGAAACCGAGATCGTCGCCGCCTGGCCTGACTTCCACGACCGGATCCTCGGTGTCGCCATCGACATCGGGTCCACGACGGTCGCCGGGCATCTGCTGGACCTCAGCACCGGTGAGGCGCTCTCCAGCGCAGGCCGGATGAACCCGCAGATCAAGTTCGGCGAAGACCTGATGAGCCGGGTCTCCTACGTGATGATGAACCCCGGCGGCGAGGTCGATCTGACTGCGGCCGTTCAGGAAGCCATCAACGAACTGATCGGCGAATTGGTCGACGAGATCGGCGAAGACCGCGAGAACGTTCTGGAGATCGTGCTCGTCGGCAACCCGATCATGCATCACCTTCTGCTCGGTCTCGATGCCGTTCCCCTGGGAGGCGCGCCGTTTGCGCTCGCCACCGACGGAGCCGTCGAGACCCGTGCCCCGTTCCTCAACATCGATGCCCGCGACGTGACCCGCGTGTATATCCTTCCCTGCATCGCCGGACACGTCGGCGCCGACACCGCAGGCGCCATCCTCTCCGAACGGCCCGATCAGTCCGAAGGCGTTCAGCTCATCGTCGATGTGGGCACCAACGCCGAGATCGTCCTGGGCAACCGGGACCTGCTGCTTGCGGCATCGAGTCCAACCGGCCCGGCCTTCGAGGGGGCCCAGATCTCGTCGGGACAGCGCGCCACCGTCGGAGCCATCGAACGGGTCCGCATCGACCCCGAAACGTTGGAGCCACGGTTCCGCATCATCGGCTCCGAGCTGTGGTCCGATGACCCCGGCTTCGCCGAGGACACCAAGAAAATCGCCATTACCGGCGTGTGTGGCTCAGGAATCATCGAGGTCGTGGCCGAGATGATGATCGCCGGCATCATCTCCGCTGACGGAGTAATCGACGGCGAGCTCGCTTCCCGGTCCAGCCGCATCCGCAGCGACGACCGAACCTTCAGCTACCTGCTGCACGAAGGCACGCCAGACATTCTCGTCACCCAGAACGACATCCGGGCCATCCAGCTGGCCAAGGCCGCCCTCTACGCCGGCATCCGCCTGCTGATGGATCAGCTGAGCATCGACGAGGTCGACTCCATTCGCCTCGCTGGCGCCTTCGGAAGCCACATTGACCCGGTGTACGCCGTGGCCCTCGGCCTCGTGCCCGACTGCGACCTGGACCATGTGACTGCAGCAGGCAACGCCGCCGGAACCGGCGCCGTGATCGCGCTGCTGTCTGCCACCGCCCGTCGCACCATCGAAGATCTGATTCCCACCATTCAGAAGGTGGAGACTGCCACGGAGCCCAAATTCCAGGATCACTTCGTGCAAGCCATGGCGATCCCCCACGCCTCCGCTTCGTATCCGCACCTTTCACAAGCCATCACGCTTCCCGAGCGCCGATTCGCCAATGCAGCTGCAGCTGGCGGAGAGGCCGGCGGGGGACGACGCCGGCGACGCCGTAGCGCTCAACCCGCATCTGCAGAGCCCGCCCCAGAGGAGACATCATGACCGACGCCCCACGACGTGGACGCTCCGGCGGCGGCCGCGCCGCCCGCCAGGCCAAGCGAGCCGCCACCAGCGCAGTCACGCAGGCCTATCTGGAACGGACCCTCGCGCCCGTCAGCGTTCTCGACGAGGCCGCCCTCTTACAGATCGAAGACAACGCAGAGACGATCCTCAGCGAGATCGGTATTCAGTTCAACGGCTACCCCCAGGCCCTCGAACGGTTCGAGGCAGCCGGGTGCCGAATCGACGGCGAGTTTGTCTTCTTCCCGAAGGGCCTGGCCCGCCAGATCGTGCAGGAGAACGCTCCGAGCAGCTACATCCAGTCGGCTCGCAACCCGGAACGCAACGTGAAGATCGGCGACAACGCCACGGTTTTCGTTCCCAACTACGGCTCACCGTTCATCACCGACCTCGACCAGGGTCGGCGGTACGCCACCATCAGCGACTTCCAGGACGTCGTGAAGCTTGTGTACCAACTTCCCCACCTGCATGCCTCCGGCGGCACGGTGTGTGAGCCCGTCGACGTACCGGTGAACAAGCGGCATCTCGACATGGTCTACGCCCACCTCAAGTACTCCGACAAGCCCCTCATGGGGTCAGTCACAGCACCGGAGCGGGCCTCCGACTCGGTCGAGCTGTGCCGACTCGCCTTCGGCGGCGACCTCGAGAACAAGACGGTGATGACCAGCCTCATCAACGCCAACTCGCCGCTGCAATGGGACGACACGATGCTCGGGGCAGCCGAGGTGTACGCCAAGGCAAACCAGGCATGTGTGATCTCGCCGTTCATCCTCATGGGAGCCATGTCCCCCGTGAGCGTGGCCGGGCTGTGTGCCCAAGCGCTCGCCGAAGCGCTGGCCGGCATGGCCTTCGTGCAACTCACCGCGCCAGGTGCACCCGTGGTGTTCGGCACCTTCGCCACCTCGATGTCCATGGCCACCGGGGCACCCACGTTCGGCACCGCCGAAGGTGGTCTTGCCATCTACGTCATGGCCGAGCTCGCCCGCCGAGTGGGTGTGCCCTTCCGCTCGGGCGGCCAGTTCACCTCGTCGAAGACGCCCGATGCGCAGGCCGCGTACGAATCCGCAATGACGCTGCTCCCCACGATGCAGGCCGGCGTGAACTTCGTTCTCCACGCCGCAGGCTGGATCGAGGGCGGATTGGCGATCAGCCTGGAGAAGCTCATCATGGACGCCGACCAGCTGGGCGCCATGAACGTGTACGCCAAGGGCGTCGACATGACCGAGAACGGTCAGGCCATGGATGCATTCCGCACCAACGAGCACGGACAACACTTCCTCGGAAACGCCCACACGTACGCCAACTTCGAGACGGCCTTCTACCGCTCCAGCATTTCGGACAACAACAGCTTCGAGCAGTGGAGTGAAGAGGGCAGCCTCACCGCAGCCCAGCGCGCCAACGGCACCTGGAAGCAGATGTTGAGCGACTACGTGGCCCCCGAACTCGACGATGCCGCCGACCAGCAGATGCTCGAGTTCATCGCCACGCGCAAGGGCGAAATGCCCGACGCCATCGGCTGACCACAACGCAGTGGCCAGCTTCCGAGCACGACGCTCGGGCGGCGCCCAGGATCAGGCGACGGTGGTCCCCAGAAGGCTGCCGATTCCGAAGGTGATCAGACACGCTCCCGCAGCCCACGACACCTGACGGAGGGCGGTGCGGAACGGTGAGCGTTCGGTGAATCGGGCGAGCACGATGCCGACGATGGCCGCAGCGATGAGCCCAACGGACACCGAGACCACGGTTGCTGCGGTTCCTTCAAGGAAGAACCACGGGATGAGCGGCAGGATCGCGCCCAGCGCAAACGCAATGAAGGACGCCACGGACGCTCCGATGGGATCGCCAATGTCATCGGGATCCACGCCGAGCTCTTCACGGGCATGCACCTCGAGTGCAACCTCAGGGTCCTCGTGCACGGCTTCGGCCAGTTCGCGGGCCCGGTCACCGTCGAGACCACGCTGGGCGTAGATGCTCTGGAGCTCGCGTAGCTCGCCCTGCGGGTTCTTCTCCAACGACTCGCGCTCGATCCGGAGTTCTCGTTCGATCAGCTCGTTCTGCGCCTTCATGGAGACGTATTCGCCGGCGGCCATGGATGCTGCACCGGCGAGGAGACCGGAAACACCTGCGATCACGACGGCGGATGAGTCGGTTGATGCCGCGGCGACGCCAAGGATGAGTGCCACGTTGGAAACCAGCCCATCGCTCACTCCAAAGACGGCAGCTCGGGCTGCGCCACCCTGCACGTCCCGATGGTCGTGCACCATGTGGCTGTGACCGTGCTCGTGGTCGTGATCGTGGCTGTGATCGTGTGTGGTGGCCATGCCTTGACCATACCCATCCCGATCGCTCCACGGCCGCCCACACGCACCTTCATTTTCGCGCCCGACGACTTCACGCTTTTCGGAAAGCTCCCCTACCATGAACCCCACTCTCCGTTGGACGACAGGCCCAGCGGATAAAAGGTGTTAGGCACCCTTTACAAACGCAAGATGGTTCCGTACAGTCGTCGAATGCACAAGATTCTCACCCCCCTCCTGGCCCTCACGCTGCTGGCGACCGCCTGCGGCTCCGACACCGTCGTCGCCCCCACCGACGACGCCGAAACGACGGCAGCATCCGCCGACAACGGTCTTGGCGAGCTCGCCGCAACGATCCACAACGGCGCCTGCGTCGAAGACTCCGGCAACGCCGTCACCATCTACTCCGGACGCAGCGAAGACCTGGTCCAGCCCGTCCTCGACGCATTCGAATGCGCAACCGGCATCAGCACATCGGTCAAGTACGGCGATCCGACCGAACTCGCCTTCGCTCTCGAGCAGGAAGGCGATCGCACCCCCGCCGACATCTTCCTCTCCAAGTCCCCGGGCGCCGTTGGGTTCCTGAGCAACGAGGGGCTCCTGGCTCCGCTCTCCGACGAGGTTCTCGGCCTGGTCGACACCCAGAACTCCGCCGCCGACGGCGAATGGGTTGGCGTCACCGGACGCAAGCGTGTGCTCGTCTACAACGTCGACGCCGTTGCCGAAGCCGACCTGCCCACCTCGGTCTTTGAACTCACCGAAGCCGAGTACAGCGGCCGGGTTGCACTGCCGGTGAACAACGGGTCCTTCCTCGACTGGTTCACCGTGTTCCGGGCAACCGAAGGCGACGATGTCGCCACCCAGTGGCTTGCCGACATGGCCAACAACGACCCCATCATCACCGAGAGCAACCGCCCCACCGTCGATGCCGTGGGTCGCGGCGAGTTCGATTTCGGTCTGGTCAACCACTACTACAACTTCCAGGAAATCGAAGCCATCGGCGAAGACCACCGAGCGCTGAACCACGACTTCGCCACGGACGACATCGGCTCGTTGCTCATCATCACCGCAGCAGCCAAGACGGCAAGCAGCGCCAACCCGGAGTCCGCCGAGCAACTCATCTCGTACCTGCTCTCCGCTGAGGCGCAGACATACTTCACCCAGGAAACCCTCGAGTACCCGCTTGCCGACGGTGTCGCCGCCGCCGACGTGCTCCCCGCGCTGGACCAGGGCATCAACGACTTCGATGTCGACTTCGATTCGCTCGGCGATGGCCTGCAGCGCACCGTCGAGATCATCGAAGCGAGCGGAATCAACGGCTGATCTTGCAGTGACAGGACGGACGCACGCACCCCTGCCGCTCCGAGCTGCGTCCGTCCTCGTCGCCGCGATCCTTGGGCTTCCAGCGATCTATCTGATCGTTCGAAACTTCACCGAAGGATCCGACCCCGGCGGCCTCCTCCTCTCCCGACGGGTCCTGGACCCGCTGTGGCGAACCATGCAGCTGGCCGTCCTCGTCAGCCTGTCGGCCGCCATCATCGGCACGAGCACCGCGTGGCTCACCACGCGAACCGACATTCCCCTCAAGCGGACCCTTCGCACCCTGCTTCCGCTTCCGCTGGTCTACCCCACCTTCATTGGTGCAGCTGCCCTTGTGCGCACGCTGAACCCCGGTGGCATCGTCAACGATGCGCTCACCGGAATCGGCATCGACCGCACGCCACAGCTCGACGGACTGCTCGGCGCTTGGCTGGTGCTCACGCTGTTCACCTATCCCTACGTTCACCTACCGGTTGCGGCCCGCATGACGACGCTTCCGGGATCCATCGAACAATCTGCTCTGCTGCTGGGCGACAGCGCCCTCACCGTCTTCCGTCGAATCGTGTTGCCCCAGGTGGCCAGGTCCATCACGGCCGGCACGCTGCTCGTTTTTCTCTACACCATCAGCGACTTCGGAGCGGTCTCGATCCTGCGGTACGACACGCTCACCCGAGCGATCGACACCAACCTCGGCGTCTTCAACGAAGCGGTGGCTCTGGCCCTGAGCCTGATCCTTCTGCTGCTGGCTGGCATCGTTGTGGCGGCCGAACGAAATGTGCACCGAAGCACCCCGGACCAGCCCCCGGCCCGATCGCTCATGACCGCCACGGCCCCGCTCGGCCGCTGGCGACTTCCTGCGTTCGGCGGCATCGTGTTCCTGCTGCTCAACGCCCTGGGCGCCCCCATGCTGGCGCTCATCGAGTGGAGCGTGCGTGGCCTGGAGCGCAGCGCTGCTGGCGGACGAAGCCTCACCGTCACCGGAGGCGATGTCATCGAGGTCACTGGCAACACCTTCGGCGTCAGCCTGCTCAGCGCCATCGCGGCGGTCCTTGCAGTGCTTCCCATCGCCATCCTGGTGGGCCGGTACCGCACACGAATCGGCACCGTCGGGCATGCGGTGGTCATCTCCACCTTCGCACTTCCCGGCATCCTGATCGCCCTTGCCGCACGATTCTGGGTACTCGACTCGCCCGACATCATCTTCAACGCGCTGAACGACAGTCGGTTCCTGCTCATCTTCGGCTACGTGATCCGGTTCGCCGCTCTCGCCATGGGCACCACGCTGCTGGCGGTTCACGCTGTTCCACCCAGGCTCCGCGATGCCGCACACACGCTCGGCGCCGACGGACGACGCCGCCTGCGCTCCATCGACATCCCCATCATGACGCCCGGCTTGCTGGCCGCCAGCGGACTCGTGCTGCTTTCGACGATGAAGGAACTGCCGATCACGCTTATCCTGGCGCCCATCGGCTTTCAGACCCTGGCGACCAAGATTTTCGGCTCGTTCAGCGAGTCCTTCGTGGCTGAAGCCGGCCTCATGGCGCTCGTCCTGGTGGCACTCTCGTTCATCGCTGCCTGGTTCCTGATCGTTCGCAACCACGAGGCGCGGTAGCGCACGTTGTAGCCGGCGTCACAGCTGTGGGCCGTCACAGCTTTCTCTTATGAATTTCCAGCGTTTTTGGGTCCATGAGACCCATTCGTTTGGATCCAAACGTCCATACGATGTGTCCATATGTCGAGCCCTGATCTCTCTCCGTCGTTTTCCACCCGTTTCACGGCCTCAGTCTTCCGGAGAGTGGCACTGGTGTTCAGTGTTCTCACCGCGGTCGTGGTGACCGGAGCCGTCGTGGCCGGTGCCATCGTTCCCGAGAACCCCCGGCTCGACACCCCAATCGTTCTGGACGGCGAGGTCTGGGCCGTCGAACAGGTCGGCAACGCCGTCGTCGTGGGCGGCAACTTCACCCAGATCCAGACCACACGCAACGGTCCAACGATCAACCAGGCCGGACTCTTCGCCTACGACATCGACAGCGGCATCCTGCTCGAAGACTTCCTGCCCACCCTCTCGTCGAACAACACCGTCGAGGTGAAGGCCATCGAGCCCGCAGCCGACGGCCGCAGCGTCTACATCGGCGGCAAGTTCACGATGATCGACGATCACACCGACGACCGGGTGCGCATTCGTAACCGCATCGCCAAGATCGATGTCACCACCGGTCGCCTGGACCGCAACTTCGCCCGCGGCGGCGTCGACGCCAAGGTTCTCGCCCTCGACCTCGTGGGCAACCAGCTCTACGTCGGCGGCAACTACAACAACATCTACGACACCGCCCCCGGCCGTCCCCCAATCGAGCACGCACAGACCAGCTTCGCCCGCTTCGACGCCACCACCGGCGCCTACGACGCATCGTTCCGTTTCGTTCCGCAGACCAGCATCGCCAGGACCGGAATGCTCGGCGTGACCAACATCGATCACACCCCCGACGGATCCCAGCTCGTCGTCACCCACCGCGGCCAGGACATCCTGGACATGAACAACAACGTCACCTACACCCGCCCCGGCGTGGTCATGATCAACATCAACGGCGCCGCATCGGTCACCAACTTCGTCGCACTCTTCCCGGATCCGGCAGACCCGGACCAGAACATGTACCACCGCAACTCCTGCGCAGGGCGCGGCGTCTTCATCCGTGACATGGAAGTCAGCCCCGACGGCTCCTTCTTCGTCCTGGTCCACCAGGGCCACGACTCCGGCTACAACTGCGACACCGCTGTGCGCTACCCAATCACCAACGCCGCAGTGCGCCCCGACTGGGTCTCCCGAGTGTTCGACTCCGTCTTCTCGGTCGGCATCGATGACGACGCCGTCTACATCGGCGGCCACTTCCGCTACATGATCCACCCGGATGCCCCGAGCGCATACCCCGGCCGCACCTCGCCAAACGCCACCGGCCCCAACTGCATGTACTGCAACGCCAACACCCAGGTACAGCCCTTCCGCTCCGAGATGATCGACACCGGCTACGTGTACCGGGCGTACCAGATCGGTGCAATCAACCCGAGCACTGGCAAGGGAATCCCCACCTGGAACCCGGGCAGCGACGCCTACAAGGGCGTCCTTGCGATCACCGTCGTGGATCGTGGCCTGCTTCTTGGCCAGGACCGTGGACGGGTCAACGGTTTCAACACCGGACGCGCCGCATTCCTCGATCAGACACCTGACGTCGGCAACCCTCGCTGTACGGTCGCCCTCGACGCCGGCAACAACCCGGTCGTCAGCTGGACCGATATCGGCAACGTCGCTGAATGGCGCATCGCTCGCAACGATGTATTCCTCGATGGAACCAACGGCACCTCGTTCACCGACACCGACGCACCGGTCGACACCGACCTCACCTACGAACTCCGGTTCAACCGCAACGGCCTCTCCCAGACCGACGATTGCGGAACCGTTCGTGTGGACCTGGTGCCCATCGACTGTGTCGTCGAGGTCACCGGCGACAACTCGCTGTTCGTCGACTGGAACAACACCGACGCCGACCGGTACACCGTCCGTCGTGACGACAAGTTCCAGGCCACCGTCGATGATCGCACCCGTTGGGAAGACACCGGCCTGAACCCCGGAACCACGTACGAGTACGAGGTGCAAGCCATCCGCAACGGCGAGATCCAGCAGTCGACGACCTGTTCGGGAACCACGCTCGACCGAACGCTCACCTGCAGCGTCGGCGTGGTCGGCGAGGACGTCACCGTCTCCTTCAACGGCGGCGATTTCAGCCGGGTCGCCATCCGACGCGACGGCAACTGGCAGGCAACGATCTCCGACCAGAACACCTTCGAAGAGTCGCTGCCACCCGGCACCTACAGCTACGAGGCCACGGGCGTCGTCAACGGATTCCGCAGCACGACCGACTGTGGCAGCGCCACCATCGAAGCTCGCGGCATCACGTGCAGCGTCGGCGTCGTTGGCGACGACGTCACCGTCTCCTTCAACGGCGGCGAGTTCAGCCGGGTCACCATCCGACGCGACGGCAACTGGCAGGCGACAGTCTCCGACCAGAACGCCTTCAGCCAGACACTCGGCGCAGGCACCTATGCGTATGAGGCAACCGGCATCTTCAACGGCTTCCGGGACACCGCAAGCTGCGGCACCGCAACCGTCGATGCCGAGGTCCTGGTCTGCACGCTGACGGTGCAGGGCAACAACGTGCTCCTGTCCTGGAACGACGTTGGTGCCAGCTCCTACCAGGCCCGCACGAACGGCTCCTGGACGGCCACGCTGCCTGACGGAACCACCAGCTGGACCGATGCTGGAGCTGCCGGCGATGGCAACACCTACCAGATTCGGTTCCGTCAAGACGGAGCGAACACCACGGTGAACTGCGCCTGACCCAATTCGGGCTCACTCGCTGATGTGAACGACAACGGGACGAACAGGTTCAGCCTGTTCGTCCCGTTCACGTTTTGCGAAGGTGTTGGGTTCGCGTGAACGAGGGTTCAGGCGCTTGAGACGACGATGCGCTCGCACGCAAACGGGCCAATGCCGAACGGCTTGCCCTCGACCTCGACCGTGGCGGTTCCGTCGGGACTTGCGGCAGTCACCAGCCCGTCCTGACCCGGCGTGATCCCAACCTCTTCGAGGTATTCGAGCAGCCCGGGTTCGAACTCCAGCTCTTCGGGGATGCGCTGCACGACGAACCGCTCCCCCGCTGCGAGCGAGGACAAATGCTTGGAGCCAGTGGGACGTTCGTAGCCGGAACCGGGAATGGGGTTGCCGTGAGGACACGTGGTGGGATTGCCCAGGACACGCACGAAGGCGTCCTCGACCGTTGGTGAAATGATGTGTTCCCACTTGCCGGCTTCGTGATGGGCTTCAGCCCAACTCAGTCCGAGCACGTCGGTCAGAAACCGCTCGGCCAGACGATGGCGGCGAACAACCTGCTGAGCAAGCGTGGCCCCATCTTCGGTGAGCTCCAACGAGCCCGATTCGGCGAAGGAAACAAGCCCCTCGCGCTCCATCTTGCGAACCATTTCGGAGACGGCCGGCCGTGAAACTTCGAGGCGCTCAGCAATGCGCGCCTGTTTCACGTCGAGGCCGTCTTCGGCCAATTCGAAGATCGTCTCGCAGTACTCCTCGAACGCAGGATGGTATTCGGGTGCTTCGTAGACCACACAGCCACCGTAGCGGCCCCGGGGCCACCACGACAGATCGACCCTAGGCTGACCCAATGATGAGTGGAACCGGCTTGCCCCAGCTGGAGACTGCGCTGGTTCGTTTCGGCCCCGACCGTCGCTGGTTGCGATTCGAGGATCCGGAAGCGGTCATCACCATCCACGACCTCGCCGACGTGCTCCCGGCCCTCGAACGGGCCGAGGACTACACGAAGGCCGGCAAATGGGTCGTCGGGCTGCTCAGCTACGACGCCGGCCCGGCCTTTGACGACGCCGTACACAGCCAGCGCGACCCGTCGGTCCCGCTGGTTGCCCTTGGGGTGTTCGACGCCCCAGAGGCGTCGGCAGGGCCGCTCGATGGCCCATTCGAGATCTCCGAGTGGACTGCAGACCAGGACGAAGCCACATACACGGAGTCCATTCGCACGATCCGCGAGTTGATTCGGGCGGGCATCACGTACCAGGTGAACCACACGGTCCGGCGCCACGCCACCTTCTGGGGATCGGCCGAGGGCCTGTTTGCCTCGCTCGTTCGGGCGCAGCGGGCCGAACACGATGGCTTCCTGCACTTCGGAAGCCATGCCCTGTGTAGCGCCTCGCCGGAGTTGTTCTTCACCCGGGATGGCGGCACGCTCACGTCGAAACCCATGAAGGGAACCCGACCCCGCCACCACAACGCCGAGGTGGACGAGCGCATCGCCAAGGAGCTCCACGCCAGTCCCAAGGACCGCGCCGAGAACGTCATGATCGTCGACATGGTGCGCAACGATCTGGGTCGCATCGCCGATCCCGGCAGCGTCCACGTTCCGCATCTGCTCACCGTCGAGCACTATCCAACCGTCCACACGATGACATCCACGGTGGTTGCCCAATCCGACGCCACGCTCGTTGAGGCACTCCAGGCCCTCTTCCCGGTTGCGTCCATCACGGGAGCGCCCAAGTACCAGGCCACCCGGGTCATCTCCGAACTCGAACAGTCACCTCGTGGCGCCTACTGCGGCACGATTCTGGCCCTCTCCCCGGACGGACGCTGGGAATGCAATGTGGTCATCCGCAGCGTGTGGCTGGACCTCTTGGAAGGGACCGGCACCTACGGGGTGGGCGGTGGCATCGTATGGGACTCTGACCCGCACGACGAATGGCGCGAAACCGAGCACAAGTCCCGGGTCCTCGCCCGCGCCGGCAAACCTCTGGAGCTGCTCGAAACGATGGCGTGGACGCCCGACGGCGGCGTCTCGCTTCGCCAACGCCACATCAACCGACTCCTGCGCTCTGGTGACCACTTCGGTATCACGGTCGACATGGATCGGGTCATGGACCTGCTGAACAACGTTCGGTCAGACACGCCCGTCATGCTGCGGCTCCTCGTCGATGCCGCTGGTACGCCGAAGCTCCAGATGAGGGCCCTTCCCTCAAGCAGCGACGAGGTGCGGGCGCTCCCGCTCGACACCATGCCCACCGACCCGTACGACGAGTTCCTCGTGCACAAGACCACCACACGCACCCGCTACGACGAAGCGCTCGAGCGGTTCCCCGATGCCGGCGATGTCGTCCTGTGGAATCAGCGGGGTGAGCTCACCGAGACCTGCATCGCCAACCTCGTACTCGAGCTCGACGGCCAGCTCGTGACGCCCGACCACCGAGGCGGCCTGCTCGCTGGCACGCTGCGCGAAGAGCTGCTGGATCGTGGACAGCTGACCGAACGTGTGGTCACCATCGACGACCTCGATCGCGCCGATCGGATCTTCGCCATCAACTCGGTTCGCGGCTGGGACGAGATCGAGATCATTCGCCCGACCTGACCTGCTGTCAGAACCGTCGGAGGAAGACTCCCGACCTGGGTTTCGGGAACACGTACGTGGACTTCGGCGGCATGTCGAGTCCGGCATCGGCCACAGCAAAGACCTCTGCTGGCGAGACCGGCCGCAGCACGAACAGCAGATCCCGAACACCGAGGCCCTCGAGCATTGCGGACCGGTCCTTCTCGTCGAGAAAGTAGTCGATACGTCCCTGGGGGCGCGATGGATCGATCCCCAGAATGGGGCCCAGCACACCGGTCTGCAGACGTACTGGCTCGATCGAGTCCAACGGCGAGTCGCTGACCGGGGCGGGAAGAGTCCCACTCCACCAGCGACCATCCATCCACACGCCGACACCACCGGACCATTCGGGCAGATCACTCTGAGGCGACTCGTCCTCGACGAGCGCCAACGTGTCGATGAGTTCACGGTGGACGGCGTCAACGTCGGCGTCGAGGGCAATCGTGGCGTGCCGGTGAAACGGTTCGATGTTGACCCGGTCGTCGGCGAAGAGCACGCCGAGCATCCACTGGGCATGTGGCACCCGCTCAAGCAGTTGCCCGGCAGCCGCCGCACGGTGATGGCCGTCCATGATGTACAGATCGTGACTCGACAGCGCCGCAACAAGGCCGGCGCAATCGGTCTCGTCGTCGATGACCCACACCGCCTGCTCGAGGCCGTCACCAGACGTGAACTCGACCACGGGGGCGGTCCGACTCAAGATGTCGTCCAGAAGTGACCGAATGGCCGGGTCACTCCGATATCCGAGTGCGATCGGGCTCGATTGGGCGCCCAGCTGTTCGAAGTGTTGGGACAGGTGTCCGGCCCGACCCAGATTGACCTGCTCGTGGCGTTTGACCCTGCCCTCGAGGTAGTCCTGCACCGCCACCAGACTCACGATCCCGAGCTGGGAATGATCCCCGGTGGACAACCGGTACAGGAACAACGCCGGCCGATCCACTTCTTCGAACGCTCCGGCGTCGACGATACGTTGCAGTGCCTCACCGCCCAGGTCGATCAGACGCTGGGTGTCGGCATCGTGTTCAGGTCCGCCGTCGCCCGGCGACCGTGTCACCAGGGTGTAGCTCTCGGGGTGCGTTTCCAGGTAGGTCCGGCGTTCCTCACCCGACATCGAATCGAATGCGGGAGCGGGAACCCGGCGGACGAAGTCCGGCCGAATGTGCTGGCCGATGAACGGGCGGATCCCAACCATCAGGCGCCCTTGTGCGAAACGGAGACCGCCAGGATGTCGTCATCGCTCTGGATCTTCTCGATGATGTCGGCGCCGGGCTCGCCGTCCAGGTTGATCGACGCAACAGCGGCAACCGAACCCACAAACAGCTGGTTCTCCATCTGCTGCACGTTGGTGCCGGCTTCCCGCAGTGTGGCGAAGACCTTGGCGAGGACACCCACGCGGTCCCGGTGCCGAACCGTGAGCACGACCTCACCCATGGGTTCGTCGACCAGGTTCACGCAGTTGACGACCCGTCCATTCAGGTAGGCCTCGATCACGCCGACGGTCCCGGCGGCCACTGCTGCCTGGGCCTGTTCGGTCGATGCCCCAACGTGGTGGGTGCCGACGACGTTCGGGTGTTGAGACAGTGCAGACGACCACTCACCGTTTTTCGACGACGGCTCTCCGGGCCAAACGTCCAGACCGGCGCGAATGCCGCGTTCGTCCATCGCCCGGATGAGTGCGTCCTCGTCGACCACTTCGCCGCGGGCGGTGTTCAACAGAACCGACCCGTCCTTCATGCCAGCGAGGAAGTCGTCGTTCACCATGCCGATGGTCTCCGGCGCCTTGGGGACGTGCAGGCTCACGACGTCGGCGGTAGCGAGCAGCGTCTCCATGTCATCGACGAGCCGGATGCCGGCCGCCCGGATTCGGGCCAGGGCTGCATCGCTGCGATTCGTCTTGCGAAGGGCGGTCACCGTCATGCCGAACGCACGAGCCCGCTCTGCGAGCGCAAAGCCAATTTCGCCAAGGCCAACGATGGCGATTTCCTTGCCGAGGATGCCGTCGGCCTTGGAGTAGCGGCCCTTGTTCCACTGGCCGGCGCGCAGGTCGGCCATACCCGGGGCAATGTGCCGATCGATGGCAAGAAGCAGCGCCATCGCCAGTTCGGCAACGGCGACCGCGTTCTGCCCGGGAACGTTGGACACGTAGATGCCACGGGCGGATGCCGCGTCCTTGTCGACATTGTCGGTTCCGGCACCAGCGCGGACGACAAGCCCGAGCGAGGGGCTCGCTCCAATCGCGTCTGCGGTGACCTTGGTGGAGCGGACCACCAGCACCTCGACCGTGTCGCCCGAGAGCCGTTCGGGCAGGCTGTCGGCGGTCAGATCGGGCTCGACGCACACGTCATGACCGGCGTCTCGTAGCGGCGACAGCAGGTCGTCGGCGAGCGCATCGGCACACAAAATCTTCATTGGGTCAACTTTCTCGAGGCCATCGACGGCCATGGCGGCCAATGGGTCCGGTTCGGTATCTCTCGCCGGCAGATATGCCCACCAGCAAGCAGCACAGGCCTACGGCCCGCAACCCCACCACAGTACCGCACCAACTGAACAACCGACCAGTGCCGTTCGATTCACCCAACCCCCGCCGCACCACCCGGCCGCAGCCAAACAAAAGGGGGCCTGGCCCCGACTGTAGTGGCGTGCGCGCGGAGCGTCGGACTTTTGCACCGAAGTGCGGAGGAATCAACGATTCGTTCTGCCACGGTCGAACGAGGGGGCCTGGCCCCTGGTGTGGTGCTGTGCGCGCGGAGGGTCAGGTTTTGGCGGCGAGCTGTTGGAAGATTCGGGGAATCTGGTGCGTTGCCCACCGGCCGGAGCGGGTGGCGCTGAACCAGAACAGGCCCAGGCCGTACACGAGGCTGGCGAGTCCCACTGCCGTACCGATCAACGGCGACCACCACACGGTCGCCAGCGCGGTGGCTGCGACTCCCGGAAGGGAGATCAACATCGCCGACACGAGCGCAACCATGCGGATCAGACCGGTGGCACACCCGTCGGCCCCTTGGCCGCCCAACATGGCCTTTTCGGGAAGAGGGAACGGAAAGCGAGTCGAGACGAACATGCCAACGGCGGTCATGGAGAGCAGCCCGGTCAGCCCGATCAGCAGACTCGGAGCGATGTACGCCCACCCACCGGTCGCAACCGCCAAGCCGAACGCCATGAGCCCAATGAGCGGCACTCCCATGGAGATTCGCGCAAGCGCCTTGCCGATCAGCACCGGTGTGATGTTGCCAACGGCAAGCGCATCAACCCCGAACGAACGCCCGTCAGCGCCGAACATGTTCAACGACGTGATGCCGATTGCCACGCCGAGCGATGCCGACGACAGCACAACTTGTTGGTTTCCAGCCTGAATGGCATCGAAGCTCGGAATGGCGAAGATCACCATCATCGGAAGGAAGCCGGCGACTTCGAGAAACTCGCGCGGGTCACGACGGAGCTGACGCAGCGAACGAGCCCAAACCCCAATGACTGGCGAACGGCCAAACACGGTCATCCACCGAGGCACAAGGCCGTTGCCGACAGCCGACTCGTTGCTGATCGCCCGGGTCGTCAGCAAGGTAGCCGTCATTCGCCACCATGCCCACAACAAGAGGCCGGCAAACCCGACGGCGCCGGCAAGGAACAGGAACGCCAGGCCGACACGTCCCTCTTCGGCAAGGCCAGCGGCTTCCGGTGCCCACGCCCACGGGAGGAACCGGACGACTTCGCGAGCCGCGGCCAACCGATCGGCAGTCAGGAACTCCGAGAATTCGCCCAGCAGTGTGCCCACCAGACCGATCGACATACCGAACAGCGCGGCGATGCCGCCGGCGATCTCTCTCGTTCGCCGTCCTCGCAGCATCCCCGACATCGAGGTGATGCCCACACGCCCAGACAGCACAGCTGTGACCGTGACCAGAACCGCAGACAGCACCATCACGATCGCTCCGAACGCCGATGTTGCGTACGAGGCTGTCGCCAATGACACCACCGCTGTCGCTGCGGCGGGCGCGCCCAGGAACGCTGCAACAAACAAGCCGGCAACCAATTGCCGATCGGTGATCGGAAACAATGCGAAGCGGGCAGGATCCAGCGTTCCTTCGCCGCCACCGAACACGATCGTCACGAACAGCCAGCCGATCGACAACGCGGCCAGCGCCAGCATGGCTCTGGTTCCGCGGTCGGGTTCACCGAACTGCGACCAGATCCCGACGAGTCCAGCAATGACGCCGCCCAGGCCGGCCAACAACAGGAGTGCGGTGAAGATCGTCTCTTGGCGCGTTGCAGTCTTGAAGCCCAAGCGCAGCTTCATCCGCACGACGATGCGGACCAGCTCAGGCGTGGGCACGAAGGCCTCCGTGACGGAGCCATGCCAAATCGGTGGTGTCGAGTCCCTCGGCTCCAACAGCCCGAGCGAAGGCATCCTCGAGCGTCCCACCGTTGCGGACGACGTCCATGGACCCGCTGTTCACAACGGCGCCATGGTTCATGATCGTCACATGGTCGCACAACATTTCAACCGTGGCCATCACATGGCTCGAGAAGATGATCGTGGCGCCACTGTCCACGAGCTGGTCCAGAACTGAGCGGATTCGACGTACCGAAATGGGGTCCACGGATTCGAACGGTTCGTCCAGAAACAGGACATCTGGAGCGTGCAGGAGCGCAGCAGCCAGGCTGATCTTCTTGCGCATACCCTGACTGAAATCGACCACCAGCTTGTGGGCCTCGTCCGTCAGGCCGAGCACGTCGAGCAACTGCTCGCTTCGTTCGGCAACCGCTGTGGCATCGAGCTGACGGAGTCGGCCGACGTACTCCAGAAGTTCACGACCGGAGAGGCGTTCGAAAAGCAGCAGTGTCTCGGGTACGACGCCGATCCGTGACTTGATCACGACCGGGTCGGCCCAAACGTCCAGGCCAGCCACGGTGACGCTGCCGGAGTCGGGTCGGAGCAGCCCGGTGACCATCGCCAGCGTGGTGCTCTTGCCAGCTCCGTTCGGGCCGAGCAGCCCGTAGAACGTCCCGGACGGGACCGCAAGATCGATCCCCCCGACCGCTTCCTTGTCACCGAAGGTCTTTCGGAGGTTCTGCACCTGCACTGCCCAATCAACCTGCATGGATTCCCATCGGCGTGCAGAGCCCACGAACTGAGGCCAAACACCCGGCGTCGAACCGCGGAAGGCTTCTGGCGATCCGGATTGAGGGAATCGGTCGTTCCAAGGCAGACTTGGCGGGTGAAAGCTCTTGTGTTCGAACGCCGTGAAGCCCGCTACGCCGCTGCCTCGGTTGCCTCCCGCATGATGCCTGGGGCCGGAGCGACCGTCGGCCCGCTGAAGCTCACCGACATTGACCCCCCGGAGCTGCCCGGAGACGAGTGGCAGCGAGTCACGCCGCGCCTGACCGGAATCTGCGGGTCCGACCTGTCGACCATCGATGGGCACTCGTCCGGCTACTTCGATTCGCTCGTTTCGTTCCCGTTCGTGCCCGGCCACGAGGTCGTTGGGACAACCGCCGATGGCACCCGCGTCGCACTTGAACCCGTGCTTGGCCCAGAAGCGCGGGGCGAGGACCCGGCATTCCCCGGCGCAGCACCCGGCGACGGAACCGACTACGGATACCTCCTGTCCGGGTCGATCGACGACGGCATCCAGGTCGGATTCTGCAGCAGCACCGGAGGCGGCTGGGGCGAGCAGCTCGTCGCCCACCGCAGCCAACTCCACACCCTCCCAGACGGCATCACCGACGAAGACGCCGTCATGCTCGAACCAGCCGCTGGCGGCGTGCACGCTGCGGCAAAGGCCCAGGTCGACGGCGGCGTCGTACTGGTCATGGGAGCAGGAACCATGGGCCTCGTCACCATCGCTGCACTCCGCAAGTACACGAATGCCGAAACCATCGTTGCGGTCGCCAAGTACCCGATCCAGAAGAAGTTCGCTGCCGAACTGGGTGCCGACGTTGTGGTCGCTCCCTCAGAGACGGCACGTGCCGTCCGCCGAATCACCGGCTGTCGCATGATCGGCGATGACCTCTCCGGTGGAGCCGATGTCACGGTCGACGCAATTGGAAACGCTGCGTCGATTCAGCAGGCCATCGGCGTCACCCGCCCCCGAGGCCGCGTCCTCATGGTGGGCATGCCGGGCAAGGTGAGCCTCGACCTCACCTCGTTGTGGCATCGCGAAACCGAACTGGTAGGCGCCTACACCTACGGCACCGACTCCTGGCCCGACGGCACAACAACCACGAGTTTCGAACGTGCCATGGATCTGGTCGGTTCTGCCGAGCTCGGCCGGCTGGTCTCGGCTCGTTATCCCCTCGATCGGTACAAGGACGCCATCACCCACGCCGCACAAGCTGGTCAGCGTGGAGCGATCAAGGTCGTCTTCGAGCAGTGAGCCGTAGGCCATTCGGCCCGTCCCGCCCGGTGATTCGTCCCATCTGACTCAGCTCGGCCGAGCCGGTGGCGACAGGCAACCCATGAGTTCCCGCCGAACCATGCTCCGATCTGGAGCCGCGCTCGCTGCCGCCGCCTGGGTGACCCCAAGCGTCGTCACGCTCGACCGCGTCGGCGCAGCGGTGCCCTCCGGACAATGTGAAGTCCCCTCGACCAGCAATGGCGCCGTGTGGCTCTCCCCCGCTCCCGCCTCGTTGGCCGAGGGTGGCCCGCTGGACAGCCAGACCGAGACCTACGTCTTCCTGGAGCAGGGCCCGGTCACGCTGACGTCTGCTCTTGCCGTCAACAGGACCTCCGCTGGCACATTCGGCGGAAACTCGAACGAGAACGACTCGATCCCAAGCGGCACAACGATCTGCAGCTACTACGTGCAGGGCGACCGGCTGGATGACAGCGGAACGCTCACGGGCGCCGTGCAGTTCTCTTCGCACGAGATCATCGGGCTCATCTACCGCACCACCGAGATGAACGCTTCGAACTTCCTTCGCAACACGGGTACCACGTACGTGCAGGGGCCGATGGAGAGTAACGACTCCATGACCATGTCACTTGCAAGCGGGGCCAACACCCTGTCGTGGTCGATGCGCTTCGGCCCACACCTGGATCAGATCCGCATCATCACGAGCTGCTGATCTCAGCTGATATCGATCGGCTCGGCCGGAATCTGACCCTCGGAAAGTGGTTTGAGGAACTCGCGCATGCGGGGCGGCAGGACGGGAACATCGCTTGCGAGAAGCTCGTCGATGTCCCACCAACGGGCGCCCTTGAACGCCAGTGCTTCGAAGTACTCGAGACCCTTGGGGTTGTACTCGCCTCCATCGCAGTGCGCCACGTGGATCCATTCTTCGGAGTCGAAGTGCATGCCGGCAAAGGTGAACTGACACTCCTGCGTCCATACGCAGGGCCCCAGCTCGAATGCATCGATGCCGGTCTCTTCCTCGATTTCGCGAGCGGCCGCCTGTGCGCTGGTTTCGCCGGGATCCATGCCACCACCCGGGATCTCCCACCATGCCGGCTTCCGTGGATCTCCGGGATCGCTGCTGTTGATGAGAAAGATGCGGTTCTCCCGATCGAAGAGGACCACTCGGGCTGCCGGCCGCTTGCGTCGCATCCGGGCATCGTAGGGCACGGGCTGCCCCGATCCGGGCCCCAGCGCCCGTAGAATCGGGCCGTGAGCGAACAGCACTCAGACCAACCCCAGCAGCGTTACGACGCCGCGTTGGCAGACGACATCGAAACCAAGTGGCAGGCGGCCTGGAAGGGCTCCGGCACGTACCACACGCCGAACCCGTCCGGGTCCCTCACCGAGGGTCCCGCAGACGGTCCGGACGACCTTGCGACGCGCTCCAAGCTCTTCATCATGGACATGTTCCCGTACCCCTCGGGTTCGGGTCTGCACGTCGGCCACCCGCTCGGCTACATCAGCACCGACGTGTACGCTCGCTTCAAGCGCATGACGGGCCACAACGTGCTGCACACGATGGGCTACGACGCCTTCGGTCTGCCGGCCGAAGAGCACGCCCGCCAGACCGGCGTGCACCCGCG
>CAZFBD010000045.1:0-38282 GCA_964517125.1 uncultured Acidimicrobiales bacterium
CCGATGGTCCGAGAACTGCTCACCCATGGCCGCTCGCACCTTGGTCGCAACCACCATGTCGTCGCGGTTGCCGCGTGCAGCGAGCCACTGTCCCACGATCTCCTCGGACACGCCGCCGGGGTTTGCCGGCCCACCCATGCTCGCCGCCCAGGAGCTGTAGCAATCGGCCGAGTCGATGAAGTTGCCGCCCAGCTCCGCGTAAGCGTCGAGTACCTCGAACGACGCAGCCTGGTCCACCGACCAGCCGAACTGCATCGTCCCCAGGCCGACTCGATAGACGAACAGGCCGCTCTTGCCGACCTGGACATAGGGCTCGGTGATGGTTGCGCCAAAGCTCATGACTGCTCCTCGTAGTAGCTGAGTTTGTGATCGACGAGACGAAGTGCCTCGTAGCGTTCGGTGATCTGGGCTTCGATGAGTTCACGGTGGTCGACCAGGATCTGACGCCGCTCCGCCTTCGTGGTGTCGCCCTGCGTGCCCAGCTCGCAGTAGTGACGGAGCTGCTCGATGGTCATGCCCGTGTCGCGCAGACACCGAAGCACCTCGACCCACAGCACGTCGTCCTCGCTGTACCGCCGATGGCCGTTGGTTGCGCGGGCGACGTCGTCGAGCAGACCCTCGCGTTCGTAGTAGCGAAGCGTGTCGAGCGTGACGCCCGTCCGCTCGGCCATCTGTGCTGGAGTCAATGCACCATTCGTCATGGATTCCAGTCAACAAGCTGGAGCGCACTCCAGGTCAAGCATTTCTTCCAACCACTTAGGGGCTTAGCCGATAGGGAAGCGACAGTATCGGCACGCCCCTTCGATTTACCCCGCTCACGGCACTTCGTGCCAGGCCGCTCGGGCCTATCCGCGCGGCTCCTTGGCAAATGGTGTGCGGCGGTGCGCCGAACTTCACGAATCGGCTGCGGCGAAACCCTTCGTGTGATCGAGGAAGTCGATCAACGCTGCCGCGACCTGGTCGGCGTGTTCACGTCGGCTGAACAGATGGTCGGCACCTTCAACCTCAACGACTCTGCTGTCGGGCGCTGCAGCTGCCAGTTCGTAGCCGTTCTCGGGTGCAACCACCCGGTCGGCCGTCGCAACGATTGCCAGGTACGGCACGGTCAGCTCCGCCGTAGCGTCGAGAACCGAGTGCTCTTCGAGATCGTCAAGAAACACCTCGCCCAGGCAGAACGGGGTGCCGCCGACCGAGACCTCGGCCTTGCCCTCCTGGCGGATGGTCTCCTCGTGTTCGGTGAAGAGGTGACGGACATGGGTGACCGTGCTCGGAGCAGCGATGGTCGCCACCGCGTCGATTGTCTTCACCCTGCTCGCCGCGAGGAGCGCAGCCGCACCGCCCAGACTGTGCCCGACCATTGCGCATGGTCCGAAGCCCTGCTCGATCAGGGTGAACGCAGCCCGCGACAGGTCGGAGACGTTCGAGCTCACGCTCGTGGTTTCAAACGCTCCTTCGCTTTCACCCAACCCGGTAAAGTCGAACCGGAACGCCGCATACCCGGCTTCGGCGAGCGCCTTCGCGACCCTGGTCGTGGTGTGCAGGTCCTTGCCGCAGGAGAAGCAGTGCGCCAACAGCACAGCCCCCTTCGGCTGTCCCTCAGCACGGTGCAGCACACCAGCAAGGCGAGCTCCCGTACCCCCAACGAACGAAATGGTCTCGGTTGTCACGCAGGATCCTCCAGGCGATCGTTGTCAGCTCAGCGTAGAAGCAACCCCCCGGCCCGCTCCAACAATCCCACCAACACTCCCGATCCCCAGTCACACAAGGTGACACCCGGGGTCGCGTCTCGTTTGGCACCCTCCTTCGCTGGGTCGTGACATACTTCGCCGATGGCGTCACCAGAGCTCGACGAGATCATCGCGCTGGAGACAGCGGTGTGGACGGCGCTTCGAGACGGCGATGCCGCTGCTGACGCTCGACTGCTCGCCCACGACTTCCTCGGTGTCTACCCAACGGGATTCGCGGGGGTCGACGACCACGCGGGCCAGCTCGACAGCGGAGCCACCGTTGCTTCGTTTCGAATCGATGAACCCCACCTCAAGGTGCTCACCGACGACCACGTACTCCTCGCCTACGAGGCCACGTACCAACGTCCTGACTGCCCCGAGGAGCGGATGTACGTTTCGTCGATATGGAGCCGCCGTGACGGCGACTGGATCAACGTCTTCAGCCAGGACACGCCACCGGGCCCACCTGTACCCTGACGTGACGATTGGGGTCGCGTCTTACTTGCCACCTTCATCTACTCAGAGCGCGACGACACGTCGGATCTCGTCCGCCACGCCACGCTCGTGTTCGAGACGTCAGCCGGCGCTTGCCGTGCGGGCCAGGACGTAGAGGCCGGCCATGAGCATGGACATGGCTGCGGGAATGAGTTGCTTTGGTTCATCGCCACGGCGGACGTGAAAGCCAACCGCGAGCGCGGTCTGAATGACCAAGCCGACTCCGGCGAGCACGCCCAACACGGCCAGGCTTTCGACGAGGCCGATGAGGACTCCAGCTCCGCCGAGCAGGCTGGTGGTGCCATCGATCTTCCAGAGTTGCTCACTGAGGCCGATCTCGGCGCGCATCTCATCCATCTTTCCTGAGAGCTTGCCGGCGCCCATCATGACGAACATTGCGCCAAGGGCCACCCCGAGGATGACGGTGAGAATGAACATGGTGATTCCTTCGAATGTCGGCTGAGCAGATCTGCCCAACCGACTCAATCTCGAACGCTTTCGGTGCCGAGTCAAATTTGCACGCACGTGAACCGGCGCCCGTCCGCTGGTTTTCGGCGGACAGGTCCTCGAGTAGATCTCGGCGCGCTCCTTGGGAGGGCCCGCCGCCGAATTCAGAATCCCTGTTGTTGGGCCGATGGCGTAGTGTCTGCTCTCGCGATCGATTCCGAGGTTTCTCATGGATCCGCACGTCGTTCTCACCTCGCACACCGCCCACAAGTCCGAACGCTTCGTGGACGTGCACTGGGGCGCGGTAGAACCCGCCGAGCGCGGACCGGTGGTCGGAACGATTTCGAACAAGGCCGACCGCAACGCCATTGGCAGCCATGGCGGCAGCTACTCGATCTACCGGGCGCTCTCCATTGCCCAGGGTGCGTTCCCCCTGGATCATCGTCCCGACCTGACCGATACCGAGCCGACCACCGACATCGAACCGCAGCCGTCGTGGGGTCGCGAAGGTGCCATCGTCTCACTCGATCCGTGGGGCGCAAACGTGAAGCGCTACTTCGGCGATCATCTCGCGCAGGGCTACAACGTGCAGCCCACCATTGCTGTGACCCAGGCGCACCTTCAGCTCCCCGAGATCAGCGAGGCCATCGCGAAGGGCCGGCTCGAAGTCGACGATCTGTTCGTTCGGCCGCGGGGCGACGTCGCCGTGACCAAGGTGGCCATCGACCCCGTGTGGCACCTGCCCTCGATGGCCAAACGATTCAACATCGAAGAACCAGACCTACGCCGAGTCCTCTACATGGAGACCGGCGGCATGTATCCCGAACTCGTCACTCGCCCGGACCTGGAGATCCTTTTGCCACCCATCGGCAGCACCACGGCCTACGTGTTCGGCACACCAGCCGACCTGGCCAACCCCGACGTGGAACTGACGCTGCGGGTGCACGACGAATGCAACGGCTCCGACGTGTTCGGCTCCGACATCTGCACGTGCCGGCCCTACCTCACCTGGGCCATCGAGGACGCAGCCCGCACCGCTCAACGCGGGGGAGTGGGCCTGGTGGTGTACTACCGCAAGGAAGGCCGGGCGCTCGGCGAAGTCACCAAGTTCATGGTCTACAACGCGCGCAAGCGGCAGGACGGCGGCGACATGGCCTCCACCTACTTCGAGCGGACCGAATGCGTGGCCGGCGTGCAGGACGCCCGCTTCCAGGAGCTCATGCCCGACGTGCTGCAGTTCTTCGGCATGACCAAGATTCACAACCTGCACTCCATGAGCAACATGAAGTACGACGCGATCGTGGGCAGCGGCATTGAGGTCGTGAACCGCCTGAGCCTTCCGGCCGAGCTCGTTCCCGCTGACGCCCAGGTCGAGATCGAAGCCAAGAAGGCGGCCGGCTACTTCACGGACGAGGAGATCTCGGACGATCTGGATGGTGTCGTCGGTCGAGCACTCGAAGAATGAGCATCTTCGCGAATCACCGTCAACTCCTGAGCGCGCAGGCCGTCCGCTCGCAATCGGCCCGCGTCACCGAACGTGTACGCAACGGCGGCGGAGCCTTCCACGTGCACGACGATGCATTGGAGCCCTGCGCCCAACATGTGGCCGACGTGACCCGACAGCGCTACCCGGACCTCCAGATTCCCTACCATTCGCGCTGGCGTCACTTCCGAACCGATCAAGCCACCAGCCTCGAACAGAAGCTCACCGACGTTCTCGCCACGCTCGATCCGGCGGAGGCCATTCGAACCGGCTTCGATCTCGTGATCCCTTCGGTTCTCCTTGATGCCGGAGCGGGCCCCCACTGGTCTTTTCACACACCGGACGGCCCTACGGTTGGCCGATCCGAAGGGTTGGGTCTCGCGTCGCTCGACATGTTCCTCGACGGCGCGTTCTCCACCGACGGCAGCCCCCGAACCGACGCCGCCGCCCTTGCGGAACTCACCGAAGACCAGCTGCGAATGGGCTTTCAGGTGAGCGGCGCCAACCCACTCGTCGGGATACAGGGCCGGCTCGAACTGCTGCAACGTCTCGGGTCCACGATTGCCTCCCAACCCCAGCTGTTCCCCACCGGCAGGCCGGGCGACCTCGCGTCCTCACTGATGAACGGTGGCGGGCAGGTTCGCGCAGACCGGCTTCTCGGGAGTGTGCTCGACGCCCTGTCATCGGTTTGGCCAGCGGGTCGAACGCTCGACACCGAGATCGAGCTGGGCGACTCGTGGCACTATCCGCCCTTCGGTAGTGGTCCCGACAGCATCATTCCGTTCCACAAGCTGAGCCAGTGGCTCTCCTACTCGCTGGCCGAGACCTTCGAACGGGGAGGGGTCGCTGTCGCCGACCTCGACGCGCTGACGGGTCTTCCCGAGTACCGCAATGGCGGACTGCTGTATGAGACCGGTGTGCTCACCTTGAAGGAACCCAGCCTGGCCGAGGGCCGCCACGCCCCCGGCAGTGAACTGATCGTCGAGTGGCGAGCACTCACGATCACGCTGCTCGACGAAGTGGCCGAACTGGTTCGGTCGATCCTCGATCGACCCACCATGCTTCTCGCCGAGATTCTCGAAGGAGGCACGTGGGCTGCGGGTCGCGTGCTCGCGTTCGAGCGCACCCCCGACGGGTCTCCACCTCTCCACCTCGACAGCGACGGGACGGTCTTCTGATGGCTCCAAACGTGCACACGATCGATCACCCACTGGCCCAGCAGGCCCTCGGACAGATCCGGAACCAGGACACACCAAGCCCCATCTTCCGGGCCGCGGTGGCAACGCTGACCCGACAACTGGTCTACGCCGCCACCGCCGACCTCGCCACGGAATTGTCGGCGATCACCACGCCGTTCGGCGAGACCACCGCGCAGCGCATCGCCATGCCGGTCGCTCCAATCGCCATTCTCCGCTCTGGTGCCGCCATGCTCGAGACTGCAATCGACACGCTTCCCGACGGACAAGCTGGCCACTTCGGCGTGTATCACGACAAGCGGGTCGGAGCCACGGTCGAGTACTACCTCAAGCTTCCCGGCGCGGTCGCGGAGAGCAGGGTTCTCCTGCTGGACCCGGCCATCGGAACCGGCAAGACGGCCATTGCCACCATCTCCCGCCTGCAGGAATTCGGCGTCACCGACATGTGCTTCCTCACGCTCATCGCCTCCAGCACCGGCCTCGAACTCATTGCCGAACACGCTCCCAGCGTTCGGATCCACGCCATCGCAACCGGCGACGAGGCCGGCCCCAACGGCTACCTGCGTCCCGGTATGGGGGACTTCGGCGACCGGTACTACGGGTCGAAGTAGACCCGGCGGCGCAGGGACGTACAATCGGACCATGACTGTGGTTCGCGAAACGAAGCTGCCGGGTGTCGGCGTCCGACACGAGTTCACCACCGATGCGGGCAGCGATGTTGCCGTCATCGTGCATCACGACGGACGCCGCGAGCTCCTGTCGTACGGAGTCGACGATCCCGACGCCTGCACGCCCCTGATCAGCCTGTCGGAAAACGACACGCAGACGCTTGGCGAAATCCTTGGCGTCAGCCATGTAACCGAAACGGTTGCCGCGGTTCGCCAGGTGATCGAAGGACTCACCATCGATTGGGTCGAGGTCTCCGATCGATCCGAGCTCGCCGGTGAAACCATCGGTGCCGGTGAGCTTCGCACCCGCACCGGCGCCTCCATCGTCGCCGTCATCCGCAACGAGGTCACCGTGCCGTCACCCGAAGCCGACTTTGTCCTTGCCTCGGGCGATGTGGCGGTCGCCGTCGGTACCCCAGGTGGTCTCGATCAGCTTCGCTCATTGTTGAGCAACTGAGTGATCCTCGCCGCTGGCTCGACCGAAACTGCACTCGCCTTTCTCGAGGTCGGAGCCATTGCGTTCGGACTCGGGATCCTCTCCCGCCTCGCCGGCCGCATGGGCATCACTGCGGTCCCCTTCTACCTGATTGCGGGCCTGGCCTTCGGCGAGGGAGGATTCGTCGAGATTGACGTCAGCGAGGACTTCGTGGCGTTGGCCGCCGAGATCGGTGTCCTGTTGCTGCTCTTCACGCTCGGGCTCGAATACAGCGACGAAGAGCTGCAGAACGGTCTTCGTCGTGGCCTACCCCCGGGCCTTCTGGACATGGTGCTCAACGCCGGCACGGGCGTGGCCGTTGGCCTTCTCCTGGGGTGGTCGCCGCTGGCTGCCGTGCTTCTCGGCGGTGTCACCTGGGTCTCCTCGTCGGGCGTGATCTCCAAGGTCCTGGCCGACCTCGGCCGGGTTGGTAACCGCGAGACACCACAGGTCCTGAACCTTCTGGTGATCGAAGACCTCGCCATGGCCATCTACCTGCCTGTTGTCGCCGCGCTCATCGTCGGCGGCACGCTCACCGAGACGCTCACCAGCGTGGCGGTGGCGCTCCTCGTGGTCACCGTGATCCTGCTGATCGCCCTGCGGTTCGGCAACGTCATCAGCTTCCGACTCGACACCGGCTCCGACGAATCCCTCCTTCTCGCCGTGTTCGGTCTGGTGCTCCTCGTGGCGGGCGGAGCACAACTCTTCGACGTGTCCGGGGCCATCGGTGCATTCCTGGTTGGCCTGGCACTGTCCGGACGAACCGAAGAGCGGGTCATGGGACTCATCGCCCCGCTCCGGGACCTGTTTGCCGCAACCTTCTTCGTGTTCTTCTCCTTCCAGATCGACCCAGCCGACCTGCTCGGCGTGGCTGGGTGGGCGGTGCTGCTCGCAGTGGTCGGCGCGCTGACCAAGACCCTCACCGGCTGGTACGCGGCGCGCCGCGCCGGCGTCGGCTCTCGAGGACGATTGCGCGCCGGCACCGTGCTGATCGCACGCGGCGAGTTCTCCATCGTGATCGCGGCCCTCGGCACCGATCTCGCCGACGGCGCCGAGCTGGGCGCTCTCGCCGCGGGTTACGTCCTGGTCACGGCAGTGCTCGGCCCGGTCGCCACACGGTTCTCGGATCAGATCTCGGCCACGGTGGAACGCCGCCGCAAGCCAGCGCCAGCCACCGCCTGATCAGACGGCTCGGTTTCTCAGATGAGGCCGAGCGCCGCGAGCCGGGCGTTGAGCGATTGCGCGTTCATGGCGGTCAGCACGGCATCGACCAGGTTTCCATCGGCGTCGTAGAACGCCGTCATCGGCATGCCGCCGGTTCCGCGCAGACTGCGGTAGAGGCCGTTTCGAGCCGTGCCCTGAATGTCTTTCGCAAGGGTGAAGGTGTCGATGTCGTTGCGTTCGGCCATCGGCTTCCAGTTCCCGGTCTCGTTCGAGTTCACGAAGATGAAGTCCACCTCGCCCTCGAGCGCAATGGCGGTGTCACGAAAGTCGGGCAGCTCGTCATCACATGCCGTGCACCACGACGCAAAGAAGTTCACCACGGTCGGCGTTCCAGAAAAGTCATCGATCCGAATGCGATTGTCCGGGTTTTCGTCGTCATCGAGCGCGGGGAGATCCCAGCCGGTCGCCGTGACGATGCCGTCGCCTCCGTCGTCGGCTGCATCGCGGACGCCGTTGAAGACGAGCACGCCCACGATCAGCACGCCGATACCGATGATCAGCCCCCACTGAGCCTGTGCCGACAGCCCCTTCTTCTGCGGAGGCTGCTTCTTCGACACGTTCTTTTGGGAGGTCTTCTTGTTCGTAGCCATGGGTTTCCTATCCGAGGTTCACGATCCACTCGAGACCGACCGAGCGCAGGAGTTCCTGGAGCTTGGTGGTCACGAGAATCAACTTGTTCGACATCAACAGCACGCCAAATCCGACCAGCGACAGTGCGGACGCGATCACGATCGTCTGCATGTGCTGCTTGACCCAGGCGAACGCGCCAGCGAGGCGGCTGAACATGAGCCCGGTGGCCAGGAAGGGCAGGCCCAACCCCAACGAGTACGCGGCCAACAGCGCTCCGCCCGTCAGCGTTCCGTCGGCGCCCGCGGCGATGAGCAGGATCGATCCGAGCGTGGGTCCGATGCAGGGGGTCCATCCAAAGCCGAACGCAGCGCCAGCGATGGGCGGCGCCGCCCGCCCGTAGCGGCCGAGGTCCGGGTGGAAACGCGCTTCCTGGTAGAAGCGCGGGTTCTTCGTGAAGATCGATCCCAGCAGGAACAGGCCCATCACGAAGACGAGGAATCCGGAGATTCTGGTGAGGAGCAACTGGTTCTCGAACAGGACGTCTCCGAGAGCGCTCGCCGACAGCCCAAGGCCGATGAACACGGTCGAAAATCCGGCGATGAACAGGCCGGTGTCCCGGGCAACCGGCCACGTGGTCGAGCCGTCGTCACCGTCGGTGGCAGCGGTGATGTCCAGACCGGTGATCACCGAGAGGTAGCCGGGAACCACGGGCAGCACACACGGGGACAGAAACGAGATCACTCCGGCGCCAAAGGCAATCACGAAGGACAGGAGGTTGATGGTCTCGAGTTCGATCGGGGGGAAACCCGAAACAACCGGGGACCCTTCCGATCTCAAGGGATTCTTACCCAGTCAGTATCCCCGGAGCGCTCGGCCGTGACCGCTAGTTTTGTGCGTTCAGAGGTGAGTTGTGCGCATTGGGAGGTCGCCGTGCGCAAGTGGCGAAACAATGGGCAACCGGTGGCGGTGATGCAACCACTCACAGCAGTGGCCCTCTTGGTGACCCTTCTGCTCCTCGCCACATCCGAAGCTGGTGCCGAGTCGACCGGCGGGTCGCTGGCCTTCCAACAAACCGCCGCCGTCTGCGACCACCCCACATCGGTGCCGCTCACCGCAACCACCGACGGCGAACTCGGTCCCGCTCCCGGCGTCGCAACCGCACGCGGAGCCGAAGCCACGACGTCGGTCATTGGCCCTGTCGTCTCGCTCGTCGAGACCGGTTCGCGGGCTCAGGTGGAACTGGAGCAACCGCTCTTCTACACCCAGTGGATCGTCAACGACATCGACCTCGTCGACCGGCTTCGTGTTGACGCCACCCTTTCCAACGCGGCCGTCGATCTGGAGCCAAGCGGTATCACCGGCCAGCTCCGCGTTCGCGAAGGCACGACTGGTCCGGGGCTCAGCACCGAGGGTGCGTTCCGTCTCGGCAGTGCACCTCGGGCACGCATCGACATTCCGGGCCCGGTCGACAATGTGTTGTTCTCCAACGGCGGATCCACGGAACTCGACCTTGCGCTGGCGACCGGTTGCGCAGCGTTTCACGCCGAGACCTCCATCATGTCCACACCCACATGGGACGCGGACTCCGAACGGTTCATCGCCCGCTACGCGGTCATGTTCCAGAACAATCTGCCGAATGCGCCAGCGCTCGTGGCGGCCGGGTTCGAGGGCAGCGTCGGCCCAACGGCACACCACATCGAACAGCTCGGGCTCGCGCTCGACGTCTCGTCGCCGGGGTTCGGTTCGGCCGAAGTCGTCGACCTCGTTCTTCCCAGCGTGTTTCGACGATGGTTGAACCCAGACTTCGACGGCGTCACCAATGTGGATCTGCTGTCGGAGCATCGCCTCCTGGTTTGGAACAGCCCGCTCACGATCGAAGTCGAGGTTGCCTACGTGCCCGACTTTGACGACCCCGTGTGGGCCGAAGGCGTCGACGCCCCTGCCCCCACGCTCTTCCTCGATGGGCAGGCCGCCGGAACCCCGGTCTCGGCACGTGTCGGGCTTCGCGATGGCCTGATCGACGAAACAGCCGATGGGTTCGCCACCCCGGCGCCCGTTCTTCAGATCGACCACGACCAGCTCGATGAACCCGCCGTTCGCCCCGACGGCACCATCACCGTCGCCGACCGGTTCGTGCTCACGAACGCCGGTGAGCTCGGTATCGATGACATCACGCTCGCTTGGGATCTCGACGACATGTACGGCGAGGGAACCCGCGTGGTCGACAGTTCCGTTCTGGCGACCGGCGCGTGCGCAGACGCGGCCAACTCCCGCTTCGACGGCGTGGGCGATCCGTTGCTCCTGACCCCGCATTCGTTCCAGATTGGAGCCTCGTGCGAGGTGGTCGTACGCATGTCGATTCTTCCCGGAGACCTTCCCTCGCCCGATGGCACCACCTACCAGACCACGGTTGTCGCCGAGGGCCGGTCGGGCATCCGCGCCTTCAGCGCCATCTCCGCAATCAGCGAACGGTTCACACAGCTGGCGGAGTTGCAGGTCGACGCTTCCGATCTGCAGGTCGTCAACCGTCTCGATGGGTCCTACGAGATCTCGGGCGACGTCACCGTCAGCAACGCCGGAGATCAGAACCTGGAGCAGGTGGGTGCCCGTCTCGCCATCCACAGCCTGAACGCCGAGGGCGAACCCGAAGAACGCTCCGTCACCGTCGAGCGGCTTCACGCCGTTGGCCGCAACTGCGAAGCATCTGAGCCACCCACCAGATCTTCGTCCGATGTCCGGGTCATGCCAGCGCAGATCGGCCTCTCGCCTTCCAACCGGTGTGTCATCGAGTTCACGGTTTCCGTCCGCCCGGGGTCGGCACTGGAAGGCTGGACGGCCACCGCAACCGTCACCGCAGTGTCGCCGGTTGGTACCGAGCTCACCTCCACCGCGCTCACGCCCGAAGCCGATCTTCCCGAGGCCCTCGGGCTTGCCGTCACGGTCCAAACGACCGAACCCGAGAACCAGGGCGACGGCACGTACATCCTCAATGTCGAAACGAACGTGCAGAACACGAGCGACGTTCCCCTCAACTCGGTCGTGGTCGATGACGCCACGGCCGGCCGTTTCGGCTCCCGCCTCGTAAGCAGTCGCATACGCACCAACACCTGCGACTGGATCGACGTCGGTCGCCCGCTGCTCTCATCCACTGGACCCGAAGGAAGCTGTCAGGTCATCAATGAGGTCGTCGTTCGGCCCGGTTCCCTCCTCGTCGACTGGTCGGTGGGTGCAGCGGCCACCGCCACATCGGTCTCCGGTCGCGACGTCTCCGGCGGAGCCTCCTCGGAGCTGTTCACGTTTGTCGAGTCCCCGTCGCTGGCAACCGCGCTCTCGATCGCCGAGGTCGAACGAGGCGACGACGGGTCGTTCGCCGTGGTTCTCGATGGCACCGTCGAGAACCGGGGTGACATTCAGCTCGCCGCAATTGCGGTCAGCGCCGACCTGCAGGCCGCCTTCGGCGATGTCGAATGGGTTCTGGACTGGACCGCCGCCAACGCACTCACCATCAATCCCGAGTTCGATGGACGTACCGACCAACAGCTCCTGACCACCGCCGATCGTCTCGACGTCGGTGAGCAGCGCACGTTCCGCATGCACGTCACCGTTCGACCTGGCGCCGAGTCCGGACCGTACGTGTTCACCCAGCAGGCATCGGCGCTGTCGCCGTCGCTCGCTTCCGTGGGCGCCATCGCCGCTCCCGTCGACCAGACCCTGCCCATGCTGCGGGTCGTCGAGCGGCGCCTCGACCACGTGAACAACGGCGACGGTACCTTCGACATCATGCACCTGGTGCGCGTCCGCAACGCCGGCGCCGGTGTGCTCGACGACATCCGCCTCTCCACCGACTTCGAGCGCGAGTTCCGCGGGGTCCTCCTGGGCGAGCCGACCCTGACCAACGGATGCTCGGACATCCTTGTCGGCCCCGCCGAATCCTGCAGTCTCGTCACGACCGCAACGATCCGACCCTGGTCCGACCTGGGCCCGTACGACGTCACGCACTTCGTGAACGGCTTCGACACCTCCGATGTCGCAGCTCTCGTCCTCCCCGAGATTGCGCCGGTCAACGCGGCAGCACGTCTCAGTGAGTCACTTCGTATCTTCGAGCAGCCTGCCCTCATCACCGAGGTCGTTCGCAGCGACGTCACCAACAACGGCGACGGCACCTACGGACTGCGCTACCGGGTGGAGACCACCAACGACGGCGACGTTCCCCTGTACAGCGTGGGCGTGTCCAACGGCGTGCGCGACGCGTTCGGAGGAACCATCGTCGCCGACCAATTGGCCGGCGACTCCTGTGCAGCGGTGTCGTTCGGTTCGCCACTGTCGCCGGGTCAGGCCTGCGTCACCGAGCACGACGTCATCATCCGTCCCGGCGCCGACCTCGGCCCATGGGACGCAGCCTTCTCCGTCTCGGCCGATGCTCCATCCGGACAGGTGGTCGCGTCCACCGCCACCGCCGAACCCGTGGCATTCGCAGAGTCGGTTGCGCTTGCCGTCGACACCAACCTCAGGCTCTCCCGGAACAACGGCGACGGTACCTACAACCTGCTTCACGTGGTCGAGGTCGAGAACACGAGCGACGTGCCACTCGTGAGCGTCACCGTGAACGACGGACCCGCCGACGCCTTCGGCGACGTCGTCATCGACCGAGACACGCTTCTGCATTCCTGCGCCTGGGTCGATTCCCGCCAGCCGCTTGCGCCAGGCGCAATCTGCGAAGTGCAGACCGACCTCCGGGTGCAACCCGGCACTGCACTTGGCCCGTGGATCGTCGACACCGAAATCGCCGCCACGTCTCCATCTGGCGAATCGGTCGGCGTCGAAACAGCGACCACCGAGCTCACCCTGACCGAAGCACCCGACATCACGCTCGCAACCGAAGTCACCAGCGTCGAGAACAACGGCGACGGCTCCTTCCGTATCGTGGTCGACCTGGCCATCGCCAACGAGGGCGACGTTCGAGTCGACGAGCTGGGTCTGGACCTCGACCTTGCCGACGCGTTCGACGAGACCACCTGGGGCATCGCTGGACTGATCAGCCGCGACTTCACCGTCAATGAAGAGTTCCCGCTTGGCGAGTCCACGAGCCTGCTTGCCAACACCCCGTCGCTCCGCATCGACAACGGCGGCACCATCACCCTCGTCCTCACCTTGAACCCGGGCGACGTGGTCGGCCCGTTCACCACCGACCTGCTGGCAACCGGTGTCACCCCGGCGGGTGTCGCCGTGGAGTCTGCAATCGAAGCAACCGTCGACCTTCCTGCAATCGCCGCAACCGTCGTTGACCAGACGACCGAGAACAACGGCGACGGGTCGTACACGGTCGAGACCACCTACCGCATCCTCAACAGCGGAACCACACCACTGAACTCGGTCCGGCTCACCGAAGACCTCGCGGAGACGTATCAGACCGCCAGCGCCCAGGCCATCGAGATTCGATCCACCGACATTCCTGTCGCCGAACCCGACGATCGTTTCCGCGGCATCGATCTGCTCGCACCGGACTCGTCGCTCGCCGTTGGTGAAGCCGTCGATGTCGTCTCCGTCGTCCAGGTCACGCCAGGCAACGCACTCGGACCATTCGAACCCAGCGCTCGAGCCTCAGCGGTGTCGCCAACGCGGACATTCGTCGCAGAGCAAGCCGTGGCGCCTGACGTCGTCGTCTTCGTGGAGCAGCCAGCACTGCGGGTCGACCAGCGGCTACTGTCCCGCCCGGTCTGGAATCAGAGCGGACGGTTCGACGTGTCGTTCGCCATCGACGTGATCAATGACGGCGATGTCGAACTGCGCAGCCTGCAGATCCGCCAGGACCTCCTGAACGCCCTCGGTTGGGGATCCTCCATCATTGTCCGTGACGTCCGATCCGAGCTGCTCACACCCAACCGTGACTTCGACGGTCTGGGCGTGGCGCCACTGGAACCGGGCACCGTGATCGACGAAGATGCGGAACCGGTCGACGACTTTGGCGATACCCGACTGCTCGCCGGTTGGGACACGCTTGCCGCCCAGTCGACGGCCACGATCATCCTCGACCTCACGATCACACCCGAAACCCGCGGCATCTACAGCACCCGTGTGGTCTCCTCGGCGCTGTCGCCAGCGGGCACCGGGTTGGGCTCCGACGGCGACCTCATCGAGGCCACCACCCTCACCCGACTCACGGTGCAGGGCGAGCTCGGTGTCGCGAAGCAGGTTCTCGGAGATCCCCGGGTCCGTGCCGACGGCAGTGTCGATGTCACCTACGAGATCTATGTCGAGAACGCCGGCCCGTTCCCGCTCACCGAAGTCGAAGTCCACGATCAGCTCAGCCAGGCCTTTGGTATCGGGGCGACCTTCGTGACATCCCGAGTCCGAGCCGACGCAGACAGCCCATGCGTTGGGCTCACCAGCTCGAGCTTCGACGGCGGCACCATCGACCCCGTGCTCGTCTCCCGGGTGGAACTTCGGCCTGGCGAAAGCTGTCGCTTGCAGTACGACGCAATCGTCACCCCATCGAAGGCGTTCCCCGGACCGTTCCGAAGCTCGGCGTTCGCCCTTGGCTCCGATCCCTTCGCCGGAACCGTCATCGATGACTCCACCGACGGCACCGACCCCGACCCCGACGGAAACCAGGAACCCGGCGACAACGATCTTGCCACCGCGGTCCGGGTGGAACTTCCGGAGCCGGCGGTCGAGGTTTCGTTGGCGACGACCTCGGTCCAGGAAGCATCCGCCGACGGATGGTTCGACATCGTCTACGAGATCGAGCTCACCAACACCGGCCTCATCGACGTGCGGTCCACCCGACTCGTCGCTGACCTGGACGACCAATGGCCCGTCTCGTTTGTGGTCGAGTCCGTGACCAGCGACGAACTCCGCACGAACACGACCTTCGACGGCGACGGCGACATTCGCCTTCTGTCCACCCAAAACGTCCTCCGTGCCGGTCGTTCAGCCATCGTCACGGTCGAAGTTCGGACCCGCCGGCCACGCAACGACCAGCTCACAACCATCGTGGACTTCGACACGGTCTCGGTCGTTGGCGGAACGGCCAGCGCCCAATCGTCGACGTCGACCGACGAGTCCTCACCGGCAGTCACGACCTTCCCGAACAGCCGATCCGTGAGCTCCGAAGCGTGGTGGGAGACCCTCACCGACGAGGAGAAGCAGATGTTCATGCTCGGCGGCTTCGCCTTCGCGATCATCTTCGTGGCCGGCGTGATCAATGTCCGCCGGCGTTGGCTTCGCTTCACGAAACATCGGGCCGAGCGCCGTGCGGCCCGTAAGGCGCGGGACGAGGACGTCGTCATCGATCTACGTGACGACGTCATCGATCTGCGAGATCAACCCGAACCTGCGTCGAAGCGCACGCCACGGCGGGGTCGTCGAGCGAGTCAGGAGTCCGGCACCCGACGAGGTCGTCGAGCCGAGAAGAAGCGAACGCGGAGCTGACCGGTTCAGGTCACTCGTTCTCGATTGCCATCACCTGATCGACCCGCCGTTGATGGCGGCCGCCTTCGAACTCGGTGGACCCGAACAGGTCGACGATTTCTTCGGCAAGGCCAATGCCTACGACCCGACCGCCGATCGAGAGCACGTTGGCGTCGTTGTGCGCCCGAGCCATACGTGCCGTGTACAAGCAGTTGCACAACGCAGCCCGAACCCCGCGAACCTTGTTCGCAGCAAGTTGCTCGCCCTGGCCCGAACCGCCCATGACGATGCCCCAGTCGGCCTCGCCAGCGACCACGGCACGTCCGACGTTCGCACAGAACTCGGGATAGTCGACCGATTCGGTGGAGTCGGTCCCGAGGTCAAGAACCTCGTGGCCCTGGGCCGAAAGATACGAAACAAGATGCGACTTCAGGTCGAAGCCGGCGTGGTCACTTCCGAGTGCGATGCGCATACCGGCATTCTCGTCTGTCCGCCGCTGAGGTGACCAAGTGGCGACCGAACGGCGGTTGTGGGCCGTTCGGCCCGATCTTGGCGCTGGTTGTACACCTTTGCGGCCAGCCTGCCGATACGGCCCACATGAGGTTTCCCTTTCGCCTGTGTCGATCCGAGTCCGAGCATGCCTCCGACCGGTCGAACACCCGCCGTGCCAATCGCGAGCGCGGAGCAGCCATGGTCGAGTTCGCACTCGTTTCTCCGCTCTTCTTCCTGATCCTCTTCGGTGGTATCGAGTTGGGCCTGATCTTCCGCGGCAACCTCTCGGTCGAGGACATGACCCGAAACGCTGCACGGGTCGCCTCAATCGTGCGTGACGACCCAGAAGCCGACCGGGCGATCCTGCGCGAGATCGACAGCCGCACAGCCAGCCTCAACGGCGAGATTCTCAACGTGATCATCTTCAGCGGCGACACACTGGACTCCGAGATGCCACCGGCCTGCATCGATTCCGGTGGCGGCCCCGTGAGCATCAGCAACGTCTGCAACTCTTACTCAGCCGCCGACGTCGCCGCCATCGCAGGTGGTGGAGGCACGCTCGGTACCGCCCTCACAGACGCCGAACGAGAGCAGTGGGACATCATCGGAATCACCGTGCAATACCGGCAGGACTCCATCACCGGAATCATCGACGGGATCACCTTGAACTCCACAACCGTCGAGGTCATCGAACTCGATCTCTGAGTCGTCTGAATCAATTCATTGAAGAACTCCCCAAACCCCGCCGAGGCAATGCAAATGCGAAGTCGTCCCCAACCGTGGTGTGCCAGCCAGTGCTCGGCCAATGAGCGCGGTGCTGTTCTCGTCGAAGCCGCCCTTGCCATCCCGTTCCTGCTCTTCCTGATCTTTGGAGCTGTTGAGCTTGGTATGGCCTGGGAAGCGCGCAGCTCGTCCACGAGTGGCGTTCGTACCGGTCTTCTCCGAGCTGCCTCGCTTGGTGACGCCCCCGAAACCGATCTCCGCGTTCTGCAGTCGGTCATCGGCGAGATCGGCAGCGACAACGTCAACGGCATCGACTGGATCGTGATCTTCGATGCGAACACGGCCAACCCGGAGAGTACGATCGCAAACTGTGCCGGCGCCGCCGGACAAGCGGGAGGTCGTGGGCTTGCCGATCTCTGCAACGCATACGACACCACCGACCTCATCAACGTCATCGGAAACAACGCAGCGACCGCCATCGACCTGACGGACTTTGATGATGGCTTGAATGAGAACGGTACGAACTACGACTGTGACCCAACGAAGATCGACGCCAAGTTCTGTTCCGGCGACCGTCTGACCAACGGTGCCATCAACGTGGGTGTGGCTGTGCGCTACAACCATGAGTGGCTCACCGGAATCCTCCCAGGTGACGGCAACACCTTCACCGAGTATTCGATCTCGTCCACGCTCGTTGGCGAACAGGCCGCAGCAGCGGTGACTGCGCCACCCGTGAGCACCACGACCACTGCGGCGCCGACGACAACAACCACCACCACCGCTGCGCCGACAACGACAACCACCACCACGACAACCACCACGACAACCACCACGACAACCACAACGATTCCGCTCGAAACCTCCTTCGATCCAACCGGAGACCGGACGTTGGTTGGAAGCGCCAACATCGTCACCGGAAGCTGTTGCGGGGTGAGCGAGTACATTCGGTTCTGGACCGGTAACTACTACGGAGGTCCGCCGGCATCGCCACGAGTGGACCTCGACTTCGTGGTCGACGAGGATGCCGAATACTCACTCAACGGTATCGTGTACTCGTTCTGGCAGAGCTGGGCCAACAGCTACAACGAAGTTTGGATCGTTGTCGACGGAGACCTCAACAACGCTGTCTCGTGGGAATGGGACACCAGTGATCCCGGCTTCAACGAGGACCCATCCCCGCCGTTCTGGCTCGACGCCGGAGCGCACACCATCTCCATTCATCCGAAGGAAGGCAAATCGGCCTTCTCGTTGGACAACGTCTCACTCGAGAAGGTCTGATCAGCTGCCCTGGGAAGGGATCGTCTCGGCCCAGGAATTCTCGTCGGCCCATGCTGTGGCGCTCACTGGCTCCTCGGCCCGAAATCCCACGGGCAACCACAGCGTTCCCGCCTCGGTGCTCACGTAGATCTCCCAGTTGTAGATGCCACGCAGCGCACGCTCGTCGAGCGTGATGAGGTCGGCGTAGGTGAGCACAGCGTTCACGTAGTTGTCCGAGTTGTTGTAGCCGAACAGCCCGGCCCGAATGTCGTCCAGCCCGCCGCGGCGCACCAGATAGCGGGCCGCGCCGGCGATGGCGTCGCCCGGATCGTCGATGTCGCCACCTTCGGACACCTCTTCCCAGGTGGTGGGGAGGAACTGCATGGGTCCCTGGGCGCCGGCGGAGCTCAACCCATCGATGCGACCAAAGCCCGTTTCGATCAGGTTGATCGCGGCCAGGATCTGCCATTGAATGCCGGTTGCTTCCTCGGCTGCCTTGTAGTGCCCGATGAGCACATCCAGCGGCTCCGGATCGATGATCTCCCATGCCGGGATGTTCTCCAACGGGGGAGCGGTGTGGAGGCTCGACAGTTGGCTCCGGGCCCGAAGGTGCAGGCTCAGCACCGCGGACACCTCGGGTGAGCTCGCCATGAGCACCTCTTCGACCCAGCCCGGGTTGCGAGTCAGCGTGCGAATGATGATCTGCTCCTGATGCCCGACGTCGTCCCAAGTATCGGCCAGGTCCTCGGTGCGTAACTGTTGCTCGACCTGAGCCAACATTTCGGTCGTCTCGACCGCATTGGCGGGCGCAACCGGGACGGCACGGCCGTTGAAGGCACGTACGTCGGCCACCGGTTCCGACGATCCGTCCGAGGGGTCCGTCGCCTCTACGGTCGACGCAGTCGTTGTTGTCGTCGAGGTTGTGGTGGTCGTGGTGGTCGTCGTTGTGGTGACCACCGGTTCCGCCACCTCCCTGCTCGCCACGGTCGCCGACGCGCAGCCGGCGACGAGGAGAAACGACATGATCATCAACAACGTGTGGAACCTGTACACCCCAACAGTCTGGCCAGTTGCGTCCGCTTCGACGTGGAGTGGCCTAGCCTTGATCGAATGAATGAGCCTCGACGTCTCAGCGTCGCGCGTCTCTGGCAGCAGTACGGGCTCAGATTGCTTCGGTACGGCGGTGTCACGGTCGTCAGTACGGTGGTCGGGCTCAGCACCCTCATCTTCGGCATCACAGTTCTGGCCTGGACGGCGTTGGCCTCCAACTGCCTCTCCATCATCGTGAGCACACCGCCCTCGTACTACCTCAACCGACACTGGGTGTGGGGCAAGAACCCGGGCGACCACAGCGTGTCCCGCGAGGTCGGACCGTTCTGGGTCATGACGATCCTCGGTTTCATGATCTCCAGCATCATCGTGTGGAGCGTCTCCCAGTTCACCGACCGGTTGCCGCTCATCCTCCTTGCGCAGATGGCCTCGTTCGGCATTCTGTGGCTTCTCAAGTTCGCCATCCTCGAGAAGGTGATCTGGAAGGACAACGCCACTCCTGTCGTGTCCGAACGGGTCTGACATGGACCAGGTCCAACAACGTCACGCCGAGGCAGCACGTGGCTTCATGCCGCCTGACGAGGGACTGGCGCTGCACGACCACGCCATGACCTGCAACGTGCCCGGACCGTTCCTCGAGGTTGGGAGCTACTGCGGAAAGTCGTCGATCTATCTGGGAACCGCAGCTGCGGCCCAACAGCGTCTGCTCTTCGCACTGGACCATCACCGCGGCTCTGAAGAGAACCAGGTGGGCTGGGAATGGCACGAACCCGATCTCGTCGATGATGAAATCGGGCTGATGGACACGCTGCCCCACTTTCGGCGGACGGTTCACCGAGCTGGCCTGGAGTCCACGGTTGTTGCCCTGGTCGGGCCGTCCGCGCCCATTGCCGCCACATGGCAGACGCCGCTTGCGCTCCTGTTCATCGACGGTGGACATGGCGAGAAGCCCGCCCACGACGACTACGAAGGCTGGACCCCCAAGCTCGTCACCGACGGACTACTGCTGATCCATGACGTGTTCCCGAACCCCGAAGACGGCGGCCGTCCGCCGTACGAGATCTTCCTCCGGGCGCTCGAGGATGGATTCACCGAGGTGGCAGAGCAGGGTTCGCTCCGCATCCTTCGCTCCCCCTGAGTCTTGCCCCTGCCTGAACGCCTTCTGACGACAAGTTCAGACGGGAAGTGCAGCGTGCTCGACGAAGAGCTTTGAGGCTGCTGTGCGGCCCGTGAGCGCGTCGTCGGCCAACAGAACGGCAGCCGATGAATAGGTCGACCGCTCGTCGGCCGGAAAGTGCTGCTGTTCGGGATGGACCTCGCCGGTCCAGTAGTGGCCATCGTCGCAACGAAGGGCAAACGTCGTGTCGAACAGTGCAGCCGCAGTGTCGCGATCGCCGGCCGAAAGGTAGGCCATGGCACATTCCGAGGTCTCGCCAGTGGTGACCCACGGCCGGTCGCCGACACATCGAACGCCAAGATCGTCCATGACGAACGTGGCCCGTCGTTCATTGAGGTGGTCGAGCCCGTCGGCGCCTCGGATGGCTCCTGCCAGCACCGGGTAGTACCAGTCCATGGCCCATCGGTTCTTCGGTGCAAAGGCACCCTCGGGCCGGTCTCGGACGACCGCACCGAGGCGCTCGATCGGGTCGACCCAGTGTTCACGGTCCACGCCGAGTTCTCGAGCAACTGCGAGCCCGGCCCTGGACGAGTGGTAGATGGAACTGGAGCCGGTCAGGAGTGCAAAGGACCACGGTGTGCCATCGGCGTGGCGAGCCCACAGGACTTCGCCCCGTGGCTGCTGAAGCTCGAACACGAACCCCAGCGCCTTGTCCACGACGGGAAACATGGTCTCGAGGAAGCCGCGGTCACCGGTGAGCAGGAAGTGATGCCAGACACCGGTCGCGATGTAGGCGATGACGTTGGCATCGAACTTGTCCTGTTCAACGCCGTCGGCCATGTAGTACTGATGCCAACCGCCATGCTCATGTTGCAGCCCCACCAGCCAGTCGTAGGCGAGTTCGGCTTCGGCGGTGCGCCCGGCGATGGCAATGGCCATGGCAGCCTCGATGTGGTTCCACGGATCGGCGTGTCCACCCGGAAACCACTGAATCATGCCGCTGGGGAGCTGCCAGTCGATGATGGCGTCGGCGGTCGCGGAGCGTTGCGCCTCGGTCAGGTTGGTCATGCCGCTGTCGCACTTTCCGTGATCGGTTTCGTTCCGTAGATCACGAGACTCTTGCCCAGAACCGGGTTGAGTACGCGATCGGCCACCCGGGTGATTGTTGGCTGCTGCATGATGTCCCAGGTCAGGAATCGGTTGTAAAGCGCAGTGAGCCGGTTGTTCTCGACCGGCTCGTTCGGCCCCACCGCGCAGCGCAGCCACCAGTACGGGGAGTGCAGCGCGTGGGCCCGGTGAGATCCGGTGACCTCCAGCCCGGCTGCCGTCATGCGGTCGGCCAGCTCACCCTTCTCGTAGATGCGGACGTGCCCGCCCGGCACCTTGGGTGCGTGGTACTCGTCGGTGATTCGCCAACAGATCTTCTCGGGCAGCGCTGCCGGAATGGTCGCAGCGAACCGGCCGCCCGGCCGAAGAATACGAACCAACTCGGCGAGCGCGCCTTCGTCATCGTCGATGTGTTCCAGAATCTCCGACGCGATGACATGGTCGAAGGTGGCGTCGGGAAACGGCAGGCGTGTCACGTCGCCGTTGCAGGCCGCAGCAGAGACGCCGTCGGGAAGTTCACCGAGTTCGAGCATTGCGCCCACGGTGCCCTGCACGTCGACGAGCTCGGGGAAGGAGAAGTCGCTCGCAACGACGTCGGCACCTCGGCGGAGGGCTTCGTAGCTGTGGCGTCCGAACCCGCATCCGATGTCCAGAAGGCGGTCGCCCGCGTGCAGGCCCAGAATTTCGTAGTCGACGGTGAGCATGGTTCAGGCCTGTCCGTACCGGTTGGCGGTTTCGTCGAGCAGCGAATGGTACTGATCGATGGTCTTGAGTGCCGTGTGCCGCCAGCTCCAGTGGTCGATGACCCGCTGACGGCCCGTTGCGCCGATTCGGTCCCGCAGTTCCTGGTCGGCAAGCGCCGTCGAGATCATTGCGGCGAGTGCGTCGGAGTCTCCAGGGGGGACGAGCAGACAGGTCTCGTTGTGTGTGCCGCACACCTCGGGGAGTGCGCCGCCCGTTGTTGCGACCAACGGGGTCGAGCACGACATCGCCTCGATCGCTGGGAGCGAGAACCCTTCGTAGAGCGAAGGCACGCAGGCCAGCTCGGCTTCGGAGTACAGCTCCACGATGCGCTCGTCCGAAACGCCACTGACGAACTGCACGACATCTTCAAGGCCAAGGTCGCGGAGGGTGTCGAGCGTCTTCGACCCTTCCTTCGGCTTGCCGATGATCACGATTTCGATGTGGCGTTCGGCCCGAACCTTGGCCGCTGCCTCGAGCAGGTACACCAGTCCTTTCATGGCCACATCGGCGCTGGCGGTGGTGATGATCCGGCCCGCCACGCGGTCGACGCCGGAGACTGGTCGGAACAGTTCAGGATCGACGCCGACGGGAACCACGTGGATCTTGTCGATGTCGACCTTGTGGTCGGCACTGATGTCGGTCTTGGAATTCTCCGACACGGTCATGACGCGGTCCATGCGCTTGGCGACCTGGGTCTGCATGCGGGTGAACGCATACCAGCGACGTTTGCCCAGCTGCTCTTTGAGCGTGCGAGCGTGTTCGATCTCGAGACGACGGTCGACCGTGATCGGATGGTGAATGGTGGCCAGAACCGGCATGAGCTTCTGGATTCCGAGCAGACCCCAGCCGAGCGTCTGGTTGTCGTGGACCAGGTCGAAGTCGTTGGCTCGTAGCCGCAGGTTGTCCCATGCCCGCCAGGAGAACGCCATGGGCTCAGGGAAGTTGCCGAGGTTGAAGGAGATGTTCTCCATCCAGTCCCACCGATCCTCGAGCTCGAACACCCGTGGCTTGCGCATCGGGAAGTGCTCGTTGAAGGTCTGGAGGCTCTTGAGTTCGGTGAGCGGAACCCGATCGTCGAGGATCGGATACGGGGGACCACCGAGGACTTCCACCGAGTGGCCAAGGTCGACGAGCGCCTTCGTCAGGTGACGGGTGTAGACGCCCTGGCCACCCACATGGGGCTTTCCTCGGTACGAGAGGTACGCGATTCTCAGCGCGGACGGATCGGGCGCTTGGCGGGAGGTGTTCTGGGACATGGCGGGACAATCCTACTGGCGAGTAACCTCAGCCCCCATGCGAGTCCTTGTACAGCGATGCGCCGAAGCCTGGGTGACCTCGGAGGGCACCGAGGTCGGGCGAATCGGATCGGGTCTGTGTTGTTTGGTCGGCTTCACCAACGAGGACACGGCAGCGACTATTCCGAAGCTCGCGGACAAGGTGTGGAACCTGCGCATCATCGATGACGCCGACGGGGTCATGAACCTGTCGGTCGCGCAGACCACGGGAGCGCTCCTGTTGGTGAGCCAGTTCACGCTGTACGGCGACACACGCAAGGGACGCCGCCCCAGTTGGACGGCGGCTGCCCGCCCAGAACACGCCGAGCCGTTGTTCAACGCGCTGGTCGAAGAACTCCGGGCCCTCGGCGCCATGGTGGAGACCGGACGCTTCAGAACCGAGATGCAGGTCGGTCTGATCAACGACGGACCCGCCACCGTCATGCTCGAACTCTGACACCCACCGCGCGCAACCCCTCACAATGGGGTCAGACCCTAATGGTGTTAGGTGAGGATTCCTGGCGACGTCGCCGTTGGCTGCTCGATACGACCAGGGCCACGATGGCGAGCACGACGAACGGGGCGGCGCCGAGACGGGTGGCCAGGGTCAGCCCTTCACGTCGTTCGATCGTGGCGAACAGCACCTTCTGTTCACTGATGCCGGTTCGGTCGATGACATCGCCGTCGGGGTTGACGATGGCACTGAAGCCGGTGGGTGCAGCCTGGAGGACCCAGCGTCCGGTTTCCTGGGCCCGAAGCCGCGACGATGCGACCTGCTGCGATTGCAGGATGGTCAGCCAATAGCTGGACCCATTCGTGGGGTTGACCAGTAGTTCGCCCCCATCGCGAATCGCCTCGCGGCCGCGACTCTCGAAGAAGATCTCCCAAGAGATGCTGATGCCCAGCGTTCCGACCGGCGACTCGAGCACGGCCGGTCCGGTTCCCCGGCGAACGTCGCGCCCGGGAACCTCGTTGCTGAAGTTCTCGATGAAGCCACGCAGTGGTACGAACTCGCCGAACGGGACGATGCGAACCTTGTCGTATCGGCTGACGGTTTCCCCTTCGGCGGTCACCGCCGTGGAGTAGTTGACCGTGTGGTCGGGCCCATCCCCATGGAACCACCCGGGGATCAGAACCGTTGCCTGGCTCCGGGCAACCTCCCGCACGCTCTCGATCGCTTCGGTCATGGTGAAGATGTCGTCGCAGCCGCCCTGGGGGGTGCCATCGGGGCTGGGGTTCACGACGTTCTCCGGCCACATGATCAGGTCCACCGGGTCGACGATGGTTGCGGTTGCTTCCGCATGGCGGTCGAACACGTTCTGGTTTTCGCAGCGGTCGGCTCGGGTCCGCTGCGGCCCGCCGCCCTGCACGACGGCCACATCGAGCGATTCGATTGGCGAGCCGGTTGGCGCCACCGTGCCCACGATGACCAGCAGCGCAACTGCACCGGCAACCAACGGTGCGACATCGAACCGACGCAGCAGGACCAGTCGCAGAAGTGAACCAGAGGCAACGGTCACTGCTGTGAGGAGAAGACCGCCACCCAGCGGAAGAACGGCCGAGAGCGGAGACGCCACCTGCGTCATGGGAATGGTGGCAAGTGGAACACCACCGAACGGGTAGGCCCAGCGAAACCACTCCATGACGACGAAGGCAGCGGGAAGGCGAATCAACCTGCCGTCGTCCTCGCCCCCGGCAAGGGCGACGAGACCGTACCCAGCGCCAAATACCACGAAGACGAGCACCCAACCGGCCGCCGTGAGGTCGTACATCCAGAACTCGCCCATTGCGAGCCAAATGAAGCCGGTTGCCCAGCCGCCCAGGAAGCGCTGACGACGCGAAGTCGCCGAGGCACTGAGGTGGTCAAAGAGCGCCAGACCAACGAAGGTGAGCGGCCACCAGCCCCACGGAGGCAGGGAAAAGGCGATGAGGAAACCGGCGAGGGCGCCGCCGAGAATCGAAAGGCGTGTCGGCACCCGCACAGTCTGGCCGGTCCGACCGACTTTCCCCATTCAGATTCTGCTCGCTTCGGCCGACGGAATCCCCATGAGTTCTTTCCCATCGCGCGTGTGCGCACTCTTGTTGCTCGGCTTCATCGTTGCGGCGTGTTCAGGTGACCAGGTTGCTGCACCGGCAGACGAGGCTGCGATCCCGACCACCAATCAGGCGGTCACGACGACCGAAGCGCCCACGACAACCACCGTTGCCGCTCCCACGACGGCCGCCACGGCCGAAACCGTGCCCGAGACGCTTGCCTTTGCCTCTACTCGGGATCTCGGGCGAATGTTCGTGCTGGATCCTGCAGCAGAGATCACCCAGCGGTCATCGGAGCCGGGCCAAGATGCCGATCTGGGCGAGCTCGCGGCAGATGCCATCGTGCAAGCCGTTGGCGCCAAGTCTCGCAATGGTGGACTGTGGGTCGAGATCATCGAAGCCACCTCCGCATCGGAGCTGGGTTGGATCCCGGCCGAGAGTCTGATGGCCACAGACGAAACAGTCATTCAGACGGACGCTGACGAGGTCGGCCAGTTCCGTCGGGTCGTGCGCGTCAGCGCCGACAGCTTCCTCAACGTTCGGTCCAGCCCGGTGTCTGGAGCGGATGCTGTCACACAACTCGGCCCGAACGCCACCTTCATGCACGGTGGCCAAACTGCGACGGCTCCAGACGGCTCCACCTGGGTCGACGTTGTCGACTCACAGACCCGAGAGCTGATTGGGTGGGTCATTGGCGACTTCGTTGCGAGCGCCTCCGGCATCGAGATCCAGACCGCCGACGGTGTCGACGCCGCCCAGCGGGCCGCATCCGACGTCACGTACGGCGCATCGATCGGCTCGGCTGGCGTCACCGCAGTTGGCTGCAACTCGGTACAGATCACCATCACCGGCGACAGCGACACTCGCGGACTTCGAGTGATTGCCGGCCCAACCGAACCCGAGGCGTTCGCGTTGAACAGTGGACTTCGCTGGGCGAGCACCGGAGGACGGGAAACCTTCATCGCTCCCGGCCAGACCGTCGTTTTCACCGTGCCCTCGACCGGCTCGTTCACCTGGTGGATCCTGCCGCTCGATTCCGACGGCCAGGCCCTGTCAACGACAGCGACCGGCGGAGGTACGGTCATCAACGCGGGTGAGCCCGATGCTGCACAAGCATTCGCCTACCCGGTCGACGCCAGCTACTGCGGCGATGCGCCAACCGATGACGGCTTCCGGATTCCTGGCATCGAGGTGCAGTCCAGCGGGGTCGCAGACGGTACCGAGGACGTTGAGCAGCCCGGGACGATCAGCGACGCTGGTGATGGAACCACAACCGATGAATCCAACCTCGACGGCCAGGACAATTCCGGCACGAGCCCAGGGACGACGGTTCCTGCTTCCGGTGATCCCGAGTCTGCGGCACCGGAGGGCTTCTCCACCACTGGTGGCAGCTGAGCCCTCAGTGATTGCAGTTGGGGCCGTGTTCGTGATGAATGTCGATGGCGATCTTCTTGCGGACCGCGCCCTTCACGTCGAGCTGAACTGACGAGGCGTACCCGATCAGATTCGGCGCCACATGGATCTTCAGACCCGCCTCGCGCACGATGCGGTAGGGGCTGAGGTTCTTGCCTTTGAGGTGCGTGTCGACCGACACGTCAAACTTGGTGCGGCCTCAACCTATGGGCGGCACGAAGTCGATGGCAGCAACACCGCCACGCTTCTCGATGAGTGCAACAGCCTCGGGTGTGAGGAAGAGTTCCATGTTCATCCTTTGGACACGATGACGGGAATTGGGAACCGGTCGAGCACCGGCAGGTATTCCCGTTCGTCGCTCACAGGTTGGGGGCGAGTCGGTGGATGTCGCCGATGACGCCGACACCCTTGATCTCGACGTTCACGCCGCCATCGGCCGTGACCCAGTCGGGAAGGTCTTCGAGTTTGCAGGCACCAAGGATTTCGCTTGGCTGTGCGGCCGAACAGAGCTTTGCTGCGAGGTTGACCGGCTCGCCGATGTAGTCGTCGCCCTCGAAGAGCAGAGCGATACCGCTCGCCAGGCCCACACGAACCTCCAGGTCGGTCTGGGCGAAATGATGAATCAGGTGAGCACCGAACGCCACCGCGGCGGTGGGGTCCACGCTCACGATCATGACGCCATCGCCGAGCCATTTGGCGACGCGGACGCCACGCTTGGCGGCGACGTTGCGGGCGACCCGACGAAAATCGCCAAGCAGCTTCACGGCTTCGTGAGGTCCGTTGGCCCGGGTGTACTGGGTGAAGCCGGACAGGTCGGCGAAGACGAAGGTGCGGTCAACGTTCAGATGCGCGTCGCCAACCGGGAGTTCATCGGGGCGTTCGAGTCCGGAGTTCTGCTTGGCCTGGTACCAATCGAGGGCCGGGCCGGCATCGGGGGTTTCGTTGCGGCTCAAGAGGTCAGCAACCGGGCTGCCAATGATCCGTTGTCGTGTGACCTGTTCGCTGTCGGTGAGCGACGTTCTCTGTTCCATGTTTCCTTCAATCCGCCAACTGTGAGTGAACCACACTTCGGGCCGGTTTCCTGCCCAACACGTCGATTGTGTTCATGCAATTTTCACTGGAGCGCTTGAGCTGCCGCAGCCCGACCGCCGCCCACACAAGCGGGAAGGCCGAGTCCCCGAAGCATGGGGCCGGCCAGGTGAATGCCCGGAGCTTCCTGGGCAAGCCCGTTCTCGATCCGTTCAACGCGTTGGGCGTGGTCGACGTCGTATTGCGGCAGCGCGTCCATCCACCTTGTGACGTGCGTGGCGATCGGTTCGTCGCGTAGGCCGATCAACTCAGCGAGGTCGCTGGTGATGGCGTCGACGAGCTGGGCGTCGTCGAGATCGAGCCAGGCTGTCTTGGTTCGTCGGCCCACCGAGACCCGGAGGACAATTCGGCCGTCGGAGGTCAGGTGCGGCCACTTGTGGGTGGCAATGGAGACCGCCGTGATTGTTCGCCCTTCGAGGCGCGGCACCAGGACTCCACTGATGGAGTGGTGCAGGTCGATGCTGTCCGGTGGGAGCACAAGGAGCACGAGGGCCACCGAGGAGGACTCGATCTTACGAATCTCGGTTGCAGTGCTGGGTGCGAGGTGATCCAGGAGATTGCTGGCTGGTGCCGCCGGGGTCGCCACGATCACGTGGTCGAACCCTTGACCGTTCACGGTCCATGCCTGTGGAGTTCCGGCAATGGTCGCTGCAGTGTCACAGCGGACGGTCGCGTCCTGGCGGATTCGGTGATCGAGCGCGTCGATGAGTGCCTGGAGGCCGCCGATCGGGGTGAGGAAGACCGGAGCTTCCGGGTTGGGGGTGGCGCGAGCTCGGAGCATCCGCACGGCCTCGATGAGACTTGGGGCCAACGCCCGAGCGGCACCCACCTGGGGTACCCCGCTCAGGGCACTGAGCTGGTCGCTGTCGCCGGCGTTGATTCCACCAAGCAGTGGATCGACGAGGTACTCGAGGACCTCGTCGCCCAGGCGGCGACGGACCAGCGCGCCAACGGACTCATCGCCATCGGGACGGTCGTCGGCGGCGTCGAGGTCGAGGGCGGCTCGGCTGACACCCTCGGGGCTGATCAGCTCGGACGCTTGGAGCGCATCGATGTCGGTGGGGATGCCAAGCAGATTCGGGGGCAGCGGATGCAGGACGGTGCCCCGTGCAATTCGTGCCTCGCGGGCCGTCGGGGCGATGAGCTGGTCGCCGAGACCGAGCTCGGTTGCCAGGTCGATCACCTGCGGTTGTCGGGCAAGGAAGGCGTCGGGGGCGGTGGGCAGCGCGATGCCGTCGACGGTTGCCGAAGCGATCTTGCCGCCGAGGGTCGACGCCGACTCGAATACGGTGACCGACGCGCCGGCGTCGAGCAGATGATGTGCAGCCGCAAGGCCGGATATGCCGCCGCCAATCACGGCGACCGACCGGTCAGTCACGATGTGCGTGTACGTGCTCGACGACCTTCTCGAGCACGGTGGGGTCGGTGTCGGGGGTGACACCATGGCCCAGATTGAAAATGTGACCGGGGTGCCCGGCGTTGCTTTCGAAGATCGCATCGATCTCGCCGGCAACGACCGGCCACGGCGCACCCAGAATTGCCGGATCCAGGTTGCCCTGCAGCGCACGGTCGGCGGGAACGCGCTGACGGGCCTCGCCCAGCGGAATGCGCCAGTCGACGCCCACAACGTCGGCGCCGGCCTGGGCCATGAGGGGCAGGAGTTCGCCTGTGCCCACGCCGAAGTGAATGCGCGGAACACCGGTTGCACCGATGGCCTCCAACACCTTGGCGCTCGCTGGCATTGCGTATCGCTCGTAGTCGGCGGCAGACAGTGCGCCGGCCCATGAATCGAAGAGTTGGATGGCCTCGGCGCCGTGGGCCACCTGCGATTGCAGGGACACGATGGCGAGGTCGGCAAGACGATCCATCAGGGCGAACCACAGCTCGGGGTTGCCCTTCATGAGCACCTTGGTGTTGTGGTACGTGCGCGATGGCCGGCCCTCGACCAGGTAGCTCGCCACGGTGAAGGGCGCTCCCGCAAAACCGATGAGTGGAATGTCGAGCTCAGCCACCAGATTGTCGATGGTCTCGAGCACGTACGGCGTGTCGGCTTCGGGGTTCAGCGGCCGCAGACGGGGGAGATCGTCGGGCGACGCGAAGGGCTTTTCGACCACGGGCCCCACGCCCGGCACGACATCGAGACCGAAGCCAATGGCGTGGGCCGGGGTGACGATGTCGGAGTAGAGAATGGCTGCATCCACGCCGTATCGGCGCACCGGTTGCAGGGTGATCTCGGTGGAGAGGTCGGGGTTTGCAATGGCGTCGTTGATGCTGCCTTCGCCGCGAATGGCCCGGTACTCGGGCAGTGATCGGCCAGCCTGACGCATGAACCAAACCGGGGTGATGTCGTGTGGTTCGCTACGGCATGCGGCGAGGAACGGGGAGTCGGGTCGCGAGGTCACACCTTCAGCGTACGGGGTGCTCCCAAGGCGTACTCCGTCGGGTAGAATCGTCATCCCCCAAAACCCGGAGATGCGACCATTCATCCCGACCTCTCGGCTGAACAATCGGCCATCGATCATGCATACGAATGCCTGGAACAGGCCCGCGTTCTTGCGCGGAAACTGTCGGACACGCTCGAGGTTGGTGCTGGCGGCACAAACCAGGCGCGCTTCGAACGCGAGGCCTTCACCGAGAACATCGTCGACCGTCTTGCCCAGCTCGACATCGGCGACGCGTCGCTCGTTTTCGGGCGTATCGACCACGACGCCGACGGCCACGGCGACTCGTTGTACGTCGGCCGCGTCGGTGTCTGGGACAGCGATCAGGACCCGGTCGTCGTCGACTGGCGGGCTCCGGCATCGGAACCCTTCTACCGCGCAACTGGTGTGGAGCCGTTGGGGCTTTCTCGCCGGCGCCACTTCGCCAGCCGCAGTCGGGTTCTGCTTGACATCGACGATGAATTGTTCGGCGACCTGTCGCGTATCGATGAGCAGGCTGCAACCGGTGGCATCCAGGGTCATGGTGCGCTGATCACTGCGCTCGAGACCGCTCGAACCGGACGCCTCGGCGACATCGTGGCCACCATTCAGGGCGAACAGGACGAGATCATCCGGTCGCCAATGCAGGGTGTACTCGTGGTGCAGGGCGGGCCGGGAACCGGCAAGACGGTCGTGGCCCTCCACCGTGCCGCATACCTGCTCTACACGCACCGGTTCCCATTGCAGGATCAGGGTGTGCTCGTCATTGGGCCCAACCGGTTGTTCCTCGGCTACATCGAACAGGTGCTGCCGTCACTTGGTGAGGCCGGCGTTCGGCTCGCCGTCATCAGTGATCTCGTCGTTCCTCGCGTCCGGACCAATGTTCACGACGACGAGGACATTGCCGAGGTCAAGGGCGACCTGCGAATGGTTTCGCTGGTGCGGCGTGCGGTGAGGCAACGCGAACGACCCCTTCGAGAACAGTTCTCGCTCGGCTACGGATTGCAGACGCTTCGCGTCAGCGTGGCCGAAACCGAAGACATCGTTCGGTCAGCCCAGAAGCGATACCGCACTCACAACGCGGCGCGCAGCTTCATCGAGGACGAGTTCTTCGCTGCGCTCGCCAACAGCGCACGCGAAGAGGTCGAGGTCTCCGAAATGCGGGACCGTATCCGCTGGACCCTTCCCGTCCGGGAGGCCCTCGAATGGATGTGGCCGGTCTTGTCTCCAGCGCACCTCCTGCATGACCTCTATGGAAGTCGAGCCCTGTTGCGTTCCGCCGGCCGCAATCTGTTCACCACCGAACAGATCGATCGCCTGCATCGTCCACGCACGGAACACGCCGACTCGGTGATGTGGAGCTTCTCCGATGCCCCGATTCTCGATGAAGCGCGAGCCAACCTCGGCTTCCGGCCGGGGAAACGATCGCTCGACGAGGTTCGCACGTTTGGGCACATCGTCGTCGACGAAGCCCAGGATCTCTCGCCCATGGCGCTGCGCATGGTCTCGCGTCGATCACTGAACGGTTCCATGACCGTTGTCGGCGACATTGCACAGGCGACAGGCTCCTGGGCGCACGATTCGTGGGAGGAAGTTCTGGAGCTCCTCCCCGAGAAGCGCGAACCCGCTCGCCGAGAGCTCCGGACCGGCTACCGCATCCCCGGTCCGGCCATGGAGCTCGCCGCCAAGGTACTCACCCGCGCCGCCCCACAGTTGGATCCACCCGTCGCCATTCGAACCGATGGCGACGCACCACGAATCGTCGCCACCGATGAGCTTCGGAACGGCCTGCCAACGATGGTCCGAGAAGAGGTCGGTTTCGCCGGCACTGGCAATGTCGCAGTCATCGTCCCGCGTTCATTGCACGACGACGTCAGCACGCTGCTGACCGACGCCGGCATCGACCACGGCGGCGCAACCCGGTCCGGACTCCACCAGCAGGTCACGCTCATACCGGTGTCGCTGGTGAAGGGGTTGGAAACCGACGCAATCATTGTGGTTGAACCCGGCCGCATCATCGGTGAAGAGCGGCAGGGCATGCGGTCGTTGTACGTGGCGCTCACCCGAGCCACCAAACGGGTGAACGTACTGCACGCCGAGCCCCTGCCCGACGTGCTCGCCTGAGCCGGAGAACCTCGCGTTCAGTTGGAGAGCGTGGGCTGCACGGTGAGTGCAAGCGACGCGTTGTACGTCTCGGTCCACAGGAGGTTGCCGGTGTCGTCAAGCTTGGAATCGACGGCGATTTCGAGCCAGACGGTTCCGTGGACGCTTGCGTCGATTGCGCTCAGGTCGACCGGTCCGGCCAGGAGGTCGTCGATGGTCATGAGCGGCGAGCCGGTCTTGTTCTGGTTGGTCCACACGGATGCGGACGCGGTGTTCAAGACGGCGATGAGTTCGTCGGGTAGCTCGAGAACGCCGTAGCGTCTGGAATCGTCGGAGCACAGACATGGGGTGATCGGAGCGATCACGGTGGATCCTGTGCATGGGTCGAGGGTGGTGGGGCTGAAGCTGTAGAACTGCGATGTGTGACCAACCCCGATCAAGCACTCGTTGTTCACTCGGGAAATTCCGTAGAGGTCAACTGCGTCGACCGACCCGCAGCTTGTGGCGGTCAGCCAGTCGTAGCAGTTCAGGCGGTCTGAGTAGAGTCCGCCGAAGAACATCCGGGCAGCAGCGGGCTTTGTTGGGTCGGTGTTGATCCATGTGAACCCTTCGCCGTAGACCTGGCCGGGATTCTCGGAAGGCGCGACCGGGGGGTGCGTAATCGTGAGGTTCGATACGTCGGCTTGGATTGTTCCGGTGAGGCTCACACATTCGTGCGGCAGCGTTGCAGTTCCAGTGAATGCGGTCCGGGGAGCGATGCAGAATCCGTTTGGCGTGCCTGACGTGTTGTAGCGGACGAACTTGACGGGCGTGTTTACGCGACTGGCGAATCCGAAGATGGACTGGCCGCTTGCTCGTGCGCTTCCCCAGCAGTTCGAGTTGCTGGACGTGTCCCAACAGCTGAAGTAGCCGGTGTTGTCGGTGGCGGCTTGGTGCCAGGTGATGATCTGGTCGCCTATGAGCTCGCCCATGATCGGGCGAACACCCTGGGATTGTGCGAGCGATGGTGTCCAGGATTGTCCGGCTGCCGAGCTGTTCCGCGGGTAGCCGGAGCAGTTTGCGCTTCCGGATCCGAGGTTGTCGGGGAGCAGGCAGTGGATCCTGCCGTCTTGTCCCATTGCGAACAGTCGATCGTTCGGATAGGTGCCGACCCGCCAGAGGCCCTGGGCGGTGATGTTGCCGGGAAAGTAGGTGGCGTTGCTGTTGTTGAGGTAGGTGTGGCTGTGGCCGGTGAATGCGGTGTACTCGGAGGATCCGGAACAATAGCCAGGAGCGTCAGTGCTGACGCAGACGATGCCGACGGTGTTTGTCGAGAAGTCGTGACCGACGAAGTAGATCTGGTTCCGGTTGTTGTCGATGACGTCATCGGCCTTGTTGTGCGTTCCGTAGTTCAGCGTCAGCAGTGGTGCGTGGCTGCATGTGGCTTCGGCGTTGATGTCCATGCAGACGACGCTGGCGGATTGTGACTGGTTGTTGTGATGGTTCACGGTCCAGATGGTGTCGTCGTCGCCGATCATTGGTCGGAATCCGTCACCGCTGCCGCCTGCCGCAAACCCTTCGAACGGCGGTTCGAGCTCGATCTCGCGGCTGCAATCGGCGTTGCAGTTCGAGATGACTGCTGTACCCGAGCGGACAATATCCGGAGCATCACGAACGAAGTTGGAGAAGTACTGGGTGCCTTCCTGGGTGATGTTCACCACGACTTCGTTGTTCGCGTTTCGGGTGATTGCGATCTGGCTGCCATCGGCTGCGGTGACCGATGCCGAAGAAACGCCGGGAGGCGTCGCCGAGACAAGGGTCGGTGATTGCGTGATGTTCAGGCCACCGGCGAGAAGCGCGCTCGTAATGGCGTCCACGGCCGCAGCCATTGCAAGGTCTTCGGCGGCGAGCTGCTGTGCGGTGGTGAGGTCGCTGAACTTGTCTGCGCCTGCGATGCCATCGATGTAGGTCTTCAGTTCCTCGTCGTATGCCTGGACCCCGTTCAAGGCGGCAACATCGGCGGCCCTTTGTTGTTCCTGTCCCTGGCGGTACCAGGCACCCAGATCGACGGCGAAGGCCGCGATCAACAACAGGACCATCATGACGATCGCGGTGAGGACGAGAATGGCACCTCGCTCGTTGTCGGATCGCGAAGTGATGAAGTGCTTGGCGGAGCGCATGTGGCGGAACCCTGGTTAGTGGACAATGATCATTCGTCCAATCAGGCGACGAAGACGATGGGCCAGACGGCCTTATTGCGCCTCCAGGACCAGTTACATGGGCCGTTTGGTTCAGTTGGAGAGCGTGGGCTGCACGGTGAGTGCAAGCGACGCGTTGTACGTCTCGGTCCACAGGAGGTTGCCGGTGTCGTCAAGCTTGGAATCGACGGCGATTTCGAGCCAGACGGTTCCGTGGACGCTTGCGTCGATTGCGCTCAGGTCGACCGGTCCGGCCAGGAGGTCGTCGATGGTCATGAGCGGCGAGCCGGTCTTGTTCTGGTTGGTCCACACGGATGCGGACGCGGTGTTCAAGACGGCGATGAGTTCGTCGGGTAGCTCGAGAACGCCGTAGCGTCTGGAATCGTCGGAGCACAGACATGGGGTGATCGGAGCGATCACGGTGGATCCTGTGCATGGGTCGAGGGTGGTGGGGCTGAAGCTGTAGAACTGCGATGTGTGACCAACCCCGATCAAGCACTCGTTGTTCACTCGGGAAATTCCGTAGAGGTCAACTGCGTCGACCGACCCGCAGCTTGTGGCGGTCAGCCAGTCGTAGCAGTTCAGGCGGTCTGAGTAGAGTCCGCCGAAGAACATCCGGGCAGCAGCGGGCTTTGTTGGGTCGGTGTTGATCCATGTGAACCCTTCGCCGTAGACCTGGCCGGGATTCTCGGAAGGCGCGACCGGGGGGTGCGTAATCGTGAGGTTCGATACGTCGGCTTGGATTGTTCCGGTGAGGCTCACACATTCGTGCGGCAGCGTTGCAGTTCCAGTGAATGCGGTCCGGGGAGCGATGCAGAATCCGTTTGGCGTGCCTGACGTGTTGTAGCGGACGAACTTGACGGGCGTGTTTACGCGACTGGCGAATCCGAAGATGGACTGGCCGCTTGCTCGTGCGCTTCCCCAGCAGTTCGAGTTGCTGGACGTGTCCCAACAGCTGAAGTAGCCGGTGTTGTCGGTGGCGGCTTGGTGCCAGGTGATGATCTGGTCGCCTATGAGCTCGCCCATGATCGGGCGAACACCCTGGGATTGTGCGAGCGATGGTGTCCAGGATTGTCCGGCTGCCGAGCTGTTCCGCGGGTAGCCGGAGCAGTTTGCGCTTCCGGATCCGAGGTTGTCGGGGAGCAGGCAGTGGATCCTGCCGTCTTGTCCCATTGCGAACAGTCGATCGTTCGGATAGGTGCCGACCCGCCAGAGGCCCTGGGCGGTGATGTTGCCGGGAAAGTAGGTGGCGTTGCTGTTGTTGAGGTAGGTGTGGCTGTGGCCGGTGAATGCGGTGTACTCGGAGGATCCGGAACAATAGCCAGGAGCGTCAGTGCTGACGCAGACGATGCCGACGGTGTTTGTCGAGAAGTCGTGACCGACGAAGTAGATCTGGTTCCGGTTGTTGTCGATGACGTCATCGGCCTTGTTGTGCGTTCCGTAGTTCAGCGTCAGCAGTGGTGCGTGGCTGCATGTGGCTTCGGCGTTGATGTCCATGCAGACGACGCTGGCGGATTGTGACTGGTTGTTGTGATGGTTCACGGTCCAGATGGTGTCGTCGTCGCCGATCATTGGTCGGAATCCGTCACCGCTGCCGCCTGCCGCAAACCCTTCGAACGGCGGTTCGAGCTCGATCTCGCGGCTGCAATCGGCGTTGCAGTTCGAGATGACTGCTGTACCCGAGCGGACAATATCCGGAGCATCACGAACGAAGTTGGAGAAGTACTGGGTGCCTTCCTGGGTGATGTTCACCACGACTTCGTTTGCGGCATTGCGGGTGACGAGGATGGTGCTGCCGTTGACGGCGGTGACGCTTGCCGTGGACCCTGCTGGTGGAGCGGCAGTCACCATGTTGGGGCTGTTGGTGATGCTCACGCCTCCGGCGGCGAGTGCGCCGGTGATGGCGTCCATTGCGGCTTGCATGGCTTCGGTTTCGGCTTCTTCCTGCTGCTCGGAGGTGAGGTCGCTGAACGTTGCGGCTCCCTTGCCTTCGACGTACGCCTTCAGCGCGGCGTCGTAGGCCTGAATACCGTTCAGCGAGGCCACGTCGGCGGCTCGCTGTTGTTCCTGGCCCTGCCGGTACCAGGCGCCGAGGTCGGTGGCGAAGGCGGCGATCATCAGGAGCAGGATCATGCTCAGGGCGGTCAGAATGAGAATCGCGCCGCGTTCAGATTGCTTGCGTCGGTCGGTTGAGCGGGTCGTCATGTCAGGACACATCCAGTTGGTCAGTAGTTCCGTCGTCCTGGGCGTGGGTCCGGTGGGCCTGACTGATGTGTCTGACTTCGAGGAAGTACCCGCCACAGATACTTGTTTCACCTATCGGCCCATCACGATCGTTCTCGATATGGGCCAAACCGCTCAGAAATCGCGTTCGCTACGGTGAGAGCGTGACGAATGAGGCGCTCGCTCCCTTCTCGGTTCCCGTGCGCACCTGGTTTGAGACGTCGTTCGTTGAGCCGACCCCACCGCAGGCACAGGGCTGGCCGGCGATCTCGTCGGGCGAGAACACGCTGATTCTGTCGCCGACCGGTTCGGGAAAGACCCTCGCCGCCTTTCTGTGGGGCCTGGATCGGTTGATGACCCAGCCGGTTCCCGATCGCGAACATCGGACCCGACTGCTGTACATCTCACCGCTTCGCGCGTTGGCCGTCGATGTGGAGAAGAACCTGCGTTCGCCGTTGCGCGGCATCACGCTGGCTGGTGAACGGCTCGATGTGGCGACCCACGTGCCCACCGTCGGCATGCGAACCGGGGACACCCCGGCCGATGAACGCCGCAAGTTGGTCCGGAACCCACCGGACCTGCTCATCACCACGCCCGAGTCGCTCTACCTGATGCTCACGTCGGCTGCCCGCGAGACGCTGCGGAACGTCGATGCCGTGATCATCGACGAGATCCACTCGGTCGCTGGAACGAAGCGCGGCGCGCACCTGTCACTCACACTCGAGCGACTGGAACAGCTGACCGACGGCCCGCTCCAACGAATTGGACTGTCGGCAACGCAGCGGCCGCTCGAGGAGATCGCCCGATTCCTGGGCGGGCGCTCTGTCAATGCAGCCGGCAAGGCCACCTGGCGTCCGGTGTCCGTGGTCGATGCGTCGGCCGCCCCGAACATGGACATCGAGGTTGTGGTGCCGATCGAGGACATGGCCAACCTCGGTCAGGTGGTGGAGGAGCCGACGTCGGGCCCGGCTGCCGGTGGCCCGGCTCGTCGCAGCATCTGGCCGTCGGTGCATCCGCGGATCCTTGAGCAGATCCAGGCCCACAAGTCCACGATCGTGTTTGTGAATAGTCGCCGCCTGGCGGAACGCATGGCGGGAAGGCTCAACGAACTCTGGGAAGAACAAGACGCAGCAGCCCAAGACGAAACACAAAGACAGGAGCGAGGGACGAGCGACGGGGGAGCGCCTCCGGCGCAGCAGCCGAGCATCGAGGAGCGCAGCGACGGATTGCGAAGGCTGGAGGGAACCGGGGAAAACGGGACGAGCGACGGGGGAGCGCCTCCGGCGCAGCAGCCGAGCATCGAGGAGCGCAGCGACGGATTGCGAAGGCTGGAGGGAACCGGGGAAAACGGGACGAGCGACGGA
>CAZFBD010000046.1:0-31463 GCA_964517125.1 uncultured Acidimicrobiales bacterium
AGGAACGTGCGGAAGAACCGCCAGGTGCGGAACATGTCGCGCATGTCGGGGCCGTGGCCGGCCTCGGTTGCGGCAAGCAGACCCGAACCCACGCCGAACCAGCCCGGCACGATCTGACGGGACTGCGTCCAGCCGAACACCCAGGGAATGGCACGCAGGTCCTCGATGCCGCTGGTGGCGCCCTTGCGACGAGCCGGGCGAGACCCGATGTTCAGCTCGCCGAGCTCCTCCACCGGCGTGGATGACGTGAAGTACGCAACCAGGCTCGGGTCCTCGACCAACTCGCGGTAGCGGGCGAACGCCGAGGTCGACACGAGGTCCATGACCGATGACCACCGGTCGCGGGCAGCGTCGCCGATGCGGGTTTCGGTGTGCATGAGGGAGTGTTCGAGCATCGCCGAGTAGGCGAGGTCCAGATTGCGGCGAGCGAGCCGGGGGCGGCTGTACTTGTCGGCGATGACCTCACCCTGCTCCGTGGTCTTCATGAGCCCGGTGATCACGCCCGACGGCTGGGCGAGGATTGCATCGTGGGTCGGGCCGCCGCCACGACCCACCGTGCCGCCACGGCCGTGGAACACGGGGATCTCGATGTTGTGCTTGCGGGCGATCGACCGCACCACACGGAGCGCCTTGTGGATCTCCCACTGCGAGGTGGCGATGCCGCCGTCCTTGTTGCTGTCGGAGTAGCCGACCATGACTTCCTGCACGTTGCCGCGCAGTTCCAGAATCTGCCGGTAGCCGGGATCGGCGAGCAGCTGCTCCATGATCGGTTCGATCGCCCGAAGGTCGTCGATGGTCTCGAACAGCGGAACGAAACCGATGCGTGCAACCTTGCGGGGGAGATCGATGAGCCCGACCTCGCGGGCGAGAAGCGCCGGGGCCAGGAGATCGTCGACGCCCTGCGTCATGGAGATGATGTAGCTCTCCACGATCACGTCGCCCAGACGATCCATCTCGGAGCGCAGGACACCAAAGAGCTCGAGCGCGATGCCGCCGGTGCCGTCGGTCGTTGACGGAGCGAACGGGCGGCCGGTACCGAGCTCAGCGCTGAGCAGCGCGGTCCGGGCCTCGGCGTCTTCGGGGTACTCGACGCCGATACCGGCGAACAGTTCGCTGAGCGAGTCGTGATGGTGCTTCGTGTGCTGGCGGATGTCGAGCGTGGACAGGTGGAAGCCGATGGTGGCTGCCAACCTGCGGAGCCGAAGCAGCCGTCCGTCGGCGATGGACTCGGCCCCTGAGGCACGCAAGGACACGTCCATGCGCTCGAGGTCGTCACGGAACTGATCGGCGGTCCCGTACGCTCCGCCCGAGGTGCGTCCGGCCTCGGTCGCTTCCAGTCGGGCGTCGATGATCGTGGCGGCGATGCGGTACGGCTCGCCCGTGATGAGCGGAGAGATGCCGGCGACGAGGCCTGGGGTCTCGGCGGACACGTCTGCGATCCAGGTGGTCAGGTCGTCCGAGGCCGGACGGATTCGCCCGGAAACGCTCAGATCGCCCGCCAACTCCTGCACCCCGCTGCGGAGGAGGCGAAGTGCCCGCTGCCGTTGCAGGTTCAGAACCTCGGTGGTGACCTCTGGTGTCACGAACGGGTTGCCATCGCGGTCGCCACCGACCCAGGAACCGAAACGGATCGGGGTGAGGCTGGCATCAATCGGCATGCCACGTTCACGCATCAGATGATCGAGGTCTTCCCAGACCAGTGGAAGCGTCGTCTCGACGAGCCGCTCTGCATAGAAGATGAGCGATCGGGCTTCGTCGACGGGCGTGGGCTTCACCTGTCGCAGCTCGTCGCTCAGCCACAGCAGATCGATGATCTCGCTGACGCGCCGATCGATCCGCACCCGACCGGCGGTCTCGGCGGTTGGACGCTGGTTCAGGAGCTCCGCGATCTCGGCGCGCTTCTCGAGTACCGATCGGCGAGATGCCTCGGTCGGATGTGCGGTGAACACTGGGCGGTATTCGATGGACGCAACCGCATCGGCGAGCTGGTCCCGGTCGATGCCTGCGGATGCCGCACGTTCGAACGTGTCGAACAGCTGCCCGGACCCTTCGGTCTTCAGCCGGAGCTCCTCGACCCGATGCACCTGTTCGGCGACGTTCGCAAGGTGGAAGTAGATGGTGAATGCCCGAACAAGGAGGATGGCATCGACCTCGCCGACGTCGGCCACGACCTCGGCCAGCTGCTCTCCTGCGCCGGCGTTGCCCTCACGGGTGTCACGGGCCAGGTGACGGACCTTCTCGACGAGCGCAAGGAAGTCGGCACCCACGTTGCGTTCGATCGAGTCTCCGAGCTGAGCGCCGAGGCGACGGATGTCTGCCCGGAGGAGTTCTTCGCGATCTTCGGCCGTTTTCATGCCGTCACTCTAGGAACCGGGCCCGCCTTCCACCCCGTCGTATCGCGATCAACAATGGGTTTCCGCCCAGCCATCTGTCGGCGGACGCCGTTCAGTCGACGGGAACCTCGGCTGGCGCACAAACCGAGCAGGCCACGGTGTCACCGTGCCTGGCGACTGCGGCATCCCGGTCGGCGTCGTTCTGGTACTGCGGCGTGTCGAATCGCTCGCTGCGATGGTCCTCGAGCCGACGTGCATCCGCACGCCACTCGCCGTCCCACCGGCTGTCCAGCGGCACGATCGTTCCCGACTCCGTGATGGTCTCGAACAGCCCCATGGCCTGCCGGGCAATTCGCAGCTGTCCATCGGGGTCGTTGGGTCGACCAGCCGTGTGCCCAAGGGGATGATCCACGTAGGCGGCCCTCGGCGGGTTCGCTGACGCCGTGATCGTCCAGGCGCTCGTGAGCGACAGCGACGGCGTTCCTGCTTGTTCAAGTGCTCGTGCGATCAGTCCAACTGACTGATGACACACCGGTCAAACAGGCACCAGGAGCGCGAGGTCGGCGTCGAGCTCTCGGACGCGGCGAACAAGGTTCGGGATGACCGTTTCGCCAAGTCGGCGCTGCGAGTAGATCCCGCCCATGAAGGTGAGTGCCTCATCGGCGACCGACCCAATGACCCCCTCGGCCGCCAGCGTGCGGAGCGCATCCAGCGGGAACACCACGTTCGGGTCCTGGCGGGCGTTGGTCTGGTCGAAAGCGAAGTGGGTCACCCGGAGGTCTTCGGTCGCGGTGTCCGACGGGATCTCCCGATGGGTGAGGTCGTCCTTGTGGGTGAACGCAACCTGGCCCGACCGGTACACGCCACCGGACGCAATGAGCGCAACCCTGCTCTCGGAAAGCGGCTTGGTGAGTGGGGTCAGGGCGACCGGTTCCGGGTTGTCGGCCCAGCGGTATGCGTCGTAGCCGAGCGCCGTGTAGGAATCACGCGTCTGCGCCAGATAGTCGACGACATCGAGTTCGACTGGAGGTTGTGCGGGCATGGCGAAACGGTACCTCTTCGATTGTGGGGCCGTCACCTGATACTGCTGAGGACCACGAACTTTCGGTTGGATGCCACCGCTTCGCAGTTCCCGAAGATCTTGTGAAGTCGGCTGTGATGGCCAAGTTGTTGGTTGGCGATGACACGGAGTTCGCCGCCCGGCCGGAGTACCGCATGGGCGTCGACGAACATGTCCCAGGCGGTTGCATCCCCGATGGCCCGCTCGTCGTGAAACGGCGGATTGTTGAGCACGAGGTCGACCGATGCCGGGTCGACCACCTGTTGCATTCGGTCGGCAACGTGAAAAGCCGCTGGTCGGTCGCCGTGGTTCGCGGTCCATGACCGTGCAGCAGAACGAGCTGCACGTTCGGCGGCGTCGATGAACACCACCTCGGTCACCTCATTGGCGCGGCCGGCAACAACTCCGAGCACCCCGTTGCCGCACCCCAGGTCGACGACGCGGCCATCGGGAATGTCGGGCAGGTTGTCGAGCAGGAACCGTGTCCCGATGTCGAGCGATGACGCCGAGAAGACTCCACCGTCGCTGCTCAGCGTGAGACCGTCGTGGCTCCAGACCGCCGGCCACGGATTCTCGCCGACGTCGAGTGTGGAGTCGTACGACGCATGAATTAGACGCGCCTTCCGCTCGGCGAGCGACGTCACGGTGGGGCCGATGATGGACTCGAACAGATCAAGCGTCGACGTGTGGATCGAGCGCACCATGCCAGCGCCCACGACGAGCGCTCCGTCGGCCAGTTGGGGCCGCAACCGGTGCAACTGGTCTTCGAGCTGGCCCAGGCTCTTCGGAACCTTGACCACCAACGTGGCGACCTGCGCAGGCAGGTCGTGCGCGCCGTCGGCGAAGCTCGGCTCGGCCAGACGGTTTCGCTTCCGGTTCTTGACCGTGGCGGTGCGGGCCATCGCCGTCTCCGGCACACTCACGGGACCGTGCGCAGCAAGCCCGCAGCTCAGCGCACCAAACGCGTCGTTGAGCAGCACGACCGGCCCGTCCACCGTCTGTTCGCTGAGGTGCCGCAGCACGTAGGCATCGGCGGCATCCCAGGCCCGCAGCTGCGACCGCTCTCGAACCGGGTGCCGAAGGAGTTCCAGGTTCCCGACGGGCGTGGTGAACGTCTTCTCCACCATCAGGCAGGCGGCTGCGCAGAGAGCATGCGGGCGGCGGCGGCGACATCTTCTGCCTGCACCGTGCTGACCGTCTGCTTGTCGAGCGCCCCGATGCCGGCCTCCGACAGACGAACGGCCTGCCGGTTGATGGATTGCTCGAAAAGGTTCCTGGCGAACCGTGCGTTTCCGAACGCCTCGTTGCGATTCGCCCGGTCCAGGACCGCCTTGAGGGCCTCGTCCACACCTTCGCCCAACTCGTAGTCGGCATCGGCGGCCAGCTTCCGGGTGATCTGGATGAGCTCGATCGTGGAGTAGTCGGCGAAACCGATCTCCCGAGCGAATCGGGAACGAAGGCCCGGGTTGGACCGAAGGAAGTCCTGCATGAGCCGCGGGTAGCCGGCGACGATGACCACGAGGCGATCGCGGTGATCCTCCATTCGCTTGATCAGCGTTTCGATGGCTTCGCGACCGAAGTCGTTCGTCATGGCGTGTCCGGGCGGGCTCAGGGCATACGCCTCGTCGATGAACAGCACACCGTCGAGCGCCCGCTTCACCGCCTTGTTCGTCTTGTTCGCCGTGTGGCCCACGTACTGGCCAACGAGTCCGGCCCGATCGACCTCGACGAGGTGACCCTTCTTCAGCAAGCCGAGCGCTCCGTACATCTCGCCCAGCAGCCGAGCGACGGTGGTCTTGCCGGTGCCCGGGTTGCCCAGGAACACCAGGTGCTGGCTCGTCGGAACCTCGGCGAGTCCATGGTCCTGACGCCGGGCCTGAATCTGCAGGAACGCGATCTGGGTCCGGACCTGCTCCTTCACCGTGTCGAGACCGACCAAACCGTCGAGCTCCGCTTGGATCTCTTCGAGCGTTCGGGGACCGCCGGTGATCGCTGCAGTCGGCAGGCCACGGCTCGCCAGCCGTTGGTCCAGGCCGCGTTCAACAGCCGCCTGTCGAGCCTGCTCGCCAGCTTTCTTCAGTTGCTCGCGAAATTTGTCGGTCCGGGCCACCCAACGACGCTACCGGTTCAGGTGTCGAGCACGTACACGGCCAGTACGGCGTCATCGGCCGTTCGCACACCGTGGAGATCGTCCGGCTGGTTCACAACAAGGCCACCAGCGTCCACGTTGCGGTACCCGTCCGACCCGCCGAACCGCCATTGGGCCGACCCACCGAGGACCAGGTAGAGCTCGAGTGGCGGATGCTGATGCTCCGGATACGCGTTGTGTGGGCCGACGGCCATGGCCCCGACCGTGAGCGTCCCCAGGTCCAGACACTCCGAGAAATCGAGCAGGGCCACACCGGCGCCGCCGTCATCGACCCGGTGCGACGGCTTCCACGGCAGCGAGGGCGCCAGCTCAAGCAGGTGGTTCCGCAGCGGCGGCCCGTCGAACGACATGGCTTCGATCACCGGAAGCGGACTCGGCGCAACCTCGCGGGGTGCGGCGTCTGCAACAGCGTCAACGAAACGCTGCGCCAGCTCCACGGTCTTGTCGTCGGTCACGAGCTCGGCCAGGTCGTGGGCAACCTCGGCGAGCACACAGCGCAGCTCGTCCATCATGGGCGGCGACCGGGTCTGGTGGAGTTGGGCCGGGTCACTTGTGGCTTTGGACCGTCCCCCGACGCAATGCGATGTCGTGCCATGGCCGGATGGTACCGCGCCCGCTCCCCCGACACCGGAGTCCCAGCCGAGCCGCGTACCCTCGTGCCATGGCGAAGTGGTCGATTGTTGCAGCGGTGATCCTGGCGATCATCATCACGGCCTGCACCTCCGATGCAGCGACGCCGACCAGCACGCCGTCAACCGCTCCGAGCACCACGGCGCTCACCGCCGGCTCGTCGACCACAACCTCGGCCGCCCCCGACGTCGACCTCCCCGTCGTGTTCGCCGACCCCGACGCGGCGCTCACGCCCGACGAGCTCGACCGGTTCAGCAACGGACAGTTCCTCTTCAACGAACAGTGGGTGCAGGTGGGCCCAACGGAAACCGCCAACGATGGACTGGGACCGCTGTTCAACGCCGACTCCTGCGTGAGCTGCCACCTGGCCACGGGCCGCCGATTCGTGCCACCGAACGGACCGCTGGCCGAACCCGGGCTCGTGATCCGGCTGGCAACGCCCGGCTCCGACCCCACCACCAACGGACCGGTCCCAACCGAGAACTACGGTGACCAGCTTCAGGACCAGGCGATCGGCGCCAACGAGCCCGAGGCAACCGCCTTCACCAACTATGTGACCCAGAGCGGCTTCTACCCCGACGGAACGCCGTTCGAATTGATCTGGCCCACGGTGAACGTCCGGGACCGGAACTACGGCGAGCTCCCAGGCACCACGCTGCTGAGTGCCCGAATCGGAGCACAAATGATCGGCATGGGCCTGCTCGAAGCCATCACCGACGAGGATCTCCTCGCCTTGGCCGATCCCACCGACTCCAACGGTGACGGTGTGAGCGGACGGATCAACATGGTCTGGAACCCGCTGACCCAACAGCACGAAATCGGTCGCTTCGGCTGGAAGTCGAACGTGGCAACACTCGAATTGCAGATCGCCCAGGCATTCAGCGGCGACCTTGGTGTCACGTCCACCCTGCTCCCCGACCAGAACTGCTCCCCCACACAGACGTTGTGCTCCACGGAACCCAACGGCGGAACCGCTGAGGTCAGCGATGAGCGGCTGGGCGACATCGCGTTCTATCTGCGAACGCTCGCCGTGCCCGAGCCAAGAACCGCAGGCAACCCCGAAGCCGAACGTGGCAGCGAACATTTCCAGGAATTTGGCTGCGCAACCTGCCACACCCCCACCCTCACGACCGGCCAGTCACCTGTCGCAGCACTGTCGAACCGCGAGATCTCTCCCTACACCGACCTGCTGTTGCACGACATGGGCTTCGACATGGCCGACGACCGTCCCGACTTCGATGCAAACGGCAACGAATGGCGAACGCCGCCCCTTTGGGGGCTGGGGCTCATCCCGGTCGACGACGACCGAGGTCTGCTCCACGACGGTCGGGCCCGCACGATTGAAGAGGCGATCCTGTGGCATGGCGGCGAGGGTGCCCGGTCCAGAAACGCGTTCACCCAAGCGTCGGCTGAGCGGCGTGCCGAGCTGATTGCCTTTCTGGAGTCGCTGTAACGCCGCCAGACCTGCTCAACTTCTGGGATGGCTCGCCTCGAGGACATCCCAGTCGAAGAGAGCCGAACTGCGTTCGGCACCACGGGACACAGCATCGATGAGGTCGCCAACAGCATGGTTGCGCTGGCGCTCGGAGAACCCGTGGACACGCTGCCAGACGCGGCCACGCTGGGTGAACATGCGCGGTTGCTTGCCGAAGACCTCAGGCGTTCGTGACCGAAGCGGCGTCGGCCCAACCGGGCGACCTCAGCGCCTACGCGTTCAAGACGTGGTTCTGGGAACAGACGGTTGCGGGAGAAGCAATCGTGGCCGCATACGAGGCCTCGCGGGATCACTCCGATCAGAGCTTTCGTCGGCTCGCCCCGACGATGATTCCCAAGGAACTGCGCTCACTCGAGACGTGAGCTCAGCTGCGCTCTCGGCCCGCGCTGTCGCGAAGCGTGCCAGAGATCAGCGTGGTCTCGTCCCAACTCCCGACCAGGCACTGCACCGATCGATCGCCTTCGGTCCAGCCCTCGACGATGGGAACAAACGTCCACATGCCGAGCGGTGAGACCTCGTAGGCCTCGCCCGTGAAGCGTTCGAACTCCTCGGCGCACCAGGCTTCGCCTTCGGCGAACAGTGTGTCCATCCCGGGATGCGGCGACTCTGCAGCCGACCACAGGTCGTTCCGCACGGCGAACACTTCAAGCGCATGCGGTTCCCCACACGCGGTCGTCTGCACGAAGGAAATTTCGCTGAACCCATCGCCGCTGTCGAAGAAGTCCTGCACACAGTCCCCCTGCTCCAGACCCGCAACGGTGGACACCGACCCGATGAACCGGCTCACGATCACGGCGAGCACCAGAATGGAAACCGCAGCCGCAAGGACCGCCAGGGACACCATGCGCTTTGCGCCTCGGCTCAGCCCACCGGGTTCGGGACGCGGCGCCGGTGGTGCCGGCGGAATGCTGGATGGAGGGGGAGGCAACAACAACGCCGTTGCGCCACCACCTGCAGGAATCGGCGGAGGCGTCAGGTTCTGAGCCACAAGTGCGTTCTGTGGTGAGGGATCCCCAACAATCACCTCACAATGTTCGGTTGTCGCCGGTCAGCCCCGCATGAGCGGTTCGGCCCATCCGTCTCGGGGCCCGCCCAAGGCTGGCGCCCGTAAAACGCGAACGAGCCGGGTCAACGCGGTGTGCGTTGACCCGGCTCGGTGTTGTTCGAACTACTCGGCGGCTGCTTCGCCGTCGTCCATTCCGGGGATCTTGTCGGTGAGACCGTCGACCTGGTCGGAAACTTCGTCGATCTTGTCGGCGATGCCTTCGCCGCCGGGGACCTTCTCGGCCATACCCTTCGCCGTGTCGGCGAGGTCGTCGGCCTTGTCCTTCATGCCCTTGATCTTGTCAAACATACCCATGGTGATTCTCCGTGTACTGGGGTCACCGGCGGGTTGGTGACTCCTTCAGCAAGCAGAAACTGTACCCGGCCTGACGTTATTCCACAGACCTGTGGTTTAGAACCGGCCGCCAGTGATGCCCCGAACGTTCGAGCTTGGCCAGGCGTTCGAGCGGCATGGGCTTTCCGAGGTGGTACCCCTGGCCGTGCGTGGCGCCCAGGTGTTTGAAGATTCCGGCCTCGTCCTCGTTCTCGATCCCCTCGGCGAGAATGACCATGTTCAGTCGCTGACCGATCCCGATGATCCCCTCGACGATGATCCGGGCCGCCTCGTTCTCGGCAACAGAACTCACCAGCGATCGGTCCAGCTTGAGGGCGGCGATGGGCAACCGGCTCACGTACTCGAGTGCATTGTAGCCGACACCGAAGTCGTCAATCATCATGTCGTAGCCGGCGTCGTGCAGCTCCTGAATCGTCAGTTCTGCCCGTTCGCTGAGCTCGTCGGACTCGGTGATCTCGATTGCGACCGCTTGGGCCGGCAGCGAATTTCGGATCAGGGCCCGACCAGCGATGTCGGCCAGGTTCGGCAACATGAGCTGTCGGGCACTGGAGTTCACGGTCACGCAGGCGTTCGCAAACGCCTCGGAGGACTCCCGGAACTGTGACCACTGCCTCGCGATGGTCTCCCACGCCCAGGCGGTGAATTCTTCGGTCCGGTTCGTGGCCTCGATTCGTTCGATGATGAGCGGAGGCGACAGCGGACCAAAGTCGGGGTGGTCCCAGCGCAAGAGGGCTTCGGCTCCCAGAAACTGCCCCGACGCAAGCCGTCGAATCGGCTGGTAGTGCAGACACAGCGATCCGTCCTGCATGGCGCGAGTCAGGTCACGTTCGATCGCCAACCGCGCTTGCATTCGCCGCCGAACGCCCACATTTGCGAGCGCCACGCTCAGCTTGGACCGTTTGGCCTCGTGAAGGGCGAGATCAGCATTTGCGATCAACTGATCGGTCGTCAGTTGACCGTCCAGAGACAGCGCCAAACCGCCACTCACCCGAGGATGAATCTCCACCGCGCCCAGCCGAATCGGATGCCGGATCGCTTCCACGATTCGACCGCTGAGCGCAAGGGCGTCGTCTCCTGCGCCCGACGTACTGATGATCAGAAACTCGTCGCCTCCGACACGGCCGACGGCGTCGCCTCTTCGGACCATTTGCAGGATTCGGTCGGCGATCTCGGTCAGGACGGCGTCGCCGGCTTTGTGGCCGTATCCGTCGTTGATGTCCTTGAAGTCGTCGAGATCCAGGTAGAGGACCGCAATACCCTCGGTTTCGTTGAACAACCGCCGCGAGAGCTCGTCGATGATCGCGGTTCGACTCAACAGGCCAGTCAGATCGTCACGGTCACGATCGGGTAGCGGTGGTGCAAGCGCGGACAGCAGGGACGACGCGGGGCCGTCCATCCGATCTTCGTTCGCCACACCTCCCGCCATCATGAATATTTCGGCAGTTCTGGGAGGTCATCTGAGCCTCCATGCGGGTCTACATCTGATCGCAACATCACGCCGTTTGCCCAAACGACTGTCGTTGACGACACCGATCTTCTAGCGTTCGTGGATGATCTCAAGCCAGGAGCGGTGGAACCAGCGGTACGACGGGATCGATTCCTCGCAGAACCCCCGAGTTTCCGGTGTGGTTGCCGAATCGCAGGAACTGCTCCCCAAGGCCGGAACAGCGCTCGATCTGGCTGGGGGCGTGGGCGACACTGCGCTTTGGCTGGCCCAACAGGGACTGTCGACGACGCTGGTCGACGTCTCCGATGTCGGGCTGGCTGTGGCCGAGCGCCGTGCCGAGCAGCTCGGACTTGCGCTCCAGACGATGCACGTCGACCTCGAGACGGAGCCGGCACCTGCGGGGCCGTGGGACCTCATCACGTGCAGCCACTACCTGAACCGACCACTTCTGCACCAGCTGGCGTCGTTGCTGTCGGTGGGTGGTGTTGCCGCCGTCGGAATCGCCACGACCACGAATCTGGAACGACACGATCGTCCTTCGGCTCGGTTCCTGTTGGAACCCCAGGAGCTTCCGACGCTTCTGGAGGGGCTGACCATCGTCCGACACGTCGAAGACTGGGCGCCGTGGGACGTTCACGAAGCCCGTGTTGTGGCCGTCCGGGAGCGGTAGCTGGTCAGACGAGCAGCGAACCCAGCAACGCCCGGAACTTCGCCTGCGTCTCGACGAGCTCGGCAGCCGGGTCGCTCTGGCCAACGACACCAACGCCGGCCCACACCGTGGCAACCGTGTCGTCGATCTGGGTTGAGCGGATTCCAACGACGAAATCGCCATTGCCAGCGGCGTCGACCCAGCCGACCGGACCCCCGTAGCGGCCGCGTTCCATGCCTTCGAGTTCCTCGATGAGGTCGAGGGCAACGTGCTGCGGATCACCGCCGAGCGCTGGCGTCGGGTGCACGGCGCCGACCAGATCGAGAATCGATGCGGCAGGTTCGGACAGCATTCCTTCGACCGTCGTGGCCAGATGGTGCACGTTCTCCATCGTCATGACCGATGGTTCGGGCTCGGCGTCGACATAGGAGCAGAACGGAAGCAGCTCCGAGAGCAGCCAATCGATGGTGATCCGATGCTCCACCTGATCCTTGGTTGAGGCGCGCAACGCCTCGATCTGGCTGGCATCCACGATGGGGTCGGGATTCGTCGCAGCGGTTCCAGCGAGGGGTTGCGCACGAACCACACGGGCAGATCGCGAGACCAGCCGCTCGGGTGATGCACCGATGAACCCATCGACAGCGAAGCAGCTGGCCGCAGGGAATCGCTCGATGAGGTCCACGATGAGCGAACGCTGATCGATCGCTACATCGGCGGACACGACGAGCTCCCGCGCAAACACCGCTTTGCGGAGTTCACCTGCGAGGATCCGGTCGCGGGCAGCGCCCACCACGTTGTCCCGCCAGTCGGAGGCTGCCCGAGACGGACGCGCCTGCATTCGGGTTCGGACCGCTGCGGTTGGGTCGGAGGCGAGTATCGCTGTCACCCGATCGACGGCGTCCGGGACCGTCGGTCCGATCGCGGTGAGCCAGCGATGCGTTCCATTCTCGGCCAACACGATCTCGGGGACCGACACGACGCCTGCAGTGGTCCGATCAAAGGCGAAGGCGCCCAGTGCAACCGGCCCGGTTGCGGGCACACCCTCGAGCTCGTTGAAACCAGTGAGCGCGCGCAACCGTTCGACCGTCTCGCCGCCGTCGGAGGGACGTTCAACCGAGAGATCAACGAACGGGCCCACACCGGCCAAGGTCACTCCGCCGCCGCGCCACAGCCACCCGGTCCTGGCTCCGAGTTCAACGATGGACACGTCGGCGAGCGGGCCATCGACGAGTTGAACCGTTGTTGACTTCACCCTTTGATCGTATGTTGCGGCACACTGGGTTGGTGAGGCACAACACGGTGATTTTCGTCGAGACCAGTCCGAAAATCGTGGGTGAGGTGCTGTCCGACCTGTCAACCCACGTGTACTGGAACGACGTCGTGGCCGAGGCCACGCCGGCGTCCGGAGGAAGCCTCGGTGCACATCCGGCCTGGATCACCACGCTTCGCGCCAACGTCGGCCCGTTCTCCCGGTCGAAGAAGCTCCGGATGACTCGCACCGAGAACCACGTCGATCCCGAAGGTGTCCGCCACATCCGCTTTGAACGCCGGGAGATCGACGGACGGGACCACGCCGGCTGGATCATGGAAGTGCAGATTCGTCCGGATGGCGAGGGGTCCGCGATCGACCTTGGCCTCGAGTACACGGGCGGCCTGTGGGTGGGTGCGCTCGAAGGGGTTCTGTCGTCGGCCATCGATCGGGCGACCATGGCCCTGCCCGACTACCTGGCGCAGCGGGAAGCTGGCTCGGGTTCACACCCATAGACTCCGGCACATGACGTCGCTCTTTGATCAGGACACCAGCGTGTCCACAACCGACGGCTCGGCCTACGGGACGCATCTGACCAATCGGTGGTCGATCGGCGCCGTGCCCAACGGCGGCTACTCGAGCGCACCCGCCATTCGCTCCATGCTCGAGGCAACCGAGCGGGACGTCCCGCTGTCGGTCACCACGCACTTCTACAAGCCCACGGTTCCCGACGCCGACGCCACGATTGCGACCGAGGTGCACCGACGCGGCCGGACTGCGGCCTATGCATCGGCCAGCCTCGCCCAGGATGGCGTCGAGCGCTCTCGGCTCACCGGAGTGTTCGGCACACTGCCCGAGGCCGGGACTCCAGGCCAGATCATGCCGGCGCCCTTCGAGCTGCCAGCGCCAGATGATTGTGTCGCCCGCGACCCTGCCGTCCAGGGTGCCCGCATGACCCTGCTCGACAACGTCGAGGTCCGACTTGAACCGGCCGCTCTGGAACTCGCCGACGGAAGTCGGGCCGACCGGCCGATCTCCTTTGGAGGATGGGTGCGGTTCGTCGATGAGCGCCCACCCGACGCACTTGCGCTCACCCTTTTTGCCGACGCATTCCCCCCACCGATCCTCATGGTGGAGCCATCCGCCGGTTGGGTCCCCACGATCGAGCTCACCGTCCACGTCCGCCGTCGGCCGGTCGACGGGTGGATTCGCGCCGAGTGCAGCACGGTCGACCTCCAGGACAACCTGCTCGTCGAGGAGATTCGGCTCTGGGATGCGTCGGATGCGCTCGTTGCGCAGGGCCGACAGCTCGCCATGCTGTTGACCCGCTGATCACCCGCTCGCTACGGAACCCGCGGTCTGCCTCCACTCACAGCAGGACGGTCGCCGCCCACAGGGACCAGGCGGTCAGCATGATGACGCCGATGCCGAACTGCACCAGCGTGTTCACGCCGAAGCCCTTGGCCATGCCAATCGTGGACATCCTGGCTTCGACCCAGTCGCCCTTGTCCACTCGTTCGGCCAGGAACATCCCGATGAGCGCGCCGATGATCGCTCCCACCACCGGTATGGCAAAGAACCCGATGATCGCGCCGACCAGCGCCACCCAGACCGACCATGGAGCGGCACCAGATTCCTGAGCCGAACGTTTCGGCAGGATGAGTCCCGTGGCAATGCTGACCGCGAGCAGCACGGTGAGGGCCGCCATCGCTGCGATCCCGGCACTGCCGAACCCCACCTGGAAGCCGTAGAGCAACGCCGCCAGCCACATGAGCGCCAGCCCCGGCAGGACGGGAATCAGCACGCCACCGAGCCCAATGACCATCACGATCGCGGCGAGAATCGTCCAGACGGTGTCGCTCATGTGGCCTCGATGAAATGGTCGATGGGGCCCTGGCCACCGCCAAGACGCCACGTTGCGGCGCTTCGGATTGCCGCAGCGACCCAGTGTTTTGCTTCGGGGATGGCGATCTCCGCGTCCTCGCCCTTTGCCATGCGGGCCGCGATCGTTGCGGCGAAGCTGCAGCCGGTTCCGTGGATGTTCGGGGTCTCGACGAGTGGCTCGGCGAGCTCGACCGTGCCCGCTGGGCCGGCCCAGACGTCGACGGCAGCGTCGGAAGCCAACAACCCGGTGACCACAACATGGGGCACGCCGCGTTGTTGCAGCTGTTCAGCTGCATCCCGCGCCTCGCCGGTGTTTGCGATGGTCCGCCCGGTCAGGAGCTCGGCCTCGGCGACATTCGGTGTGAGGACTGTTGCGTTGTCGAAGAGGGTCTCGAGGTAGGCGGCGTCGACCTCGGGCGGTTGGATTCGTTCCCTTCGTGCGTTGACGAGCACCGGATCGACGACCAACCGGCCCAACCCTGAGGTTCGCTCGGCTACGGAGCGAACCACTGCCTCTCCCCAGAGCAAACCGGTCTTGGTTGCTGCGACGGTGAAGTCTTCGACCACCGCATCGATCTGCGCCGCAATCATCGGCGTCGGGATCGGGTGCACGTCCCGGACGCCCATCGTGTTCTGTGCAGTCACCACAGTGACGGCGAATACACCGTGCACTCGCTGCGCTGCAAAAGCCTTGAGATCGGCGGCAACACCGGCGCCAGCACCGGAATCGGTGCCAGCGATGGTCATCGCAACGGGTGGAGCCGGGGCCTGCATGGCCTGATCCTAGGGCTCGACGGGAAAAAGTCGGCCAATCCCGGAGCACCATCCCACATCGCTGCGCTGGAGATGTCACACTGGCCAAAGGTCATTGCTTGCTCGGCGAAATCCGGGGGGAAAGAGATGACGTACGCCATGTGGCCGGGGCCGGCCCCCTCCTCGGCTCCGGCCGATGGTGCTGCAGCCAGGCTGCGGGAACGCAGTTCCGATCAGCGGCTGGGCGGTGCGCCGATCAGGCTGCCGGAACGAAGGCGCTCAGGCCGGGGATGGCGTCGATCAACGGGTTGCATTTCTCGACGGCACCGGCAAACACCGGATCTGCTCCGTCCTCGTCCAAGAAGAACGCAAACATGTCGGCACGCGTCTCGAGCAGCGGCATGCCCGCTGCCTTCGAGATCATGTCCTGCAACGTGAACGGAGCGACGTCGGCGCCGTTGTCGTTCAGGCAGTTGGCAAACGCCGCGAGTCCTTCGTCGAGCACGTCTGCCGGGGGAAGCACTCCGGGGGCAGCGGTGGTTGCCGTCGGCTCGGCGACCTCGTCGGTTCCGGCGTCGGACTCCCGCAGCGCAAGTGCATCGGGCGTTTCGTCCGGGGCAACGTCGGCCGCCTCAGGCGCCTCAGCAGCCTCGTCCACGACAACCATCGTGTCGGGGGTCTGAGCCGCCTCATCGGAGGGTTCGTCGATTCCGCCACATGCTGTTGTGAGCAACACCATGCTTGCCACGGTCGCCGCCAATTGATTTCGCCTACGCCACATGGTGTTCCCATCGGCAGCACCGTGGAGAAACCTGAGGACCGGGGGCTGGATTCAGGTCGTGCTGGCCGAACGCCTGGGCGCGAGCAGGCCGGCAGCGACGAGCACGACGCCCGCAATTGCCGCGAGGATGACCCAGTTCGGACCCGACGAGCGCTCCAGGAGCGAGGGCACGAGAACCTCGGAGTCCGGGTCAAAGGTGAACGCAAAGGCGGCGGTCTGGATGTCGCCATCGGTCGACGTTTCGGTGTGGGTCACCGCGTACCGACCGGCAACCGTCAGCGCTGGAAATTCGACCGAGCTGATGATCCGTGAATCGGACACCGACGTTTCCGACACCTCGATGACGTCCTGGTTCGGGCCGAACAATTGGATTTCGGCACCGTCGATCGGCGTCCAGAACAGCAGATCCACATGGGTGACCTCACCGCCAACGGTGGAGTCCGCAGCTGGGGCTCGCTCACGCAATTCCGAGTGTGCTGCCAGCGGACTGGCCCACATCATGGCGACAATCAGCAGACCGAGTCCGGCGAGGAGTGGAAGACGACGCGGAGACACGAGGTCCATCGTACCGACGGGGTCGGCCCGGTTGGAGTCGGTGTGACGGGCGGGACTCAGTACCCGCCGCCGCCCGAATCCTCGACGTCGGCGCCCCGTCCGATGCTGAGCGCATCGATCACGCCGAGACGCATCGCGGTCAGCTCGCTCTGCGCGGTGACCATGCGGAAACCGCGTTCCAATCGGTCGGTCACGGTCGATGGATTGCAGTGAATTCCGGCGATGACACCGTGCTCGTTGCACCGAGCGACGATGTGGTCGAGTTGGGCAAGGAATTCGGGTTCTGCGCAGTCGCGACCGAATCCCATGGAAACCGCGAGATCGTTGGGGCCGACGTAGATGGCCTCCACACCCGGGGTCGCCAAGATGGCGTCGATGTTGGACACCGCCTCGACAGTCTCGACCATGGGGATGATCTGCACATGGTCGTTGGCAACCACGGCGTAGTCGGGCCCCTCGACGGGCTCGACACGGATGGGACCGGAGCTGCGGGAGCCAGCGGGCGCATATTTGCCCGACGCCAAGGCGTTTGCCGCGTCCTCGGCGGTGTTCACCATGGGCACGATGACCGCCATTGCCCCGGCGTCGAGCACCTTGCCGATGATCCCCGGTTCGTTCCACGGGACTCGCACGGTCGTGGTGGACCCGCCGAGCGTCAGTGCCTGCAACATGGGGACGCTGTCGGAATAGTCGATGAGGCCATGCTGCATGTCGATGCAGACGTAGTCGTACCCGACCCGACCGGCCACCTCTGCGGTGATGGAGGACGGCACGCTGAGCCAGAGGCCCACCGATGCTTCGCCGCTGCGGATCTTGTCGAGGAAGGGGTTCGAGCGCATGGCTCGACGCTACTCGCCGGGGTGTACGGCCCGGCAACTCACCGTGGTGGTGACACTCCGGATTCTCAGGCGTCGAAATCGGGGAAGTAGATCGTCAGATCCGCTTCGCCGTTGAGCACGATGTCGCAGCTCTCGCGGTTCGTGAGCACACGGACCGTTCGGCCCGAGTCCCGGAAGAGCTCCACGACGTCGAGGAATCGGCGATCGCCAGAGACGACGACGAGTTCGCTGAACTGCCCCGCCTTCTGCCGATCAAGGAACTGACCGGACAGCTCCTTTTCTTCGTCTGGACTCTCGGGCTCGATGAAGATCGCCGCACCCGGGAAGATCTCGGCGGCGGCCCAGGCCATGTCGACCGAGCAGCCAATGAGAAAGACGTCTCCATCGCGACGTGCCTCGGACAGGGTCCGCACGAGGGCGGAGCGCGCAATCAGCTCGGACGGGGGAACGGTGCCGCGCCAGTCGGGGAACACGCTCGCCAGGTCCAACACAACCAGCTTTGCTGTGGCCGCCCGGCGGCGGTCCTCTACATCTCGATCCATCAGCGTCATGTGAAGTCCTTCGGCATCTTGGCTGTCCAACCGCATAGGACCAACAGCCCAGCGACACAAACGCGCGTGGTTTGCCGTCTTCGATGAGCGCCGTTGCCCTCGATGGAAGGTGGTCGTCGAACCCTCCGAACTGATTGAGCCATACTCAGCCGCCGGTGAGGCGTTCCAGGCGTTGCGGGTCATAGCGCTCCAAGAGCGACCACACTTCATCGGTGGGGTGTGTGAGTTCAGCGACGATTGGGCAGTCGCCGGAACCAATTTCGGTTGCGCACCAGGGCCAGTGCTCCCCGACCCCAAGAAACCAGACAACGGCGCCATTCTGCGATTCCGCTCGATCCGCAAGCCGCTGACGATCTTCTTGCGTCGCCGTTTCAGACCAAACAATCTGTTCGCCACTTCCGGGGTTACCCACTACCGCCGCTGTGAGTTCGATGCCAGGTAGCAGATCTGACCCGCGCCCGTCCTCGCGTTCTATGAGCAGGATCGCATTCGCTTCCAATTGCGTTCGGGTCCACAGATACGCAGCAGGTGCGTTCGATACGTCGACGTCAGTCTCTAACCCTTGTGCGGCACATCCAGCGAAGGCGAGGCCAACTACGAGCATGAAGACTCGAATGTTGCACATCTCTCAAGCCTAATTGTGGCCAGAACGTCCCCAGCGGCAAACACCGCGGCGGGTTCTGTTTCGGGCATGTGAACGGAATTGGTTCGTGTTTCGTCCGGATTACCCGATCGTGAACGGCCTTCGGCGGCATTGAATCGGGCGCAACTCGCGCGGCACCTTGTTCTCGGCGCCTCAGCGTTGCGGCGCCACCCAACGCACAATCAACTGCTCCATGGGAGGGCACAACATGAAACGGAAACTCTTGGGTGGTGCAGCGCTGACGCTGGCCGTTCTCGCAATTGCAGATCCGGCAGCCGCACAGGTCGACGTCGCTCGCGACACGGCTGAGGGCAACGCCTTGCTGAACATGGTGGTACTGGACAACATCTTCATCTTTGTTGCGGCTGTTCTGGTGCTCTTCATGCAGGCGGGCTTCGCAATGGTCGAAGCTGGCTTCACCGAAGCGAAGAACGCAGCGAACATCATGATGAAGAACCTCATGGACGTCGCAGTCGGCTTCCTGTTCTTCGGCCTCATCGGCTGGAACATCGCGTACAGCGGCTCGAGCTTCTTCGGCATCGCCGACGGCGGCTGGAGCAAGTTCGGCGTGTCTGGCATGACCGACCTCTTCCCGGCAGATCCGTTCGACTACTCGCTTGCCGTGCCTGTCGACTTCTTCTTCCAGGCGGCATTCGCTGCTGCGGCAGCAACCATCGTCTCCGGCGCTGTTGCTGGACGTACCCAGTTCAAGGGCTACCTCGTGTACTCGATTGTCATCTCGGCACTCATCTACCCGATCGTCGTCAACTGGAAGTGGGGCGGCGGCTGGCTCGACGAGATGGGCTTTGTGGACTTCGCAGGTTCCGGCCTCGTGCACATGACCGGCGGTTTCGCCGCAATCATGGGCGCCATCGTTCTCGGCCCACGTATCGGCAAGTTCGGCCCCAACGGTGAACCCCGTACCATCAACGGTCACAGTATCCCGCTCGCCATGCTTGGTGTCTTCATCCTGTTCGTCGGTTGGTTCGGCTTCAACCCCGGTTCGCAGCTCGCAGCCGACATGGCCGTCCCCTACATCGCCGTGCAGACCGCATTCGCAGCGGCCGCAGGCGCAGCGGGCGCAATGATCGTGTCCTGGCTCGTCATGGGCAAACCAGACGTCGGCATGGCTGGCAACGGCATGCTCGCCGGACTCGTCGCCATCTGTTCCGGTATCGGCAACTTCACGAGCATCGGCACGCTGCTGACCGGTCTCGTCGCTGGTGTGATCGTGGTGCTCTCCATCCGCGCCGTCGAGGGTATGAAGATCGACGATCCCGTCGGCGCCTTCTCGGTCCACGGTGTGGCTGGTTTCTGGGGCCTTCTGGCCACCGGCCTGTTCGCCACATCCTCCTCGCCTGTCGATGGGAGCCTCGAGGGACTCTTCATGGGTGGTGGCGCAAGCCTCCTCGTCGACCAGTTCGTCGGCGGCATCGCAATCGCTGCCTTCGTCATGATCACCACCGGCGCACTGTTCAGTGGTCTTCGTGCAGCGGGAATCTTCCGGGTCTCCGAAGAAGAGGAACTTGCTGGACTCGACCTCTCCGAGCACGGCGCTCCGGGTTACGACATGGGAGCGATCGCACCGGCTTCGGCCACGACCGTCCCAAGCTGATCCCCATCTGACGGAAGCCCCGGCTTCCGTCGCCCGGTCCCGGTTGCCAAGAACCGGATCCCAGCCAGCGGGCGCAGACGCAATCCCACGTGGTGTCTGCGCCCGTTGTGCGCGTTGTGGCCAAAGAGCAACGTTTCCGCAGTGTTAACTGCGCCGTTCGGCCGTGTTAACACCAAGGTCTCATCTTGCGACCTTGGGCGTGACCCGACAGGTTGGTCGCCGACAACCGAAACCGCACGGTGACGTTCTTGGAAGATGCGCCGGGCATGACCAGATGGAGTGGGAGCCTGATGGGACTCATTTTTGGGCTGCAGGAAGCAGCGACCGGAGACAACGCGTGGATGCTGATCAGCACTGCGCTCGTCGTATTCATGGTGCCGGGCCTTGCGCTCTTCTACGGCGGCATGGTTCGGGCCAAGAACGTGGGCAACATGCTCATGATGAACATGGCGTGCATCGCCATCGTGCCGATCCTGTGGGTGTTGTTCACCTACTCGCTCGGCAACAACGCCAACGAGGACAAGAGTGGGTTCTTCGGTGGTGACTTCATTGGCAACTTCGACGTCGCCGGCCTGGATGGGATCACGGGCACGGATCTGATCGGCGTCGCATTCTTCATGACGTTCGCCTCAATCACTCCGGCCCTGATCTCGGGAGCGGTCGCCGACCGCATGAAGTTCTCGGCCTGGGTCGTGTTTCTCACGATCTGGTCGATCCTCGTGTACACGCCGGTCACCTACTGGGTGTACACCGGGTGGCACGTCGACCTCGACCCCCACGCTCTGGACTTCGCAGGCGGAACCGCCATTCACATCAACGCCGGTGTTGCCGCACTCGTCATGGCGCTCGTACTCGGCAAGCGCAAGGGGCTCGGCTCCACGAACATGTCGCCGCACAACCTCTCCCTGCTGCTCATCGGTACCGGCATGCTCTGGTTCGGCTGGTTCGGCTTCAACGCCGGTTCCGCTGGCGCAGCCGACGGCGTCGCAGCCCAGGCGCTCATCAACACCTTCGTCGCTGGCGCAGCAGGCATGGTCGGATGGGTCGGAATCGAGTGGCTCAAGGACGGAAAGGCAACCGTACTCGGCACCGCCTCGGGGCTGGTCTCTGGCCTGGTCGCCATCACCCCGGCCGCCGGGTTCGTCACGACCATGTCATCGATCATCTTCGGCCTGGTCGCCGGCGTGATCTGCTACTTCGCCGTCCAGCTCAAGGAGCGCCTCGGCTACGACGACTCGCTCGATGTCGTGGGTATCCACGGCGTGGGCGGAATCGTGGGTGGCGTTCTTCTCGGACTGCTCTCGAGCCTCGACGTGAACGACGGTGGCGCCGACGGCGGCATCGACCTGCTGATCAGCCAGCTGATCGCCATGGGTTCGGTCATCATCTTCAGTGGCGTTCTCACCTTCGTGATCGCCAAGGCGATCGACGCCACGATGGGGCTGCGCGTCAGCGAGGAAGAGGAGTACCTGGGCCTCGACGTCAGCATCCACGGCGAAGCCGTGTACGCCTCGGACCACGGAGCTCCCGTCAGCTGATCAGACCTCAGGCGGCTGCCTGGACCTGGTTGGGTCCCAGCACAAACCCCTGAGCAAACACCGACGGGCGACCGAGAAGTTCACAGATTCTGCGAACTTCCTCGAGTTGCTGGTCGGTGTTGATCCCACCGTGAATCACTTCGAAGCCGCTGCGGTCTGCAGCTCCGTAGACCGCAGCGAGCATCGACTCGCTCGTCAACGCGTTGGAGGCAATGCTGATCGCTGGCGCAACCTTCACGCCGTCGAACGGGAAGGCGTGCAAGGTCCACAAGGACGTGGGTCCAGCGCCGTAGTTGTCCAGCACGATTCCGACACCGCGACGACGAAGGATGTCCAGGTTGTCCCGAGCGACCGCCGGGTTGGACTGCAGTGCTTCTTCGGAGATCGCGACGATCACCTTCTGGCCATCGACGTTCATGAGGGTGAGCTGTTCGGTCATCCACTCGATCTGGCGGCGATCGAGGATCGACGGCGCCGACAACACGATTGACGTGGGGGCAAGATCCGGGTCAGCGAAGTGCTCACCAATGGCGTAGGAGAAGACCGCTCGTTCCACGTCGGCAGCACGACCGATGTCGGCGGCCAGCGGCATGAACTCTTCCGGCTCCTTCAATCCCTCGGTCGGGTGCTGCCAGCGAACTCGCGCCTCCATGCCAACCACGGCCAGTTCCGGGAGGGCCAGGATCGGGTCCAGGGTGGTGACGAGATCGTTCCCCGCAATGCCGTTCTGCAGGTCGATCGCCATCGATCGTCGTGCGTGCACCTTGGATCGCAGGTGATCGCTGTAGAACTCGATCCGCCCAGGGCCAGTGGTCTTGGCGGCTCGCATGGCGGTATCGGCGTCGGCCACCGGTCCGTCTGACGACGCCGTTGCGTCGGCTGCGGCAATACCAAAGGACGCAGTGACGGCCAGGTCGCTCTCACCAACGGCCACCGGTTGCGAAATGCTGTTCTGCAGCCGCGCGGAGACCTCCGCGGCGGCATCGATCGGGAGACCCGGGCACAAGATGGCGAAGACGTCGCCACCGAGGCGACCAGCCACATCGCCGTCACGGACCGCATCGGCAATCCGACGCCCGACCGTCTGTAGGACCAGATCGCCTGTGGTGTGTCCGAGCGTGTCATTCGCGATTCGAAATCCGTCGAGACCGAGCACGACAACCGAGCCATCGGCATCGGTTGCTCCATGCTTTGCGACCACGTCGTTGAACGCATCACGCGTGAGCAGCCCCGTGAGGCTGTCGGCGGAACCCAGAACGTCGACGGCCACGAACGCCCGGCGGCGCGGTTGGGCCCCTTGGGAGAACGCGAGATCGAGCGTGCTTGCGATCGCTTGCAGCTGCCCCTGGTCCACGAGCGATGGCGATTCGGTGGAGGCTGCAACCAGCACACCGCCAGCGGTCCGCAATGCGGAGCGGGAGAGATGGACGAACCCGCGGCCGGGAACCTCGGCTGCCGCATCGGTGGTGTTTGCTGCGTCCACAAGGAGCTGTCGTTCGGCCTCGGACGTGATTCCGGAGTCGCCCAACACCTGGTCTCCTCGGACCACAGCGGCAAACGCGACTGGAGTGGAGCCGCGCAGCATTCGCAGCAACGCAGCGACGTCGGGGATGGTCGAGGTCGCAGCGCCGTCCGCCGCGGTGTCGTCGTTTTCGAGGGGCGTGGTCATGGCAGCTTCCCGGGATCAGCGCCCGCAGTATGAGCGGGCTTGTGGGCCATTCGGCTCGAAAACGTTCGAGATGAGTACTTCGGCCCACGGTTGGGGGCAATTCTGGGCCGCCCAGCCGGTGCAGATTTGCCGCCACCCCGCCGAATGTCGACGTGTGAGTGGACCGACATAGACAGCCGAATGGGGAGGCGCCAACCACTGGCGCGCCCGACCGGCGGCCAGTCGCCTGATTCGGTCCCTGATCTTCATCGTCCCGATTGCGGTCTCGTTCGGCCTGAGCTGGTGGGCAAGCAAGACGTATCCGCCCGAGCGACTGCAGATGAACACCATCGTCTGGTGGATCATGATCGCCCTGCTTGCGATCATCGTGATGAGCCTGACCGATCGTGTCGCACGGCGATTCCTTCCGCTCGCAGCGCTGCTCAAACTGTCTCTGGTGTTTCCCGATGAAGCCCCCTCCAGGTTCAAGCAAGCGCTGCGGCAGGGAACAACGAATCAGCTGTCGAAACAGATGGCAGACCACAAGGAGAGCGGGTGGTCGATCTCGCTCACCCCCCAATCCGAAGCAGCGATGTCGACCTCGGCGTGCTGGGAACCGACCGGTTCAGGAGATGCGGCCACCAACGGATGTGTCGGCGCTTCCACGAGCATCGACTCCGACGGCTTCGGCTCTCGAAAAACGAACGTGGGTGGATCGGCGTACTAGCGCGGTCCCCTGACCCACGAGCGTCCTCGATGGTTCAGGATCCTTCAGCAGCCTTCACACGCGCCGCCTCGGCGAAGTCCAGCGCCTCCTGCCAACTGGCTGCGTCAGCGAGCAACCGCCGGTACTGCATGACGTGCCGGGGACGATTCAGGCCAAAGACGCCCGTCAGGCGCTCGCCGTTGCCGTAGATGGCTGCGAACTTCTTGTCCTCCATGGAGCCGGTCACGATCTCGAGAACGTCGTCAGCACCGGGCCGACCGGCGAGCTGGATCTTGTGGTCGTACTGGTCGCTCCAGAACCATGGCACCGGGGCGAACGGCTCAGCAGCTTCGCCCAGGATGCGTTTGGCCACATACATGCCCTGCTCGACGGCGTTGTCCCAGTGTTCGACCCGCATGGTCTGGCCGAAGAGCTGGTTGGGCCACCGGGCAATGTCACCGGCCGCCCAAATGCCGGGAGCGGCGAGGCAGTACTTGTCACACACGACACCGTTGTCGATCGTGAGGCCCGAACCCTCGAGCCAGCCGGTCTCCGGAATGACGCCGATGCCCACAACCAGCACGTCGGCATCGAGCGTGGAGCCATCGGACAACACGACACCAGAAACGGCGACGCCGGACGATGTCTCGCGTGTCACCACCGATTCCACACCGGTGGACAACCGCAGGTCGACCCCATGATCGGCGTGGAGCGCTCCGCAAAACGCGCCCATCTGGGCGCCGAGGCCGCGCTCCATCGGAATCTCGCCAGCTTCGATGATGGTGACAGTGTGGCCGGCTTGTGCGGCCGTGGCTGCAGCTTCCGCGCCGATGAAGCCGGCGCCAACCACAACAACCTTCAGGCCAGAACCTCCGCGTAGATCGTGCCGAAGCGCCGTGGCGTCATCGAGCGACCGCACCACGTGAACGCCTGCGACGCCCACGGTCCCAGGAAGGGTCCGAGGCGTTGCGCCGGTTGCGATCACGATTGCGTCGGCGCTCACCGACGAACCGTCGTCGAGCGCAATCGTGCGACCCGGCACGTCGAGGGACTCGGCCCGCACACCCAATCGCCACTCGAGGTCGAAGGTCTCGAGCTGCTCCGGCTTGAGAAGCCCAAGGCGGTCGGCCTCCCACTCACCCGCAAGGAACTGTTTGGACAGTGGCGGGCGGTCGTACGGCAGGTGCGGCTCGGCACCAACCATGGTGATCGTTCCGTCGAATCCACCCCGTCGAAGGGTGGCCGCGCACCGGCTTCCGGCAAGGGAAGCCCCAACGATGACGACCGACGAGGGGGCCATGATTGTCAGACGTCTTCGATGGCGATGGCCTGCTTGGGACAGCGCTCGGCCGCTTCCATGACCTTTTCGCGCATCGCCTCCGCCGGGTTCTCCTGCAGGACGTACAGGAAGTCGTCGTCTCGGACCTCGAACACCTCGGGAGCAATGTCCATACACATGGCGTTGCTCTCGCACAGATCGAAATTCACAACAACCTTCATCCCCATGGGAGACCTCTCTTCGTCAGTCGATGCCGACACCGTAGCGCCCGAGAGCGAACGCGAACCGGTTGGCCGGGCAGCAGAATTCACGATTCCCTTGGTTCCAATGGACCATTTTCCGGTGTGCCATGCGGCGCCGACCGCCCAAACAGCCAATCTCTCCCTATGGTGGAAGAACGCACAAATCCCCCGCCGCTGACGAGCGCGCCTGAACGGCTCTCAGAGTACGGGAACGTGCACCGTACGCAGACCGCCGTCCACGACGTGGCGTCGAGTCGAAGAGAAGGGATACTCGCATGGCCAAGCAGCGGACCACATTCGCGAAATTGCAGCGGGAGCGAGCAAAGGCGGCCAAGAAGGCCGAAAAGCAGGCAGCTCGAATCAACGGCGGCGTGCCCGCCGCACCGGTCGAAGAGCCGGTGGAAGAGGCACCTGAAGTCGAAATCGACATGGACAACATGACCACAGTCGAACGGCTCTTTGCGGGCAAGGGCCGCTTGTCGGCACCCGAGCTCATGGCGATGACCGAGAAGATCCAGCGCATGCATCAGCGCGGCGAACTCGACGACGACGAGCTCGAAGACGCCAAGCTCGAACTGCTCGAACGCATCGGCTGATCGACACGCGCGTCAGCGCATCGAGTACCCCAGCAGACTCTGCGTGGCGATGCCCGTGGAACCCTGAACATCACCCAGGGTCGAGATCGCAAGCCCAGTACCGGTGCCGCCATCGGCGTGCGTCCGCGCATCCAGCGAAACCCATTCGCCGACGTGGGGCCGATGGAGGGCAACCGTGAGATTGGCGTTGATCAGCCCGAAGGCCGACTGCGGTCCGTAGACCGCGCTCACGCCTGAACCGAAGTCGGCCACGGCGAGGACACGTTCGAGTCCCGTGGTGGGCTGCCCGGCGACGAGGGGCAGGCGCAGACGAATCCAATCCACTGCGGGGCCGGCGGCCTTGAAGGTGCCCTCGGTGAATCGGTGTTCAACGGCATTGCGGTGATACGTGGTGCGTTGACCGGATGCCCAGCGTGGCGGATCCACCGTCGATGCTTCGTCGGGAGGGTCGATGGCCACCCGTGCCTCAGGGGTCCAGTCGGGCTCGTCGAGCGTCGTGCGGCGAAGTACCAGTGCGTTGGAGCGTGCAACCAGGTCGCTGCCGCTCCGGAGTTCGGCATGAAGCCGAGCGACACGGCCCGACACTCGTTCCCGGCGCACGGCACCGTGCAGCGTCGACAGCGGAACCGGCCGAACGAGTTCGACCTCGATGTGGGCAAGGTACTCGTCGTCGCCGACCTGTGGTTCGGTCAGGTGCCCCAGCAGAGCCGACGGAGGCCCGCCGTGTTGTGCGTCGGGCCGCCACGGTCCTCGCGTGAACTCGCTCGGTTGGAATCGATCGTCGATCTGCTCGAACAGACCCTGCGGATCGGTCACGCTTCCACCTCCCAGGTGGTTGTTGTCAGTCCTGCTGCATGCACGTCATCGAAGAACCGGGCGGCGTCCTTGGGGACGATACCCACAACGGCCCCGCCGGATCCTGCAAAGTTGCACGGAGCCCCAAGCGCGGCGACGGTCTCGGCCATTTCCCGATGCACCGGGTGGATCGCCATCATGGAGAACCGGACGTCCAACGTTGCGGTCATCGCCTGTTTGAGACCGTGAACGTCGCCGGCCTGAAACGCCTGAGCCGACGCATGGGCGAGTTCGGTGAGTTCATGGATGGCCGGAGTGCTGGAGTCCACCGACCGCCTGAGTTTCGCATGGGACTCGCCGCTTGCCTCGGCCGCGGTCTCACTCCACGCAACGAAGAAGGGCATGTTCCGGCCCGGTCGAAGCTCGGTTCCTGACTGGGGAGGCGTGAAGTCCATGAGGAGCGGGACCCCGGCCACCTGACACAACTGGTCCTGCCAGCCACCCGCAATTCCGAGGTCGACCCGCTCGATGGCGTGGGCGAGCTGGGCGAGCTGCACATCGTCGACCCGTGCACCCGCGTGGCGAGCGAGCTCCCGGAGCGTTGCAATCACGATTGCGCTGGAGCCAGCCAGCCCGACCGAGCGGGGAATGGTCGTTTCGAACGTGACGGACACGTCGGAGTCGATCGGCGCGACCTCGGCGCTGAAGCGTCGAATGGCAGCATCGACAAGATCGACGTTGACCCCTCCGTGGCCCACCGAGGCCTGAACCGACAGCGTGGGAACCGGGATGGACAGCACCGCCCCTTCGTAACCATCGGATGGATTGCCGGCGAGCGCGGCACGCGACCGCACAACGGTGCCCGACATGTCAGAGGACGTACTGGACAGCTGAACGTTCTGCGAGGAATGGCCGAATGAGGGTGGCGATGACCTCTTGGTGGTCGCTGTTCGCCGAGTAGGCCTGATAGTCGTCCACGTTGTCGAACTCGCCCACGACGACGAGTTCGAAGTTCCCCTCGACCAACCCGGCATCGAGACCAACCGAGTACGAGCGAATCTCCGGGACAACCGCCGGCAGACCTTGCAGTGCGTCGACGATGGCCGTCCGGTCGTCGTCGGTTGCCGATTCGCTCAGTTTCATCATCACCACGTGTCGAAGCATGACGGCGACGCTAGTGGACACGCCGGACGCAGTTGGAGCTGGCGGGCACGCTGGTCGCCGAAAAAGAAGAGTGGCCTGCCCCTGGGCGGCGGAACCTGGGGGCAGGCCTCGTCGAGCCATAGGGCGGCGGAACCCCTTGACATGTCTCGACGGATCACCTGCGGCCAAGAGCGGCAGGTACATCGTGATCTGATGCAGCAGCGACAACCCACGAAGCGCTGCTGTGTTGTGTGCTGAGCCTAACTCAGAGCATTTCGAAAAATGCCACTCGGAGCGACGATTTGTCAGGCTGCCGTCACAATACAATTGGCGGTTCCCAGGTCGTTCGGTTCCCGAGCGGCGTCGTCTTCGTCGAACCATTCGCCGTGTTCGGTCACGTACCGGAAGCGCAGTTCGGTTCCCACCGGAACCTCCACGGCGGCAGACCTCGTGCCGTTGCTGCGGCGACGAAGGGGATGTGTGGTTCGATCCCACCCATTGAAGTCGCCGACCACAGAAACGTTGCGGTCATCGTTCAGGACGAAGGTCACCTTGACGGTGCCGTCGGATTTGCTTGTTGTGGTCTTGATCATCGCGTTTCGCCTTTCGAGATCCGCCTGCTGATTCGGTTGGGTCCCCCGGGCATGTCTTCGACCGTAGCGGCGTGAGCGACACGACGCCCCGCCATGTTGGACGGCACGCCGGTTGTTCTCGCAGCATTCACGTTGGGAGCACTTCGGCGGGGGAAATCGTCCGTGGCGCGTAGTCGGCCATCGGCGGATACGTCCTCGTTGTGAGGACCTCGACCGAATTCCGCTAGCGGACTTCCAGGTCGGCCCGACCAATGGCCGCCAGGACCCGATTCAGCACGCGTGCATCGTCGTCGAACCCCAGCGGCTGCAGGTCGTCGCCATCGTCAGAGGTCAGCAGGAAATACTCGGTGGCACCACGCAGGAGCGCCCGATCGGTCTCGTCGAGGTCGGCGGGGTCGTCGAGGACCGTGGCCAGCACGCTCCCGATTCGCCGAGCCATCGTGACGTCGAGGCCCGGGTTGGAATCGGCCATCGCAACGAGCGACGCAAGGTAGGCCAGGACCCGCAGTCGCAGACCCTTCAGTTCGTCGGTGCGGGTGGGCGTGCACAGGGCGGAGAACTGGTCGACTTCACGCGGATGGAGCAGCCCATCGAGAAGCAGCGCGTTGCGACGGTGTTGATCCGGGTGCACGGTCGCACGTTAGTGGCCGGACCCGCTGCACTCGCAATTCACGGAGTGGAGGTGAGGGGAGTTGAACCCCTGGCCTCCTCGATGCGACCGAGGCGCTCTACCAACTGAGCTACACCCCCGTGGCGGCCAAGACTATCCGGCAAGCACCGGGTTCAGCGACACGTCGTCGGCATCGAGTTCGAGGACGTCGACGTGCGCCGGAGCGGGCCCGGGCGTGGCCCGTGGAGCTTCCGATTCGACGACCGGGCCGAACGACGGCCTGGACGAAAGAAGATCTGGTCGTTCGATCTGGCAGACCGCGTAGGCGTAGGCGAGCAACGCCACGTCGACAAGAAGGTGCAGGGCCCAGAAGGCGCTCCATGCACGTGCGAGCAGAAGGGTGGTCACCGCAGCCAACGCAAGCGCGCCCAGAACTTCTCGGCGCCGGCGGCGAGCCATTGCTGCGGTTCGAGGTGGTGCGAGTGCCCCTCCGCGTCCGGACGTCTGCAGGCTCGGCATGTGCAGGCCGGCACCACCGCTGCCGCCAACCATGCGGTCTCGGCTCCAGGCCCAGAGCCAGCCCACCCATCCAAGCGCGATGAGGAGAAACAAGAGAAATGTCATGTGGCGGCGAAACTCAACTTCGTGTGGCGAACGCCGATCAGGTTACCGGCACGTGTCGTTCAGGTGACGGATGTGTCGCGGTGATAGGTGCCACTCTTGCCGCCTGTCTTTTCCCACAGCGCCACGCTATGGATGACCATGCCCTTGTCGAGCGACTTGCACATGTCATAGATGGTGAGGCCGGCCACCGAGCAGGCGGTGAGCGCTTCCATTTCGACACCGGTGCGGCCCACGGTCTCGACCGAGGCCTCGATGTCGATGTGATCGTCACCGATCTCGAAGTTGACGGTGACGGCACCGATGAGCAGCGGGTGACAGAGTGGGATCAGGTCCGAGGTGCGCTTCGCCGCCTGGATTCCGGCAACGCGAGCCACGCTGAGCACGTCGCCCTTGGAGATGGCGCCACGGGCCACCGCTGACGCGGTCTCGACCGTCATCGAGACCCGCCCGCGGGCGATGGCCCGACGGTGTGTGGGTTCTTTCGGTGTGACGTCGACCATGCGGGCCCGACCCATCGGATCCAGATGGGTGAATTCGTCGTGCACGCTCATGGTCAGCCTCCGATTTGGCTCATGTTCCGCTTGGGACGGATGAAGTGCACGGTATCGATTCCGTGACCGGCCCACTTGTCGCGGACGGCACCTTCCATGATCGCGGCGATCTCGTCGTCGGTGGCCCCGGCGCGCAGTGCGTCCCGCAGGTTGTAGTCGCTGACGGCAAACAGGCAGTTTCGGAACTGGCCATCGGCGGTGAGTCGGATGCGATCGCAGGTGTCGCAGAACTTCTCGGTGACCGTGGCGATCACCCCGACCTCTCCCCCACCGTCGAGGTAGCGGTAGCGGGTTGCCGGCGCCGAGGTGCGCTGGATGGCCTCGATCGGGAACTCGGCGTTGATTTCCTCGATGACCCGGGCGAGCGGAACAACCCGATGCGGGCCCCACTGTTCGTCGGCGTCGAGCGGCATGAATTCGATGAACCGGACCACGACTCCCTTTTCCCGGCCGAACCGGGCGAAGTCGACGATCTCGTCGTCGTTGATGCCGTTCATCAGTACGACGTTGATCTTCACTGGCGAGAAGCCCGCTTCGATAGCGGCGTCGATGCCGTCGAGGACACGTTCCAGATCATCGCGACGGGTGAGTTCGATGAACCGGTCTCGGTCGAGCGAGTCGAGAGAGATGTTGAGCCGGTTGAGGCCGGCAGCTTTCAGGTCGTCGGCGACGAGGCGGAGCGAGGCCCCGTTGGTGGTCATGGCCAGGTCGACGCCCAGTGCCGAGAGCTTGGAGACCAGTCGACCCAGATGCGCTCGCACGGTGGGCTCGCCACCCGTGAGCCGAATGCTGTCGACGTCGTAGCGCTCCACGAGAACCCGGGCGACTCGCTCGATTTCCTCGAAGCTCAGCAGGCTGTCGCGGGGCATCCACTGCATGCCCTCTTCGGTCATGCAGTACTGGCACCGGAAGTTGCAACGATCGGTCACCGCAATGCGCAGATCCCGATGCACTCGACCGAACGTATCCACCAGTTCCATTCACCAAGACTACGAGGTTGTGGGCGCCACGGATAGTCGAGAAAGTGAAATCCGCACGCCCACAACGTCTCCCCCGCTCACGGCCCTCCGGACCAGGGCGCTCGGCCCTCAGGGCGCCACGGATAG
>CAZFBD010000046.1:31563-36117 GCA_964517125.1 uncultured Acidimicrobiales bacterium
TAGCCTGTGGGCATGATTCCACTCGAAGACGCACGCTCCTTCGTTCTGTCTGGCGTTGAGGTCGGCGAAACCACAACCGTTCCCGTCGATGACTGCCTGCACCTCGTGACCGCCAGCGACATTGCTGCCACTGGTCCGATCCCGCCGTTCGACAACACCGCAATGGACGGCTTCGCCATACGGTCGGCCGATCTTGCAGATGCGCCCGTCACGCTGGACATGGTCGGCACGATCGCCGCGGGAGCAGCACCCGACATCGAGGTCGGACCGGGGCAGGCGGTGCGCATCATGACCGGCGCACCAATGCCCCCGGGAGCCGATGCCGTCGTCATGGTGGAGCTCACCAACATGCACACGAACGACACGCTCGTCGATGTCTCGCAGGCCGTTCCCGTCGGCAATCACATCCGACCGGCCGGGGACGATGTCACGGCGGGCCAGACCGTGTTCGTGGCTGGCACCGAGCTCTCGCCAGCGCACCTCGGCGTCTGCACGTCGATCGGCGTGTACGACGTCCCCGTCATTCGCCGACCTCGTGTCGGGGTGATCTCCACGGGCGACGAACTCGTCGACGCTCCTGTGCCGCTGAAGGTTGGTCAGATCCACGACTCCAACCGGCACACGCTCCTGTCGCTGGTTCGCCGCATGGGGGTCGAAGGGGTCGACCTGGGATTGGTCCCCGACGACGAGGATCAGATCCGCGAAGCAATGACCGGCGCTGCCGAGACGTGCGACGCCGTCATCACGAGCGGCGGCGTCTCCATGGGCGACTTCGACTACGTCAAGAAGGTGCTCAGCGAGATCGGCGACATGCGCTGGATGCAGGTCGCCATCAAGCCGGCGAAGCCGCTTGCGTTCGGCACGGTCGGCGGAACCCCGGTGTTCGGGCTCCCCGGCAACCCCGTGTCCTCCATGGTGTCCTTCGAGCTCTTCGCTCGCCCCGGCCTTCGCAAGATGATGGGCCACGGTGAGCCGATCCCGGCACCTGTACGCGGCATTGCCGGTGCCGAGATGCGTCGCGGCCCCGACGGGAAGACACACTTCGCCCGTGTCTTCGCCGCCCCGAACGCCGACGGCATCCTCGAGGCGTCCTTCGCGGGCGGACAGGGATCACATCAGCTGTCGGCCATGGCAGCCTCGAACGCACTCGCCATGCTCCCCAACGGCTCGGGCGCCGGCATCGGCGATCCGGTCGACCTGCTGCTCCTCTGACCCGCAGCGCTCACCAATCGATGAGTTCGGCCTGAATTCCGTTCTCCCGAAGCGCTTCGAGGACCTGCTCGGCATGCTCACCATCGAGGGTGTCGATTCGAAGCTCCAACACCGTGCTTCGAGCTCCCGTGGAACCCAGACCATCGTGATCAACCTGCACGACGTTCGCTGCGGCGGCAGCAATGACCTCGGACACCAACGCCAGTCGTCCGGGGGTGTCGTCGAGCTCCACGCGTACGCGGTTCAGGCGACCCTGGTTGGCCAGTCCTCGGAGCGTCACGACCGCAAGCGTCCGCGGATCGATGTTTCCGCCGCACAGCACCAGTCCGACACGCTTGCCGGCAATCAGGTCCGGGTACTCCATGCACGCAGCCAACGCTGCGGCGCCGGCGCCCTCGACCACGGTCTTCTCGATCTCGAGCAGCATGGCAATCGCCTGCTCGATCGCGGCTTCGGACACCACGAGGATCTCGACGTCGTGCTCGGCAAGGATGCTGCTGGTGAGGTCGCCTGGTTCGCTCACGGCAATGCCGTCGGCAACCGTGCTGCCGGAGAGCGCCGTCGACGGGCGAGCTTCGAGACGGTCGGCCATCGACGGATACCGTTCGGTCTGGACGCCGATGACCCGAACCGGACGGTCGTGGGCGGCAGCCGCAATGGCCAATCCCGAGGCGAGGCCACCTCCGCCGACAGCGGCGATGATCAGGTCGACGTCGGGGTGCTGTTCAAGCATCTCCACGCCCAGCGTCCCCTGGCCGGCGATGACGGCGGGATCGTCGAAGGGGTGGATGAAGTCGAGGTCCCGTTCCTTCGCGAGCCTGCGTGCGGTCTGGGCCGACTCCATGACATCGGCACCGGCGAGTTCAACCGTGGCCCCGAGGTCTCGTGTTCGGGCAACCTTCACGAACGGCGTGTTCTCGGGCATGACGATCGTGGTCTCGATGCCGAGGAGCGCACCGTGGTGAGCAACACCCTGGGCGTGATTGCCGGCAGACATCGCAATGACGCCCCGGCCGGGGGCAACGTCGAGCAACCGGTTCCTGGCGCCACGGCCCTTGAACGAGCCCGTGTACTGCAGGTTCTCGAACTTCAGGAGAATCTCTGCACCACAGATCTCGGACAACGTGTGCGACAACGTGAACGGCGTCTCGACGAGAGCGCCTGCGATTCTGGCCCGGGCCGCGTGGATGTCGGCGACGCTGACTTCAGACGACGATGGTGGTGTCATCCGTCGAGGCTACCGACAACTCCGCTCCGGACTTGGCGTCGGGTACGACCTCGGCCGGCGCCTCGGTTGCAACCGGGATGTTCGCCGACTCGTGGCGCACGTGGTTTCGGATCTTGACGACCTCGAGCAGCGTGGTGAAGTAGGCGCCGACCCGCACGCGCGAGTCCTCTCGGTGTTCCCACGTGACCGGCACCTCGAGGATGTGATAGCCGAGGGCGCGGGCGAATGCGAGGGCTTCGACATCGAACGCCCATCCGTCGGCTTCGCAGCGTCGGAAGATCGCATCGCTTGCTTCGCCGGTGAATACCTTGAAGCCGCGCTGCGAGTCTTCGATTCCTGGCAGCACGAGACGCTGAATGATCATGTTTCCGAGCCGGCCGCAGTACGCGCGGAGACCGGGCTGCCGCACAGCGACACTCGCGCCTTCGACCGCAACCGATGCGATCATCACGGCTGGCTCCACGGGCTCGTTCGCTGCCGCATCGATCATGCGGTCGAACTCACGCACATTCGTGGAGTTGTCGGCGTCGAGGAACAGGCGCCAGCGGCCGGTTCCGACCAGCATTCCCTGCCGGACGGCGTGGCCCTTGCCGATGTTCCTTGGGCTCTCCACCACCTGGAGTCGCCGGAAGCGGTCGCTGTACGACCGGACAACCTCGATGGTGCGGTCAGCAGACCCGTCGTCAACCACGATCACTTCGTCATCCAGGGCGCGCTCGTCCAGCCAGTCGGCGATGGACTCGAGGGTCTCACCGATGCGATGTTCTTCGTTGAAGGCCGGAATGATGATCGAGAGGTCACGCATGGCTGACCAGTCCTTTCGTCGGAGGGGCCGTGGAAATCGAGCCGGGAAGCAGAACAAGGAACGTTCCAAGGACGACCACGGCCAGCGGGGTCGCTCCCAACGGAACCGCGAACACGTGGACGAAGCCGAGCACCCAGAGCGCAGCGCCGAACAGCAGCGCAGGTCGCAACTCGTTGACCGGAGCGGCCAGCAGCGCGGCGGCCACCAGGACGAGAACCCCGGCGTCATAGAACATCGTGTGTGGACTGATCAGGAGCAGACCCACTGCGGTGAGTCCCATGCGCATGGCGAGCGTCTCGGGGTTCGCCCGAACCCACAGCACCGAGAGCACACCGATGATCGCGATGACGACAAGCACCGCTCCGGCCCGAGTCATTGATTCGGTCCCGAAGACCGCGTCGACGAAACCCATGACCGAAATGGAGTTGGCAGCGTTGACCTCGGCGTCACGTTGCGAGAATGGCAGCACCTGCTCGACCCACACGGTGACCCAGTTCAGGCCGAGAAGCGGGACGGTCAGAGCCCACGTCAGCGCACCGACCCCTGCAGCGACACCAACCGGACGCCAGTGCCGAGCAAGACCGAGAAGCCCGATCATTGGGATTCCGTACTGGGGCCGGAACAGCAGCAGCCCAGCCGCCACACCCGTGAGGACAGGCGACTCGTCATGGAGCCCTCGCCAGACCAGGGCAAGGAGCAGCAGCGTCAGTGCGGTGTTCTGCCCACCGCCGATTGCGGTGAAGAGCGGATGGAAGGTACAGGCAGCTGCGGCACACACCCAGAAGTGTTCCGCCACCACCGGCACCATGGATCGGATCGCTGCGAGCGCCCCGAGCAGTGCGGCGGCCATCAGCATCGTGTGAACCAGGTACCCCAGGCGGAAGCCCATCAACGCCAAGGGGGCGTAGGCCACCGCAACATGCGGCGGGTAGGCGAAGGCGAGGTAGCCGTCGACTCCCAGACCAACCTGTTCGGCAGTCTGACGATCGGCATCGTAGAGCTCATCGAAGTCGCCGGCGGCTGCGATCGAACCCGCGGCGTGGAATGCGGGGTAGTCGCCACCGAGTCGGGCACCGCCCTCGGCGCCGCTCGTTCCGAGCCCGGCACCGGCGATCACCGCCAGCGCAACCGCAAGCCCAAGCGCGAGCAGCACGGCCTTGGCGAGGCGATCGACCCGGGGTCGTGCGAGCGTCGGCGAGGTGGTCATCTGTGGTCTCATCGGAAAAATCAACGATTTCCCCAAAGGCCAGACGGCCCATTTGTGGGGGTTAGATGTGCTCTTCGGGGAGGTTGTCCCGGAGCGTTGAGG
>CAZFBD010000047.1:0-36051 GCA_964517125.1 uncultured Acidimicrobiales bacterium
TTGAGGTGGCGTTGTGGGAATTGGCTGGAGCGTGACAGGATCCCGGCCATGCCTGTGCACTTCACTCCGAACGAAATGGCCGATCGCCGGGCGCGCGCCGCAGCCCGAATCGCCGACGCCGAACTCGACGCGCTGCTCATCTTCAAACAGGAATCCATGTACTGGCTGACCGGCTACGACACCTTCGGCTTCTCGCTGTTCCAGTGTCTTGTGCTGACCGCCGATGGGCAGGTCGCACTTCTCACCCGTGCCCCCGACTACGGGACCGCCCGCTACACCTCCGACATCGACGACGTCCGCATCTGGGTCGACGTCGAAGGCATGAACCCGGCCATGGACCTCGTCGCCATGCTCGACGACATGGGGCTGAAGGGGAAACGACTCGGGATCGAACTCGACTCCTACGGTCTGACCGCCGCCAACTGGCGGCTACTCGAAGCGCAGCTCGACGGGCACTTCCCCTGGAGCGACGCCTCGACCCTCGTCCAGGAGCTGCGGCGAACGAAGAGTGCCGCCGAGTTGACCTACGTGCGTCGTGCCGCCGAACTCGCCGACGAGGCCTGGGATGCCGCGGTCGGCCTCGCTGGCGCCGGGGTGGACGAGGCCGACATTCTCGCCGCGATGCAGGGAGCCGTCCTTGGCGGTGGTGGCGACTACGCCGGCAACGAGATGATCATCGGCTCCGGGCCCGCCGCACTCATGGTCCGCTACACGTCCGGTCGTCGCACAATGGACCCCAACGACCAGCTGACCCTGGAGTGGTGCGGCGTGCAACGCCGGTACCACGCGGCCATGATGCGAACGATCCTCGTGGGCGAACCAGACCCCCGACAGGTGCACATGCACGAGGCCACCCGTCAGGCCCTCGTCGCGTGCGAGGAGGCAATCCGTCCCGGAGCGACCATGGACGAGGTGTTTCGGGCCCACGCCGACACGCTGGACGAACACGGCTACCGGGACCACCGATTGAATGCGTGCGGGTACGGCATGGGTGCCGTGTACGCGCCCATCTGGGTGGATTGGCCGATGCTCTACGGCGGCAACCCGCTGACGCTCGGGGCGGATCAGGTGATCTTCCTGCACATGATCCTGCTGAACCACGAAGACCAGCTCGCCATGACGCTCGGCCATTCCGTGGTGGTCACCGAGACCGGATGCGAACGACTCAGCCGTTCGAGCCTGGACCTGGTGGTTGCATGAGTGCCAACCCGATGCGTCCCGGAATCGAGTTCGACGCCGGACGCCATCATCGGGCGAAGATCGGCCTCGTGCAGCTCGCAACCGAGCAGACAATCGAGTCGGAGATGCTTCGTCATGCTCCCGCCGGAGTCGGGATGCACTTCACTCGGTCACCCAACCCCGACGAGATCACGTCGGCGAACCTGGCCGCAATGATCGACGATCTCTCCGATGCCGCTGCCGTTCTTGCCCCGAACGCCGGCCTCGACGTGATCTGCTACGCCTGTACATCGGGCAGTGTGGTCATGGGCGAGGACAACGTGTGCCGCGAGCTGAACGTTGGTGCGCCCGACGCCATCGCCACGACCCTGGTGTCTGGTGTCTTCGCCGGGCTCGAAGCCCTCGACGCCCGCCGTGTCGTGGTTGCGACCCCCTACCTGGACGAGGTCAACAGGATCGAGGCCGACTACATGACGGAGCGCGGCTGGGATGTGCTCGACATCCAGGGGCTGAACATCACGAACGACTCCGACATGGTCAGGGTCTCGCCGCAGTACATCCGCGACTTCGCCGTGTCGGTCGATCGGCCCGATGCCGAGGCGATCTTCGTTAGCTGCGGGGCGCTGCGAACCATGGAGGTCATCGACGAGATCGAGGACCTCACGGGCAAGCCGTGCATTGCCAGCAACCAGGCCATGCTGTGGCACTGCCTCCGGCTGGCGGGCGTTGAGGACCGACTTCCGAACCTGGGCCAGCTGTTCCGCAACCACTGACGCGGGCAGAAGCCCGGCGGGCGTGGACCTACTCGGCCAGGCCGCCGTCGATGGACTCGCGGATGAGATCGGCATGTCCGCAGTGCCGTGCGTACTCCTCGATCATGTGGATGATGATCCACCGGAGACTCCAGTGTTCGCCTTCGCGGTTCGCGTTGGTCGACAACTGATCGAGTGACTCGGCCGCGGCGATCCGCCGATCGGCGTCGGCGACCGCGTCATGAAAAACGCTCAGCAGTTCGTCGACCGGCCAGGTCTGCGAGAGCGTCATTTCGGCATCGGGGTCTGCGTCGAAGTCGAGCTCGTGGAATGGCGGACGGAAGTCCTCGCCGTCGAAGCGAACCGAGAACCAGATCTCCTCCACCCAGGCCATGTGTCCGATGAGCCTGGTCATGGTGAGACCCGACGCGGTCAACGCAATCTGGTGCTGCTCGTGGTCAAGACCAGCGGCCCTGTCCAGAAGCGACTCGCGGTAGAAGGCGAGGAAGGCGAGCAGCGTTGAGCGCTCGTCGCCCTGCAGCGGAAGTTTCGTCCAATCGGGAGCGGTCATCGGATTCCCGCTGTGAACTCGAGCATCGCTGCGGCCGGGTCGTCCGCACGGAAGAAGAGGAACGACGGGATGACCATGCGATGTACTCCCAGGCTCTCCAGTTCTTCGACCGATCCCCGGGGGTCCTTCGTCAGTCCGTTGCTGCCAGCGGTGATCTCGATCGCCTCCGGATCACGCCCCGCGTCTGCTGCAGTCTGACGGACGATGTCGATCAACTCACCAAGGTCACCAGTGCCGGGGAAGAAGCCATCGCCGATTCTGCCGGCACGTTCGGCGGCCTTGCGGCTGTGTCCGCCGATGTGGATGGGTACTGGGCCTGCATGCGGTTTGGGGTTGCTGCTCACGTTGTCGAGATGCACGAAGTCGCCATCGAACGTCACGCCGTCGTCGGTCCACAACGCGCGCAGTACGTCGATGTACTCGTCGGTGCGAGCGCCCCGCCGTTCCCACGGAACGTCGAGTGCAGCGAACTCCTCTTGCAACCAGCCGACCCCGATGCCCAGAATCACCCGGCCTTCGGTGAGCGCGTCGACGGTCGCAACTTCCTTGGCGAGGACGGCCGGCTGGCGCTGCGGAAGGATGAGGATGCCGGTGGCGAGCTTGAGCGTGGTCGTGGTGGCTCCCACGAACGAGAGCCACGCCATGGGGTCGGGGATGGGGCTGTCGCCGCTACCCGGCATCTTGCCCGTGGGCGAGTACGGGTAAGTCGACTCGTACCCCTCTGGATACAGGACGTGTTCGACCGTCCATAACGACTCGATTCCGGCGGCCTCGCAGGCGGGACCCACCATGCGAGCGCCAGCAGCGGTGGCGAATGGGCCGGTGTTTGCAAAGCCAAGGGCAAGTTCCATCGCCGGAGCGTAGTTCGGTGTGCGACGATCAGGGATGGAAATCACCAACGCTCTCGGAGCGGCAATCCCCACGTTCGATTCGAAACGCCTCCGCTACCGGGCCTTTCAGGAAGAGGACTTCGAACCGCTGGCGGCCTTCTACGCCGACGGGATGTCCCGCTTCTACGGGGGTCCATGTGACCGGGTGACGGCGTGGCGCAAGTTCGCGGCCTATCCCGGCCACTGGTGCATTCGGGGCTACGGGCCGTGGGCTGTGGAGCGGAAGGACACCGGTGAATTCGTCGGTCTGGTCGGCCCGTGGTTTCCCGAGGGCTGGGTCGAACCCGAGATCACGTGGGCGCTGATGCCCGGGCACCACGGGCACGGGTTTGCCACCGAGGCCGCCGGTTCAACACTCGACGCGGCCTACCGGTTCCTCGGGTGGACGACCGCCGTCAGTGTCGTCGTGCAGGACAACCTGGCGTCACGAGCCGTCGCCGAACGAATGGGTGCGACGGTCGAACGACAGATCGACTTTCGCGGCACTGTGGCCGATGTCTTCCGTCATCGGCCGCCGCTGGAGTAGGCGATGCGCTCCAGTTCGAGGGCGAGGCCGAGCGAGCCCGTGTCCGCAAACCACGCCACCACCAAGGGAGCGTTCGCCGGCGGCTCCCATCCACTCCACCCCCGATGTGCCGAGCACGACCGCCACCGCACCCGCAGCAGCCTCACGTTCGATTCCGGCAATCAGCGTTCGGTCGAGTGCATCACAGTCCACGTCCTCTTCCTAGCGGCTGATCGGCCTACGATGCGGCGATGGCCATCACCATGACCGACCTGCTCGTGTTCTCGGACCGCACGATCGATGGTTTCGTCCGAGCGATCAACCGCCTCGACGACACGCAGATCACTGCCCGCCCGGCGGCGCTGCCCCGCACCAACACCCCGTTTGCGCTCGTGACCCACAGCTTCGGGGCCATGGATTGGTGGGCTGGCCACATCATTCTTGGTGAACCGAGCGACCGCGATCGCGACGGCGAGTTCACGGCCACCGGAACGTGTGCCGAGGCAGTCGAGGCGTGCACCGCCGCACGCGCCCGACTGCACGCCTGGGCGCCTCGCATCGAAGCAACGCCAACCCTCGCCAACCCGCCAACCACCCAGATGCCACTCGACGGCGACTGGACCGTTGGCACCGCGCTGATCCACATCTATGAGGAACTCGCCCAGCACCTCGGTCATCTCGAGATGACGGTCGACCTGCTGACCGCCGAGCGTTGACCCTCGATCAGCCCGAGGCCAGCCACGCCCGGTGGAAGGCGGCGAGCTTGTCGGGGTTCCGAACGGCGTAGGAGGCGGCGACCCGACCGTCGGTCACGTTCGACACCAGCAGCAGGAACGGCTCGCCATCGAGCGTGGTGTACATGGCCAGTTGGCCGTTGGCTCGAACATGGTGGAACTCCATGCCGGGTTTCGTCGACCTTGCGATGCCAATGAAGAACCGGGCGACGCGAGTGGGGCCCACGATGGGTGCCCGTGCTGCGCGGTGGTTGGCGCCACCGTCGGACAGGTGCACGACGTCTTCAGCCAGATGTGATTCCAACCGGTCGAGGTCGCCGGTGAACGCTGCTTCCATCACCACTGCTGTGAGCCGTTCGAGCTCGGCCTCGTCGGTGGCGAAGCGGGGTCTCCCGGCTGCGACGTGATCGGCGGCGCGCTTCGACAGTTGCCGAGTTGCAGCCGGCGATCGTTCCACGACCTCAGCGACTTCGGCGAGGGGCGTGTCAAAGACCTTGTGCAGGATGAAGACGGCTCGTTCAAGCGGTGACAGCCGTTCGAGCACGGCAAGGAATCCGAGCGACACCGATTCCTGCAGGAGGAGGGAGTCTGCCGGATCGTCGACCGCCGGGAGCGCGTCGAACCACGGTTCCGACAGGAATGGTCCGACGTAGCGTTCGCGGCGGTGCTGGGCTGAGCGGAGTCGGTCCAAGGCCAGACGGGTGACGACCGTGGTGAGCCAGCCGGCCGGGTTGTCGATTGGGGTGTCGTGGTCTGCGCCCGACCAGCGAAGCCATGCTTCCTGTACGACATCTTCGGCGTTGTCGGGTGTTCCGACCAGCCGGTATGCCACACCAATGAGTCGGGGTCGTTCCTGTTCAAAGATGTCTGCGTCGGCCATGACCATCTACCGAACGACCTGTCGGCTGGCGAGGTGTGAGAGGGCAGCGCGCGCCGCGTCTCGTCCGCTCGCCAGACTGGCGTCAGCCAGATGTCCGGTGGCGCCCACCCAGTCACCGGCGATCATCACGTTGGCCATACCTGTGTCGGTCGTCGAGGGTCGTCCGGCGTATCCGCCTGCGTCAGCAGTCGCGATCGCCCCAACGGTGGTCATGCGATGCAGCCTACGACGGACCGCGATGTCGTTCTTGGCCACGCCGGCGAACGCTGCGAACGCATCGAGGCCATCGGTGTCTGGTTCACCTTCGGATGTCAGGTACTCGACCACGGCGGCATGCCACATTCCGTCGGGAGCAAGGTCGGCGACAGCCGAGTGGTTGGAGAAGTAGAACGGCACGTCACCTCCGAGAACGAAATTGTGCCGGGGTGCGGTGGTCAACCCCAGGTCGATGCAGCTCGCCTGGGCGGATGGGCCAACCTCCCATGACGTTCCGACAAGTGCACTTGCTTGTTCGGGATTGCTCACGGCAACGATCACCGCTGCTGCGTCTGGCAGCTCGTCAACAGTCACGCCGCATCGAGTACTCACGCCTTCGGTTGCGGCCAGTTGGTCCACCAGAGACTGCCACCCATGGTCCAGGTAGAGCACGCCCTTGTCGAGAGCAAGCTGCAGCTGCGAGATGGCCACCTGAGCACTCAACCTGTCCGGGTCATTGGTGTACGTGGACAGCCGAACCAGTGCGTGCAGCAGCTCCCGACTCCGGGGTTGACGGGCCGATGCGTCGACCCATACTCCCGCTGATCGTCCGGCCCACGCCGCGGCATCCAGCCGAGGGAGCGTTCCGAGCAGCTTCCCAATTTCGGCCTTGGCTCGTGCGCCGAGCGCCTTGGTCCGCAACAGAGAACCGGGGCCAGCGGGTGCGATCTCGTCCTTTCCAGAAAAGACGATGCGACCAGAGACCGATGGGGATCCGCCGCGGATCTGCACTCCGAGTTCCTGGAGAACGGCTTCGCCCGCACCACCCCGGTAGAGGGCATGTGGCCCCTGGTTGAAGTGGAAGCCGTCTCGAACGCTCGTTGAGCCGCGGCCCCCGAGATGGCTGCTGCGCTCGAGAACCTCGACCGTGTGTCCGGCTCGGGCGATGTAGGCGGCAGCAGTGAGTCCGGCAACTCCGCCGCCAACGATGATCACGTCATGGTTGTTGTCTGTCATACCCGTCTGACGGGAGGCCATCGAGAAAAGTGACATCGCAACCAAATCCGCCCGCAAAACAAGGTGACGGATGAGACGCGACCCCTCGTGTCACCTTCAGGGTGATGAGTGAGACGCGACCCCTGGTGTCACCTTGTTGTGGTCGATGAGGAGGAAGGTGCAGGCGCTCACCAGGCCGCCGAATGTCGCGAGCATGACTGCGGGGTCGTCGATGACGGCCATGGGGTCGATCGTGCGCATGAACGGCAGCGAGGCCAGCGCAATGACCCAACCGGCACCCATGGTCAGGAACGCCAGCTGTTCGCTGTTGCGGTCCCATCTGCTCTCGAGCACCCACAGCAACATGGCGACCTGGGCCAGCAGGTAGAAGACCGATGGGTTGACCGCTCCGCCGGCGACGAAGACGAGGTTCAGCCCAATTCCAGCGGCAAGGGCAAGACGTCGCCCAAGCCCAGTGACGAGTGCCAGACCAATCATTGCCTGCAGCATCACGACCCCGACGATCACGGCGTTCAGGTTGGGTTCCACGAACAGTTCGGCGAAGGTGTCGAACCATGGCAGGCGGGTATCGGCATGTTCGGCCAGATAGTCCTGAATGACGGCACCCGACCACCAATCGCCGTCGATCACCTTCTCGGTGGCGGCACGAAGCCAGCCAAGGCCGATGAACGTCTGAATCAACACCACCCAAACCGGGGTGGCGCGTAGCCGTTGAAGGATGAGGGCGCCGGCACCCAACGGGGGCGCATCGAGGACCGGGGCGGGAGCTGCGGGGGCAGAACGAATCGAAGTCATGGGTTGACTCTCTCCCCGAATCCGAAAGCACACCTTGGCGCATGCAAAAACGTACGTAAGAGTTCGATCGGGGCAATTCAGCCCTCATTGTTGATGGCAATGGAAACAGGGGCAATCCCATCGGTATCATCCCGAGTATGGATTCGCAGACGTGGCAGTTTCTGACCAATCACACACACGTGCTCATTGCGCTGCGGCGGAATCCTGACCTCCGGCAGCGCGAGATCGCCGGCCTCGTCGGCATCACCGAAGGTGCGGTGCAGCGAATCATCAGCGAGCTCGAAGCGGCGGGTTGCCTACGACATGAACGCGTCGGCCGACGCAACCACTACGAGATCATCGAAGACAACGATCTGCGGCATCCCATGGAGGACAACCACAACCTCGGAGAACTCCTGGCTCTGCTGGAGGACTAGCGGCCCTCGTCAGGCTCGGATTCGGTGGCGGGCCAGAGTCCCGCAAGGTCATCGAACGGTACGAGCAGACGCTGGATCAGCTCCCCGTACAGCCGGTCGGGGTCATGATCGGGGCCGATGTTGCCAGCGAGCTCGGCCATGATGAACCCGTGCATCGCCGCCAGCGTCAGCCGAACCCGAGCTCCGTAGAACGGATCGGTCCAGTCTCCGCCTGAGCGGCCGAACGACGTGATCTCGTCGATGAGTCGGTCGGAGAGGCCAACGACGTCCGTCGGGTCCCGTGGGTCCGAACCCGACGTCAACAGCATCCGAAACTGTGCCGGATTGTCCAGACAGAACTGTCGGTAGGTGCGGGCCACCATGGTGAAGATTTCCAGAATGGTCCGCTGGCTGCGGTCGGACGACGCCGTTGCCACCGCTTCGGCGAAGATTGCGTCGACCGAGCGGACCGCCGACGTGTACATCTCATCGACCAGCGCATCGCGTGAACCGAAGTAGGTGTAGATGGCCTGCGTGGTCGTGTCGGCCTGGATGGCGATCTTTCGATTGGTCAGCCCCACCGACCCTTCGGCGGCGTAGATCGAATACGCGGCATCCAGCAGACGCTTGCGCATCTCTTCGCTTTTCTGCTGCCGCCCAGAAGGTGCAAGGTCGCCCATGTTCAAGCCAATGTCTCGGCCCGCCGATTTCATCCACTCTATATCATTTCGGTTTGATATACTTTCTTCCATCGCCGCCGACTTGGGGTGTCCCGTACCGAAAGGGCCGGGGCGCCCCATTTCTGGTTTTGGTTGGGCAACCGTTCAGCTGCGCACGCGACCAACCCACACCGACCACGACAGGATGCTCCGATCTCGCATCTGGTCTTCGCTCCAATCCCCGTGGACCGCAAGAAACTCCTCGGCCTTCGGACCCGGATGCCCTGCCGCCCATGCATGCACGGCTGTGCTGGTCTCCTCCATGTATCGGTCCCACGAGCGCTCCGACGTGGCCACTCGGCCGATCAGATCGATGTTGTGCGCGTCGAGCATCGACTCGATCTCCGCACTTCCCGGGACCGGGCCGTGCGCTCCCGCCAAGTCCGCGGCGGTGACGTCGTCGCGCCGATGCATGTCGCCGATCGCAATCCTGCCGCCAGCCCGGGTACGGGCGGCCACTTCGCGAATCGTTCCGGGCAATCCGTGCCAGATCCACGAGGCTCCCAGGCACGCCACGATGTCGTGCGAGTCCTTCGGCACGTTCCGCGCCTCCCCGACGAGCCACTCCAGCTTGGCGAGCTCGCGGTCGGCGGCCCGACGATGTGCAGCAGCGATCATCCATGGCGAGAGGTCCACACCCAGACCCGACACCTCGGCCAGTGCCGCCATACGCATCAGCAGCTCACCCGTACCGCAGCCAAGGTCCAGGACGCGATCCCCGACCTTCGGACCGAGGAGATCGGCCACGGCGTCGACATCGTCCGACGACATGGGACTCGCGATCGTCAAGCCATGGTGCAACGCCTCGAAGACCTCGAACCGATTCCACAAGTCGTGGAGATCCAGATCGGCCTGAACCTGCACGGCTGAGGGGAGGCGTCGGTCGGTCATCCCATCAGCCTCGCATGTCCAGCTCCTCGCTCCGGGACTCCAGCGTTGCGAACGAGACGCACGACGGCAACCATGCAACACTTCGGCCATGGACGCATGGCAATTCTGGATCGACCGTGGTGGCACCTTCACCGACATCGTTGCTCGCCGCCCCGACGGTTCGCTCGTGACCCACAAGTTGCTGTCGGAGAACCCGCGCCACTACCCCGATGCTGCCATCCAGGGCATCCGTGACCTGCTCGGTGTCGGCCCCGACGCACCACTCACGAGCGACGAGATCGACTCGGTCAAGATGGGCACGACGGTGGCCACCAACGCACTCCTCGAACGGCAGGGCGAACCGACGCTCCTGGTGACAACGGCAGGCTTCGCCGACGCACTTCGGATCGGCTATCAGGCCCGACCGAACCTGTTCGCCCTGGACATCCAGCTGCCCGAGATGGTCTACAGCGACGTCATCGAGGTGCGCGAACGGGTGCGTGCGTCGGGCGACGTCCTTGTCCCCCTCGATGTCGAAGACGCCCGTGCACAACTCGGCGCAGCCCGCGAACGGGGAATCACCTCGGTCGCCATCGCGCTCCTGCACGGGTACCGACACACCGCACACGAAGCGGAACTCGCTGCCGTTGCGCACGAGCTGGGGTTCGAACAGGTCTCGGTGAGCCACGAAGTCTCACCGCTGATGAAGCTGGTGTCCCGTGGCGACACGACCGTCGTCGATGCCTACCTATCCCCCATTCTCCGACGCTACGTGTCTCAGGTGGCCGGTCAGCTCGGCGACACCCGCCTCATGTTCATGCAGTCCAACGGCGGGCTCACCGACGCCCACACCTTCCGCGGCAAGGACGCCCTGCTATCGGGTCCGGCCGGCGGTGTCGTTGGCATGGTCCGAACAGGCGAGGCCGCAGGGTTCTCCAAGCTCATCGGGTTCGACATGGGCGGCACCTCCACCGACGTGTCCCACTACTCGGGCGAACTCGAACGTACCTTTGAGACCCAGGTGGCTGGCGTGCGGGTTCGGGCCCCGATGATCGACATCCACACCGTCGCCGCCGGAGGCGGATCCATCCTGCACTTCGATGGCAGCCGAATGCGCGTGGGCCCCGACTCGGCCGGCGCCGACCCGGGGCCAGCCTGCTACGGCAACGGGGGTCCGCTCGCCATCACCGACTGCAACGTGCTCCTCGGAAAGCTCCGACCCGACAGCTTCCCGCACGTCTTTGGTGCCGACGGCGCCCAACCACTCGACGCCGAGATCGTCCGAACACGATTCGACGAGCTTGCCAACGAGATCTCGATGGCAACGGGCACCGAACAGTCGCCCGAAACGGTTGCCGCCGGCTTCCTTTCCATTGCGGTCGAGAACATGGCCAACGCCATCAAGAAGATCTCGGTGCAACGAGGCCACGACATCACCAGCTACACGCTCGCCTGCTTCGGTGGTGCCGGAGGCCAACACGCCTGTCTGGTCGCCGACCGGCTCGGCATCGAGCGAGTCCTCATCCACCCGCACGCCGGAGTGCTCTCGGCACTCGGCATCGGTCTTGCCGATGTCCGGCACGTGGCCGACACCGCAGTCGAGACGACCCTTTCCACCGACGCGCTGGGCGGCCTGCACGAGCGCTGGACCGAACTCACCCAGACTGGCGCTGACGCCATGGCAGAGCAGGGTGTGAATGCGGAGCGCGTGACAACCGAGCAGCGTCTGGCTCTCCGATACGCCGGCTCCGATACGTCCATGCACGTTCCCGCAACCGATTTCGCCGGCATCGTCGAGGCGTTCGAGACCCTCCACCGAGCACGCTTTGGGTTCATCAGCCCCGACAAGGACCTCATCATCGAGTCCATGCAGGTGGAAACCATCGGACACGACAGGCCGGTCGACATCGTCGACGACTCCACCGGCGAAGCAGCCATCGTGCAATCCGACCATCCGACCACCATGGCTGGCCTGCAGTTCATGACCCCGTTCATCCAGCGGTCCAGCCTGGATGCCGGGGCTGCGGTCAACGGCCCGGCCGTGCTCCTGGAGGCAACCGGAACCACGGTGCTCGAACCGGGCTGGCAGGCAACGGCCACCCCGACGGGTGACCTCGTGTTGGAGCGTGTCATCCCGCTTCCCGATCGCGCTGCGGTCGGCACCTCGGTCGATCCCGTGCAGCTCGAGATCTTCAACAACCTGTTCATGAACATCGCCGAGCAGATGGGCGTTGTGCTGGAGAACACGGCGGCTTCGGTGAACATCAAGGAACGGCTGGACTTCAGCTGCGCGGTCTTCGATCCCGACGGCGAGCTCATCGCCAACGCTCCTCACATGCCCGTGCACCTGGGGTCGATGAGCGAGTCGATCAAGTCCATCATCCGCCAGAACCCGGACATGGCGCCGGGCCGGGTGTACGTGATGAATGCTCCCTACAACGGCGGCACACATCTTCCCGACATCACGGTCATCAAGCCCGTGTTCGACGAGTACGACCCGACCGATCCAATCTTCTTCGTTGCCTCCCGCGGGCACCACGCCGACGTCGGCGGCACGGTTCCGGGTTCGGCCCCGGCCAACTCCACCAGCGTCGACGAGGAGGGCGTGCTGCTCGACAACGTCGTCCTCGTCGAAAACGACCGGTTCCTGACCGAGGAGATCCACGAGCTGTTGACGTCGGCCCAGTACCCGGCTCGCAACCCCGAGCAGAACATCGCCGACCTGAAAGCGCAGGTCGCCGCATGTGAGAAGGGAACCACGGAGCTCCGGCGAGTCATCGACCACTTCGGACTTCACGTGGTGCACGCCTACATGGGCCACGTGAAGGACAACGCCGAAGAGTCGGTTCGTCGCGTGATCGACGCGCTCGCCGACAGCACCTTCACCTATGAGATGGACGACGGACATCGCGTGAGCGTGACCATCACCGTCGACCACCCCAGCCGGTCGGCCGTGATCGATTTCACCGGCACCAGCGACACCCATCCTGGCAACTTCAATGCGCCGTCGGCCATTGCGCACGCTGCCGTCCTCTACGTGTTCCGCTGCCTCGTCGACGACGACATCCCGCTGAACGCCGGTTGCATGAAGCCGCTGGAACTGATCCTGCCCGACGAGTCCATGATCAACCCCAGCTACCCGGCGGCCGTCATTTCCGGAAATGTCGAAACCAGTCAGGTCATCGTGGACACGCTCTTTGGAGCCCTCGGGGTCATGGGAGCAGCCCAAGGAACGATGAACAACTTCATCTGGGGCAACGACACACACCAGTACTACGAAACCATCTGCGGCGGCGCCGGAGCCACCGCCAACGCCGACGGCTGCTCGGCCGTGCACACCCACATGACCAACAGCCGCCTCACCGATCCCGAGGTCCTGGAATGGCGCTACCCCGTCGTCCTGGAGACCTTCCACGTGCGGGAAGGTTCAGGGGGCGAAGGCGGGCACCGCGGCGGCGACGGTGTGGTCCGACGCATGCGGTTCGATGAAGCGATGGAGATCAACGTGCTGTCGGGTCACCGCTCGGTACCTCCCTACGGTGCGGCGGGCGGCGAACCCGGCGACGTGGGCCACAATCGCAAGATCGCAGCCGACGGCACGGTCACCGAATTCACGGCATCGGCCCAGACCACAGTCGAGCCCGGCGACTGCTTCGAGATCGAAACTCCGGGCGGAGGTGGCTACGGCACCCCGTAGATCAGCAGGAGGCTGCGAGCAGGGTGAGGTCGTAGGGCGACGCCTTCGGAGAGACACCAAACTGTGCGTTCACCACCACCAGATGTCCGTCGAGGGCAGCTGCCGTGGACGCACCCGACAGCTCGCCTCCGCCCACGCGGCCCAGACTCGTACCCGACGACCAATCGGCCGACAGGTCGGTGATCCACACACCTTCGGTTCCGGTGATGGACGAGATCTCCACACCATGAAGGCGGCTACCGCAGAGCACGAGGCCGTCTCGGCCCGCCGTGGTTGCTCCGCTGATGGCGACCAGATTCACGGCTCCAGATGACCGATCGAAGCGAAGCAGTTCGCCGCGTTCCATGTAGGCAACGAGCACGTGTGTGCCGTTGGCGACCACGCCGTTCCCGTGCTGGGAGCGGTTGGTGTCGATCTGTCCGGCGTAGTCGACCCACAGTTCGGCGGTCGAGCCTCCCGGAGCGATTCGGTACAGGCGGGGCGCGCCGGTGTCGGTCACGTAGGCCGTTCCGTCGGGGGCGACGGTGACATCGTTGATGAGCGATCCGGCAGCGACCGGAACCGCGATCGACGTCTGCAGCGCTCCGCTCGAAAGATTGAGCACGTCGACCCGACCGTCGACACCAGAAACCACGTAGAGCCGACCCCGTGAGGCATCGACCGCCATACCGAATGCGGTCGCCCGGCCAGCTGCCTGTCCCGAGTTGAAGAGTGTCCACGGACCGGTGGGCGTTCCCACCCACACGTTGCCGTTGTTCAACTCGCCAACAAAGATCCGGCCCGTTCCCTCGTCGGTGGCGATGCCCTCGGTGGACGAGACCTCTGCCGGGAGATCGATTCGGTCGGGCCACTGAAGCGTGGTCGTCGGCGCTGCCGTGGTCGTCGTGGTCGTGGTCGACGTTGTCTGGTTGGCCGTTGTCGTCGGCGCGCTCGTCGTTGACTCGGTTGCCGTCGACACGGTCGTGGTCGATGTCGTCGAGCCGTCCGGCTCACCATCCTCAGCGGTTGCGACGGTGGTTGTGGTCGCGTCATCCGTTGTGGATGTGGTTCCGTCATCGCCCGCGGTGGGCTCGGGCGAGGTTGGGTCGGAGGTTGCTGGCGTTTCCGCCGTCTCCTGCTCGAGCTCGGACACATCGCCATCGGGCGACTCCACCGACCGGGACTGGCCAGTGTCGGCGGTGGCCTCGGTCCCATCGGAGACGAGAGGAGCAGCTGCGGAACCGCACGCGGTCAACACGAGCACGAACAGCCACGGACCGACGTTGCGTGAGAAGGCCATGTACAATCACACTACTCGGGGTGGTCGGGTTCCCCGGTTCAGCGCAGGGCGGCACCGCCAACAGGTAGAAGGACAAGGACGGGTTTCGTGGGTGCGGTCGAAGAACTGATGGATGCTGCACGGGCGCTCGCTGGAGGGCCCGATCCAACCCCGGTACTCGACCAAATCGACGCCGCGCTCGCGGCGGACCCCACCAACGAGGTTGCCGGCGGGCTCCATCTTGCCCGGGCCATCGCGCTGCAGGCCGTGGCAGATCCCACCGATGGTGCACACGCTGCCCGTGAGGCGGTCCGATACCTGCGCTCCACAGACGATCGGGAAACACACTCCTACGCAGCCGCCGCCGGGGCGGTCATGTTCCACCGTGCAGGCGACGTGGAACGATGCGTCGAACTCGTGGTCGACGCGACCGTGCAGCTCACCCGGGCCGAGCCGGCACACCCGCACACCCTGTCCGCCACGAACTGCCTCGCCCAGGCCTTCGCCGCCAGAAGCTGGCAGTCGAACCAGGACGCACCACTGGCTGCTCAGGCCACGCAGCGGGCCGAGCTCGAACTCGCACGAAACCAACTCCTGGGCGAGGCGGACCACCTTGCGCGTGAGGCCGCGGTCGATCCCGTTACCGGCGTGGGCACACGACGCTGGCTCGAACTGCAGCTGGACGAACTGTCACGAGAGAGCTCGTCAGTGGCGGCGATGATGCTCGACCTCGATCACTTCAAGAACATCAACGACCAACACGGTCACCACCTCGGCGACAGCGTCCTCGCCACCGCAGGAGAGCTGCTCTCGTCGTCCGTCCGACGATCCGACGTCGTCGCCCGCTACGGCGGCGACGAGTTCGTCCTCCTTCTGGCTGGGGCGGAAGAACCAAAAGCCATCGAACTCGCAGAGCGAATCCAGGGCCGCTTTCGATCATTCGAATGGGCCGACCTCGCCGACGGCTTGTCGGTCACCCCCAGCATCGGCATCGCTCACGGACAGGCGTCAGCGCTCCGCGACCTGCTCCGGCTGGCGGACAACGCGCTGTACGAAGCCAAGACAAACGGTCGGGATCAGGCACGGGTCGCTTCCACCCAACCGTCGTGACCCTCGGGTCGATCGCTTCGCCCAGCATCGCTACGTGAGATACGTTGCCGAACATGGGGGAAGAACTCGATGACATGACCGAGTCCATGCACGGAGCCATGAGTCTCGATGGCGACCCGAGCAAACTCCGCGCCTTCTACGACGGCTGGGCCGCCGACTACGACGAGGACGTTGGTCAGAACTACGGAATGCCGGGCATGGTGGCGGCCACGCTCGGAGCGACTGCCGAAGCGGCAGGATGGACCACCGAATACACCGCCAGTGCGGTGCTCGATGCCGGCTGTGGAACCGGTGCGGTTGGCCAAGCACTGCATGACGCAGGCTGGACGAACCTGAGCGGTATCGACCTGTCTCCCGAAATGGCGGCGCTCGCCGACGCACGGGGGATCTATCGCTCGGTCGAGGGAGGCGTGGATCTGACCGTGCCCGTCGCCGAACATCTGGACGGCGCAGCAGACGCCGTGACGCTCGGCGGTGTCTTCACCGTTGGCCATGTCCCACCGACGGCAATCGCAACGATGGCAACCCTCGTCCGCGACGGCGGCCTACTCGTGGTGAGCACCCGCGACGCGTATCAGAACGAAACCGACTGGCACCAGGTCATCGGCGGGCTGACCACCGACGGCCTCCTCGAGCCGCTCATCCATACGGCCAATGGCCCGTACACGATGGACTCCACCGGCGACTATTGGGGTTGGCGGGTCCATCGCTGATGGACCCAACGTTCACCTTCGAGTCCGAGCTCGTCCCGTGGAACGCCGACAAGTCCACGTGGGTGTTTGCGCAGCTGCCGATCGACGACGCCGAGGAGATCCGGGACATCGCTCCCGATCGCAAGGGCTTCGGTTCCCTCAAGGTGCGCTGCCGCATCGGCGAAGTGGAGTGGAGCACCTCGATCTTCCCCGACAGCACGTCCGGTTCGTTCGTGCTTCCGGTCAAGAAGCAGGTCCGCAAGGACGTGGGTGTCGACATCGGTGATGTGGTGCAGATTGAACTCGACGTACTGATCACCTGAACCCCTGCCACCGTTCGCAGCGTGAAGCAGCGGTCAGCGGTAGTCGACCAGGTCGACGAGTACTCCTTCGGGAGTCCGGAGTTCCACCCGGTGGCCATCGTCGTCCAAGGCGACGCCCGGCTCCCATTCGATCGCTGGTACACCGGGGTGGTCTTCCTGCAGGGCCTGAAGATCGCTGGTCAGTACCAGGAAACCGCCCGGCTCGATCATGGTGCCAGACGCAAGGATCTGGAACCCCACGAGTTCAAAGCCGCTCAGATCGACGGTCTCGGATCCATTGTTGAGCAGCTCGATGAACTCGGCGCCGCCGTCCAGCGGGTTGTAGTGGATCTCGTTCACCACGACATCCGGGGGCACCACGAACGCCGCATGCAACACGACGATGCCGGTGCCCGGAACCGTGGTGGACACGGCACCGTTCTCCAGCGTGACCAGTTCGTCGACGGCGCGTGTGGGGTTGGGATCATTGGGCGACTGCCCCGAGAAGACGGTGCGCTCGGCGACCGAGGTGATGGCGGCATCGACAAGCGTCACGTTCACGTCCTGCTCTGCCGTGCCCTTGTTCAACAGATGCACCGAGAGCACACCGGTCGTCGGATCGATCGAAGCCCAGATGCGCATGTTTCCCTGCGCCTCAGGAGCTGTCAGGAGACGTGACGTGTGCATGGTCTCCGCAAACAGCCGTGTCGCCATGCCGTTCGGTGTGCGCTCGTTCAGGTCATCGTTGAAGAAGACGTTGGCATCGTCGCCAACGAAGTCCTCACCGGACCACGGGGTGTGTGTTGTCCAGATGAGCGAGGCCGTCACGTTCGCGGCCTCGTGCTGGCGGGCCAGCAGCTCGAACAGTGCGAGCGCCTTGGTCGTGGTGATCGTGTCGCCGTCGGTCCAGCCCGAGCCATGGCTGTTGGTTTCGGTCACGAGGATCGGAACATCGGGGAACGCCGAGAGTTCCACCAGCCGCTGCATGTTGGTGACGTTGGGTACCGGGTCGCCGGTGAATCTGCGCCAGTCGTCGTGGTCCTCGTACTGGACGTACTGGTGAACGCCCGCGAAATCGAACTGGCCATCGATCGCCGTCATGACCTCGTCGCTGTACGGCGAGAGACCAATGAGGCCCGGACCCACCGAAATCGACGGATCGATCGCGCGCATGGCCGCAACGAAGTCCAGATACAGGGCGCTGTATTCGGACGATGTCAGCACCGAATCGGACGGATGGTCAGCTTCGTTCCCGATCTGCCAGAAGTCGACCTGGAGCGCATTGTCGACGGCATACCGCACCCACTCGACGGCGGTGTCCCGTAGTTCCTCGTAGGTCGGACCGTCCTCGTATCGGTGCGCGGCTGCGTTGATCACGACGACCGATTGTGTCCCGGTCTGCGCCGTGACGTCGGCGAACTCATCGAAGTCCATCGCATCGATGAACGAGCCATCGTCGGCGACCGCCCACGACCAGTCCCGATTGCCTGGAGTCAGCAGGCCGGGGGTCTCGTGCTGTGAAGCGATGCGCGGTTGAAGATCAGCATCCCACGGAGGCGTGTTCCACAAGTAGTTGTCCGAGAGGTGGCCGAAGGGAAAGCGAAGAATTCCAGCCCCGAGTTCGTTGATCGCTTCGACGTTCGTCTGGGTGCGAGGCCGGTGCAGGTCAGAGTCCAGAAGCCAGTTCAGCCCCACCCCAACCCCGACGACCTCATCGGGGCGATCCATGAATTGGGTCGGATCGATCGCCACATCGATCGCTTCGGCTGCGTGCTCGACATCGGCGCACACGGCGTCCGTGGACAACGTGCCATCGGCAGCTTTCGCCCGAACGCGGAAGACATACGTGTCGAGCTCACCAAGTTCGGTGGCGAGGTGTTCGTTCGTGGGAGCCAACGGCGCGCCATCCCAGAAGAACTCGTCGCCATTGCGTGACTTCTCCACCACGTACTTGTCGACGTTCACGCCATCGTGTGACCACGTCACCGTCGCAGTCGGTGCAAACGGAAGTCGATCAGCAGAACAGTTCACCGGTGCCGCAGGTGCGTCACCGTCATCGGCTCCTGCCGGGGAGAACGCCACCATCAGTTGCAGGCAGACCGCGAGGAGCAGGCAACCGCCAACGGTGCGGCCGACGCCGACACGTTCAGGTTTCGGCGCCATCGCGCCCCTTTCCACCAACCGATTCGCCGCCGTCAATCCCGTCGTCGTCACCTGCGAGTGATCCGACCCGAAGCTGTCAACCTAGTCCGGAACGGTGAACGGCTGGTAGTGCTCGGGGCTAGGAGCCGGTGATGGGAAGCGAAGCCAGGGTGATGTCGAGCATCTGCGAGATCAGATCGTCGATGGGAAGGCCGGTGTCTTCGATGATCTCGGGTTGGGTCAGATAGAGCGAGCTTCCGGTGACCACGGCAGCGACCACACTGGGGGTCACATCTCCGAACTCGCCCTCGTCCACGCCGACTCGGATCAACCGTTCGACCACCGACATGACAAACCGGTAGTGGCGATCGACAAGGCGCCGGAGGGGTGCTTCGTCGGCCAGGTCATCGAACAGCTGCGGAAGCATCTGAAACTCGATGCCACCTTCGATGTACTGGCGGATCTGATGGATGAGCGGCGCATCGGTGTCGATGGCGTCGAGTGCGGTCCGGCCCATGCGGTGCAGGTACCGATCGAGCACGATGAGCACCAGCTGGTCCTTCGACGGCGCAAGTTCGTAGAGCGTTCGACGTGAACACCCGGCCTGCTTCGCAATCTCGGCGATCGTGAACGAGGCGAACCCGTCGGCACGGAAGAGACGTTCCAGGTGGTCCAAGACCTCGCGGTGCCGCGGTCCCAGTCGGGCTTCAGCCGTGCGCGAGAGCAGCGGCGCCGGTGCGCCGCTACGCAGCACCTTCGCCATCTGGTCTGCACTCGCCTCGGATGGGGCCATGCGGAAGATAGTAGTCCGCGCAAGCAGGCGAAGGTACCAGATCGGCGATTCTGGTACCGTAGGCGGGACACGAGCCGGGGGGCGCACGTTGGGGAAGATCGGAACGGTTCTGCGAAGCAGACTCGATACATCGAGCGACGAGTATCGAGCGAATGTCGCCGAAATGGAATCCATGTGGACAATGGTCGAAGCCGAGCTCGCCTCGGTCCCGACGATTGGCGGTCAGCGCTACGTCGACCGACACCGCAAGCGCGGCAAGATGCTGGTCCGCGAACGGATCGAGCAGCTGGTCGATCCCGACACACCGATCCTCGAACTGAGCCCGCTCGCCGGCTGGGGCACCCAGGACCCCGTTGGCGTCGGCACGTGCAACGTGATCGGCGTGGTCGAAGGTGTCGAGTGCCTCATCACCGGCAGCGACATGACCTATCGGGGCGGATCGGCGAACCCCACCACGCTGAAGAAGGCAGAGCGCCTCTACGACATCGCCCGCCGCAACCGGCTGCCCATGATCGTGCTCAACGAGTCCGCCGGCGCCGAGCTCCCTCGACAGGCCGACATCTTCATCACCGGCGGCCGCCAGTTCAAGAACATCACCCAGCTCTCCAAGGAAGGCATCCCCACCATCTGCATCGCCTTCGGACCGAACACCGCTGGTGGTGCCTATGTCCCGGGCATGAGCGACTACACGGTCTTCGTGAAAGACCGGGGTACCGCCTACCTGGGTGGTCCTCCCCTCGTGAAGATGGCGATCGACGAGATCGTCGACGAGGAATCGCTCGGTGGTGCCGAGATGCACAGCCGGACCAGCGGCCTGTCCGACTGGCTCGCCGTCGATGAGATGGACGGTCTTCGCATCGCACGGAAGGTCGTGCGGCGGCTCCGATGGGAAAAGCTCGGCCCCGGACCCACCGAACCGGCCGACGAGCCATTGCACGACGTGAACGAACTGATCGGATGCGCCTCGGCCGATGTCCGCATCCCGTTCGAGATCCGCGAGGTGATGGCCCGCCTGCTCGACGGAAGCCGCTTCGAAGAGTTCAAGCCGCTGTTCGGTGACAAGCTTGTGTGCGGCTGGGGCTCCATTCATGGATTCCCGATCGGCGTCCTGGGCAACAACGGCATCCTCTTCGGTGAAGAAGCCAAGAAGGGCGCCCAGTTCATCCAGCTGTGCAACCGCACCGACACACCGTTGCTGTTCCTGCACAACATCACCGGCTTCATGGTCGGGTCGAAGGCGGAGCAGGGCGGCATCATTCGCAACGGCGCCAAGATGATCAACGCTGTATCGAACAGCGAGGTGCCGCACTTCAACCTCATGGTCGGGGCCAGCTACGGCGCCGGTAACTACGGCATGGCCGGGTACAGCTACGACCCCCGATTCATCTTCACGTGGCCCAATCACAAGATCGCGGTCATGGGTCCCAAGCAGCTGGCGGGTGTCATGGACATCATCGCCCGCAACTCGGCGGCAGGCCGTGGCATCGAGATCGACGAACCCGCGCTCGCCGCTCGGACGGCAGCACTCGAGGGCCAGGTCGAGATCGAATCGACCAGCCTGTTCTCCACCGGCCATGTCTGGGACGACGGAATCATCCACCCGAACGACAGCCGCACCGTTCTGGGCATTGCGCTTTCGGTTGCCCATAGCAACGTCATCGAGGGCACCCGCGAATACGGCATGTGGAGGCACTGATGATCACGAACCTGCTGATTGCCAACCGAGGCGAAATCGCGTGCCGGATCGCACGAACCGCGCATGCCATGGGCATGTCCACCGTTGGCGTCTACTCCGAACCCGACCGCAACGCGCTCCACGTCGACGCGGTCGACCGCGCCGTTGCCCTCGGCGGCTCCACCCCGGCCGAGTCCTATTTGCGAGCCGACGCCATCATCCAGGCGGCACTCGACACCGGTGCCGACGCCATCCATCCCGGCTACGGCTTCCTGGCCGAGAACGCCGAGTTCGCTGAGGCGGTCACCTCGGCAGGGCTGATCTGGGTTGGCCCGACGCCCGAACAGATCCGACTGCTCGGCGACAAGGTGGCGGCGAAGGCCGCTGCTGTTGACGCCGGTGTCCCGACCACATCGATCACCGAGGTCGCCCCCGGGTCCATCCCCGACGGCGTCGCCATGCCGGCGTTGGTGAAGGCGGCGGCCGGTGGTGGTGGCCGCGGCATGCGCATCGTCCGCTCGTCCGATGATCTCGCCGATGCCGTCGAAGCTGCAGCCCGCGAGGCGGAGGCCGCCTTTGGCGACGGCACGGTCTTCATCGAGCCGTACATCGAGCGAGGTCGTCACCTCGAAGTCCAGATCCTCGGCGACGCGCACGGCAACGTGGTGCACTTCGGTGAACGCGAGTGCTCCATTCAGCGTCGGAACCAGAAGGTCATCGAGGAGGCACCGTCGGCGGGAATCGACGACGCCACCCGGGCCGCGCTACTCGACGGAGCGCTCGCCCTTGCCCACCACGTGGGCTACCAGAACGCCGGCACCGTCGAATTTCTCGTGAGTGAGCCCGAGGCTGGCGGTGCACCCACCATCACCTTCCTCGAAGTGAACACCCGTCTGCAGGTGGAACACCCGGTGACCGAATCGGTCACGGGCGTCGATCTCGTGGAGCTGCAGCTACGCGTCGCAGCTGGCGAGCAGCTTCCCCTGACGCAGGACGACGTCACCATCTCCGGCCACGGCATCGAGGTTCGCATCGTGGCCGAGGACCCGGCTGCCGGATGGATGCCATCCACAGGCGAGGTCGACGTCTTTCGCATCGGCGAAGGCGTGCGGGTCGACACGGGCTTCCGGGCCGGAAGCGATGTGTCGTCCGACTATGACTCTCTGCTCGCCAAGGTCATCGCCCATGCGCCGACCCGGGCCGGCGCAGCCGCCCAAATGGCCCGAGCGTTGCGCGGTTCGCAGATCGTCGGCGTTCGCACGAACGTCGACATGCTCGCCGCCACCATGCTCGAGTCCGACTACCTGGACGCAGCAACACCAACCGCCTATCTCGCCGAGCACCCTCAGGTCGAAGCCGCGCACGGTCCCGATGGCGACGAGTTGGCCGCCATGCTCGTCGCTGCAACCTTGTCGTTGGAAGCGTTCAACCGGGCCGACACCAAGGTGCTTGGGTTCGCTCCGTCGGGCTGGCGCAACCTGCGCACCCGGGGCCAGCGACAGACCTGGCTCGACGGCGATCGGCACCACCAGATCGAATACGTCCGCTGCGGCGACGGCGCCGGCATCCGCCTCGGAGCCTGGCCCGAACCCGACGACGACGGCGCATTGCCCGAAGACGTACGTTCACCCCAGCAGGCGCGCGTGCTCAACCAGCAGGACCACCAGATCTCGCTCGAGTTCGATGGTGTGCGTCGCACCCTGCGTGTCCAGCTGAACGTCGCCAGCGACGACGCCGTGGTCGCCCATGTGTCGGGGCCAGCAGGCGCCCGCAGCTTTGCGCTCGCGCCACGGTTCGTTGACCACGACGCCGAGCAGGCCGGTGGCGGGCCAATCTGTCCGCTCCCCGGAACCGTCATTGCCGTTCACGTCGAAGACGGACAGGAGGTCCAGGAAGGTCAGCTTCTCATGGTCGTCGAGGCCATGAAGATGGAGCACAAGATCACTGCCGGCGCCCCGGGCACGGTGACCGCCGTTCGTTTTGCTCAAGGTGACCGGGTGGACACGGGCGATCTCCTGGTTGAGCTCGACGCTGGCCACGACCCGATTCAGGACTAGGCAAGGCACATGCGAACCGCTCGTCTGGAACTGCGCCCCGCCGTGGAATCCGACCGATCCCAGCTCGTTGAGCTGTGGATGAACGACGACTTCATGGTGTTCTCCGAAGGCGTCCGGAACGAAGTCGAAGCACATGAACGGTTCGACCGCATGCTCTCGGTTGCCGCACGCTTTCCCTTTGCCAAGCAGCCGGTAATCGACCCCGAGTCACAGCAGATCCTCGGCTACTCCGGCATCGACACGTTCCACTACGAAGGGCGCGAGCGACTCGAATACGGCTACCGCCTCGATGTTCCCGCTCGTGGGCGCGGCCTGGCCACCGAGGCGGCCAACGCCATCCTGGCCCTGGTCGACTCCATGGCCGACGACCTGGATCCGATGTGGAATCGCGAGGTCTATGCGTTGGTCGACCCAACGAACCTTGCGTCGCAGCGCGTCGCAGAAAAGGCAGGGTTCACCTTCTGGCGGCACGATTTCGTCGAAGGCTTCCACGATGACCTGCTCGTCAGGCCGCTGGGACCGAGCCCGGCATGAGCGAAGCTCGCCGACGGTACCTGGACGACTTTCGTCGCAGTGTGGGTCTCGCCGACCTCGCCTCGCCCGCCACACACATCGTGATCGAGGACGACCGCGCCGGATCGAATCTCATCGTGGGCTACGCCGTCGAAGCCAAGATGATCGTGCGGGCCGGGCCGGAGCACGCCGACCTTGTGGAGCCCCTTCGCTCAGACGAGCAGGCTCGGACCTTTGGAGAGCTCTGCACGTGGGCGGCAGGCAACGGTTGGGTCGAATTCGATGGCGGGCTGAGCCATGTTGCCGATCCCGACGATCTGGGGCCCGCACCCATTCCTGCCGGGCTGCAAGGCATCACGCTGGAACCGAACGGTGCCGACAGCGAGCGGGTGCTGGCGTGGCTTCGCGCCGCCGATCCGGGCGATCTGGACGAGGGTGCGTTCGACCTCGACGAGTTGGACGACCGCATGGTGGCGCTGACCGACTCCTCGGACAACATCGTGGCCCTGGCCTCCTGCTACCCGTGGGAAACGGCGCCAACGTTCGAGGACATCGGAGTGATCGTCGCCCCGTCAGCTCGGGGACAAGGCGCCGGACGGGCTGTCGTACGCCTGCTGTTGGACAGCCTGCACGACGACGGTCAGCTGGGCCTGTACCGATGCAACTGGTCGAACCCCACATCTCGCCGGCTGGCGCTCGGTCTCGGGTTTCAGCAGGTGACCGATCTCGTCGCCTTCTGCCCGGTTGGCGACCCGAAGGCGAAAGGCCCAACTCCATGACTCGTCCAGCGACCGACTCAATCCGGATTGCGAACTGCTCGGGGTACTTTGGCGATCGGTCCTCGGCGGCGCGGGAAATGGTGGAGGGTGGGCCGATCGACGTCCTCACTGGCGACTGGCTCGCCGAGCTCACCATGCTCATCCTCAGCCGCATTCGAGCGAAGAAGCCGGGTGGCGGTTACGCCAGCACGTTCGTGACCCAGATGGAAGAGGTCATGGGGACCTGCCTCGATCGCGGCATCAAGGTCGTCACCAACGCAGGTGGCCTGGACCCCGATGGCTGCGCCGAAGCCGTTGCCGAGGTTGCCGACCGCCTGGGCCTCAACCCCACCGTTGCCTGGATTGGCGGCGACGACCTCACGCCCCGCCTCGACGAACTGGCCGCGGCCGGCGACCTCACACCGTTCGGCGACGACCCTCTTGACCTCGATGGCATCCTCACGGCAAACGCCTACCTCGGTTGCTGGGGAATCGTCGATGCCCTGAACCGTGGTGCCGACATCGTCGTCACCGGTCGCGTCACCGACGCCGCCGTGGTCTGCGGACCGGCAGCCTGGCATCACGGCTGGGGTCGCAACGATCTCGATCAGCTGGCGGGCGCCGTGGCCGCCGGGCACGTGATCGAGTGCAGCGGTCAGGCCACGGGCGGCAACTATTCGTTCTTCACCGAGATCGACGGCTGGGACGAGGTCGGCGGCCGAGCCCGCTTCGGCTACCCATGGGCCGAGATCGCCGCCGACGGAAGCAGCGTCATTGGCAAGCACGACGACACCGGTGGTGCCGTGACCGTCGGGACCGTGACCTCGCAGATCCTCTACGAGATCGGGGAACCCGCCTACCCGGGCCCCGATGTCACCGCACGCTTCGACGCCCTCCAGTTGGAGCAGCTGGAACGGGACCGAGTCCGTATCTCGGGCACCGTTGGGGAACCGCCACCTCCAACGTTGAAGGTGGCCACAAACCGCATGGGCGGCTTCCGGAACTCGGTCACGCTTGGGCTCGTGGGCCTCGACATCGAGGCCAAAGCCAGGCTGTGCGAAGCAGTCTTCTGGGATGCGTATCCGTACGCGCTCGAGGACCTTGACGAGGTCGACATCCGCCTGAGCCGCACCGATCACGAGGATCCACAGTCGAACGACGCAGCGACCGCGCGCTGGACGGTCACCGTGAAGGACGCCGATGCGACAAAGGTTGGCCGGCCGTTCTCCAATGCCATCTTCCAGACCGCCCTTGCAAGCATTCCCGGCATGCATGGACTGTCGGGCGGACCCAGCGCCGCAAGCCCATTCGGCGTGTACCAACCCGCAGCCGTGAACCGCGAACTGGTGCCGCAGTACGTGCATCTCCTGGGAGGGGAGACCGTGATTGTGGACTCGACCGCTCCGCAGGGCGGACCGGTGACAGTGACCGCTGCACCGGTGCCTACGACCGCTCCGTCGGAACCAACCGTTGCTGCACCTCTGGGCTCGATCATCGGCGCCCGATCCGGGGACAAGGGTGGCAATGGCAACCTTGGCGTGTTCGCCCGCTCGGACGAAGCCTGGACGTGGCTTCAGACGTTCCTCACCACCGAGCAGCTCCGCGAGCTCCTGCCGGAGTCGGCCGAGCTGCCAATCGACCGCCACGAACTTCCCAGGATCCGGTCCCTGAACTTCGTGGTGCACGGTCTGCTGGGCGAGGGTGTCGCGGCGTCCACTCGTCCCGATGCGCAGGCGAAGAGCCTCGGCGAATGGGTTCGGGCACGCATCGTGAACATTCCGGAGTCGCTGCTCACCTGACACTCGTTTTGGTCCAAACATTGGGTGAACTCGGCCAATGGGCGATGCACGCTCCGGAATGCTCCTGTCAGGATGTGGGTTGTAGGCAACAGCGACCCGAAAGGCATCCGTGCGCTCTCCTTCTCTTCGAACGACCGTGACCGTCGAGGACTTCCAGGCCATTCGAGATGAGACCGAGATCCTGGCTGCCCCCTTGAGTGCCGAGGATCAACAGGTGCAGTCCATGCCCGACGTGAGCCCCACCAAGTGGCATCGGGCGCACATCACCTGGTTCTTCGAAACGTTCCTGCTCCTCCCCCACCTGCCCGGCTACACCACGCCCGACGAGCAGTTCGGGTACCTGTACAACTCGTATTACGAAGCCATCGGCGACCGTCACCCACGCCACGAACGCGGACTGGTGTCGCGGCCCACCGCTGAAGAAGTCGGCGGCTACCGGGCGCACGTCGATGCAGCAATGACCCGACTGATCGACGAAGTTCTCCCCGAACGTCCCGAGTTGGAAGAACTGGTAGTGCTGGGTCTGCACCACGAGCAGCAGCATCAGGAACTCCTGCTCATGGACATCAAGCACGTGTTCTCCACCAACCCCCTTCGCCCCGCGTACCACCCAAGCCAGCCAGCGGCCACCACGCCCGAGTCCCCCATGGAGTGGGTGGATTTCGAGGGTGGTCTCGTCCACATGGGCCACGAAGGCGGGGGCTTCCACTTCGACAACGAAGCGCCCCGGCACCAGACGTTCGTGGCGCCGTTCCGGTTGGCCGACCGTCTCGTCACCTGCGGTGACTGGCTCGACTTCATGGCCGACTCCGGATACCACGAGCCCGGCTGGTGGTTGTCCGAGGGGTGGGCCACGATCACCCGCGAAGGCTGGGAGGCGCCTCTGTACTGGGAGACCTCGGCCACCGGTTGGCAGGTCCACACGCTGCACGGTGTACAGCCCGTCGATCGGTCCGAACCGGTCTGCCACGTGAGCTACTACGAGGCCGACGCGTTTGCGCGTTGGGCCGGCGGACGCCTCCCAACCGAAGCCGAATGGGAGCATGCCTCCACCGATCTTTCGCCGCTCGGCAATCTCGCCGATGCCGGTTCGCTTCACCCGCAGCCCGCCGCTCCCGCAACAGGCGACGGCCAACCGCGACAGATGTTTGGCGACGTCTGGGAGTGGACCAGCAGTTCCTACGCCCCCTACCCGGGCTTCCGCACCGCGGAGGGCGCCGTTGGCGAATACAACGGCAAGTTCATGGTGAACCAGTACGTGCTCCGCGGCGGCTGCTGCGCAACACCAGCCGGACACGTTCGTGCCACCTACCGGAACTTCTTTCCCACGCACAGCCGCTGGATGTTCAGCGGCGTGCGCCTCGCCAGCGACAGCTAGCACATCCGCCACACCCTCAACTTCGACGAGCCCGGAAGGCCTCCCCCCATGCCCACACAGCCACGAATCGACTCACATCTCGACGCCGACTACTTCGACCGGACGCTGCGCAGCGACGTGATCAACGGTCTCACCGCCGACTTCAAAGAACTGCCGCCCAAGTGGTTCTACGACGACCGCGGCTCGGAACTGTTCGACGAGATCACCCGCCTCGAGGAGTACTACCCCACCGAAGCCGAGCGGAGCATCCTACGAGACCGCGCCGACGACATCGCCGCCGTCTCTGGGGCGGACACGCTGGTGGAGTTGGGGTCGGGCACCGCCGACAAGACCCGCGTCCTGCTCGATGCGATGACCCGCACCGGCCAGCTCAAGCGTTTCGTCCCCTTCGACGTGAGCGAGGGCATTCTCCGCTCCAGCTCAACCGCCCTCCTCGCTGAATACCCGGGCCTGGAAATCCATGGTGTGGTCGGCGACTTCGAACAGCATCTGGACAAGATTCCCACCGGTGGCCGACGGGTCACGGCACTTCTGGGTGGGACCGTTGGGAACTTCGGCCCGATCGAACGGAAGGGCCTGTTGACCGATATCGCTCGCGGCATGGTCAGCGGTGACTGGCTGCTCCTCGGCACCGACCTGGTGAAGGATCGGAACCGTCTCGTTGCCGCCTACGACGACTCGCTTGGGGTGACGGCCGAGTTCAACAAGAACGTGTTGCATGTCCTGAACCGACGCCTGGACGCGGACTTCGTGGTCGAGAACTTCGAGCACGTGGCCCGCTTCGACGAGACGGACGAGTGGATGGACCTTCGCCTGCGATCACTCGTCGATCAGGACGTGCGGATCTCCGCGCTGGATCTGGACGTGCACTTCGACGAAGGCGAGGAGATGCGAACCGAGATCTCCGCCAAGTTCCGGCGTGCAGGCGTCGAAGCCGAGCTGTCGGCAGTCGGCCTGGACCTGGTCAATTGGTGGACCGACGAACGTGGCGACTACGCACTGTCCATGTCCCGGGTGCGCTGACTCAGCCGAAGTGTGAGCCGCTCAGGCCGCTGGGCGCATACAGGTAGCACAGCGACTCGCGGTCGCCCTGACGCCAACCCTGCGCAACGGGCGAGAAGAAGAAGACCTCGGCATCCTCGGGGATCTCCGCCAGACGGGTTCCTTCGGCTTGGAAACGGTTCCAGCACGTTTCGAAGACCTCGCCCCAGTACGCATTCATTTCATCGGGATACGTATCGGGACCGGCGATGTCGATCGAGGCGAAGATCTGCCCGTCATGGGGCATCGAGCAGTCTTCGGTGTCGAGCCGGGTGAACTCTTCCTCATCCGCGCTGGGCATGATGAAACAGTCGCCGGCCTTGAGATCTGCAGCACCCGTGGTGCCACGAGCGTTCCACACACCAATGAGTCCGAGAACCACAACGATGGGCACGAGAAGGAAGCGGGGGTTGAACCCGCCCATTCCTCGTCCGTGGTCGGTCCGCTGCTGGTTGAAACTGTCGACCTGCATCGGGGCCGGAGGGGCCATGGTCGAGTTTGCGCTCGGCGGAGCGGGAGCTGCCTGGGACACGCTCGGTGGGAGCGGAGGCAGGTTTGGTGTCGGCACGCCGGCCACGCCTGAGGGTCCGGGAACTCCCGGCGTCGGTGGCACCTGCATGCCATCGTTTCCGTACTGATCGTCGTTCGCCATGTGTGCATCTCCCGGCTGGTAGCCATCCAACCCGCCCGGTTGTGACGAAGGGATCGGAGGTTCGGCCGGCCGCCTTTAGTGGCTTCGCACGGAAACGAACCGGCGGGCGAACTGTCAGTCGAAGCTGTAGCGGTAGACGTTCGTGTCGCGGGCAACAAACCCGATGCGCTGATACAGCCGGTTTGCAGCTTCACGGCTGGGTCGGCTGGTGAGATCCACCGTGGTGGCACCGGCGGCGGTCGCAATCTCGAGCGCACGCTCGTTGAGAATCCGGCCCACGCCCTTCCCACGGGCGTCGCCATCGACGACCACGTCTTCGATCCAGGCCCGCAGCCCCGTGGGGATGCGGAACATGGCGAGCGTCATGGAGCCCACGATCGCTCCGGACTCGTCGTCTCGCGCAATGAGCAGCGTGGACGCCTCGCTGTCCACGATCGCCTGCAGTGTTTGTGCATCGGGTGCAGGGTTGGACCGAGACAGCTGAGGAATCAGTTTTGCGAACGCCGCAACGAGTTCGTCGTCGACGGTGGTGGCTTCAGAGATCGTGATCACGAGAAATCCTTCGGCAGAAGAGGCCCCAATCGTAAGGGAACTGCGAGGCGTGAGGCGCGCTCCCCCGCGCCCGCGCGGTGTCAACGACAGACGCGCCCGATACCGTTTTGCGTGTGACGACGCCTGACCATACGGCGAACCACGTGCGCCAGTCGGCCGAGCCGATCCTGCGAGCACCGGTCCTCATCTGCGCCTTCGAAGGTTGGAATGACGCGGGCGACGCGTCATCCACGACACTGCGCCACCTCATCGACCGCTGGTCCGCCGACAAGTTCGCCGACATCGATCCCGAAGAGTTCTTCGACTTCACCGCCATGCGGCCCACGGTCGAGATCGTCGACGGCCATGAACGTCAGCTGCATTGGCCCGACAATTCGTTCCACGCTGCGAACCTCGTCGACGCACCCTTCGACGCCGTTCTTCTGCTTGGCATGGAGCCACAGATGAAGTGGCGCACGTTCTGCGAGGTCATCCTCGAAACGGCTCGGTCGGTCGGTGCCGAGATGATCGTGACCCTCGGCGCACTCCTGGCCGATGTTCCCCATACCCGGCCGACGCAGGTCGTGGGTTCCGCCTACGACGAGGCCACCGCAGACCGGCTCGGTCTTGAACCGTCCAACTACGAGGGCCCCACCGGAATTCTCGGAGTGCTGCATGCGGCAGCCCGCGACGAAGGATTCACCGTTGCGTCGTTGTGGGCCGCGGTTCCCGCCTACATTCCGGGTGCCAACTCTCCCAAGGCCGCCTTGGCCCTGGTGGAACGACTCACCAAACTTCTCGACGTCAACGTGTACACGACCGACCTCGAGATCGCTGCGGTTTCCTACGAACGCCAGGTCACCGAACTCGTCTCCGAAGACGAAGACACCGTGGAGTTCGTCCAGGAACTCGAGGCTCGCTACGACGAAGAAGCCGAGTTCCTCTCGAACGACGACCTCATGGACGAGGTCGAACAGTTCCTGCGCGACCTGCCAGGCGAGTAGCCGGCGCTATTCCTCTTCGGGGGACTCGTTCGCGGCAGCCACGTGTTCGTCGGCGAACCCAATCAGGGTCTGCATGGTTTCGGCCCAGTTCGGCTCGTTGAGCACCTCGTGCTCCAGACCTTCGAGCACGATGCGGGTCGCCAGTTCCTGCGCACCGATGGGAGCCGAAAACTCGACGGGCACGATTCGGTCGGCTCCGCCATGCACCACCATGGTTGGAACGCGTAGTCGGTCGAGACGTTCATTGGCGTACTTCATGGCTTCGAAGGCTTCCAGGCCAAGGCGAGCCGTCGAGCCCTTCACCCGAAGCGGATCGGCTTCGTAGACCGCTCCGACATCGGCGTCGGTGGACAGCAGCCCACCGTCGAACTCGGACTTGATGAACAGGCGTGGTGCGATACGGCCAAAGATGGGAGCCGCGATCCGTTGCCAGGCCGGGGTCTCGGCACCGAGGGCCGGGCCGGTGAGCAGCAGCACGTCGGGCTGGGGCCGGTCGCTCACCGCATAGGTGAACGCAATGAGTCCGCCGAGGGAATGGCCGAGCAGCACGACCGGAAGGCCGGACTCGCGGGCGCGGTCCAGATGATCTTCGACGTCGTCCAGATAGATGTCCCACGACGAGATATGACCGCGTGGGCCGCCGCTTCGGCCGAATCCCTGATGGTCGTAGGCGCGGGTGCGGTAGCCGGCAGCCGCCAGCGTGGAGCCGATGTGTTCGTACCGTCCGCTGTGTTCGGCGATGCCATGCAGGATGACGGCTTCGGCATGGGGCTCGTCGGCCTCCCAGATCCTGCGGAACTGCCCCACCCCCGCGCGGCTCACGCCGCGGGCACCATCGGAGGCGTTGAGGTGGTCGTCAGACGGATTCGGCATCGGGGTGTTCCTCCCATGGGGGTCGACGGACCGAGTCGAACTGGACCTCGATGGGTTCGCCGCGAATCGCTGCGAATGCCTGCGGCGCCCACCGGGAGGCGCTCACGATGGGTTCGGGAAGGTCGTCCTCGGCAAAGAAGCCGACGTCGGAACATTCGAGGGGGTGCGGCTTGAGCTCGCCGCCGATGGCTCGCAGATGGAAGACCGTGCTGTACAGGGGAATGCGAGTGAACCCCAGCCGCATCCCGTCATGGACGCCAAGCAGCTGCACGACCTCGGCCTGAATGCCCGTCTCTTCGAACACTTCCTTGACCGCCACTTCGGCGGGTGAGTAGCCGACGTCGGACCAGCCGGTCGGGTACAGCCAGATATCGGAGTCGGCACGCTTCACCAGGAGGATTTCGCCGTCGTCGTTTCCGACGATGGCGCCCACCGTGCTCTTTGGTGTCACGTACCCGGGCACGCCATGGCCAATGGTCTTCGTCCACTCAGCGACGAGAACCGTCGGGTCGATCGGCAGCGAGGAGGCCGATTGGATCTCTGCGGCGAGTTCCATGACCTCGTGGAAACGTTCCTGCTCGTACAGGGACTCGGTGAAGGCCAGACCGGTGCGCGCAATGGCCGACAACGCTTCGGACCACCGAAGCAGCTCTTTCTCGGTCACCTGGTCGTTCTCGCCGTTCGCGTCGCTCACCAACACCCTTTCGGCACCAACCGGCCGCGGCGGCCTTTGGACACTGACGCCACCCTACTTTCTCCCAATGGCGTGCAACACCGCTCGTTCGATCTCGGCCTGATGGCTGCTGTCGGAGATCTTGCGCCCGTTGTGGGTGACATAGAAGGAGTCGACCACGGCATCGCCAATGGTTTGGATACGCGCCGACCAGATCGCAACGCCCATCTCGGCGAACGCCCGGGAGATTCGGTACAGGAAGCCAATCGCGTCGGGACCGGTGACCTCGATCACGGTGGACGCTTCGGAGATGGCGTCATCGAACCGGACCGATGGTTTGGCGGGGCGTGCGGACAGCCGCTTGGTTGCACGTGCGTACGTGACGCGACGCTCGTCGACCCGTGAATCGATGGCCAACCGGCCCTGCACACCACGCTCCAGCTGTTCTTCGAGACGCCGAACATCGATCTCGGATCCCGGGATCACCATGAACTCGGACAGCGCCACGCCATTCTCGGTGTGCGCGGCAGCCGACACGATGTCGAGCCCATTGAGGGCAATGGCTCCGGCGACCCGGTAGAACGCACCCGGCCGATCGGGCTGCACGATGGTGATCGTTTCGTCCACGATGCGGCACGAATAGGTGCCCTGGTTCATCATCTCGCGCTGGGCGGGGCTGGGGAACCGGCTGGTGATGACCTCGGCGACTTCGCCGCCGCTGAGCACATGGATGGCCCGGTCGACCAGAAGATGGACCAGTGTGGCTTTCGAGCTGTTCCAGGCAGACGGCCCGGTGGCGATGGAGTCGGCTTCGGTGAGCGCGCCGAGTAGATCGAGCAGGTCGGCCGACCCGACCGTCGTGGCGACCGCGTGAATCGTGCCGTCGTCGTCGAGGTCCCGTCGGGTGGCAGCGTCGGGGAGCAGAAGATGATGCCGACACATGTCCACGAGCAGCGTCGTGTCGGCGGCCGAATAGCCCATTCGGGCAGCGATGGTCTCGATGAGCTCAACGCCCACGTCGGTATGGTCGCCCGGGTAGCCCTTGCCAATGTCGTGGAGCAGGGCGCCAAGCACCAACAGATCGGGGCGACGGACACGATCGGTCAGCGCCGACGCTTCGGCAGCAGCCTCCAGGAGATGCCGGTCGACGGTGAACCGGTGATACGCGTTGCGTTGCGGCCGGCTGCGGCACGGTTCCCATTCGGGGATGAGGACGGACATGAGCCCAACCTGGTCCAGTGCCTCGCACACCGGAATGGCCGCCCGGCCCAGTTCGAGCAGGTCGGTGAAGTCCTGTCGCATCGAGTCGGTCCACGGTACGGGGAGCTCCCCCATCTCATCGGCGAGTCGACCGAGAGTGTCATGGTCGATGAACGAGCGGTTCCGCGCCGCCACGAGGGCGACCCGAACCAGAAGCTCCGGCGAGTTCGCGATGTTGGCATCGTCGGCGAGACGAAGCAGCCACCCGTCGATCTCGATGCCACCGTCGAGGAACTCGACGTCGGTGGCGCGGTTTCGGTGTTCGAGTCCGCGTTCCACCCAGAACCAGGTGGCATCGCTGATCCACGCGATGGAGCGGGCTGCTTGCGCGATGTCGGCCATGAGCACATCGGCGTCGGCATACCCCAGTTGCTCGGCGACATCATCCTGATAGTCGAGCACCAGACGGTCGCCCGGGCGGCCGGTGACCCGGTGCAGGGCAACGCGAGCTCGCAGCAGGGTCTCGGTTGCCTGGGACAGGCCGTCGAGCCCCGAGATGTCGGGCAGCGCGCCGGACGACTCTGCCCACCGCAGCGAATGCACATCGCGCAGGCCGCCACGCCCGGACTTGATGTCGGGACCAAGAAGAAAGGCGACCTCACCGTGCTGGTCGTGCAGTTCGCCCACCCGGTCGGCAAGCTCAGCGACCTGGGTTGCACCGGTCTCTGTCCATTGCCGGTTGGCGGCAACGAAAAGCTCATCGGCCAGTGCCTCTTCACCAACCAGGAACCGTGCATCGATCACCGCAGTTGCCGTATCGAGATCGACCAGTGCCAGACGGCAGAGCCCTTCGACGGTGTCGACGCGATGGCCGAGCTTCATCCCGGCATCCCACATGGGGTACCAGACCTGGTCGGCGAACGTCGCAATGTCGGCATCGGGTCGGTGCACGAGCACGATGTCGAGGTCGCTCTGCGGGCACATCTCCTGACGCCCGTAGCCGCCGACCGCCACGAGGGCGACGCCCGCCGGAACGCCGATGTCTTCGGCGACGGCTCGGATCCACCCATCGAGACGCTCGGTGTATGCATGGGTGAACGCCGAACCTGTAAGTGACAGATCATCGAACAGGTCATCGCGAACGAGTTGCACGAGGTCATTCAAGCCGATCCACCACCCGACGACTGGCTCCGACGGCGAAGATGCACGTGCGCCTTGGCTGCTCCCCAGGCGATTCCAGCCGCGTGCACGTCGTCACCCAGGTCGCTGAACGCCATGGGACCCAGCGCATAGTGATCGTCGGGACTTGACCGGACATCCCACGGGTCACGAACCGGGCGGGGTGCACCCGCCGCGTTCAACCACTCCTGTACCGGGCCGGTGGATTGACGAAGAAGCTCCAACGGTCCGCTCATTGGCGTATCGATGTCGGTGGCCACAAGGGTGGTGAGCCGGGCGTCAATGGCAGCCAGCGATGCATCGATCGCCTGCTGCATCTGCGCCCGATCTGCGAGCTCGCTGTCTGCCACGAACGGACGCAGGACACGATCGAGCCAGCCCGGAGCCGCCTGGACCACGGCATCGCGGAGTTGCTCGCAATATCTGCGGTACTCGTCCTCTCCAGAATCATTCACCGATCAATCCACCTCTTGTGGCGTACAGGGTCCAAGGTACCTGTATGCAACCGAAGCGGATCGAACCAGGACCGGGACAGGAATCGGTGTGGGACTATCCACGCCCGCCCCGCATCGACCCGTCGAGCGAACATGTGGTCGTGGTCTTCGCTGGTGAAGTCGTCGCGGAAACCCGAGCCTCGCTTCGTGTGCTGGAGACCTCGCAGCCTCCCGCCTATTACGTGCCCCCCACCGACGTGAACCTCGATGTGCTGGTGCCCGCCGTGGGAAGAAGCTTCTGCGAATGGAAGGGTGAAGCCTCGTACTTCGACGTGGAAGCGCATGGCCAACGGCTCGATCAGGTGGCGTGGGCCTATCCGGATCCAACGGAACGGTTCTCGCTGATCGCCGATCACGTTGCCTTCTACGCCCAACGGCTGCACTGCACGATCGACGGTGAGGTCGTGACCGGCAATGAAGGCACGTTCTATGGCGGGTGGATCACGTCGAAGGTCGTCGGGCCGTTCAAAGGCGGCCTGGGCTCGGCGTGGTGGTGATTCGAACGGTCAGCTGAGACCGAATGCCTGACGGCGCTCCCACATGATCGAGAGGCCGCCCAGTCCAATCATCAGCAACGCGATACCGAAGAAGCGGTTCGTCACGGGACCGGTACCGGTCCGGGCAAGCTCGGTGACTTCCTCGACAGCTCCGGCCACCTCGACGGGCACGTCGGCTTCGGGGGTGTCTCCAGCCTCGGGCCGGTCATCGTTGTCGGGAACTCCGGCCGC
>CAZFBD010000048.1:0-21477 GCA_964517125.1 uncultured Acidimicrobiales bacterium
GGCGCACACGCTCGATGTCCTCGTCGACGATTCCCACACCCGCAACCTACAACCGGACCCTGTCACTCGCGTCTTCGGCAACCGGGGTGTGGCCCCCAACGCCACACCGTCCTGGAGAATTTGCGGGAGTTCCTGATCCAAGGGTTGCAATACGAACATTTGTTCGACTAGACTCGCTGTACCAGCTCGCCTCCCCCAGCCGAAGGCTTCTTCTTTCTGAAGGAACCGTTCCGTCGCTGATGTGAGGAGGTGAACACCATGATCAACCATGTCGATGACATTCGTTCCGTGGACGACGCGCTGCAGTTGATCAACCAAGCCCTCGATGCTGCCGGCGAGTGCGTCACCTTCGGATCCGACCGGCACGATGCCGAGGAGCGTGCCGTCAGCGCCGTCACGTTGGTCGAGCGGGCCAAAGCCCTCGCCGCTGACCAGGTCGCCGAAGCCGACCGGGCCGGCGTCGCTCGCCGCCGCAGTTCGCGAACGATGGGCGTCGTCCTGGGCCACCGCCTCTCAGCACCATCCCAAGGATTGGCCCCGTACGCCACGCTCGGGCTGTGGCTCGGCGACTTCTCAGAGTTCGCAGCGGCGTGGCAGCGCGGACGTGTCACCACTGCCCACATCTGCCTTCTCCGCAGCCTCGACAACATACGGACCCATGTCCTGCTGCAACGCGATCAGGACCTCCTCTTGGGGCATGCTCAGGCGCTCTCGTGGGACGACTTCGAGTTGACGTGCAGGTATTGGCTTCTCGCCGCCGACCCCGACGGCGAGCTTCCGACCGAACGAGAGCGGAAGTACGGCACCACAACCAAGACCCATCCCAACGGCGACGTCGAGATCCGCTCCATGTACGACCCGCTCACTGGCGAAGCCGCGCTGACGGCGCTGGACCACGAGGACCAAAAGCTCTACCGGCTCACACAGGACGACCCCGACGCAAACCCCGAACTCCTTCGCATCAACAGCCGTCGTCGTCGTTCACTCGCACTTTTGAACCTGCTCACCCGCGGGTTCCAACGGGCCGATGGCTCGTTTCCGGTTCCCCTCATCAACATCGTCATGAGCCAGAAGGTGTCCGAGACGTTGCTCTCGTCCATCACCGAGCCCGACCAGTCGCCAGAATTCGATCTGGCATGGGACGACGTCGATCGCCGCTGCGAAACCGTTCGCGGCACCCCTATCGACCCCAGAAAGACACGAACCGCCCTACTTCTTGGCCTGTTCCGAAGACAGGTCGTGAAACCCGACGGCACCCCTGCCAGCTACACCAAACCTCAGCGACTCTTCGACCGCCATCAGAAACAGGCGCTACTGGTCGCTGCCCGAGGCCGGTGCGAGCACACCGGATGCACCAACCCGTGGGTCATGTTGACCGCCGATCACAAACGACCCAACGCCCGCGGTGGTCCCACCAGCGTCGAGAACGGGCAGATCCTCTGCGATGCCTGCAACAAGGACAAGGCCGACCGGCTGGACTAGCCGAGCATCAGCCGAGCCACCGTCTCGCCGTCGTCGATCTCGCCCGTCGGCACGAAACCCACCCCGGCGTAGAACGGTTGGGGCGAGCCCACACCTTCCACGTAGGAGACCAGCAGTGACGCAGCTCCCCATTGCCGGCATTGGGCGATGACCTGCTCGAGTACGCGTGCCCCGATGCCGCGGCTCTGGTGCCGGCGGTCGATGTTGAGACGCCACAGATACGGTTCTGGCGCCGTCGCCGTGGGCTCCTCCATCATCACGAAGCCAACCGGCTCGCCGTCGGCATGAATGATCCGAGGCCACGGAATCACTCGAGGCACGTCGCCCTCGCCTTCCTCGAACGGCGGCACCGCAGCCTGAGCCAACGACGCTGCAATGTCGGAAACGAAACGCCGCTGCGAATGATGCACCGTGAGCGCAAGCACGTGACGAAGCCCAACCGGATACGGCTCGACGAGCTCGACCACGTCGGGCGCCGTTCGTGGCCGATTCTGCCAGTCCTCCCACAGCTCGGGTGTGAGCCCATAGATCCAGTCGTCGGAGTTCTCGTCCCCCACCCAGTAGCTGTTGCGGGTGTGCCCTTCGAACATGAAGCCGTTGCGTTCAGCTACCCGGGCGGATGCGAAGTTGTCGGGGTGCATGGTCGCCTGCACCCGGGTGACCTTCTGCTCCTCCATCAGCCAGCGCAGGAGGCGCTCCACGGCCTCCGAGGCGTAGCCGTTGCCCCAGTGCTCGCGGGCGAACGTCCACCCGACCTCGGCCGCCCTGCCGTCCCATTCGAGCTTGAGGGCAAGATCGCCGTACACGGTGGTGTCGACTGCGTCAGCAACCGTCAGCATGAACCACGAGGCGTCCACAGGATCGGGCGTCGCCAGCATCGACTCGACGGCACCTGTCGCCTGCTCAAGCGTGTAGGGCGTGGGCCACGACTGCAGAGCAGCCACCTCCGGATGATTCCTTCGCTCCTGCAACGGGACGGCATCGGAGGAGCGCACAGGCCGAAGCAGCAGCCGTTCAGTTGTCAGCGGAGCAAACATGCGAATCAGTCTGGCACCGCCGGGATGTGAGCGCCGCTAGTTGGGCCTGGAAGAAGACGGGGAGCCATGGGGTGTCGCTGGCTGCCAGTGAACCGGCGGTGGAGGCGTGCTCCAGTACCTGGTTGGCAGCGAAGCCACTGCTGCACTGCAGCCCCACCGGAGGAGAATGGGCTCAAGCCGGCGGAACCAAACATCGACGTCGACATCAGGATTCGCAAACGCTGTGGTCCGGTGGTTCACCGTAAACCAACCTGCCTCCATCAGGTCGCGTGTGCAAGACATTGCGTCATGAAGCGACCAAGCGACGTGATTGAAGTACGGCCGCTCAAGGAAGTCTCGCGTGACGGTCCGGAACACCCTGCCGTCCAGGGTTCCACCAACTTCGACTTCCAATTCCTCCGCTACCGGAATCGTCACAATCCCGATCGGGTCGTCAGGGCCCTTTCCAGGAAACATGTCGTCGTACAGGCGGAACAGATACCCCGACCACAGATCAAAGAGCGTTGTCGCCTGGTCCGGGGAGTGGATCGGATCAAAGATCCCAAAGCTTGCACTCGAGCTCCGCTCCCACAGCTTGCGGAGGTCGGTCGGAACGCCCCCGTACGTGTGCTCGACCCGATCGATCTCGGCCTCTGTCGCTGGAGACGGCCACTCGCTGCTGGCAGAATTTTCCAGGGCGTCGAGCAGGGACGAGAAACTACGCGGGCTCATGGCTCCTCAGATCGTGACGTCGAAGGGCGGAGGTCCACGCCTGGCATCACATGAACATGTCGAGCTGCTTGTGAAATCGTGGTCTGAGGCGGTGGGCTCGCGTCGTGACCGCCCATCACGAGTGAACTGCAACCGAAGTCGGCGACGACCTGTTCGACATCGAGGGCCTGATCCTTCTCGGCGAGCACTCGCAAGCATCGGACAAGTTCGACCAGGCTCCATGCAATGTGGTGCGCTTCGACCAGAACCCCATCGTCCATCACCAGGCGCCACACTCGACCAGCCGACATGTCGTGAAGGTCGACGGCACAGAACGTGGAACCCGTGGTCAACGGCACGCAGGGGCCGATGCGGGGCTCACCAAAGACGATCGCAACGATCAGGTCCGGCGAACGCAGCGCTGCCTCCTGAATTGGTTCGACGCGACCAAGATTCGGCAGATCGAAGGAATCTGAAAACGCATGCAGCCGACGGAAGTCCCGAATGAGGTCCAGTCCAAACAAGGAAATTGCGGGTCGCATCTCATTGCGATCCGCGCCCGCAGACCAGTTCCCGCCTGGGGTGTGGGCTCGCAGCAGAGCCAACTCATGTTCGATGTCGATCTGTATCCCGGAGCCGGTTGTCTCGGGGCGTCCCAATCCGGGTGAAAGTTCGTGAGTTCGTGCCCGCGGCAGATAACAACCTCGAGAATTGAGATGAACCTGCTCGTCTCCGCGCTCCATCGTGACTCCGAGCGCTCCTTGGCTCAGCAGGCTGAATCCCGCTGCTTCCCACGCTGCGATTGACCTCGCGAGCTCGGGTGTCACAGAGGCAGGCGCTCGCTCAGATACTCGACGAGACGATCGATGGAGACTCGTTCCTGCTCGCGGCTGTCCCGCTCGCGAACGGTCACGGCACGGTCCTCGAGCGTGTCGAAGTCGACGGTGACGCAGTACGGCGTACCGATCTCATCGGCACGGGCGTAACGCTTGCCGATGGACTGCGTTTCGTCGTAGTCGCTCATCCAGTGGCCTTTCACCAGGTCGAAGACTTCGTGAGCAGTCGGGGTGAGCGTGTCCTTCTTGGACAATGGCAGCACGGCAACCTTGTACGGAGCGAGTCGTGGGTCGAGGCGAAGCACGGTGCGGGTGTCGTCGTTCACCGTCTCCTCGTCGTAGGCAGCAAGCAGGAACGCGAACGCCGTGCGGGTGGCGCCGGCGGCGGGTTCGATCACGTGCGGGACCCAACGCTCGTTGGCCTGCTGATCGAAGTACTCGATGCGCTCGCCACTGTGCTGGGCGTGCTGGGTGAGGTCGTAGTCGCCGCGGTTGGCAACACCCTCGAGCTCGTCCCAACCCCACGGGAACAGGTACTCCACGTCTGCGGTGCCACTGCTGTAGTGCGACAGCTCGTCGGCGTCGTGCTCGCGCATGCGGATCCAGTCCTGGGGCATACCCAGATCCAGGTACCACTGCATCCGCTCGTTCTTCCAGTACTCGTACCACTGCTGGGACTCGCTCGGCGGAACGAAGTACTCCATCTCCATCTGTTCGAACTCGCGGGTCCGGAAGACGAAGTTGCCAGGGGTGATCTCGTTGCGGAAGCTCTTGCCGATCTGAGCGATGCCGAACGGCGGCTTCTTGCGGCTGGTGTTCAGCACGTTCATGAAGTCCACGAACATGCCCTGGGCCGTCTCGGGACGCAGGTACACCTCGTGGCCCGAGCCCTCGACTGGGCCGGCATGGGTCTTGAACATGAGATTGAACGCACGTGGCTCGGTGAATTTGCCGCTCTCGCCACAGTTCGGGCACGTGTTGGGGTCGTCGAGCTTGTCCAGCCGATGGCGGGTGTTGCAGTTGGTGCAGTCGACGAGCGGGTCGCTGAAGTTGGCAAGGTGGCCGGAGGCCTCCCACACCTGCGGGGGCGAGAGAATTGCTGCGTCGAGACCGACGACGTCGTGGCGCATCTGCACCATGGAGCGCCACCACTGGTCCTTCACGTTGCGAAGCAACAGAACACCGAGGGGGCCGTAGTCGTACGTGGAGCGGAACCCGCCGTAGATCTCTGCGGACTGGAACACGATTCCCCGTCGCTTGGACAGGTTCACGATCTTGTCGAACAGTTCTGGGTTTGGCGTCGCTTCGCTCATGGCGCCTCAGGTTATCGGCGAGCGGCCGGGAACCTAGACGGCAACCGCCTGTGAAACCTGACCGAGGAGCAGCGGCAGTACATCGTCCGGAGGGCCGGGTCGAGCGAGCAGATATCCCTGCGCGTAGTGGACCCCGCAGGAGATGAGCAGATCCAGCTGCTCAATCTCCTCGATGCCCTCTGCAACGATGGGAACACCGCACGCTTCACTCATACGAACGGTCGCCTCAATCACGGCGCGCCCGGCAGCTTCCCGACCGGCCTCGTCCAGCGAAAGCAGGAACGAACGGTCGAGCTTCAACAGATCGAAGGGCAGGTGGAGCAGCTGACCCAGGCTGGAGTAGCCGGTGCCGAAGTCGTCGATGGCGATACGAACGCCGTAGGCCTGCAGTTCGGCCAGCACCTCGGCGACCTGGCGGTTGTCCAGTGCCATGACCGTTTCCGTGATCTCAAGAACCAGCCGGTTGCCCGGCATTCCCGTTCCCTCAAGCGCGGCCAAGACGTCTTCGACGAACCCCTGCTCCTCGAGTTGGACGTACGACACATTCACCGCAACGGCGACGTCCGGTGACACGCCAGCGTGGTCCCAGCGGCGCAGCTGGCCGAGCGATTCCCACAGCACCCAGCATCCGATGCGAACAATCGCCCCGCTGTTCTCGGCGGCCGGAATGAAATGATCGGGAGGGATGAAGCCGAGCTCGTCGTGGTTCCAACGCAACAGCGCCTCGACGATTCGTGGGCGTGTCCCGTCGGCTTCAAAGATGGGCTGGTATGCCAGTGTGAAATCGTTGGCGACATCGGCCTGTTGCAGCGCACGGTTGATGGCATCGGCCTTGCGCACCTGAAGCTCCATCGATGCCTCGAAGGCAATGACCGACGAGCCGACGAGCGCCTTTGCCTCGTACATGGCGATGTCGGCGCGACGCATCAGTTCGGTTGGGTCCTCGCAACCCGCCGAGCAACACACGCCGATGCTCGCACCGATCCGGACGTTGCGTCCCGCCAGGTCGATGGGTTGACGAAGGCACTCGACGAGGGCGTTCGCCAGATCCACGGCGCAGCCGGCTGCAGCTTCGCCAGCGACAAAGACCGCGAACTCGTCGCCGCCCAGGCGCACGAGTGTCTGATCGACAGCAATCACCGTCTCGAATCGCTGCGCCACCAGAACCAGCAGCAGATCCCCAGCGGCGTGTCCCAACGTGTCATTCGTTCGCTTGAAGTCGTCGAGATCGATCATGACCAGGGCTGAAGGTTCGCTCGATGGCCAGTGCTCGTGCATCCGCTTGGAGAGCTCCCGACGATTCGGGAGGCCGGTGAGGTCGTCGGTGGCCGCTCGTGTCCGGAGCCGGTTCTGGAGAAGAACCTCGGCGGTGACGTCCCGGCAGGTGAACACACGGCCGCGAATGAGCGGGTCGGTGCGTCGGTCGCTCATCCGAACGTCGAAGAGCCGGCGCTCGGCGTTGTGTGTGTGCACGACGACCGGCTCGCTGATGCGTGCGTCGGCCACCCGATCGAGCCAGGTGATCGCTTCCGTCTCGGTGGTCTCAGGCATCCGTTGCACGATGTCCATGGCGTTCGTCGGGAGCCTGTCGCCAAACACCGAGTGTCCCGAAGCCGACATGAAAGCGATCTCTCCACCGGCGCCCAGCACGAAGACGATGTCCGGTGAGTCTGCGCTGATCGCCTCGAAGCGCTTCGCAGCAGCGAAGACCGCTTCCTGCCGCAAGCTCGCACGTTCGCCGGAGCGGCGCATTCCTGCTGCCCCGAACAGCGCAAGCGCCGTTGTGCCGTAGGCGGCTGCGCCCACCCACAACAGGCGGAACCGAGCGGTGCTCGCCGCAGCCTCGGCTTCAACGAGCGCGTCGTCGAACGATGCCTCGATCCCTGAGGCCTGCCGAGCCTGCGCGAGTGAATGGATGACGTCGGCGGCATCGCCGCTCTGCCGCCACAGCGCAAAGCACACGAGCGCTGAGATGCCCACGAGCCCACGAGCGATCAGCGTCACCCATCGGGCAGTTGAGGTGTTCTTCGTTTCCAGTCCCACGCATGGCCTTTCGGCAGAGTGGGAGTCGATATGAGCCATTTGGCCCATATCGACGTGTCACGCCTGTTCGAGGACCGTGGCCGAGCGCAGTCGACGCTCGAGCATGTGTTCCATGAGGCGTGTTGCGATGATGTCGACCTCACGTGTGGGCGGAGACGGCGGCTGGTTCAACACGGCGCCGAGCTGACCGCCCAGCGCGAGCTGCAGGAGCGCCAACGCTTCGGCCGACAGAAAGGTTCCTGTGCGACAGTCGGTGCAGGTCGTGCCGCCATCGGCGACCGAGAGGTGGGTGAGATCGCTGGTCTCCGAGCACAGAACGCACACGTCGACCGCCGGGGCGAAGCCCTCGAGCGCCAGCAGCTTGAGGAAGAAGCCGGCCACGACAAGGTGGCTCTCGGACTGTGCAACGGTGTGCATTCCTCGGGCGAGCATCGTGTACAACGCTTCGTTCGGTTCCCGGTCCTGCGCAACATGATCGACGGCTTCGAGCATGGACGAAGCCCGGGCGAACCGCTCCAGATCCTCTCGGATCGTGGGGAACCGATCGATCGTCTCCACCTGGGTGAGGGTGTCAAGGTCTCCCTTGCCTCGGTAGAGCTGCACCTGCAGATGATTGGTTGGTTCCACGCGAGAACCGAACCGGCTCTGGGTCTTGCGGACGCCCTTCGCAACACAACGGATCTTCCCGTTGTTCTGTGTCATCAGGCTGAGAATCCGGTCGGCTTCGCCGAGCTTCCAGGACCGGATGACAACAGCGTTGTCCCGGTACAGGCCCGTCACGCCGTGACGCCCCCGTAGCGACGGGACCGGCTCTGGAATTCGGCGATGGCACGGCGCAACGAATGCCGGTCGAAGTCGGGCCAGAGCTCGTCGGTGAACAGCATCTCGCTGTAGGCCAGCTGCCAGAGCAGGAAGTTCGAGGTCCGGAATTCCCCGGACGTTCGGATCATGAGGTCAACATCGGGCATGTCGGGGTCGTACATGCGGCGGGCGATCGCCTTCTCGGTGACCTTCTCCGGAGCGATGCCATCGGCCATGAGCTGCTTCACCGCATCGGCGATCTCGGCTCGGCCCCCGTAGTTGAACGCAATCGTGAGAACGAGCTTGCGGTTGTTCTTGGTGAGCTCGGCCGCTTCGTCCATTCGGCGGATGAGTCGCTTGGGCACCCGCCAGTCTCGACGGCCAACGAACCGGACCTGTACACCCATCTCGTGGAGTTCGTGTTTGCGGCGGTCCAGGATCTCTTCGTTGAAGTTGATGAGGAACCGGACCTCGTCGGGCGGCCGTTTCCAGTTCTCGGTGGAGAACGCGTAGACCGTGAGCCACTCGACGCCGAGCTCCAGGGCACCCTCGACGGCCTCGAAGAGCGCATGCTCGCCCTGCTTGTGGCCCTCGATACGCGGAAGGTCGCGCTGTTGTGCCCACCGCCCGTTTCCGTCCATCACGCACGCCACGTGACTGGGGATCGCTCTTGGATCGATCGATTCCATCCCGCGAACCTACCGTGCGCCGAGGGTGTCTCCGGTGATTGCAATCTTCTCTTTATCTCGATCCCGTTCCACGCCGCCCGATCCCGCCGCCTCTTCACCGAACCCTCGGGCGTCAGCCGTTATGCTGCGCCGATGGGTCTTGGTCAGCGGGTCGAAAAAGCGCTCGCACGAGTCACCACGGAGCTTCCCGGTGGCGGTGAACAACGCCCCGGCCAGACCGAAATGGCCGTTGCCGTGGCAAACTCCATCGACACCGGCACCCATCTCCTGGCCGAAGCAGGCACCGGAACCGGAAAGTCGCTCGCCTACCTGGTCCCGAGCATCCTCAGCGGCAAACGCACGATCATCGCCACCGCGACCAAGGCGTTGCAGGACCAGCTCGCCAACAAGGACCTCCCCTTCCTCGAAGAACACCTGGACGTTCCGTTCGATCACGCGATTCTGAAGGGTCGGTCCAACTACGTCTGCCGACAACGGCTGACCGAGATCGAGGACGACGGCCAGCAGCTCGGCCTCGAGGTGGTCGAGGACACGGTGAACAGCGATGAGCTCGATGACATCGTCACGTGGGTCAGCCTGACCCGTACCGGCGACCGAGCCGAGCTTCCGTTCGAACCCTCGGGGAGAACGTGGGCTGCCGTCAGCGTCGGCCCCACGGAGTGTCCGGGTGCTGCCAAATGCCCGTCGGGGTCCGACTGTTTCGCCGAGAACGCACGCGCCGCAGCTCTCGAGGCCGACGTGATCGTCGTGAACACGCACCTGTACGCCCTTGACCTCGTCACCGACAATGCGCTGCTCGGCGAGCACGACGTGGCGATCATCGACGAGGCCCACCAGATCGAGGACATCGTCGCCAACGCCGCCGGTTTCGAGCTCACGGCCGGCCGGGTGCGCAACCTGGCCCTCACAATCAAGTCCATCATCGCCGACGACGGATTGACCGGTGAGCTGCTCGACGCTGGCGAGGACCTGGGCCTGGAACTGGAGCCGCATGCCGGCAATCGACTCCACGATGCCGACTTCGACGGCGATCTCGCTCGCACGCTGAACCGCACCCGGGACAAGTCCATGCGGGCCATGGATGCGCTTCGCAAGATTCCCAACGAATCCAGCCCCGAGGTCATTGGCCGCAAGGAACGCGCCATGCGGGCCGCCACCCATGTGGTCGCCGACATCGACGTCGCTCTCGAGATGGTCGAAGGCACCGTGGCATGGGTCGAGGGCGGCCGGAACCCCACGCTCAAGGTGGCATCGATCGACGTCGCCGATGTCCTCAGCCAGAAGCTCTTCGCCGAACGGACCGCCATCCTCACCAGCGCCACCATTCCGGGCAACCTCACAGGTCGCATCGGCCTGTCGGATCTGCCGCACACACAGATCGACGTGGGGAGTCCGTTCGACTTCGAGACCGCCGGCATGTTGTACTGCGCCGCCCACATGCCCGACCCGCGCTCAGACGACTACCGCGACGCCGTCCACGCCGAGATCGAGGCGCTCACCATGGCAGCCGGGGGCCGCACCATGGCGCTGTTCACGTCCTGGCGGGCCATGGAAGCAGCGGTGGAACACCTGCTGGACCGGCTGCCGTACAAGGTGCTTGCGCAGGGAGACGCCCCCAAAGCCGTGCTCATGGACACGTTCATGGAAGACGAGGAGTCGGTTCTGTTCGCCACCATGAGCTTCTGGCAGGGTGTCGACATTCCCGGCCGGGCGCTCAGCTGCGTGATCATCGACCGCATCCCGTTCCCCCGGCCCGACGATCCGCTCCTCGGCGCCCGACGCGACCAGGTGGGTTCAGCTGCGTTCCGCGAGATCGACCTTCCCCGAGCGTCCATGCTGCTGGCACAGGGGGCCGGCCGGCTGATTCGGTCCACCGAGGATCGTGGTGTTGTCGCCATCCTCGACAAGCGGCTGGCCACGTCGAAGAGCTACCGGTGGGACCTCATCAAGGCCCTTCCTCCGCTCAAGCGGACCAAGGACCGCGCAGAAGCCGTGGAGTTCCTGAAGACACTCCGAGACGGCTGACTCGCAGGAACCCGAAGGGTTCCCTCTAGTAGAGGACGGCCTGGGCCAGGAAGTAGACGGCTGGCAGCACAAACAGCAGTGCGTCGAACCGGTCGAGGAATCCTCCGTGGCCCGGCAGGACCGAGCCCATGTCCTTGATGCCGAGGTCACGCTTCACGAGCGACTCTCCAAGGTCGCCGAGCGGCGCCATGATGGCACCGACGAGACCGAGGAAGGCCGCGTCGAGCAGGCCACCCTGGGCGTCCCACGGCTCGATCTGCTTGATGACTCCGAAGAACACGATGGCGGCAACGAAGCTGGCGATCGAGCCACCGATGAGACCCTCGACGGTTTTGTTCGGGCTGACCGAGGTGAGCGGCGTTCGACCGAAGCTGGTCCCGGCAAAGAACGCACCGATGTCGTAGGCAATGGTGACGACGATTGCGGCAAGCAGGAGCCCGGTGCCATTGCCTCCGCCCAGACGGTTCCCCATCTCGAGCATCGCAGCACCAAAGGAGCCAAGGACACCCACGTACACGATGCCCAACAACGTGACACCCAGATTCATCACTGGGAGCTCCGTGGACACTCCAACCAGGAACCACAGCAGACCAAAGATCACGCTCAACCCGAGGATGAGCGGCACGGCCTGTTCGCCTCGCCAGTACACGGCGAGTGGCATGGCGATGGACGCTGCCAGGCCAAGCAGCGTGGCGGGCTGGTAGCCGGCCACACGAAGCGCATTGAAAAGCTCACCGGCGGAAAGCGCCACCACGAGAACGATCAGAGCCAGCGCAACGGCGGGCCCGATGGAGATTGCGACCAGTGCAATCGCAAGCAGGGCAACCCCGGTGATGGCAGCGCTCTGCATGTCACGGCCAGACGACGGCGTGTCGTCGACGAAACCGTCGTCGGCATAGGCGGACTCGTCGTCGTACGTGAAGAAGCGTTCGCTCGACTCGATCTGCACCATGGCCGGGTCGTCGACCTCGGGCACCGGACCGGGATCCCATGCTTCGGGCTGCGCTGCGGCCACTTCGACCTGGGGCTGTTCGGCTTCCCATTGTGGGCTGCCACCAAGACCGGACCACGCGTCGAGGTCGTCGTCGCGTTCGGGGGTGTCGACATCGAGGGCAACGGTGTTGTCGCTACCGGTGTCCCAGTCGTCGACGGTCACGACGGCTGTTGGCTCGCCGCCGTCGCCCCAGGGATCTGCTTCGAGCGCGGCTGACTCGTCGGCAATCTCGACCACCTCGTGGTCGTCGCCGTCGTCGCCGAACACCGACGCCGAAGGGGCCGGGGTATCGCCGAACACACTCTGTTGTGCGGGAGGCTCGTCGGCGAACACGGAGTCGCCGGGTGCATCGAACACCGATGCCGCTTCCTCCTGGTGGTCACCGAGCTGTGGCGAGTCATCGTCGCCAAAGACGGAGGCTCCAGAGCCGTAGCTTGCGTCGTCACCAAACACGGAGCTGCCGGGGGCACGCTCAGGTGTTTCGTCGTAGTCGTTGTCGTAGCTGTCCACGAAGGGTTCCTCCAGGCTCGAGACTAGACCTCGAGCAGCTCCTTCTCTTTGCTTTCCCGAGCGGCTTCAATTTCGCTCTCGGTTCCACGCGTCAGATCATCGAGGGATTTCTCTGCCCTTTCGATGTCGTCCTCAGAGACTCCGCCCTCTTTTTCTGCGTCTTCAAGGTCCTTGCGGGCAGCTCTGCGGATGCTGCGAGCCCGGCCTTTGGCCTCTTCGGCCATGTTGTTCACGACCTTCACGAGTTCCTTGCGACGCTCACTGGTGAGCGGAGGGAACGAGAGGCGAATGGCACGGCCATCGTTGGACGGCGACAACCCGATGTCGGAGTTGCGGATGGCCCGTTCGATCGGTTCGACGTTGGCCATGTCGTGCGGCGTGATGATGAGCTGTCGGGCTTCTGGCACCGAGAAGGTGGCCAGTTCCTGCAGGGTCATGTTGACCCCGTAGGCCTCGACATTGAGTTTCTCGATGAACGCCGAGCTGGCGCGACCCGTGCGGATGGTTGCCATCTCGCGACGGGCGTGCTGTACCGCACCTTCCATCTTCTCTTCTGAATCCAAGAGGATCAGCTCGATCTCTTCGCTCATGGTTGCCGTCCTCCTTGGTGAATGAATGCGTTACGAGTGGACCAGCGTTCCCACGGGTTCGCCCCGCAGAATCGCTTGTACGTTGCCTTCGCCCATCAGGTCGAACACGACGATGGGTAGTTCATTGTCCATGCAGAGGGTGATCGCCGTCGAATCCATGGCTTTCAAGCCCTTCTGCAAGACGTCGATGTGGGTGACTTCGTCAATCTTGGTCGCCGTGGGATCGAGTTTGGGGTCGGCCGTGTAGATACCGCCGGTACCCGAGTGTGTGCCCTTCAGGACCACGCCAGCCTCGATCTCGACCGCTCGCAGCGCTGCGGTCGTGTCGGTGGTGAAGAACGGGTTGCCGGTGCCGCCGGCAAAGACGACGACACGATCCTTCTCGAGATGGCGGATGGCCCGACGGCGGATGTACGGCTCGGCCACCTGGGCCATGTGAATGGCGCTCATGACGCGGGTGGGTTGCCCCGCCCGCTCCAGCCGATCCTGCAACGCAAGGCCGTTGATGACGGTGGCGAGCATGCCCATGTAGTCGGCCTGCGACCGGTCCATGCCGGCACCTGCGCCCTTGAGCCCACGCCAGATGTTTCCACCGCCCACGACCACGCCAACCGACACGTCGAAGGCCTCGCGGACCGCGACGATGTCATTGGCAATCCGCTGCACGATGTCGCCGTCGATGCCATATGGCGCATCTCCGGCAAATGCCTCACCCGACACCTTGAAGAGGATGCGTCCCCATCGTGGCGTTGCTTTTGGCTGGGTGTCTGACATTCGCGCTCCTTGCGAGTTGGGGGGTTCAGCCTCCGAGGTAGGCCTGGTGGAATGACACGATGCTGCCACCCCCGAGCGAGTCCTGCACGGATGTCTTGTCTCCGTTCAGACCCTGCTCGAGGAGAACCTGCTCGGCGTACCACGCAGAGAGCCGACCTTCGACGATTTTGTCCCAGGCCTGCTCGGGCTTGCCTTCGGCCTTGGTGATCTCCAGAAGGGCTTCGCGCTCCTTGTCGGCGGCAGCCTGATCGATGCTGTCGCGGCTGAGACCGAGGGGCTTTGCGAACGCAATGTGCAGTGCAACCTGGTGCAGCATGTCCTGGTCGACACCGTTGCCTTCGACGATGACGCCGTTGACGCCACGGCCGTCCTGGTTGTGCAGGTACACGTCGAGCAGGTTGCCTTCGCCAGCGACGACTCGCTGCACGAGACCAAGCTCGATGTTTTCCTTCTTGGTGATCTGCAGTTCCTCGATTGCTGCCGTGTGCGCGGCAGCAGCATCGGGGCCGTCGGCCAGAACCGCGTCGGCGATGGCGTTGAGGACGGCAAGGAACTCTTCGGACTTCGCCGCGAAATCGGTTTCGCTCCGAAGGTGCACGATGGCGGCAGCGCCATCGGCCTGCGCCACGGCAACAGCGCCTTCGGCGTTTTCACGGTCACCACGAGTTGCGGCCTTTGCCAGGCCCTTCTCGCGGAGAATCTTGCGTGCCTCCTCGGCGTCGCCGCCTGCTTCGGTGAGCGCCTTCTTGGCGTCCATCATGCCAGCGCCGGTGGCATCGCGGAGCGCCTTGATGTCTGCTACGGAAATGTCAGCCATGAGATCTTCTTGTCCTTCGTCTGCTTCGTTCTGATCTTCGATGTGGTCGCCGGCGGCGGCATCGTCCGAATCATCGGGACGATTGCCATTTCGCCGACTCACAGAGTGTTACTTGCCAGCCTCGACGTACCCGGCGGCGGTTGCGGCCTCGGGAGTGGCGAACCACATCTCGGCGACGGTGGCCTCGTACCAACGGCCGTCTGGCTGATGGAACTTCATGGAGTCGGCGTTGCCCTTGATGGGGAAACCTTCTGGCATGGAACCGTCTTCGAGAGGAGCGTGGCTTCCCTCGGCGGTGGCGGCTGCAGGAGCTGCTGCTTCTTCGGCTGCTGGAGCCTCGGCTGCTGGAGCTTCCTCGGCGGCCGGGGCTGCTGCTTCCTCGGCTGCTGGTGCGGGGGCTTCCTCGGCTGCTGGTGCGGGGGCTTCCTCGGCTGCTGGTGCTGCTTCGGCTTCCTCAGCGGCCACGACAGCGGCTTCAGCCTGGGCTGCCATGCGTGCTTCGCGCTCTGCGGCAGCGGCGGCGGCCTGGGCACGTGCTTCGGCCTGGGCAGCGTCGACGGCGGCCTGCTCTTCGGCGGTGCGCTCGTTCGACTTGGGGGCAGCCTGGTCGGCCTCGGCGGGGACGCCGGCGGCTTCCATCTTCTTGGCCCGGATGAAGCGGCCTTCGAGCACAGCGTCGGAGATGACACGGCACATGAGGTCGCCGGAACGAATGGCGTCGTCGTTGCCGGGGATCACGTAGTTCACGAGATCGGGGTCGCAGTTGGTGTCGACCACGGCAACGAGGGGCAGACCGAGCTTGTTGGCTTCGGTGACTGCGGTGTGCTCGAGCTTGGTGTCGAGCACGAAGACGGCGTCGGGTGCCTTGGTGAGGCCGCTGATGCCGCCAAGGTTGCGCTCGAGCTTCACGAGTTCACGCGACAGCAGGAGGGCTTCCTTCTTGGGCATCGATTCGAACTCGCCGGAGTCCCGCATACGGCGGTACTCCTTCATCTTGTCGACGCGCTTGGAGATCGTCTGGAAGTTGGTGAGCATGCCGCCGAGCCAACGCTGGTTGACGTAGGGCATGCCGCACTTCTCGGCGTACGACTGGATGGAGTCCTGGGCCTGACGCTTCGTCCCGACGAAGAGGATCGTGCCGCCGTTGGCCGTGAGGTCGCGGGTGAACGTGTAAGCGTCCTCGAGACGGGCGAGCGTCTGGTGGAGGTCGATGATGTAGATACCGTTGCGCTCGCCGTGAATGAACCGCTTCATCTTCGGGTTCCACCGGCGGGTCTGGTGTCCGAAGTGGACGCCAGCGTCGAGCAACTGCTTCATCGTGATGACTGCCATGTCAGATCTTCTTCCTCTGTGGTTTCGTCGGCGGATCCTCTGGCGCCTTGGGCGACCACAGAACGAGGATCCGTACTTCACTCGGCGGCCGTCTGGCTGACGGCCGGTGGACAACTTTTGCCCCAGTGAACGATATCGGCCCCGCAACGCAGTCGGACGGTCTTTTGTCGGGTTTGCGGTTCCGGGCACTCAGCGGTTTGCGACGAGCCGGACCGAGTGTTGAACCACAACGAACAACCCTTCAGGATCGACATACGCACCGTTGCGCCGAGCCGTGAAGTGGATGGGTCCTCCGGCGATGGCCAACGGGTCGCCAGGCTCCACGACATCGCCGACATCCACCAGCACCTCGCTGACGAACCCCGCGGTCGTCACGAGCGTCGGCGAGTGCCGGACCGTCACGTAGTTCGAGCCGGCAACCGGGCCGGCGAAAATCACGACGCCAGCGGCCGAGGCACGGATCACGTCTCCCGGCTCGGTTCCGTACTCAATTCCACGGTTGCCGGCCAGCCAGGGCTCGGGCGGTTCGCGAAACGGATCGATCACCGGTGCCTCAACGGGCGGTCGGTGCGGCAGGTCGGCTGCGACAAGGACCAGAGCACCGGCCACGACGAATCGGACAACGTGTTTGAACATGGGGCTTCCACCGCAGAAACGAAGAACGGGGGAAGTTCTGTCTGGATCGTAGGCGAGCGACAGTCCGCTCGCCGGAAGAATCAGGCTGGCGTGTACTCGTTCGCCAGGAGACGGGAGCGAAGGCGCAGCACCGACTTGGTGTGGATCTGACACACACGGCTCTCGGTGACTCCGAGAACTCCGCCGATTTCGGCCAGCGTGAGGCCCTCGTAGTAGTACAAGGTGAGCACGATCTTCTCTCGCTCCGACATGGAGTTGATCGACTCTGCGAGCAGCTGACGCATTTCCTCGACCTCGAACGAGCCCACCGGGCCAGCGTTCTTGTCGGGAATCGTGTCGCCCAGCGTGACCGAGTCGCCCCGTTCGCCACCCGAGAGCATTTCGTCGAGGGCAACGACACCCACGAACGAGATCTTCGACAACATGCCATCGAGCTCGTCGACGGAGATCCCGAGTTCATCGGCGATCTCGCTGTCGTCGGGGGCACGGCCCAACTTGGCTTCGAGCTTGGCGTTGGCCTGTTCGATCTTCTTTGCCTTGGTCCGGACCGAGCGTGGAACCCAGTCCATGGACCGGAGCTCGTCGAGCATGGCGCCCTTGATTCGGGAGATTGCGTAGGTCTCGAACTTGTACCCACGAGCGGGGTCGAACTTGTCGATCGCATCGATGAGCCCAAAGATCCCGTAGCTGACCAGGTCGGCCTGTTCCACGTTCTGGGGAAGGCCGGCGGCGACGCGGCTCGCCACATACTTGACCAACGGCGAATAGTGCACGATCAGCTGATCGCGGGTCTCACGGTCGGGACTGACCGTGTAGCGCTCCCAGAGCCGTTCGGCTGCTGCTCGTTCTCGTTCTTCCACGTGGTGCTCTTCCTTGATGCCTGGGTGCCGCTGAAATCTAGGCCCGGGGGTGGCTGGACCGGTGCACCCGCTGTAAGCGTTCCTTGCTCACATGCGTGTAGATCTGCGTTGTCGACAGATCGGCGTGGCCCAACAACTCCTGTACGGTCCGTAGATCGGCACCTCCGTCCAAAAGATGAGTGGCAAATGTGTGTCGTAGGGCATGTGGATGGGTGGGAGACACGGCCCGCCGGTCCACGATGCGGCGCACATCACGTGGCGACAAGCGGCGACCACGGGTGTTCAGGAACAGTGCTTCGACATCACTGTCCGGGAGATCCACCGCAAAATGCACCTCGATATGTGCCCGAAGTGCGGCGATCGCGGGGGCCGACAGCGGCACGATTCGTTCCTTGTCGCCCTTGCCCCAGACCCGCACCACACCGGTCTGCAGGTCGACCGAATGACGGTTGAGGTCGCACAGCTCGCTCACGCGCAGCCCGCTCCCGTAGAGGAGTTCCAACAACGCATCGTCCCGCAGCCGGTCGGGACTCTGGTCGTCCGGGTCCACGCGAGCCGACGCATCGTCGCCCAAGAGGCCGCCCAGTTCGCGGTCGCTCAGCACCGATGGCAGGTGCTGCGATGCTCCAGGAGCCGAAAGGCCCACGGTCGGGTCTCCCTCGAGGTGCCCCGCCTTGCGGGCCCAGTCGAAGAACCGGCGCAGCGAACTCATCTTGCGAGCGACCGTGCGACGGGCATAGGAGCGGGTGTCGAGGTACGCCAGATATCGGCGCACTCTCCGTCGATCGATCTGGTCGATCCGGTCGACGCCGCCCCGATCGAGCCACTCGACAAAGGCCAGAATGTCCCGCTCGTAGACCTTCGCGGTCGCGTCGGAGACACCCGTGAGGGAGTGCACAAACTCCGCCACGAAGCTCTGCATCCATTTGACCGTACCCGGCGGAGACCGGGATTGGTCGGACGTCGCAGTCACCGTTCATCGCAGACGTTCAATCCATGGGCCGGTCCGCGTGCACCTACCCGCAATGATCAACCGCTCGATCTCGGCGGCAACCTCGGGTGGGTCCGCTTCGATCCGTAGGCAGACCTGTTCGAACAGCGTTGGCGCCCACCCGAGGGCGTCGAGCACCGCAGAATCTCCCTCGGCCGCCGTTTCTCCCTCAGCTGGTGCAGGCGGCTGATGGCCAAGGAGCCCCAGAACATCGTCGATCCCGAGAATCGGTACGGCACCATCGGCCAACAGCTGATTCGTGCCACGGGCCGAACCCGAGGTGATGGGCCCGGGAACCGCTCCCACAGCCACGTCGCGCAGCTGAGCCTCGTCCACGGTCAGCAGGCTGCCGCCCCGCTCGTGTGACTCCACCACGATGACGGCATCGGACAATCCGGCGATGATCCGGTTTCGTGCAGGAAACCGCCACGGCTCGGGGCGTGTGCCGGGTGGCGACTCCGACATGAGGGTTCCCCGCTCCCCCACCTGGGCCCAGAGCCGGTGGTTTCGCTTCGGGTAGACGACGTCGAGCCCACTCCCGACCACGGCAACCGGCGGAGCGCCATCGACGCTCAACGCTCCCTGATGTGCCGCTGCGTCAATCCCCAGAGCCAACCCCGAAACGACCGACACGCCAGCGCGGGCAAGGTCGGCCGAGATCTCGAATGCCACGCGCTGCCCGTAGCTGGTGCACGCACGGGTACCGATGATGGCCACGGTGGGCTGCGGGCCGAGCGCACTCCCCTTGCGGAACAGCAGCATCGGCGGTTCGATGTCGTCCAACAGCCGCTCGGGGTAGCGGGAACTCCCCAGTTCGGACACGCCGATTCCCAGTCCTTGTGCGGCCTCCCACCGATCCTTCACGTCGAACCCGCGGGCGGTCTGGCGCCATTGGGCGATGACCTGCTGCTCCACCCGATCGATACGGACATCGTCGCCATCGCACAGTTGCTTCCAACACTGTTCGGCGTCAGCGCTCTCCAGGAGGCTTGCAAGCCGGTTCGGGCCCATTCGAGGTAGCGACAGCAGCGCCATGAGCCAGGCTTCGTAGGGCAGATCTGGTGTGTTCATCGGCCGAATCCAAACGGGTCGACGCGAAGCGACAGCGCCATGCAGATGTGTTTCACGCTCAGTGGACCGTCGGGGACATCGTCGAGGTCCGCAAGGGTGCGGGCCACGGTGCGCACACGAGCCACACCACGTGCTGAAAGCCGGCCGCCACCCAGTGCATCCTCCAACACGGTTCGAGCCTCGGCGGACACAGGCGCCATCTCCTCCAGCACCGAGCCGCGCAGTCCAACGTTGAGCGTGCCTGACCGCTCCAGCGCCCGGCTGCGGGCAGCAGCCACGCGCTCGGCGATCTCGGCGGTTCGTTCGGAATCGGGTGTCCCAAAGAGATCTCCGGGGCACGGACGAGTCACCCCAATCCGTAAGTCGAAGCGATCGAGCAATGGGCCCGAGACCCGCCGGTGATAGCGAGCTCGAGACGCGTCGGAACATCGGCACGCACCAGGGGCGCCCGATTCTCCACAGGGACAGGGGTTCATTGCTGCCACCAGGAGCAGGGTCGCTGGGTAGGTCACCTGTCCGTGGCTGCGACTGACGTTGACTTCGCCCTCTTCCAAGGGTTGGCGAAGCCCGTCCAGGGCCACGGCCGAGAACTCGCCAAGCTCATCCAGGAACAGCACACCGCGATGCGCCAGCGAGATTTCCCCCGGACGCATCGCCCCGGAACCTCCGCCCACCAGGGCCACCGCCGACGCTCCATGGTGGGGGGCTCGGAACGGCGGCTCCAGAATCAGGCTGGAGTTGGCGTTCAGCTGTCCGGCGGCCGAGTGGACCCGGGTGACCTCGAGCGCCTCGGCATCGGTGAGGGCCGGCATGAGTCCGGGAAGCCGGCGGGCGAGCATGGTCTTGCCCGCTCCAGGAGGGCCGACCATGAGCAGGTGGTGCCCTCCGGCAGCCGCCAGTTGCAGTGCGATCTTGGCAATCGGCTGGCCACGAATGTCGCTCATGTCCAGTTCCGACATCGACCGTTCGGGCCGCCCAGCAGGCTCGGCCACCGGCCACGGCACCTCGCCATTCACGTGGTCGATCAGATCGCTGAGTGTGGCCACCGGATGCACTCGCTCCAGTTCCAGCAGCGAAACCTCGTGAGCGTTCGCCGCCGAGACCACCAACCGGTTGGTGCCGATCTGATCGGCCATTGGCAGTGCACCACGGACGGGACGGATGGAGCCATCGAGCCCAAGCTCACCCAGGAACCCAATGTCGGCCACGTCCTCGATTCTGAGGGTGCCGATCGCTGCCAGGATCCCCACAGCAATCGCAAGGTCCAGGGCAGCTCCCGATTTCGGCACTTCCGTCGGTGCCAGGTTGACCGTGATCCGCAGGCTCGGCCACTCGTGGCCGCTGGACAACAGCGCTGCACGAACCCGATCGCGGGCTTCACGACACGAGGCGTCGGGCAGGCCAACGACGGCGAACCCCGGCAACCCGCCGGAGGCATGGACCTCCACCTGAACGGGATGGCCGTGCACCCCAACGAGGGTGGCGGAGTGAATGGTTGCAAGCATGACAATTCCCCTGAAGATGAATCAGCGGGATGTCTTCTGACGTGACAACCGAACGTGATGTGGAACCTATCCAGCCCCTGTGACAGCCACCGTCAGTTGCCGTTCACACTCCAATGCCATGGCTCGGCTGGCAAGTTGAAGAAGCCGTATTCAGCGGCGTTTGCAGCGAGCCACAGGAACGCGGGGTCCGCCGGAGACCAAATGCCGACGCCGTTGCTGGCGAAATCGACAGCGTGGCCGGTCTCGTGGAGGGATTGGCCAGGCGGAGCGGTGGGCGGAGAACACTCGGACGCTGGCATGTCCCAGATGGCGTAGTCGGACATGCCGCAATTGACACGGCGGAGCGCAATCTGTCTGGCCGGATCCCGGAAACCTCCACCGCTGAGTGTGAAACCGTCAGCAGCCGCCGCGGCGAGCAGTGCAGCGAGCGGTTCTGCGATCTCCTGGTTGACCTGTATGCCCGATACGTCGACGATGACCA
>CAZFBD010000048.1:21577-35375 GCA_964517125.1 uncultured Acidimicrobiales bacterium
GCGATCAGCGGACTCACGTCGAAGCCGTAGGTGATCGGCACTCCAGTGTCCGGGTCAAAGGCCGCCTCGACCGAGATGTTCCGGCCGTCCAACAACTCGCCGATCTCCTCAAGGTGTGCCTCCACCGTCTGCCCGTCAGGCATCCACGCTTGCGGATCAACCACGTCGAGCGCTGTTTCCGACACGATCTCCCCGTCGACCACCTCGACTCGCACGTCGACGATGCCTGGGCAGAAACAGACATTGCGGAACACGTAGCTGTAGCTATCGAGGTTCTGGGCGTCCCATGCAACACGGGCGGCGTTGTAGGCGGCTCGCAGGCCATCTCGAACCTGGATGTCTCGTACGACCACAAGTTCGGCGCGGTCGCCCTGGCCCCGAATGGTCCGCGGTATCCCCGTCTCGGCGTCAAAGGTTGCTCGCCCACCTTCTTCCATCACCTCGGCCGCCCGCTCGAACAGGCCTTCCGCACTCCCGACTTCCGAGAACGGCTTACTACCGGGGCGCACGAAGACGGACGTCGGCCTGTGCCCCGGCGTGATGCACGCCAATCCTCGAGCACAATCGGTGGAGACCACCACTGTGTACACGTACTCACCTGCGTCGAGGGAGTTCCACCGTGCGAGCGATTGCTCAAGAACCAGTGCTCCGCCTTCGCAGCTTCGGGAACGGGTTCGGCCGCCGCTGTCGTCGCACGCATCGTCGCCGGGGCCGCCGAGCAGCCGGTCGCGTCCCGGACCACCCTTCAGCTGGTCGGAACCCCGCTGGCCGTTCACGCGGTCGCGGCCCAGCTGGCCATTCAGCTCGTCGTCACCGGGGCCCCCTAGCAACAGGTCGTTCCCCGATCCGCCAATGAGAACGTCGTTCCCACTGCCACCCTCAAGATGATCGTCACCACCACCGCCATCGATGTGATCGTTCCCGCCGAACCCGCAGATGGTCTCGTCGGCATCGGTGCCAATGAGCACGTCATCGCCATTCGTTCCCACGATGTCGCAGCGTGCTTGCGCTTGTGCGGGGCTTGCAATCGCCAGCACCGAGCACACCAGGGTCATACAGATACATGCCCGGAAGAGGACGGAATGTCGCATGTGGTGCACCTTTGCCTGCAAACGCGCCCGCGTCAGACGAGCAACATAGCAGACGTGGCGCTAGAGGATTTCGCGGGTGTAGCGAACGACGGCGTCGATCTCGCTTTCGCTGAGCGTGCTCCCGAACCGTGGCATGGTCTTGCGACCGTTCACCACGACGTCTCGCTGGGCGGCGTCGTCGAGGCGTGTCTCGATCTGTTGCAACGACGGCCCGATGCCACCCCGCCCGCTGGCACCGTGGCAACGGGCGCAGCTGGCCCGGAACACCTCGGCGCCTTCGACAAGCTGAGGATCGGCGTCGGCAGGAAGTGCGACCTCTTCGGCGCATGCGGACACCAACAGGGCCACGGAAATCACGACTGCGGCGACCCGGCGTTGGGAGCGATCGAACACGCTTGCCACCATACTGAGCAACATGGGATTCGACCCGTCACGACCGCAGCGAAAAGGTGCCTTCGAGTACAGCTTCGTGGCCGGCGCCATCGTTGTGGGCATCCTGCTCGTGATCTGGGCATTCTTCGGCTGACAACGGCAGTCCCAGCAACGCTGGTCAGAATGCGGCTTCGAGCACCTCGATGTCTCGGCCGGTGACCGCCACCACGTCGAACCGCAGGGACTTCGCTCGCCGACGCCGCTCCTGCAGCCATGCCACGGCCAGGCGACGGATTCGCCGCTGCTTGTCGTGATTGACGGCCTCGGCCGGGCTCCCCCACCGGCTCGAGGAACGGGTCTTCACCTCGACGAAGGCCACGGTGCCGTTGCGTTCCACGATGAGATCCAGCTCACCCCGGCCGCTACGCCAGTTCTGATCGACAACGATCCATCCGTGCTGCTCGTACCAACGGGCGGCGAGCTCTTCGCCCTGCCGCCCCAACTTCTGTCGTGCATGTGTCATGGCACGAACGTAGTGAGGCCCTCTGACAGCCACCTCCGCCGGAATCTGTGGACCTCGGTGGCCGCCTGGCGGCCACCAGAGACCACAGATTTTCGGTGGGGCAAAACGGACGAAGGCCCCGACGTGTGTCGGGGCCTTCGTGATGCGTTCTTGGTACTGGCTCAGTACTCGCGCTTTTCCTTGACCTTGGCCTTCTTGCCGACGCGGTCACGCAAGTAGTACAGCTTGGCGCGGCGCACGTCGCCACGAGTGGTGCGCTCGAGCTTTGCCATGATTGGCGAGTGGAGCGGGAAGGTGCGCTCCACGCCGACGCCGAAGCTCAGCTTGCGAACGGTGAAGGACTCGTTGATGCCGCTGCCACGACGGGCAATGACGACACCTTCGAAGACCTGGACACGTTCCTTGTTGCCCTCGACCACGCGGACGTGCACCTTGACGGTGTCGCCAGCCTGGAAGTCCGGGATGTCGTCCCGGAGGCTCTTCTTGTCGACAAGATCGGTGATGTTCACGGTCGCTCCTGTGGCTGCGAGGCCAAACGTTCTGAAATGCCTGCCGCATACCGGCTGGGCCAGCCCACAAGCCTAGAGGCGTCGAAAGGACGCTACAACGTCACCAGGACCTCGAGATCAACAGGCTGAACCTTGTAGATGTCCCGGAACGTCCGGACGACACCCGAAGCCATCGCTGCTGGCTGCACGGGAGCGCTCCAGTCCCAGAAGAACGAGCCCCATTCGGGCGAAGCGGCCGAGAACCCCACGGCCAAGACTGCCCGTTCGTCGCGAACGGTCAGACGCTCCCGTCCCGACAGCTCGTCGTTGCCGATGGCCGTGAGCCGAATGGAGCGGTCGGCGGTGCGATGGCCGTCGATGCGCACGTTCTGGTCCTGCACCGTCACGCTGAATCGTTCGATTCTCTCAGCGATCAGATCCTCTGATGCTGCGGCGATCGACTCGGCGATCTGATCCCAGGTGCCTGTTCCGGCCCGAAGAAGCAGTTCTGTCGTCATATGGGTCATTCGGCCCAGACGACGCAGAATTGAGCTGTCAGTCGAACTCGTCGAGCAACTTCTGGTCGTCGTCGGTCAGGCCACCACGACGCTCAATCAGGTCGGGGCGCCGTTCGATCGTGCGTCGAAGCGACATCGCCCGGCGCCACCTGGCCACCCGACCATGATCGCCGGAACGGAGCACTGCCGGCACTTCCATGCCTTCGAAATCCGCCGGGCGCGTGTAATGCGGGTATTCGAGCAGTCCGTCGCTGAAGGACTCGTCGGCGATGGATTCGCGGTTTCCGAGGACCCCGGGCACGAGCCGGCCGACGGCTTCGATCATGACGGTGGCGGCCACCTCTCCCCCGGCGAGCACGAAGTCTCCAATGGAAACCTCCTCGTCGACGAAGGTATCGAGCACTCGTTGATCGATGCCTTCGTAGCGGCCGCAAAGGATGGAGAACCCGCCGCCTTCGGCGAGTTCGTGGGCCATTGCCTGATTGAACGGGCGACCCGAGGCGGCCATTGCGAGAAGCGGACGGGGTGGGTCGGCGGCTCGGATGGACGCAGCAAGGGGTCCGGGTTGCATGACCATGCCAGCGCCGCCGCCGAACGGCGTGTCGTCGATGGTGCGGTGCACGTCGGTGGTCTGGTCGCGTGGATCGTGCAGGCGCAGGTCGATGATCCCCGAGGTGCGGGCCCGCCCGATGACACTGCTGCCGGTCGCGGCATCCACGATCTCACCAAAGACTGTGAAGACATCGATTCGGAGTGCTGGCGTGGCGGGCTCAGTCATTGATCTCGAACAGTCCGGGCGGAACATCGACGTGGATGACGCCGTCGGCATCGATCCCGACAACAAAACCCGCAGGAACCAGGGCCCCCGAATCGAGCACCAGCAGGTCGCTGGCCGGGTTGGCTTCGACGTGCTCGACCGTGCCCCGATCGACACCGTCCTGATCGGTGACCCGAGCACCCGTCAGGTCGTGGACCCACAGCTCGTCGGGATCGTCGAGCGCATCGGCGAACAGTTCTACGCCCCGCAGCTCATCGGCCTGGTCCCGAAAGGACACACCCTCGAACCGGACCAGAAAGTCGCGGTCCTTCGGACGCGAAGAGACGACGACAAGCGTGTCGCCGTCTTCGGCTGCCGAGTACAGCAGCGAACCACGATCGAGCCGTTCGGTTCGGTTCGTGGTCAGGCGAACAACTACTTCGCCTTTGAGGCCATGAGCCTTGGAGACGCGGCCGATCTGCAGCCGAGTCTGGGTCATGGAAGAACGTTCAGTCGACGAATTCGACGTCGATTTCGACGCCATCGCGGGCTGCAGCTGCACGGGTCAGCGTGCGAATGGCGTTGGCCACTCGTCCACGGCGTCCAATGACGCGTCCCATGTCGTCGGGGCCCACGCGGACCTCGAGCTGCAGCGTGCGCTTGCTGTCGTCGACGTCGACGCGAACGGCGTCCTCGTCTTCGACCAGCGCAGACACGACGTATTCGAGAACGGCCTTGGCAGTTTCGACGTCGGAACCGTCTTCTTCGACCGAGTCGTCAACTTCGACGTCGCTCATGCCTCTTCGCCTTCGGCAGCGTCGGTGGCTTCGGCGACAGCTTCAGCTGCCTCTTCAACGACCTCTTCGGCCGCGTCTTCTTCCGGAGCAGCCTCTTCAGCGACTGGCTCGGGCTTCGGCTTGGCCGGCGACGGAGCCGTGTACCCCTTGTTGGGGGTGGGCTCGGGAGTCGGGGGAACGTCGACCGGACCACCGGTGAAGCTCTCCCATGCTCCAGAGATCTTCAGGAGCTTCTCGACACGCTCGGTCGGCTGGGCACCCTTGTGGAGCCAGGCGACAGCCTTGTCGTTGTCGATGTCGATGACCGACGGGTCCATACGGGGCTGGTAGGTACCAACGATCTCGATGAACCGGCCATCACGGGGTGAACGGGCATCGGCGGCAACCACGCGGTAGGTGGGTTGCTTCTTCTTTCCCATGCGCATCAGGCGGAGCTTTACAGCCACAGCAAATCCTCTTCCTTGGAGTCTCGGCAACAGAGGAGACTCGACCGACAAATGCTAGCGGGATGCGTCACCGGTTCCTACTCTTGCGGTCCGGGCAAACCGGGAAGTCGCAAGCCCTGGAATTCCTCGACGCCTTCAGCGATCACGGCGCTTGGGTCAACCATTGGTGCATTGCCCTTGGCGGTGGTGCGTCCGCCGCCACGACGGCCCCGCTTGTTCTTCTTTCCACCCTTCTTGGCCTTGCCCTTCTTTGGGGCAACTCCAAGCTGCTTCATCATCTTCTTCATCTCGCTGAACTGGGTGACGAGGGCGCTGACGTCCTGGGGCTTCATGCCACAGCCCTTGGCGATGCGATTGCGCCGGGAGCCGTCGATGATCTCGGGCTTCGTGCGCTCCTCCATCGTCATCGACAGGATGATCGCTTCGAGGCGGTTGATCTGCGAGTCCTCGATCTCGACATCGCGGACCTCCTTGGGCATTCCCGGCATCATGCCCAGGAGGTTTCCAAGGGGACCCATCTTGCGGATCTGCTTCATCTGGTGCAGGAAGTCATCGAGGGTGAACGTGCCCTCCATGAGCCGCTGTGCAGCCTCTTCGGCTTCGTCTTCTTCGTAGGCCGCCTCGGCCTTTTCGATGAGGGTCTCGATGTCGCCCATGCCGAGGATGCGGCTGGCGAGACGGTCCGGGTGGAAGACCTCGAAGTCTTCGAGCTTCTCGCCGGTGGACGCGAAGGCGATTGGGCGCCCAACGACTTCCTTGACCGAGAGCGCCGCACCACCGCGGGCATCGCCGTCGAGCTTGGTGAGGATGACACCGTCGAGTGCGAGCGTGCTGTGGAACGACTCGGCCACCGTGACGGCGTCCTGACCAGTCATGGCGTCCACGACCAGAAACGTGTATTGCGGATCGAGGACCTCAGAGATCTTGCGGACCTCTTCCATGAGCTCTTCATCGATCGCCAAACGACCGGCGGTGTCACAAATGATGACGTCGCGGCCGAGGCGTGCGGCTTCCTCGAGGGAAGCCTTTGCCACCGAAACGGGGTCCGTGGCCTCCGAGAACACGGGAACATCGATCTGACGACCGAGGGTGCGGAGCTGCTCCACGGCAGCCGGACGCTGGAGGTCGGCACCCACGAGCAGGACGTTGCGACCCTGCGACTTGAACAGGTTGGCCAGCTTGGCCGAGTTGGTCGTCTTGCCAGAGCCCTGGAGGCCGGCCATGAGCACGATAGTCGGTGGCTTGGCGGCGAACGTGACCTGCATGGCCTCGCCACCGAGGCTCTCCGTGAGCTCCTCGAGAACGATCTTGACGATCTGCTGGCCCGGGTTCAGTGCTTTCGACAGTTCATCGCCAACGGAGCGGTCACGAATTCGAGAAACGAGGCTCTTGACGACCTCGAAGTTGACGTCGGCCTCGAGCAGGGCGAGCCGAATCTCACGAAGCGCTTCGTCGACGTCGGCCTCGGACAGTTTCCCCTTGCCGCGGAGGCGGCCAAAGATGCCGTCAAAGCGGTCGGTCAGGGTATCGAACATTCTTTTCCCATCCGGTCGGTCTGCCCAGGCCGGTGTGGGGGCCTGTCACGGGCGGTCGAGCCTTCTGTGTGAGCGTGTTGTGTCGAGCCGCGCTGGTCGGCCTTTCGACGTCTCAGTCTGCCAGATCAGGCAGACAATCTGACCGAGCCCCAACGGCTAGGAGAAGAGCGCGTCCACGAAGTCGTTGGCGTCGAAGGGAATCAGGTCGTGCGCGCCCTCGCCCAGGCCCACCAACTTCACCGGAATTCCGAGCTCGGTCTGGACCGCAACCACGATGCCGCCCTTGGCGGATCCATCGAGCTTGGTGAGAACCACACCGGTCAGGTCGGCGGCTTCGGTGAATTCGCGCGCCTGGATCAGGCCGTTCTGTCCGGTGGTGGCGTCGATGACCAGCAGGGTCTCGGTCACGGTTCCGGCGCCCTTTTCCGCCACCCGGCGGACCTTGGACAGTTCGTTCATAAGGTTCGTCTTGGTGTGCAGCCGGCCGGCGGTGTCGGCGAGAACGATCTCGGCGCCCGCAGCTGCGGCGTGTTCCACTGCGTCGAAGATGACCGACGAGGGATCGCCTCCTTCGGCGCCGCGAACGACGTCGGCCCCGGAACGGTCGGCCCACATCGTGAGCTGTTCGGCAGCCGCAGCACGGAAGGTGTCGCCTGCAGCGAGAACGAGCTTGCGGCCGTTGGCGACCTCGCGGGTGGCGATCTTGCCGATGGTTGTGGTCTTGCCCACACCGTTGACACCAACAAAGAGCCAGACCGACGGGTCCCCACCCTCGGCAAGCGTGAGGTCCTGCCCACCGAGGCGGGTCTTCATCTCGGCCTTCACCAGTTCAATGAGCTCGGCGCCGTCCTTCACCTTGTCGGCGTCGGCGCGTTCCCGAACGGTGTCGAGGATCTCGGTCGTGGCCGAGACGCCAACGTCGGCTCGGATGAGTGCCTCTTCGAGTTCTTCCCAGGTCTCCGCGTTGACATCGCCACGCGAGATGACCGAACCCAGGTATCCGGCCATCGCCGAACGTGCCCGACCCAGGCGATCGCGGAACGTGGCCGGCTCGTCCTTGGGTTCTGGTTCGGGCTCGACGATCGGGTCGTCGACCGGGGCGGTTTCGTCGAGCCCACGGTCGATGAGCACACCATCGGCGTCCAGATCCCCAGATCCGAGATCGATCTGCTCCAGCTCGGCATCGGCCGTATCGAGCGCCGATGGCTCGATCGTCGGAGCGTGGCTGCTGCGGCTGTTGCGAAGAAAGAAGAACCCGACGAGTACGAGCGCCAGGACCACGAGAAGGATGATCAGAATGTCCATGTCGTCGATCAGGATACGGATCCACGAGCTGAACACCGCGTTTGTGGACCTCGGGTGGGCCGGATCGGATCCCACGACAGTTCCGATTCCGGCCCCAGCTGGGAACCGAACGGTTCCATCGAGCCTGCAGAGCAAACCCGCGAGACTTCAGACGAGCTGAACTTCGGGTCATGGCACCCGGTGAAGGACGGACGGTTTCACCGGATGCCAGAACCCACGTTGTGCCGAACTGGAAGGGTGGAGGGGGAGAGAACCCCGCCAGCTCGGCAGTACAGGAGTGACTGTAGAACGACCGGTGTAAAGGGGCCGTAAGGACCAGAAGAACTTCAGTTCGCGTGCTGCGTGAGCACGTTCACCGAGGGAAGCCAGACCACGAATGTGGCCCCCTCCCCCAGCTCAGATTCGACCCGGACCGTGCCGCCATGGGTCTCGGCAATCTGCTTCACGATCGCCAGGCCCAGTCCACTCCGGCCGTCTTTGCGTGGGGTCTGCGTGTTGTCGCCGCGCCAGAACCGTCGGAACACACTCTGCTGGTCGGCCTCGGAAAGGCCGGGTCCCTGATCCTGGACTCCCATCCAGACCCAGTCCTCGATTCGCCCCGCTCGAATCGAGATCACGGTGCCCGGCGGGGCAAGGCGAATGGCGTTGGCCAACAGGTTGGCCAACGCACGCCGCAACGCCACCGGGTCGCCCTCGACGAGCAGGTTCTCTTCGGCAGAAACGGTGAGGGACACGTCGTCGGCTTCGGCCGGCAGCCGGAAGTCCTCGCCCGTCGTCCGCACCACCTGGCTCAGGTCGACAACCTCCACCCGTTCGGCAGCCGCTTCCTGCCGGGCGTGGTCCAACAGGTCGTCGACGAGCGTGGACATGCGCTCGGCGGAGCGGCCAACGATCACCCCGGTGCGTCGGAGGTCCTCGACGTCGGCGCCCGGATCCGACAGCGTCACATCGAGGTTTGTGCGGATGACGGCCAGAGGGTTCCGCAGCTCGTGTGAAGCCTCGTGGATGAAGCGGGTCTGGGCGGCGAAGGCGTTGGACAGCCGGTCGAGCATGTCGTCGAATGTGTTCGCCAGCTGGCCGAGTTCGTCGTCGGGACCAGCCAGGTTGATGCGCCGGGTCAGATCGGTTGCGTTGATGGACCGGGCCACGTTCGTGATTCGCTCGATCGGCCGGAGCACGATGCCGGCCACATACCAACCCACGGCCATGCTCGCCGCGAACAGCAGCGCGAGAGCGGCGAACGAGTACCGGCGCAGATCGGCCAGCGCCTGACGGTCGACCTCGGCCTCGAAGTCCTCCAGTTGCGACACGATGACCTGGTCGCCGCCGGTGTTCTGCAGCACGAGTTCCATGCTCGGGTCGTCCATGAGGGTCCCGCCGATGGAACGCGAGATGCCGGCGTAGATGCCACCAATGACGATGGCCGCCAGCCCGAACAACAGAACCGAATACAACAGCGCCAGTCGGAACCGGATCGAACCAACCCAGGCAGGCAGGTAGCGATCGGTGTTCGCCCCGACGCTCATCGGTCGGCGAACGGGACCTTCGCGAGCAGCGATGACCTCGGGCGGCCGGAACTCTCCCGTCACCGAGCCGGGGTCCGGACGCCCGGGCAGTTTCATGCCTGCTCCTCGGCGTCGACCAGGCGGTAGCCACTACCGATCACCGTTTCGATGAGCGCCCCGTCGTCGGCGCCCTGCAGCTTTCGGCGCAGCGTTCCAACAGTGACCCGCACGGTGTTCGTGAACGGATCGGCGTTCTCGTCCCACACGTGCTCAAGGAGGTGCTCCTGGCTGAGGACCTTGCCGGCATGCGTCATGAAATACCGCAGGAGCGCGAATTCCTTTGGGGTCAGGTCGAGTGCCTGCCCATGACACGCCACCTCATGACGGGCGGTGTCCAGGGTGAGCGGACCCACAGCCAGGACCGACGATTCCTGATCCCGGTCCCGGCGGAGCAGCACCCGCACCCTGGCGGCCAGCTCGCCGAAGGCGAAGGGTTTGATCATGTAGTCGTCGGCGCCAGAGTCCAGCCCCAGAATCCGGTCGTCGATCGCGTCGCGGGCAGTCAGCATGAGAATGCGTGGCGAACCGCCCTCGGGTGGGTGCGTCCGCAGACTCTCGCATACCTCCAGGCCACCCACGCCGGGCATGGTCAGGTCCAGGCACACCAGGTCGTACGGCTGCAGATTCGCTCGGTCGATGGCGTCGGCGCCGTCGAATGCAACATCGACCGCATAGCCCTCACGCCGAAGCCCGGCCGCGACTGCTTCAGCCAGGTCCACTTCGTCATCCACCACAAGAATTCTCATCGGACCCCGAAGTTACCATCGGGGTCCGAACGCTTCGGCGCGCTCAGCTGGGCAGGTTGACGCCTGCAAGCTCGGTTTCGCGCTTCGGTCCGGTGCCGAAGTTTCGCTCGACCTCGCTGCGTTCGCTCACGACACGGCTGGAGCCGCCCGGTTCCATGGTCACGCCATACAGCGAGTCGGCCGACTCCATCGTGCGCTTCTGGTGGCTCACGATCACAAGCTGCGCCTCGGAACGGAACTCCTCGACCAGGCCGAGGAATCGGTGGAGGTTCACATCGTCGAGTGCAGCCTCGACCTCGTCCATCACGTAGAAGGGCGAGGGCCGGCTGCGGAACACGGCGAAGAGGAACGCCAGCGCCGTCAGCGAACGCTCGCCGCCCGAGAGCAGCGAGAGCTTCTTGACGTTCTTGCCCGACGGCTTGGCGCTCACTTCGATGCCGGTCTCGAGCAGGTTGTCGGGCTGGGTCAGGGTCAACGATCCCTTGCCGCCCGGGAAGAGTCGCTCGAACAGCGTGGTGAAGTTGTCGGCCACATCGGCGTAGGCCGATGCGAACACGGTGACGATTTCCTCGTCGATGGCCTTGATGACCTTGTTGAGCTCACGGCGGCTGGCGCGGATGTCGTCGAGCTGTCCCTGGAGGAACTCGTGGCGTTCCTGCAGCGCTTCGAACTCTTGGAGGGCCAGCGGGTTGATGGGTCCCATCAACTTGAGGTCACGCTCGAGCTCACGGGCCCGGGCGGCCGGGGTCACGTTCTCGGGCAGTTCCGGTGCCGGAGCCTGCAGCGCACCCTCGGGGTCGATGTCGAGGTCACGGCGAAGCATCTCCGTGGTCGTCTCCAGGCGGAGCCGGGTTTCGGCTTCTTCGATGTCAACCCGGCTCATACGCTCGCCGAGTTCCCGAAGTTCGGTTTCGGAGTCGGTTCGCTGCTTGCGAAGACCATCGAGGTGCTCGGTGAGGTCCCGGACGATGGCCGACTGCTTGCGGCGCTCCTCGCGACGGGCTTCGAGGTGGATGTCGAGATGCCGCACGGTGGTTCCCAGCAGCACCTGCACCCGATCGGTGAGCTGCTCGGTGCGGTCCAGAACCACACGCCGGTTCTCGGCCTCGGTCTCCTCAACAGCGAGTCGTTCGAGCCGGTCCTGCACGTCGCCAAGGCGACGGCGCAACACACCACGACGTTCTTCCGTGGCCGCCGAGCGAACTTCGAGCGCCGTGCGCTTGTCGCGAATGGTGCTGTTTCGTTGGGAGAGGACCGCACGGGTCTCTTCGAGTTCTCGTCCGCGCTCGGCGGTTGCGACCTCGGCCGACTCGAGCGCAGGAAGCAGAGCACCGAGCTCGTCGGCACGAGACGTGTCCCGGGCGAGGCGCTGTTCGAGCTCGGAACGCTGCGTCATCATTGCGTCCTGCTCGATGTCGATCTGCCGGCCCTGCGCCTCGATGCGGTGCAATGCCTCGGTCGTCGAGGTGAGGTCGGCATCGTTGCGATCGAGATCGGCCGACGTCTGCTTGTCGGCCGCCGAGAGCTGCACCAGCTCGGCCTTGAGGACCTCGAGGCGATGATCGCAGTCGGCCCGGTGAGCGAGTGCTCGTTCGTTGGCTGCTTCGGCTTCGTCGAGCGCCGCCTTGGTGGCTCCCACGGTGGACGAGCCGATCCGCCAGACGCCTCCACCGATACGGTCGCCGCGGCGGGTCACAACGACCCGACCGGCGGTCGCCAGCGAGTGGTCGAGGGCTGCACGCCAGTCGCCCGATACGACGTCGACGTCGGCGAGAAGCTGCTGGAGCAGCTCGGCGACCTCGGCCCGATCGGATGACACGTGGTTCAGGATGGAATCGGGTCCGGGGGTGAACGGCATGGGGGCCGCGCCGCCCAATGCGAGCACGGCGCCTGATCCGGGACCGGCTTCGAACCGTTCGAGGGCTTCCCGGGCGCGATCTGGTGAATCGACGACCACAGCGGAAAGCACCGACCCGAGCGACGCCTCGACGGCGTCCTCCCAGCCAGGCTCGATTGCAACGACGTCGAGGATGGTGCCCACGAGGCCGTCCATGTCGGACAGTGCGTCGGCGCCGGCGGCGGATCGGGCCGAGTCGAGCGCCTCGGCGAGCGCCTTCGACCGGGCCTGAGCCGAACGGAATTCAGCTTCAGCCTCGGATCGTTCTTCCCGGAGAAGCGCCAGCTGGGCTTGCGCAGCTTCGTGCGCTTCCGCCGCGGCATCGGACGCCACGACGAGTTCGGCTTCGCGAGCGACGGCCGCATTGAGCTTGTCGCGCTCGGCTGTGGTGGTGGTTTCCAGCTCGGACCGGCGCTGTTCGAACGAGGTCGCCCGCTCGGCGATGCCCTCGAGCTCCTTGGTGGCGTTCTCGATGGCGGCGCGAAGGGCGACGAGTTCGCCCCGGACCTCCGCGGCGCGGCCCGCGGCCGCGGCTTCGGTTCCGTTGTCGGTGACTGCGGCGAGTGCGAGCTCGAACAGCGAGCGGTCCTCGGCGAGGCTGGCCTCGACACGGGCGAGCTCTTCGAACTCGGGAGCGAGCTCTTCGGCTGAGCTGTCGACATCGAGCAGCTGACGCTGCAACTGCGACGCTTCGTCGCGAAGGGACGACAGCACGTCGCCGTCGATCGTGGCCTGGCGTTCCTTTGCGATGCTGCGAAGACGCTCGTTCAGCAGTTCGTCGGCACCGCGTGCCCGCTGACTCAGACCTTCGAGTCGGGCGAGTGCGTCGCCAAGGTCCACGGCGCCCTGGGCCGAGAGGTCGCTCTCGACGGCGATGATGTCGGTGTCGAGCTTTGCGAGCAGCGAGCGAAGTTCGTTGTTCCGTGCGCCGAATTCGTTGCGGCTTTGCGCATGCGTCTGCATCTTGGTGCGGAGCGCATTGACCTGGCGGCCAGCCAGGTAGAGCTGGCAGGCGTGCAGTTCGGCGATCACGTCGCCGTGCCGGCGAGCCGCGTCGGCCTGCTTCTCGAGCGGGCGCAGCTGACGGCGCACCTCGCGAAGAAGGTCCTGGATGCGGGTGAGGTTGGCCTCGGTTGCCTGCAGGCGACGCTGTGCCTTCTCGCGACGCTTGCGGAACTTGAGCACTCCCGCTGCCTCTTCGATGATGAGGCGGCGGTCTTCGGGGCGGGCGTTGAGAACAGCGTCGATCTGGCCCTGCGAGATGATGACGTGCTGGGTGCGGCCAACGCCGGAATCCGAGAGCATCTCCTGGATGTCGAGGAGGCGGCAGGGAACACCGTTCATCGAGTATTCGGAGTCGCCGCTTCGGAACAGCGTGCGCGTGATCTGCAACTCGCTGAACTCGGTGGGGAGCACGCCGTCGGCGTTGTCGATGACAAGCGAGACCTCGGCACGACCGAGCGCCGGGCGGCGAGCGGTACCGGCGAAGATCACGTCGTCCATCTTCTGGGAACGGACCGACTTCGGAGCCTGAGCGCCGAGCACCCAGGCAATGGCGTCGACAACATTGGACTTGCCACTGCCGTTGGGGCCAACGACGACCGTCACGCCCTGCTCGAGATCGAGCGAGACATTGTCGGCAAAGGACTTGAAGCCCTTCATCGTGAGTGTCTTGAGATACACCTGTGCTCCTGGATCAACCCGCGGGCAACCGCCCGAACCACGACCATACCAAGCAGAACTACAAAGATGTAACTC
>CAZFBD010000049.1:0-3477 GCA_964517125.1 uncultured Acidimicrobiales bacterium
GACCTCGCCGACCCCGTCGACGGCGAGTCGTTGGAGGTCACCCGGCAGCTGGTCGTCTGGTACGAATGCGACGACCTGCAGGAGTGGACCACCAACAATCATCCGTTCGTCATGTGGATCGCCGAGGACATCTCCAACTATGTGGCGCTGTTCCCATCACCTCCCGGCGGGACGCCCGGACTCAAGGCGGTGAGCGAGCAGTTCTCGGTCTTCACCGACCCCGAGTCGGTGGACCGAACCGTTTCCGACGAAGAGATTGCCGATCTGCACGCCCGGCTGCTGGCCCACCGAGTCAGCGGCGTGACCCCGAATGCCATTCGGGCCGAGATCTGTCTGTATACGAACACCGTCGATGAGCACTTCCTCATCGACGCTCATCCGGCCTCGGACCGCATCACCACCGTCTCGGCCTGCAGCGGCCACGGCTTCAAACACTCCACTGCCATTGGCGAAGCGCTGGCAGAGCAGGTCGCCCGCGGCGCGAGCACCCTGGACCTGGAGCCGTTCCGACGTCGACCGCACATGGAACGTGTTCGCGATGGTCAGCGCTGACGCTGGCTTCGCTCGAACGAGCTAGTAGCCCAGGCGCTCCAGGAGCTCGGCTTCGGTCTGCCAGTTCTTCGACACCTTCACGGTGAGGTCCAGGTAGGTGCCTTCGCGCAGTTGTTTGCGGGCTTCGATACCGACCTGCTTGATGACCGCGCCCTTCTTGCCAATAACGATGCCCTTCTGGCTGTCGCGTTCCACAAGGATCTCGCAGCGGATGTGGGGCCAGTCCATTTCGGTGACCCGTGTGGCAACCGAGTGCGGCATTTCGTCTCGCAGCACGTTGAGGAGCTGCTCGCGAACGAGTTCGGCAACCCAGAACGCATCGGCGGAGTCCGATGTCATGTCGTCGGGGTAGTAGGGAGGCCCCACCGGCATGCGGGTGGCCAGGTGGTCGAGCAGCGCATCCACGCCTTCGCCGGTCTTGGCCGACACCGGGAAGTAGGCCTCCATGGAGAAGCCGGAGGCGGCGGTGAGCTGCTCCAGGATCTGATTGGGGCGGGCGATGTCGGTCTTGTTCACGATGACGACGGTGTCGGGCGGGCACCGTTCGGCGACCCAGGTGTCGCCGGGGCCGATGGGCTTGGTTGCGTCGATCAGCAGACACACCGCGTCCATGTCGCCAATGGTGGACTCGGCGGTGGTGTTGAGCCGCTCCCCCAGCGGGCCACGGGGCTTGTGAATACCGGGCGTATCGACGAACACGATCTGCATGCCGGGTCGGTGCAGCACACCTCGCACCTGGCTGCGGGTGGTCTGGGGCTTGTCGGACACGATCGTGACCTTCTCCCCCAGAATCTTGTTGAGCAGCGTGGACTTGCCCACGTTGGGACGCCCCACGAGGGTCACGAATCCTGAGTGAAACTCGGGCTGGTCGGGTTCGGTCATTCGGTTACGTACTCCATGGAGAGTTGGGTTGGGGCCTCGATCACTCGCACCCGGGTGATTCGGCGGCCCTCGACTCGTTCGACGGTCAGTTTGTAGCCGGCGACCACGATCTCTTCGCCGGGGTCGGGCACGTGGCCGAGCACATCGAAGATGAGCCCACCGACGGTGTCCCAGTCGTCGTCGGGCAGGTCGGCGCCCAAGAGGTCATTGAATTCGTCGACCGGCATGCGGCCGTGCACACGCCACTGGCCGACTCGGAGCGGCTCGAGCATGGGTTCTTCTGCTGCGTCGAACTCGTCGACGATCTCGCCGAGGATCTCCTCGATGAGGTCTTCCATCGTCACGATGCCAGCGGTGCCGCCGTATTCGTCGACGACCACGACCATGGAGTCGGGCAGACCCTTCAGCTCGCGGAGGAGCTCGGCCGCCCGTTTGCTTTCGGGCACGAAGTAGGGCTGACGCTGTGCGATGGAGACGAAGTGGCTGCCGCGGCCGCGCTGCACCCGGGCGAAGAGGTCCTTGATGTGCACGATGCCGCGCACATCGTCGATGTCGGCGCCGTAGACCGGCATGCGGGACACGCCCCGTTCGACCATCTGGGCGATGGCGTCGTCGACGCTGGTCTCATCGGCCACGGCGAGCACATCCGGGCGTGGCACCATGGCTTCGCGCACCAACGTGTCGCCGAACTCGACGAGGGAGTGGATGATCTCGCCTTCGCTGTCGTCCAAGACGTCGGCGGCCACGGCCGCGTCGGCCAGGGCAATGACTTCTTCTTCGGAGGTCACGGCGACGGCGTTGCCCTGGCTGTGCCCCAACAACAGACGGGTGGGGGCGAGCAGTGCGCTCAGCAACCAGCGCACTGGGGGGATGCGCTGCAGGACGCTCACGAGCCGGGCCGATCCAATGGCGGCACGGTCGATGTTGTGCAGCCCCCAGAACTTGGGCACGGATTCGGCGAACACGAACAGCAGGCCGATCTGGACGAAGACCGCAAGCGGCACCCATTGGCCGCCCCACTGCCGGTCGACGGCAATGGCCAGAACAGCAGCCGCCACCATCTGGGCGCTGAGCGCAAGCAGAAGGATCGGCGAGACCACACGGTTCCGGTCGAGGAGCTGCTCGACGAGGAGCTCGGCTCCTGGCACGTCGTCTTCCTCGAGCGCCTCGGCACGGGACTGACTGATGTTGGTGAGCGCCGCTTCGGCGGCCGCAAGCGCCATCAGGAGCAAGGTCAGAACGACCAGCAGAACGATCGACGCAACGAGACTCATGAACTTCGCCACCGCTCGAGGTGCCGTTGTTCGGCCGCCTTCATCTGGATTGTCTCTTCCGGCTCGGCATGGTCCATCCCCAGGATGTGCAGCACCCCGTGAACAACCATGAGGGCAAGTTCATCATCGGGGTGGCCGGGCGCTTGGCCGTGCACGATCTGCGGGCAGATCATGATGTCGCCGAGCAGTCGGGGCTGGCCCTCGACCAGACCGGTCGGGTCAGCGTCATCGAGTGGGAACGACAGAACGTCCGTTGGGCCGGTTCCGCCCATGTGCTCCACGTTCAGGTCGGTCATCTCGGCCTGGTCGATGAATGTGAGGTTGAGCTCGCTCGGGCCGCCAACGCCTTCGTTGGTCAGCACCTGCTCGGCGAGCGCCGTCCATCGACCAAGGTCGATGGGGTGGTCGTCCTGGTCGTCGATACCGACCACGACGGGCAGCTCGCTCAACTTCGTTCCTCGGAACGATTGGCGGCGCCAGCCTTGCTCGATGCATCGGACTCGTACGCGTCGACGATGTCCTGCACGATCGAGTGGCGGACGACGTCGCGTGAACCCAGGCGAACGAAGTCCAGGCCGTCGATGTGTTTCAGGATGGGCTCAAGGCCAAGCAGGCCGCTGCGGCCACCCTGCACGTCGACCTGCGAAACGTCGCCGGTGATGACGGCGCGTGAACCGAAGCCGATGCGGGTCAGGAACATCTTCATCTGCTCGGGGCTCGTGTTCTGGGCCTCGTCCAGGATGATGAAGCTGTTGTTGAGCGTGCGGCC
>CAZFBD010000049.1:3577-19734 GCA_964517125.1 uncultured Acidimicrobiales bacterium
ATGGTCTTGCCCGAACCGGTGCGAATGACTTGTGAGTTGAAGACCTCGGACGGGTTCTCGCCGTCTTCCACGGCATCGACCGCTCGGGTCACCGTGCGGGTGTCGAGCACCTGGCCGTTCTCGAGCATGAGGACGAGCTCTTCGATGACCTTGCCGGCATCGACGGCGCGCGCTCCCGTGACCGTGACCTGATTGCCGCGGGCATGGATGTCGGTGTTCGGGAAGCGGGCTTCGACGACACGCAGAAACTCGTCACGTTCACCAAGCAGTCCGGTCATGAGGTGGTTGCCTGCGACGCTGATGGTGACGGTTTGTGCTGTCGCTGATGTTGCTGACAAGTGAGAGGCTCAGATCCTTCAGTCCGCGGGCGCGGAAGCGTGAAAAATCAGCGTACCAGCCATGATTCCGGGGCGATCGGCAGATTTGCCCCGTGCTCAGGCAGCGAGAACCCGGTTCCGGCCCTGTTCCTTGGCCAGGTACAGGCTTCGGTCGGCGCCCAACAGCGCCTGATCGAGCTCGGAACGGTCGGTGGAGGTGCAGTGTGCGATTCCCGCCGACACGGTGACCCGGATCAGTCCTTCGTTGGTCGAGATCACGCCTTCGCTCACGGCGGTGCGGATCTGCTCGCCGAGCTCGGTGGCCTCGGCCAGGCTTCGGCCCGGAAGAACCAGGACGAATTCTTCTCCACCAAAGCGTGAGAAGAGGTCGTCGGGTCCCAGTTCGCTGCGGACGATGGCGGCGATCTGCACCAGTACCTCGTCGCCGGCTTCGTGCCCGTACGAATCGTTGATGCCCTTGAAGTGGTCGGCGTCGATCATGACGATGCCGGTGCCGGCGTCAGGAGCTTCGAGATCGTCCCAGCTGTTGAACAGAGCGCGGCGGTTCAGGCACCCGGTGAGTGGGTCGGTGTTTGCCAGCATTTCCAGTTCGAGCGACTGCACCTGCAGCATCTCGTTGGCCCGGGTGACATCGGTGATGTCGTGCATCACACCCACGAGGTATGTCGCCCCGTCAAGAACGAGTCGGCTCTTGCGAGTCAGCGTTTCGCGGGCATCGCCCGAGGAGTCGATGACGGTTTCGCTGGCTTCGTCGACCTCGCCCGACTCGAGCACACGCGTGTCACCGCCGTTGCACTGCACCGCCTGTCGGTGACTGAACACGGTCGTGTCCAGTTCGCCCACCAGGTCCTTCCGCTCCACGTCAAAGAGCGCCTCGAAGGCGCGGTTGACCCACACGTACCGGAGCTGATCGTCCTTGACCAGCACAGGGTTGGGAAGGATGTCGAGCATGGCAATGGGAAGCCCGCCGTCGAGCGTCATTGAAGACCCACCTTTTCTGGCCGATCAGGGGACGGCCTCAGGCAGATGATCGGACAGTTCGTGCCGGTTCTTTAGGCTGGGCCTGTTCCGGCAGTCGAACAGACAGCGCTGCTGTGGTGCCACCTATGCTGATGCTCATACGGCCCTCGACGTCCTCGACTCACTGGCTGGTTGGTGTCAGCCGGACCGCTAAATTTGACTCAGACAAGAGGCAGGTGCGCGAACGGCCAGCTACTCGAACGGGCCGCGGCAGAAGAAATCGGGATACTTCCGACTTCGGACTTGCGATGGAAACGGCGCTGCCGCCCGCCTGCGATATCGTCCAGGTAACGACCAAGCCAGGACCACGTTGACATTTCTTGACTACCTTGAAGGCTGGGCAACCGGAGCCAATGCGACTCTCGATTCTCCTCGCGTGCACCTCGACAAGGGCCCAGCAGACCGGGCAAAGCGATGTGCTTGGATAGCCGTTGAGGGCGAACGTAGAAGCGGCCAGCTCACGGTATGGGACACCGGGGAATGTGAGGTCGGCGTATACGAGACCGCTACGGGCGCCGTGGTGTACAGCGAGTCCTTGGAAGCAAGACTTCCATCAGAAGTTGGGCCAATCGCAGCACGACTTTGGAGTCAAACCTCGATATGAGCAGTCCATAGCGTGATGAGCCAGCCGTCCAAGTCGCTGGCTGGCGCGGCCTCGATCGACCGGCTGGTGCCTCCACGCCTACGCCATCTTGAAGTTCGGTGGCGAGCGTGGGAGGGAGCTGCTTGCGTCTCTTGACTCGGACTCGGTGCTGGCAATCGAAGCACAAGCTCTGTTGGACGGCACCTGGGGACTTGGGCGCTACGTTTGGTCGCCTCAACATCTTGATCGATGACAGGTAAGCAATGCTTCAGCGCTCAATCGAACATCCGGCGCGAGTGACGCGAGTCGAAGCGGGCGCGATCGTCGCACGCACCCTTCATACGGAAAATGCCAATGAGGAGATCACGGTCTGGGCACCCGCAAGTCTCCTCTGCGAATTCGAAGGTCTACTTGCGAAGCCGGTCGGGAGGGACCAAGCCCAAGTGCTTTCGATTCCGTTCTATCGAATCGGAATCTGCCTCGATGACGTTGTTGACCTTGCGCAAGAAGAAGAGTCTGGATCGCTGGTGATCGAGTCGGTCAGCCAACGATCAGGCTTCGCCAACTTTGTATTGCGTTTGGTGGCGCCAGCTGAGTCGGCTGCCCCGCCAGGATGGCGTCGACTCATGACAGAGCTGGAAGGAACTGGCGCCTGGTTCGACCCGATGAACGCCGAGCAGATCGCTGTGGCGGTGCCCCTCACGTCGCTGGACAAGGTCTCATCGACGCTCGCACGGCTCAAGTCGGAGGGCCTGGTTCGACACTGGGGAAGATTCGACGATCCAAGTAGCGGCTTTCTCGACGAACTCGGCCAGATCTTCCTCGACTGAGCCAACAGCAGCGCCGACAGCTGCGCAGGAACAGCTACCGGTGTCTACGAGTTCGAGATCGACAACACCACCGGTCAGGAGACTGAGCGGGTTCGTTGCGCGAAACCAGCGAACCTCCGACGACGCCAGGACGATCTCCGATAGCGCGCCGAGCGTGACCATGCTGTGGGCGGGGACTCGGACAAGAGCCGGCATGTGACGGCCGACTCAAGTGGTTTCTCCATCATTTGGGAGCGGGCCGCTTCGCGCTTGTCGTCATCGACTGACTGGTGTCGAGCGGGCGTATGAGGATTCCTCGAATTTGCCGCGACGGTAGGATTGGACCACCGCTGAACCCATTGTGTTCGGACGCTCAAACGGAGAAGCGACATGGATGCGATCGATTCGGGAAACGGGCAGCCACTTGCTGGACCTCCGTTGTCCATCGGGGCGGTGGCCGGTGGCCCCGGAACGGATCCAGGTTGGAAGAGCGCAGTCATGGGACTGATGCAACGGGTAGTCGCACTCCGGGACGACGTTGAGAGCCCGCTTGCCGTCAACGTCGTCTTTCACCTACCCGGAAACATCTTGACCCCAGAGTTCGAAGGTCTTCGAACCGGCCTGTTCAATCGCCGGGAACTCATGGTTCAGATAGCGATACCAGCTGAACCGTCGAACTCCCCGGAGGATGACGTCCGAGAGCTTCTCTGGGACGCCGTTCTGCTTGCCGAGAAGTTCGCGATTGCTGAAGCGGTCATCACCGACGAGCTGGCGGCCCTTCGGCAGCTCGCAAAGATCGTCTGACTGTCATGAAGGCTTGGGCTCAAGACGCCTCTACTACTCTCTGGTGATCGACGACCTCGAAGCTCAGGGAGAAGGTGGATAGACATGCGCCAGTACCCCGCCGAGCACACCGAGGACAGCCGAATCCTCTCAGCTGCGGTGAAGGACGTCTTCCCGGACTCCAGCATCAAGATGAACAACTTCCTTGATGAGAACGAAGACAACGGCGTTCTGATCGTCACCGGTATCGACGAGAAGAGCAGCAGGAAACTGACCTCAACAATCGGGCTGCACGAAGCACCGAACCTGGTCGACGGTCGCAGCATCCGTGTCGAGCTGATGTTCGACGGACATGACGACGGCAGCGAGATCCAGGAATAGCTGACAGCAACGGCCGCGTTCTACGTCGCCAAGAACCGCTGGCCGGCACGCCCCGGAGCCGTCTTTCTAGGTCTCATCGCCGAGTACATCCCAGACACGACGGTTCCGCACTGCATGTGGGCGCCACCGTTCTCCTGGCCAGAGCTGGGTTCGGTGGAGATCTCGTCGTCATCAGTCCACTGGCTTCTCGGCGTCCCAATCTCCGTTCCAGAGCTGGAGCATCTGCGGGTCCACGGAGTCTCCTCGCTGGAGAGGGAACTCGAGGGCACAGACGTCCGCGATCTTCATCGTGACTCAGTCGTGGAATAGTCGAGCCGTAGTGAAGGACGCCAGCGGACGAGTACCAGGAGCTAATCGGGTGCGGGTGTCAGGAGCGGTGCGTTCGGCTTGGACGACGATGAGAAGCTGGTTGCTCCCCCTATTTCAAGGCGTCGCGCCAGCTACACGAACAACACGGCCAGGATCGAGACGACCACGATCGCCGCGGCAAGGGCGGCGGCCATCTGCATGAGCATCGGCGTGTAGCGGGGCAGGTCCTCGATTCGGCCTTCCCATTCGACGTAGTCGCGCCAGCTGCTCTCGGCGATTTCGGAGACCGCTTCGGCCTGGTCTGGCAGCGACAGGAGCACGTGCGGTTCCAACGCACTGAGGCCAGGCGCCAGACCGTTCGAGTCCATCAACAACAGTTCCACTTTGTAGCCGCGGGCCTTTGCTTCGTTGGCGATTGCAATCGCCTCAAAGCGGTCATACCCCAGCTCAACCCGAACGGGTTCCACCGACATCTTGCTGCTCTCCGCCTTCTCTCCGCGCCCTGAAGAGGCCATCTTGTCGCGTTGAGCGGTCGTTGTCCAAGGGAGTTACCCAGTGGATTTCGCCAGCCGTTCCCTGCGGAGTTCGGCCTTGGTGACGAAGGCCGAAACCACCCAGCCCAGGTCCATACGCTCGCCCCACCCGGCGAGCGGTTCCGCGGAACCGCTCTTGCGCAATGGCACCACCGCGGGGAGTGTGTGATCTCCGTCCGCTGCGGCCATCGATTCGACGGTGGACTCGCTGCCGCTGGGGTCGTAGAACACGAACCGTCCGTTCTTGTTGATGACGTTCCAACCGCCTTCGTGCAGTGAGTGGTGGTGGAAGTTGCAGACCATGACCAGGTTCTCAAGCTCGGTTTCGCCGCCATCGGCCCAATGCACCACGTGGTGTGCGTGGAGGCCACGACGCACCCCGCAGCCAGGGAACCGGCACATCCCGCCGTCGCGGCGCATCAGCAGGCGACGCATCCGACGGTTCACCACACGCTGCTCCCGACCCAACCCAAGTGCTGTTCCGACGGCGTCCTGCACCGCCGCCTGCAGGCGGGCATCGCACGCCAGTCGCCGGGCGATGACGGGCGGAATGGCGTCGCCTCCGAGCGTGCATTCGCCGCCGCAGTCCGGTTCACGGGCCCCGACCGGCGCGAGCGCTTCGACATCGGCCACGAGCAAGGCGTCTTCGAACGGACCTTCCGCAGCGTCGAGCACACCCGTGATGAGCGCCACGATCACTCCGGAGACGACCGTCTGCCTGCCGCCGAGCAGCTCAATGGTGTCTCGGCGTGTCTGCCCTTCCTCGGCGCCATCGTGCGCTTCGTCGAGGAGTGTGGTGACTCCGGCGTCAACGACCTGTCGGCACCGATGCAGATCATCGATGGGGCATTCGATGACGATTCTGCCGTGGTTGATGAACGACTCGAACCGCACGCTCGGCGACCAGTCGGCGGGCGGGTCGGTGTCGGCCAGCGCCGAGCACACACGGTCCATCTGTGAGGCAGTGGCCGCCACCGCAAGCTCGCAGAGCTCATGTTCGTTGAATTCGTCGGCAACCCGGGTGATGGCCCGGACCTTGGAGTACGACAGTTCGCCGGCAAGGAAGAGCTGGCGTACCTCGGGCAGGTGTTCGAGCGACCGTGCCACCCGCACGTGGTCACGAGCCGTTCGCAGATCCAGACCGCACTTCCAGTTCAGCCAGCCAGCGCAGCTTGTCTGGTCCCAACGCTGCCAGCCGAGCCGCCGATCGAACGCCCCGATCCACACCAACCATGTGGCGGTCGCCGCTGCGAGACGCCCAGCGAACGACGTGATCTGTTGCTCCAGAATCTCCACGGAAACCTCGTCCAAGGCTGCGTCTTCGGTACCCAACATGTCCAACACATCCGCCATCTCGTGACCTCATTTCTGTTCGCCGATACCCCCAAAACTACGACGCCGCTGTGACATCGAATCCGACGAAAACGGTTCCGCGGAACCGTTTTGAACACGACGATTCGAAGCGGCAAGAGGGTTCGGTCGACCCATGACAGCGCGGCCCCGGAGGAACCACTCTCGGAAGAGGCGGTAGGGCGTAGGGAGGAACAGCGATGGAGGCCGAGCGGGCCGTTGGCTCAAACGACTTCGAGCAGGCGTTGGGCGCGTTCACCGACGCTGGGCGTCTGGCCGCAGAGATCGATGCTCGTCGGCAGCGGTCCTCGCACGCGCTTCTGGCCGACCTCTCCGGCTCCTGGGCCGGAACGCTTGTGGAGCTCGCCGAACTTGGGGCACCCGTCGTCGTCCTCACGCGTGCGGGAAACAACCACCGCGGCATCATCCTTGCGGTTGGACCGCAGCTCGTGGTTCTCGCCGCCGGGCTCGATGAACCCCGGGTCCTTCTTGCCCTCGACGCGATCGACGCTATTCGCGAACCGGGCAACGGCAGGCGCCGAGAACTGGACACAATTCCGCCCGGCCCTGACCTCGCCAGCCTGCTGGACGAGGCATCGGAAGAACGAGCACGGGTTTCGATCGTGACCAGCAGTGGGGCCACGTTCATGGGCCGACTGATGGCGGTGGGAGTGGATCAGGTCACGCTTCGCCTGGACGGCGACAGCGACAGCCTCACAATGCCGATCGGGCGCATCGACGAAGCGGTGATCGACCGATGAGCTCAGGCGTCGGCGGTTTTCTCGCCCGGAACAGCTTCGGGATAGAGGTGTTCCAGGGTGCCGGGCTCGATCCGGCTGGACGCCACGAACGCGTCGACCTCGTTCTGCTTCAGCCGAATGACCCGACCGAATCGGTACGCCGGGAGTTGTCCCTCGTCGATGAGCCGGTACAGCGTGCGGGGCGTGAGCCCGAGCGCCGCGGCCGCATCCTTCGTGGAAAGCCAGTCGCCATCTGCCTGCGTCATGTTGGTCAACCTAGCAATCTTTCAGGCACTTTGGAATGTTTCCATGATTTGGGAGCCCCGAACCAACGAGCGGACGTGCAACCGTGAGCGAGAAGAATCCGGTCATCAGAACTGGCCGACGGCTGCCCTCGGGGCGTGCGGTCCTCGGTGGGCTCCTCATCACCTTGGCCGTCCTCGCGGTGCTGCTGGCCACACGCCTTGGACAGGACGCAACCTTCCAGGACGTCGTCGTGGCCCGACAGGATCTTGCGCCTGGCACCGTCATTTCTGCGGACGATGTTGCGCTGGTGAACATCCGTTTGGACGAGAGTGTCGATTTCGTCGTCAGTGATCCGAATGACGTCATCGGGTCGGTGCTGTTGGGTCCCTTGTCCCGTCTGGAGTTCGTCCAACGATCGAATCTTGCCGACGGACCGCCGTCGGGAATTTCCGGCGGCCTCGCCACCGTGTCCATACCGGTGGAGCCCACGCTCGTGCCGGCCCGCCTCTCCCCCGGCGAGGTCGTGTCGGTGCTCGCCACCTACGACGATGACCCCACGACCACCGTGCTCATTGCCGACCGGGTGGTGGTGCTCTCGTACACGACCGACAGTTCGGAGTTCGCCCGCGAAGGGGTGCTTCGTGTCGGTATCGCCGACGGCGCAATCGCCGCTCGCATCGTCAACGCCATCGAAGATGGCCAGTTGCACATCGTGGGCCTGAGCGGAGCCCCCGAAATCGAACTTCCGAGCTCGGTCACGTTGGCGTCGGCCACCGGAGCCGCTGGCTGATGGCAGGCGCCAGGTTCGTGGTGCTTGGATTGGCACCGGTACGCAGCGAATGGTTTCGGACCGTGGCCCGCTGGGCCAACGAGGCCGCCATCCCAGTCGAGTTCATCAAATGCATCTCGACGACCGAGGTTCGGGCGCGGCTGGACGACGGCCGGCCCTTCTCTGCGCTCCTCGTGGATGCCTCCAGCCCGGGGATCGACCGTGACCTCTTCGACCACGCCGTCGAGCATGGTTGTGCGCCCGTCGTCATCGACAATGGGCTCGTCGAACGCTCGTGGTCCGAACTTGGCGTGTCCGCAGTGCTCCCGGAGCGCTTCGAATCAGCCGATCTCATCTCCACGCTCGAACGCGTGTCGCAGCAAATCGATCGCGCCGGGACACTGACCCCTCCCTCCCTCACGCAGACCGAAGGACCATCGGGTAGCCGGACCATCGTCGTCACCGGAGCTGGTGGCATGGGCACCTCCACGGTCGCCATGGCACTCGCGCAAGGACTTGGCCGCCTCCCCGAACGGCGCCGACTGCTTCTGGCGGATATGGCACTTCGCTCGAGTCAGGCGATGATGCACGATGCCCGCGATGTCGTACCCGGCCTCACCGAACTGGTTGAGGGCCACCGCCTCGGCACCCCGGCCGACGACACGATTGCGGAGGGCATCTTCTCGCTGCCGGACCGCGGCTATCACCTACTGCTCGGCCTTCGCCACGAGCGCGACTGGCAGTCGGTCTCCGCCAGGTCCCTGGACGCCGCATGGGCGAGCATGGACCGGCTGTACACCACCACCGTCGCGGACATCACCGGCGATTTCGAGGGCTCCGAAGGAACCGGAGCGAACGATCTGGACGACCGCAACCGGCTGGCACGCACTGCGGCCCGGCGCGCCGATCTGGTTGTCGTTGTTGGCAGCCCGGGAAGTTGGGGTGTCCACCGGCTGGTGCAGACGATTCTGAACCTGATCGATCTTGGAGTTCCGACCGAACGCATCCTCCCGTGTGTGAACCATGCGCCTCGGAAGCCCCGGGCCCGGTCAGGGATCACGGCCGCCGTCGGCGATCTGGTCAGTAGCCGAGCGCAGGATGCCGGGCCGCTGGCCACTCCCGTGTTCGTGCCCACCCGCAAACACCTGGACGAGGTGCTCCGCGACGGCGATGCGCTTCCTTCGCAGCTTTCAGACCCGGTCTCGTCGGCGTGCAATGCGCTGCTGAACCGCCCCGCCAACCACGCCCGTCCGGCACCATCGCCGGAACCGGTTGCCGTTGCTCCCGGCTCGCTCGGAACGTGGGCCACCGATGAGTGACGTCGCCCCGCTGGAGGAAATTGAACGTCTTGCGCTCAGCGCCGCCAACGATGCCAACCTTTCTGTTGGCAACGAGCAGAGTGTTGGAGCGCTCCGGTCCATCGTCGTTGGCTTGATCAACGACTGGCGCGCAGACCACCGGCGAGGACTGCGTTCCATCGACATCACCGAGCCGGACTCGGTCGCCGACCGGGCGATGCACAACCTCATCGGCTACGGGCCCCTCACCGCACTTCTCGACGATGATGACGTGTGGGAAATCATGATCAATGCGCCAGACGCAATCTTCGTGAAACGCCACGCTGGCACCTCGGGCTACCACCACCAGAACTTCCACGACGACGACCACGTCCTGCGGACAGTCACCCGAATCGTCGACCGCTCGGATGGAGCGCATCGGGCGCTCGACCCCACGAGCGGCCTCCAGGACGCCCAGCTGGACAACGGTGCCCGGCTCCACATCGTGCACAACGACATTGCTCGCGGCGGCCACATGATCGTGAACATCCGAAAGTTCACGGGTGTTGCGTTCCATTCGCTCCACGAGCTCGTGGGCTCCGACACACTCACCGCCGATGCGGCCGACTTCCTGCGGGCGTGTGTGCAGTCGAAATTGTCCATCGTGTTCGCCGGTGTCCCGGGCGCAGGAAAGACCACGCTCCTGTCGTGCTGCGCGGCTGAGCTGGACCCGACCCTGCGTGTCGTCATTGCTGAGGAGGTCTTCGAAGCCGACGTGCCGCTGCCGAACGTGGCGAGCATGCAGACCCGTGGACCACGCCCAGACCGTCCAGCGATCGACCTTCGCAACCTCGTCAGTGGGTTCCTCCGCATGGCGCCCGACGTGGCAATCGTCGGCGAGGTTCGGGACAAGGAAGCGCTTCCGCTCATGATGACGTTGTCGAGCGGTGTCACGGGATTCACGACGATCCACGCCGGGTCGGCTCGCCAGGCCCTGACCCGCCTGCGCTTCGTCTGTCAGCTGGCGGACACGTCCAGCGACATCCCCATGGCTGCACTCAACGACCTGGTCAGCCAGGCGGTCGACGTCGTCGTGCACACGGTCCGAACCCCGTCGGGACCTCGGGTGAACCAGATCGCGTGTGTCGAGGATCTGACTGCTGGCGAGTCGAGCACACAGTTCACCCTCACCGAGGTGTTCAAGCGAGACCCGCACACCGATGTCCTGCAGTGGACCGGGAACATTCCAGCGCGGGCGGGAGAGGACATGGCTGCGGCGGGCTTCGACATTCGACGCCTGCTCCCGGTCGTTCAACCGCCGCCGACGCGGATCATGCAGGGTGACGTTCCCGGATGATCGTTCTGCTTGCTGCGATCATTGCCGGGTACGGCATGCACCTGATGTATTCGTCGGCGGTGTTCGGGTGGGCCGGGCTTCGGCCGGGCCCTCGCCAGCAACGTGCCGAGGGGCATCGCATCGATGACGCCCTCGACGGCGCAGGACTGGGTGACCTGGACCCGCGTGCCTTGATGGCTGCGATGGTCGTGCTTGCGATGTTCGGCTTTGCGCTCGGGACGATCCTGTTCGCGGGACCACTGGCTGGACTGGTGCTGGCGCTCTTCGCTGCGACCACGCCGTTGGGGGCTGCCCGGCTACGCCACGAGAGGAAACAGGCGCAGGCTCACGCGGCCTGGCCGAGCCTCATCGAGGAGATTCGGCTCCTCACAGGAACGCTCGGACGTTCCATTCCGCAAGCCACCTTCGAAGTCGGGGCGAGAGCACCGGAGGGGCTCAATGTGGCGTTTGCCGAAGCCCAACGCGAATGGCTCATCTCCACCGACTTCGCGCGAGCGCTCGAGGTACTGAAAGCCGAGCTCGCACACAACACGGCGGACATCGTTGCGGAAACGCTGCTCACTGCCCATGAGCTTGGCGGCGGCGAGGTCGGTCGCCGTCTGCAGGCGCTTGCCGAGGATCGCCTCACGGACCAACAGCATCGACGGGACGCTGCGGCCCGCCAGGCGGGCGTGCGATTCGCCCGCTGGTTCGTCCTCGTGGTCCCGTTCGGGATGGCGTTGGCTGGTCTGTCGATCGGCAATGGGCGCGATGCGTACGGCACCGGTACCGGCCAGGCGCTTGTCGTGTTCGCTCTGGCACTGATCATCACGTGTTGGGTTTGGGCGGGCCGAATCATGCGGCTTCCCACGGAAGAACGAGTCTTCGGATGATTCGGCTGTTTGCCCTTGCCACGATCCTGCTGTTCGTGGGAGCCACGCTCATGCTCAGTGAGCTGCGGTGGTTCCGCAATCAGTCGCTTGCCGCGCGTATCTCGCCGTACCTTCCGGGCACACGACTTCCGGCCAGAAGCGAGCTTCTCTCGGTCGAGAGCTTCGGTGCGCTCCTACGGCCACTCGCCGAAGCAAGCGGCGCAGTGGCGGCTCGACTCTTCGGTGTCAGCGAGGAACTCCCCCGGCGTCTTCGTCGGGTGCATTGGGATCTGGACCCCGCCGGGTTCCGAATGCGTCAGATGGGATGGGCGCTCGGCAGCGTGGCGGCCGTGGTGGTCGCCGCGTTCGTTCTTGGTCTGTCTGCTCCCCTCACGATCATGGCGCTCGTGACCGCCCCGCTCCTGGCGTTCCTGGTGATCGAACAGCAGCTTGCGAACGCCTCGGACCGATGGAAGGAACGGGTCTTTCAGGAACTTCCCGTCGTCGCCGAGCAGATCGCGATGCTCCTCGGTTCCGGATACTCACTGGGCGCGGCCCTGAGCCGGGTGGCTCGCAGAAGCAGTGGGGCGATCGCTGCCGACCTGGAACGTGTCGTGGCCCGGGTCCAGCAGGGAAGCTCGGAAGTCGACGCGCTGCGTGAATGGTCGGAGCTGGTGGACGTCGATGCCGTGCGCCGACTGGTCTCGGTCCTGGCGCTCAACCGCGAGGCCGGCGACCTTGGCGGCATGGTCGCTGCCGAAGCACGAACCAGTCGGGCCGAGGCGCACCGATCGCTCATCGAAGCGATCGAGAAGAAGAACCAGCAGGTCTGGATTCCGGTGACCGTGGCAACGCTCATTCCGGGAGTCGTGCTGATGGCCGTTCCCTTTTTTGACGCACTCCGTGACTTTGGGACCTGATGATTGATGATATTTTCGAATTCTGTGACCTCTGTGGTACAAACGAACACCAAGGGAGAAAGTTGGGCGACATGCAGTTCTTCATGACGGCGGGGCAACACGCGGAGTTGCGGCGGATTCAGATGGTGCAGGCCACCATCGCTGCCGTGGCCACCCGGCGCACGGACGATCGCGGCGAGGGCGTCATTTCCATGGCGATCGCCGTGCTGATCGTTGCGTTTCTGGGCGTCGCACTCTGGCTTGCGTTCAAGGGCTTTGCCGACGACACCGAGCGCACGCTGGACGAGCAGGTCGACAAGATCGGCAACTAGCCAGCGGCGGCCGATCTCATGGCAGCACCACATTGCGAATCGAAGACCCGCGCCGCCGATGAACGCGGCGCGGGGTTGCTGTCGATGGTCGTGGGTGTCCTCATGTTTTTCGTCCTGCTCGTTTTCACGGTGCAGATCATGTACAACCTGTACACGACGTCAGTCGTCACGGGCCTGGCGATCGATGCCGCCCGCGATGTCGCAGAACAGAACGGACAGACACCTGCCGAAGCCGAAGCCGAGTTCCGTGCCCTCGTCGACCAGTCGGTGGAGTTCGACATCCGGATCGAGGGCGATGTCGTTGTCGCCGATCTGGAGTGGGAGACGAAGTCGCTGTTTCCTGCGTTCTCCGACGCCCGAGCCTTTGGGGTGCTGACCCGGACCTTCGAGGTGCGAGTTGAGGAACAGCAGGCATGATCGCAGCCATTCGTGAACGGCTGCGCGATGAGCGTGGCGCAATCGGCGGGGCGGAGATGCTCCCGCTCGGATTCCTCGTCTTCGTTGTTGGCTCCATCATGATCCTGAACGCCTGGACGGTCGTCGACTCGTGGATGGCGGTTTCCACCGCTGCACGCGAGGGCGCCCGCGTGTACGTGGAGTCGGATCCGCTCGACGCCTGGCCGAATGCCGAAGCACGGATCAGTGAAGTGATGGAGGAGTACGGACGTGGTGAGCGTGCTCTGCCCCCGACCGCCCCGGCACTGGCCGACTATGAGCGCTGTGCCGTCGTGACGATCACCGCCAGCTACGAGCTGGCCTTCATCACCGTGCCGTTCGTTGGAGGCATCGGTTCGCTCGACGTGATTGAAGCCCGTCATTCGGAACGGATCGATCCCTATCGAGCCGGCGACTTCGAAGGGATCTGCTGATGCGGTGTGCGCCCGAGGATCGTGATCGGGGCCAGAGTGTGCTGTTGATCCCGGCAGGCTTCCTGATCCTGCTGGTGCTTGGCTCACTCGTTCTGGAGGCTGCGGCCCTGCATCTTCATCAGCGGCAGCTCAACGATCTGGCGGCGAGCGCTGCGTCCGATGCGTCGGCGTTCGGGTTCGACATCGAAGCCTTTCGCGAGACCGGCGAGGTCTCCATCGATCCGGCACTTGCCGCGTCGGTCTTGGATCCCGCGATTGCCATCTCGCTCCTGGACGATGCCACTGGCGTTGTTCGGGTGATTCCCGGCGACCCACCGGCAGTCGAGGTGGAACTGTCGGTTGAGCATGAGTACATCATTGGCCGCTCTCTCCTCGGCGGCGTGAACAAGACCCTCACTGCGGTGGGAACTGCCGAGCTTGTTCTGAGTGGGCCATGAACCGGCCGCCTGTCCTTCGACTGCTCGGGTCGCTCGCAGTGCTCCTCGCCATCGTTGGCTGCCTGCACTGGCTGGCGCGCTTTGACCTCCGCGGCCCAACCGGCCTGAGCCGGGCAGAGCTCTCGTTGTGGGCCGACGATCTGGTGGTGGTCGTCGCCACCATCTGTCGCTGGTTGGCGCTCGCTGCTGGCTGGTACCTGATCGTGGTGGTCATCGCTGTCGGAGCGCTCGGCGTTCCCAACGAACACTCGGGTTGGCGACGGCTCGTGCCGACACCGTTGGTCGGAGCAATCGGTGCGGCGCTCGGAGCAACGGCAGTGATCCTTCCTGCAGCAGCGCACCTCCATGAGGCTTCGCCTGCGCACCCGGCGCCTGCGTCGGCCACGGTTCTGCACCTGCAGAGCGTGACCCCGTTGACGCTCACGCCCGAGGCGACCACTGGACCGACACAGCTCCCAGAGACCCACCCAATGACCGGTGCCGGACCGGCAGAATCCGCCGTTCCCGACACCACTGCAGCGACCGTCGAATCCACCCTGGTCCGAACCGGGGACAGCTTCTGGTCCCTGGCCGAGGAGCATCTCGAAGATGAATGGGGCCGGAGGGATCTGACCGACTCCGAGATTACGCCCTACTGGCGCGAGCTGGTCGAGGCGAACCGAGCCGAGCTCACCGACCCGGCAAACCCGGATCTGCTTCTGCCAGGGCAGCGACTTCGCTTTCCACCGACGCCCGACGGGCCCGGCTCGGACTGACGCCAACTTCGCGCTTGAACGCCCGGCTGAACGCCGCTTCGGAGCCGTATCCCATGGCGTAGCCAACCTGCGCAACCGTCACCTCCCGGTCCCGCAACATGTCCTGCGCCATCTGCATCCGCCACGTGGTGACGTACTGCTTCGGCGACACGCCAACCAGCTCGGTGAACCTGGCGGAGAAATTGGAACGGCTGGCACCAACCTCGGCAGCCAACGAGGTGACCGTCCATTCCTGGGCCGGGTTGGCGTGCACAAGGTTGATCGCTCGGCCAATGACCGGGTCACGCAGCGCCTGCAACCAGCCGGTCCCCCACCGCCATGGTCGAGCGTGGCGTAACTCCTGCTGATGTAGTGGTGTGGCACGTCGAACACGATCGGTGCGTGGCTGTCGAGGCTGTCCCCTGCCGTGTGGCCAGCACCATGTGGGAGCACGGCGACTTCCCCGGCTCGGACACGCCGGACCGTGCCATCACTGAGCTCGAGCGTGCACTCCCCCTGTGTGACCACGTGGAACCAGAGACAGTCGGGCATGGGTGGCATGGTCAGGCCCCACGGGGCGGAGAGCTCGGAGAGGCAATAGAACACGCCATCCATGCGGAGGTGATGCAGCGCCTCGGCCAGCGGATCTTCATTTGCCAGACCGGCGTTGAGGCTCTCGGCACCCAAACGGTCGAGGGTCGTGGCGATCGGGTCTTCCCTGGATCCGGACATCGGTGTCACCCTTCCTCGATGGACATCAATGGTGCAGCAGCAGCCATGGCGAACGCAATGATTCCGGTTCAGCGGCCGTCATCGGAAGCTCCGACCGTCATGGCGGAAGCTGCGAGCACCGCTGTTGAGCGGATCGCGAATGAGATCGATCGTCCTCGCGCCCGGCCCGAAGCTGTGCATCGTTCCCTTTGGCTCCATTCGGACGAAGCAGCCGTCCTCCATCTCGAGCTCACCGTGACCAGTGATCGACGTCAGGGCACCGCGTTGGAGGAGCTCGGTGATTTCGGGCGAGTCCATGGCGACCACGTGTGCGTCCGCCTGGAACTGAATCGTGAACGGTGGACCCATCGGCATCCGCCGAAACGGAATACAGACACCAATGCGGCCGTCGGAGGCAATGTTGCGGGCCTTGCGGCTGGATCGGAGCGTGTGGCTCCAGAGCGCTCCGTCGACCGCTTCATAGATGACACCGGCCGAGTGGCCGTGGCCGGCCGGCGACGCTGTGCCGATGGTGCAGAAGGACTTCTTGGCGACCGTCCGCAGGATCTTGGTTTCAAATGCTGTTGTTGTGTTCATACGTCCACGATGACGAGAACACGTCGGACGATGAATACCCGCATGTCCGGTTCACTTGATCGAACGTCTCAGCATTCCGGTGGTTTGGCTCAGTCAAGCAGGATGCGTACGGCCGGCGATACCCGAGCGGCACACGCTCTCCGGAAAACGTCGAGGGCCCGGCGGCGCCGGCGTCGCAGGCCCCCCCGCGCGGTGGCTGGTAGCCGTGGGGCGGGGACTAACACCTCGGGGG
>CAZFBD010000049.1:19744-25993 GCA_964517125.1 uncultured Acidimicrobiales bacterium
GCCAACCGCCGCCAACCCCCCCGCATCGAACGCCCGCGCGCACCACCCCCCCCGAAACCCGGCGCGGGCGGGGGGGCGAGGGGGGCGCGGCCCGGCCCTCTCGTTCTCTGTTCGCCTTGCGGCGGGAACTACAGCTTCTGTGGAACGAAGCTGAGACCCAGCGCATCGAGGCGGGGAGCTGCCCCGTCGATGCCCGTGCCCAGAATTGCGGCAAGCGCCTGCAGGTCGTCGCGGCGGATGGTGAGCACCCGGCCGTTGAAGTCCTGACGCTGCACCTGAATCATGGTGAGGTACCGGGAAAGCATGTCGGCTTCGGGGCCTGACAGCTTCTCCAGCTTGGTGAGATCGATGGTGATCGCCGCACCAGCTGCCCGGGTTGGGCGCTCGCGGAGATCGATCGTCTCATCCACCTCGACACCGAAGTCGGGCGCACCCTCGATCGGCAGAAGTTGATCCACCGGAACGCTGTAGAACGCTGCGAGCTTGCGGAGGCGGGGAACCGAGATTGCCCGCTCGCCACGCTCGTAGGCGCCCAGCACCGATGCCTTGAACTCCTGTGCCGAGTTTGCCTCGACCTCCTGGAGGGACAGTCGCTTCTGACGGCGGATGGCACGAAGCCGTTCTCCGACCTTGCGGCTGTACCCGTCCGGGGTGTTGTCCTTGTCGTCCATCACTACCTCACCGAGTTGTCCTGGGTTCCGACTCCGGCCGACACCCATGTTGCGTATTTCGCAGTGTGCAGCTGGTTAGCCGCGCACAGTGAACCTCGTTGGCGACACCCTACGCACAATCCGTGTCGCGTTACAAAATGAAATGAACGATCATTTCGACCGGTTCTTCACCGAGGGTCAGAACTTCCCATGACAGTCGTCGCGGAGAGGAGGGTTCCGGCGGCGATTGCCGCCGTCTCGGCTCGCAGGACCGTGGCCCCGAGGGTCACTGTGCGAGAGCCGGCGGCGGCTGCCTCGGTGTCGCTCCAGCCACCCTCCGGGCCAATGGCGATCGATCGGTGCTGCACCCCGAGGGGCTCGCCTCCGAAGTGCGCGACGCACACCTCGGGCTGGGCCAGGTGGTCGAGTGCCGGGATGACTCCGCTGATCTCGGGCAGCCGAACGCGATGGCTTTGCATCGATGCCTCGCGGGCGATGCGGGCCCAACGCTCCAGCTGCGCTGCGATCTTTCGTTCGTCCCAGCGAACCACGCTGCGCTCCGCATCGAGGCCCACGATTCGGTCCACCCCCAGCTCGGTCAGCTTCTGCACGACGAGCTCGGGCTTCTGGCCCTTCACCAGGGAGAACGCCACGGTCGTCGGACGATCCGCAGCGGGAACGAAGACCGGCTCTCCCGTCAGCTGCATTGGTCCATCGATTGCATACTCGGCGGCCGCCCACGATCCGTTGCCGTCGGACACGGTGAGTGCATCGCCGGCGCGCATGCGCAAGGCCTTGGACAGGTGGTGGCGGTCGTCTTCGTCGAGCTGTGGGGCGTCGAGCGACGCAACGAACACGTGGGGTCCCGGCGACCCCGCCAGCTCCATCTACTTGAACGCCGACTTGACCTTGGAGAAGAAGCCCGGGTCCGACGGAGCCACCTCTTCACCTCGGAGCTCGGCGAACTGACGCAGCAGGTCTTCCTGCTCTTCGGTCAGGTCGCTGGGCGTCGCCACTACCAGCTCCACCAGCAGGTCGCCTCGGCCGCGACCGTTCACCATGGGCACTCCATGGCCCCGCAGCCGGAACCGGCGCCCGGAGTGTGTCCCTGACGGGACCAGGAGCGTCTCCGGCTCTTCGAGCGTCTCGATCTGGAGCTCGGCGCCCAACGCGGCCTGGGCGAAGCCGATGGGCTGTTTCATGAGCAGATCGTGGCCATCGCGTTCGAATCGGTCGTCCTCGTTGACCGAGATGTGGACGTACAGGTCGCCATTGGTGCCGCCACGGGGCCCGACCGCACCGCGGTTGGTGAGCCGCAGGGTGGAACCGGAATCGACACCGGCGGGCACGTCGACCGTGTAGGTGACGGTTTCGATGCGGCGACCCTCGCCCTTGCATTCCTTGCACACGTGATCGATGGTCTCGCCGCGTCCAGAACAGGTGGGGCACTGCGAGGCGCTCACCATCTGGCCGAGGATGGACTGACGGACACGCTGCACCTGACCGCTGCCGCCGCATTCGGTGCATCGGCTGGTGCCGCTGCCAGCTTCGGCGCCGCTGGCATCGCAGGGCTCGCAGCTGACCGCGGTGCGGACGTTGACCATCTGCTCGCCGCCGAAGACGACGTCGCGCAGGTCCAGGTTCAGAGCGGTTTCGAGGTCCTCGCCACGGGGTGGGCCGCTGGGGCCGCTCGGGCCGCCGAACGGGTTGCCGCCCCCGAAGAACGTCTCGAAGATGTCGCCAAGGCCGCCGGCCCCGAAGGGGTTACCGGCCTGCTGGCCACCGGATCCGCCCAGGCCGTCGTCGCCGAAGCGGTCGTAGCGCGCCCGACGATCCGGGTCACCAAGGACCTCGTAGGCGTTCGCGACGTCCTTGAACTTCGCCTCGGCCTCGGCATCGCCGGGGTTCGTGTCGGGGTGGTATTCGCGGGCCAGCCGGCGATACGCCTTTTTGATCTCGGCTTCGGTGGCCTGCTGGCTCACCCCGAGAATGTCGTAGTGCTCTGCCATGGAATCAGCCCTCACTCAGGCGTTTGCCGAGGGATTGGGACACGACGGCAACTGCAGCCATCGCATGCGGATAGTTCATTCGTGTGGGGCCCAGGAGGCCAATGGAGCCGACCTGCTCGCCGTCGACCTCGTAGGGGGCCACGACCAGGGAACATTCGGCCAGCGGATCGACACCGGTTTCGTTGCCAATGGCCACCGACATGCCGCGGTCCAGGACATCGCGCAGCAGCGTCACCACGACGAGCTGCTTTTCGAGGGTGGCCAGAACTTCGCGAACGGTCTCGATCTGCTCGAACGAGCCCGCCACGCTGGCCCGGCCGCCGACATAGATTTCGCCGGCGCCGGCGGGAGTGGTGAGTACTGCACGTGCGGACTCAACAAGGCGGTCGGCAGCCGCATTCCCAGAGGCCGACGGCTGGCCGGCATCGGCCACTGCTCGACCGACCATGGCCGCCGAGAGGTGGCCGCTGGCCACGGCAATGCTGACCTCGTCGAGCTCATCGACGAGCTCGATGGTTCCCTTCTCGACCGTGCCGTCAGAGAGCACCATGACCGCCATGGCGACCGTGGGCGCCAGCTCCACAAGCTGCACGGACTTGACCGTGGCGGTCTCGTGATCGGGTGCGACGACAAGCGAGGTGACGCCGGTGAGCTTGTTGAGCATGCGAGACGTGCGGTCCAGCATCTGTTCGATCTCGCCGGTGGCCTGCTCGAAGAACGAGGTGACCTGCTGCGATTCGTTGCGTTCCAGGTTCAGGTTCGGGCGGTCCAACGTGTCGACAAACACCCGATAGCCCTTGTCGGTCGGGATGCGGCCGGCACTCGTGTGCGGCTGAACCAGGTAGCCCGATTCGTCGAGTTGCTTCAGCTCGTTGCGAATGGTGGCGGAGGAAACACCGAGATCGGTGGTGGCAGAGATGTGGCTGGACCCGACCGGTTCCGCTGTCTCGATATAGCTCTCGACAACGGCCCGAAGAATGGCCGTCTTCCGTTCGTCCAACACGGAGGTCAAGGATACCGTCTGCGTCGTATGGGAGGGTGGGTGCCATGGACGGACCGAGCGGCTTTGCATGGCAGGAACGCAAGAACGGCGACATCGTGATCACGCATCACGGTCAGGTCGCCGCCACGTTGCGCGGTGCAAAGGCCAGCCGGTTCCTCGATGATGCAGCCGATGGCGACGACCAGGAACTCATGGCCCGCCTGACCGGGAACTACCGGCGCGGCAACGAACGCCAGGCGAGGAACCACCCCCGCAACCGCTGACGGCGTCAGGACTCGGCAGCCGCCTTCAGGTTGGCCAGCGTGGTCTGCAACATCTGTGCCGTGTACGGGCCCGTGCGCTCCTCGTAGATGGCGGGTGCGTCCGTGAACGCCGCTGCCATCGCCGGTGTGCGGTTCACCATCCACCAGCGTTCGGTGACCAACGTGCCGCCGTCGGCGGTCGGCTCGAGCTCGTAGCTCCACGTCGTGCAGTTCGCCTCGATACCACCGACGACGAAGGTGAAGTCCCTGCCCGGATCGGCGGCAGCGATCTGGCAGTCGCGCTCCCAGCTCCGCTCGGGAAGCTCGTTCTCGCCCACGAACCAATCCCCGACCTGTCCAGTCCCGCCATCGACCCAGCGGCCACCGGTTGCCTCAGGAGACCACTCGCCCATTCGGGTGATGTCGCTCACGAGCGCGTAGACGGCTGCGGGAGTTGCATCGATCTCGATCGACGCATGCTGGCTATGAATGGCGTCCTCAGGAGCTCGCATGCTCAATCGTCCAGCTTGAGAGCGGAGACGAAGGCTTCTTGTGGGATGTCGACGCGTCCGATGGACTTCATCCGCTTCTTGCCTTCCTTCTGCTTGTTCAGAAGTTTGTTCTTCCGGGTGATGTCACCGCCGTAGAGCTTGGCGGTGACGTCCTTGCGGTAGGCCTTGACGGTCTGACGGGCAATGAAGCGGCCACCGATGGCGGCCTGGATCGGAACGTCGAACTGCTGCCGCGGAATGAGCTCTTTGAGCTTTTCGGTCATGCGCTTGCCGTACTCGTAGCTGCGCTCGTCGTGCACGATCGTGGAGAATGCGTCGACCGGGTCGCCGGACAGCAGGATGTCGACCTTGACGAGCTTCGACTGCAGCATGCCGTCGGGCTCGTAATCGAGGCTGGCGTAGCCCTGCGACCGGCTCTTCATCTGGTCGAAGAAGTCGGTGACGACCTCGGCCAGCGGGATTCGGTAGCTGAGCTCGACTCGTTCCGGCGACAGGTACTCCATCTTGAGCATCTCGCCACGACGTGACTGGCACAGATCCATCATCGTGCCGGTGTAGTTGGACGGTGCAATGACGTTGACCTTCAGCATGGGTTCTTCGATGAAGTCGATCTCTGCACCGTCGGGAAGTTCCGATGGGTTGTGGATCAGCATTTCGGTGCCGTCGGATTTGTGGACGTTGTACTTCACCGAAGGGGCGGTCGAGATGAGTGACAGGCCGAACTCGCGCTCGAGGCGCTCTCGGACGATCTCCATGTGGAGCAGACCAAGGAAGCCGCAGCGGAAGCCGAAGCCGAGGGCGCCGGAGGTCTCGGGCTCGAAGGTGTAGGAAGAATCGTTCAGTCGAAGCTTCTCGAGCGCCTCGCGAAGGGCCGGGTACTCGTCGCCGTCGATCGGGTACAGACCGCTGAACACCATGGGCAGCGGCTCTTCGTAGCCGTCGAGTGGGTCGGAGGCCGGTCGAATTGCGGTCGTGACGGTTTCACCCGAACGGGCTTCGCCGACGTCCTTGATTCCGGCGATGAGGTACCCAACCTCGCCTGCGGTCAGTTCTTTGACCGGCGAGTTGTCGGGCGACCGCACACCAATCTCCTCGATGTCGTGGGTGCCGTTGGCCTGCATGAACAGCGCCTTGCTTCGGGAACGAATGGTTCCGTCCACGACACGAATCGACGAAACGACACCGCGGTAGGGGTCGAAGTGGCTGTCGAAGATGAGGGCCTTGGCGTCGCCGTCCGGGTCGCCGCTGGGGGCCGGGGTGCGTTCCACGACCGCGTCCAGCAGTGCCTCGACACCTTCGCCCGTCTTGGCGCTGATTCGAAGGATGTCTTCGGCCGGGATGCCGAGCACGTGCTCGATTTCTTCGGCGTACTTGTCGGGCTCGGCGGCCGGAAGGTCGATCTTGTTGAGCGCCGCCACGATCTCCAGATCGTTCTCGAGCGCCAGGTAACAGTTGGCCAGCGTTTGGGCTTCGATGCCCTGCGCTGCGTCGACCACCAGGATCACGCCCTCGCAAGCGGCGAGTGAACGGGAGACCTCGTACCCGAAGTCCACGTGGCCGGGGGTGTCGATGAGGTTGATGACGTGCTTGTTCCAGTCGAGGCGCACCGACTGCAGCTTGATCGTGATGCCACGCTCGCGCTCCAGATCCATCGAATCCAGGTACTGCGCCTTCATGTCCCGTGCCTCGACGGCGCCGGTCAGCTCCAGCATGCGATCGGCAAGGGTGGACTTGCCGTGATCGATGTGGGCAATGATCGACGTGTTGCGAATGAGCGACTGGTCCATAGGTCCCTTGGACGGTACCCGGGAACTCAGCGGAAATTCACCTGAG
>CAZFBD010000049.1:26093-35163 GCA_964517125.1 uncultured Acidimicrobiales bacterium
GCACCGGTAGCCTGTGCAACTGGTCCGAGGGACGGACCGCAACGACACCGAGGTCGAACTTTCGTGGCCAACATCAAGAGCCAGATCAAGCGCAACCGCCAGACCGAGAAGCGCAACGCCCGCAACCGGTCGGTTCGCGCCGAAATGCGTACCCGCACCCGTTCGGTTCTCGAGGCAGCCGAGGCCGGCGCCGAGGACACCGACGAGAAGCTTCGTCTTGCCATCAAGCGCATCGACAAGGCAGCCGCACACGGCACCATCCACAAGAACGCAGCGTCTCGCACCAAGAGCCGCCTCACCAAGCGTGTTCGCCTGCTGCAGGACGCAGCTTCCTGAACACCCACTGACGGGGCTCCGCTCCGCACGTGAATCGAGAACAGCGCCGACCTTCGGGTCGGCGTTTGTTCGTTCTGGACCGGAGTCAGTCCCGGCGCAACCCGGTCCAACGTTCGGGCCCGCCCTCGATCGTTGTCGCGGCGTCCATCGTGTGGCCCACGACGTGACCCCAGAACCCGCGTGGGGCATCGAGTATGTCGATGAGATATTCGAGCTGGGCGTCGAAGGTTCGACGGATTGCCTGACTGCGCTCCACGGCTTCATCGAAGGGAACCATGGAGAAGCCGTGGTCGGTCATGGCGTCGTACAGCTCGCGGAAGACCACGGGGTCGCCCTCGTACCCTTCGTCGAGCTGCTTGCGGTATTCGGAGAGGTCGGCCCCCTGCGTGAGCATCTGTAGGAGACGAGCCGAGCGGCGGTACATCCAGTACGACGAGCCGCCCGGCGGCCGATCGACGAGTTCCAGGTGCAGGGCTGCGTCGGTCACGAGGCCCAGGGCCGTGATCCAGCTCTGACCGGGATGTTGTGAGCGGAACAGCGAGAGCATGGGGAACGTTGTGTGGGTCTCCATGACCTGCGCCACCCACAGCTCCCAATCGGGTAAGAAGCCATCCATGCGTTCGAGGTTGCCGTCGGGGCAGCGCGAGAGCACGAGGTTGGTGGGGGTGATGCGGCCTTCGGTGCCGTCGTCGAGCGTGAGGAGTTTCTGCTCGCGCTCGCTGTACGCCGAGTACAGGGCGGGCAGGTAGCCAATGACCAGTGCGGTGGTGAGCACACCGGTGAATGCCTCGATCAGGGCGCCGAACCGTGGGACCTGACCGGCCGGCACGACTTCGCCGAATCCAACGGTGAAGAAGACCACCCCCGAGTAGTAGATGGCATCGAGCAGGCTGGACACGCCGTCGACCCCGCCGAGCCCCCACCAGATGAGTCCAAACCCGACGATCTGTTGGGTGACCCAGGCAAACAACATGCCCAGGACCGTCAGGGGTGCGTAGATCGAATAGAAGCGTTCGCGATGCCGATCGTTGGTGATTCGTCGGCCGATCCGTTGGGTGAGCGACCAGGTGCGTCGGTAGATGATCGTGGTGAGCCACCAGCGCCACGACGAGGTGGTCGTGGTGACGAGCGTGTTCACGAGGTCGGCGAGGACCGCCAGGACGATGAGAACCCCGAGAATGATGGCGACGACCGACATGGGCTCCGAGTGTAGGAGCGCCGCCGGTCAGCGAAGAGCTGCGAGCCGGGCGACGAGGACTTCCATGACCAGTTCGGGTGGCCAGCCGGACTCGCCGCGCAGACCGCGGTCGGCTTCGGCGAGGAGGGCGACCGCACGGCGGACTCCCCCGTTTCCGAGTCGTTTCGTCTGTGTCAGCGCCTTCTTTGCCGGGAAGGTGGAGCCCTTCATGCCCAGGAGCTGTGCCGCCTGCTTCTCCCCTGCCACCGGGGCGCCCTCCAGGCGGACCATGCGCAGGTAGTGGGTCTGCAGGCTGGCCATGACCTGCAGCGGATGTCGTCCGCCGGAATCGACCATGCGGTGCAGTTTGTCGAGGGCGACATCGATCTTGCCGGAGTCGATGGCATCGGTGAGCTCCCATGGCGGGACGTCGCCGGTCTCGCCCAGAAACGGTTCGACTTCGTCGGCGCCGAGCGACGCGTCGGGTCCGTAGACGGCCTCGAGCGTGTTGAGCAGGTTGATGACCCGGGAGCGTTGCTCGCCCAGGTGTTCCGAAATGAGGTTGGCGGCTCGGGCCTCGATGCGGACCGACGACTGTTTCAGCTGGCGGTCGAGCCATGCATCGGCGTTCTTGCCGCCGGGCACGCCGGTCTCGACCACTTCGGCACCCGCAGCAGAGAGTGCTTCGTTGAGCGCCTTGGGGATGGCCGAGAGCCGGTCCTGGCGGGGGCTGATGCCCTTCTCCCAGACGAGGATGAGGTCGGTGCTGGGCAATGGTGCGCCCAGCCAGGCCACCAGGGATTCGACGTCGGCGGCTTTGGAGAAGCGTCCCATGTGCCGGCCCACAACGACGCGGCGTTCGGTGAGGAACGGCGGTGTTTGTGCGGCATCGACCAGTCGGGTGATGGCGAACGACTCGTCCTCCATGCGGTACTGCTCTTCGGTGAGTTCCTCGACCATGAGCGAGGCATCGCCGTCGCCAACCAGTGCCTTGACGCGCTCGGAGACGGCTTTGGTGAGCAGCGTGTCGTCGTTGCCCTTGAGCACCACGACGTTCATGCGGGGTCCCGTTCCTCGCCAGCAAGGTTGATGGCATCCTGTGTGCCGAACAAGCGCTGGGCAGCCTGCACGGCCACGGTCTCCAATGCGCCGACGCCATGGGCAACCAGCAGGGAGGCGGTGGCCACCCACAGGTCGTGGTCGACGACATCATCGATACTGGACGCAGCATCGAGGTTTGCCACCAGGAGTGCGGGATCGTCGGCTGCTCGCACGGCATTGAGGAGCGCACTCGGAGAGTCGCCATCGACACGTTGCCACGGGGTGTCGGGGTCGGCCCACGGGGCGACGACGCACTGTGCTTCCGCAGAGAGTTGGGTGGGCTCAGACATCGGTTCGCACACTATCCCGAGGCTGTGTCAGCGCGTTCACCGGCGGCGAAGACGACGGGAAACCCGTCGGCGGGCCAGGCGATGGTCAGTCCACCCACGTTGCCGAGCTCGGGATGCACGCGAGCGCCCGGTACCTGATGCTCTGCCGGGGCCCAGATGTCGGTGATCTCGAACCGCTCCGCAAGGGTGCGCGTGAGCCTGCCGGCGGAGCGGCTTCCGCTGGGCACCAACAGCAGATCGATTCGGCCAATGCGTGCTTCTCGAATCGCTTCAAGCACGTCCTCCACACCGTTGGTTCGATCCACGATGAGCACGTCGTGGTGCGTCTCGGAGCGCACGAGCACCACACCGTCGGCAAGTTCGTGTTGCCCCGGTTCCAAGGCTGGAGTGCCAACGAGGGGAATCAGGAGGGCCAGTGTGCACAAGGCCATGCCGGGCCAACGCCAGTGCGTCGAGCCGCGGGCCCACAGGACTGCTCCCGTCACCAACGCAACGAAATGTGGCATGGCGAAGCGCCCAACGGGAACGTCGGCACACATGGTCGCAACGAGCTCGATCCAGTCGATGGCGAGTCGGGTCGGGACGTGGATCAGCGCGGCTGCCCATGGAGGCAGCAGGCCGGCCAGGCTGCCGGCGGTGAGCCCCCACATCATGACGAAGGCGGCCGCCGGACCGGCGAGGAGGTTGGCCGGCAGCGCCAGCAGGCTCACCGACCCGAACGTGCTGAGCAGCAGCGGAGCGACCGCAAGCTGCGCCGCGGCGGTTGCGGCCAAGGGAGCGGCAATCATCTCGGGTCCGGGAATCGCCGACTGGATGCGATGGGAGAAGAGCACGAGGCCGGATGTGGCAGCAACCGAGAGCTGGAAGGCCAGCGACCACGCCAGGAGAGGTGTGAGGAGCAGCAGGCCCACCACCGCAGCGGGAAGCACCCGGACCGCAGCCGCCGGCGACCCGTTCGCTGATGCCACTGCCGCAAGGCCGGCCATGACGAGCGCTCGCGTCACCGAGGGCTCGAAGCGGGTGACGAACCCGAAGAAGACGAGCAGACACAGCGCCGCGAGCAGCCGAATCCACACGCTGCGAATGCGGCTGAGAACCGGGGTTGCCACAAGCAGGACAAAGACGACGTTCTGTCCCGACACGGCCAGCAGGTGGCCCAACCCGGCCGCTCGGAAGTTGTCGGCTGCCACTGCGGTCTGCTCGCGGTCGTCGCCGTACACGAGCCCGGTGAACAGCGCCCTGTCGCCCATGTCGAGCGATGCCGCTCCGCTCGCCAGGTTGTTCCGAAATTGTGTGGCTCGTCCCCGCACACCCTCATCCGGTGCGACGGCATCGACGGACGAGACATCGATTCGGCCCACGAGACCCTGGCTCCGCTGCCATGCCGTTCGTGGACTGGAACCACGTTGGGTTCCGGACACCTGCAACCGGTCTCCGGCCGACAGCGCAGAAAGCCGGGCTGCCACCGCCCCTCGCCCTTCAACCATCACCGTGTCGCCCTGCACCTCGGCAACGGCACGCCACGAAACATCTGACGCTCGGGGGTCCTGCACCAAGTGAATCCACAGCTCCTCCACCGGAGCGGTGGCCACCGGCTTCAATGCCTCGGAAACAGCCTGTGCCCGGGCACCGATGAGCAGGACCAGGGCGGCAACAACAACGAGCGGCCGAACAAGGACGAGACCGACGGCGAGCGTCGCGGCCGCCAGCCACCATGGAATCGCTCCTCCCAGAAACGCCGCTCCGAACGCAGATGGAACGACGCACAGAAGCAACCGTTCGTCAGCCGACGGTCGCATGGTCCCGAAGTGTTTCGAGGGTGGCGGGACCGATGCCCCGCACCGCCACCAGCGAGTCGACGCTGCCAAAGGCTCCGTGTGCGTCGCGATGGGCGACGATGGCGGCGGCGGTGACGGGGCCGACACCGGGCAACTGCTCGAGGTCTCCCGGAGTGGCGGCGTTCAGGTTGATCGGCCCCAGCCCGGACGCGCTGGCCGCTCCCCCGCCGCCGCTGCCTGCGACCACGGCTGGCGGTTCCTCATCGACTGCGGGAATGTAGAGCCGTTCGCCGTCGGCGACCCGAGCGGCCAGGTTCACCCGGTTCAGGTCGGCCCCCGGCGTGCTGCCTCCGGCTGCAGCGATCGCGTCGGCAACCCGCCATCCATCCAGGCCGACCACAAGGCCCGGTTCGGCGACCGCCCCAGCCACATGGAGCACGATGGCGAGCTCCTGGTCGGCCACGTCAACCTGGGCAACCTCGTTGGCCGCCGCACTCGTTGTGGCGCTGGGAGGCAGCGTCGTGGCGGCTTCCTGCGCCATCGGCAGGCTGTCCTCGATGGGAGGTTCGCTGGCCCGCACCAGCCGCTGCCCAACCACGATCACGAGCACCCCGACCACGGCGATGGCGACGCCGCGCTGCAGGTTGGCGGGCCGGCTCTTCAGCCAGTCATGGAAACGCTCCCGCCACTGTTCGTGGAGCGGGCGACCGTCGGCGGCTCGGAGCGCGCTGAGCGGATCGCTTTCCGGTGTGGGTGGCCGGACAGGTGCCTCGAGCACGGCACGACTTCCTCATTCGCAGATTCGACGGGGGAAGTCGTGATGATGAATCTAGCTCTAGAAGAGTGCGGTTGCCAGACGTCGGCGGAAGGTGTTCGTGGCCGGGTGTTCGGGGCCCAGCTGGTCCAGCAGCGCCAGGTAGCGCTCACGGGCCTCGTCGTCGCCCTTGACCCGGGTGAGGATGTCTTCGAGCTCGGCTTCGATTGCGGTGGTGTCGGCGGGCGGCGCAGCTGGCGCTTCGGCCACGGGTTCGGCCTCGAGCGGCTGCGGTTCGGAGATGGTCGGCTCAGCCGATGCTTCGTCCTCGGCCACACCTTCTTCGGCAACCGGAGCACCCGATGTTCCGTCGAGCAGTCGCTGCACCAGAGCCACGACCTCGGATTCGGGTTGGGCGCCCATGAAGCCATCGACGACCTGCCCATCCTTCATGGCGTACACGGCGGGAATGGACTGCACCTGGAACGCCTGCGAGACCTGCGGGTTCTCGTCGACGTTCACCTTGGCCAGTTCCACGAGGCCCTGCGCTTCGGTCACGACCTTCTCGAGAATGGGTGTGAGGGTCTTGCAGGGCCCACACCAGGGCGCCCACAAATCGATGATGACGGGAACGGTCTTCGAACGTTCGATTACGTCGGTCTCAAAAGTTGCATCGGTAACGTCAGCCATGCAGTCACACTACGTGGCGAGTCGCTCAGTCGTGTCGTTCCAAATCGTACGCGTCCTCGCCATGGTTGCCCTCGCAACGAAGCCAACGGGCGCGGTCGTCGCCTAGTCTGACTCCCTCAGAGGTCATGTCCGCCGCCATATCCGGGTCCAATCGGCACTTTTGGGTCCGGATGTGAGGGTGCGGAACGGGAGAGGAACGAACCAGATGGCAGACGATGCGCCGGAGCAGCCAGCACCCCCGGGGGTCGATGTCGCACCCGTGACCGCATGGATCGCCGAGGCGCTCTCGCACTCGGGCCGGACCCTCGCTCCCCCGCTCTCGTTCGATCAGATCGCTGGCGGCCGTTCCAACCTCACGTTTCATGTGACCGACGCTGCCGGAACCGAACTGGCGCTGCGCCGTCCGCCCACGGGCCACGTGTTGGCCACGGCCCACGACATGAGCCGGGAACATCGGGTCATGTCGGCTCTTGCCGACACCGATGTGCCCGTGCCGACCATGGTCGGGCTGTGTCAGGACGATGAAGTGAACGGTGCGCCGTTCTACGTCATGGACTGGGTCGGCGGCACCGTCGTGCGAAACCAGAAGATTGCCGAGACCTTCAGCGTCGATGTTCGCCGGACCATGGGCATCTCCGTGGTCCAGAACCTGGCCAAGGTGCATCAGGTCGATGTCGACACGGTCGGCCTTGGCGACTTCGCCAAGCGCGAGGGGTATGTCCTGCGGCAGCTGAATCGGTGGATGCGCCAGGTCGATGCCACCGAGGGCGAGAACAACCCCACGATCGTGAACGGGTTCGAGCTGCTCACCAGCCAGGTTCCTGAGCAGGGGCCGGCCCGCCTGGTGCACGGCGACTACCGGCTGGACAACACCATTGTCGACGACGCCGGCGAGGTCGCTGCGGTGCTGGATTGGGAGCTGACCACGCTGGGGGACCCGCTTGCGGATCTGGGCGCAATGCTCGTCTATTGGACCCGACCGCAGGACACACAGGTTGCGCTCCCGAATCCGCCGACGCTCGCCGAGGGGTTCCTTGAACGTGACGAGGTCGTCTCGGTCTATGAGGAGGCCATTGGTGCCAGCGTTGCCGGTATTGGCTACTACCAGGCCTTCGCGACGTGGCGCCTTGCGTGCATCCTCGATGGTGTCGTCGACCGATACCGGGCCGGTGCCATGGGCCGCAGTGACGACTTCGACATCGACCTGAATGCTCGGGTGGTCGAAACGCTTGCGGCCACCGCTGTCGAGATTCTCTCGGGCAACACCGACGGCATCGTGTGAATCGACGGTTGCTGTTCGGCGGCCTGGCCGCTGCGGTGGTTGCCGTCGCCCTGATCGGCGTCGGATCCGACGGAGAAATCGACCTGCCGGGCTGGACCGACATCCCCGGAATCGATGTCCCCTTCATCGGCGACTCTGATGTGCTCGACTGCCGCCTGTCCAACCCCGAAGGGGTACTGGTGCAGATGGAACTGGTCGATGGTGACGAGTCCACCTACGGCGACTTCCAACACGTCTGGTGGAACGGCAACCTGATCGACGACGAAGCCGTCACCAGAGTGGATGTGGGGGTGTTCCAGATCTCTGCCGAGGTCGGCGAACAGTTCTTCGCCCTCTCCACGCTCCCCGATCCCGACGACCGCACGTTCTGCGAGTCGATCGACGTCGGCAACTAGGCCGAATCAGCAGGTCCGCCGCTGAGCGTGTACTCGATGGCTTCGATCTGGGCCATGGCGACCCGCTGCTGGGCGTTGGCCCGGTGCAGGTTCTGGTCGGGCTCTGCTGCCCCGTAGTACTTGTCGCCCGACAGGTGATCGGAAAGGAACCTGGCGGCGTTCTCGGTGGTGAGCAACGGCCCGGCGAGCAGCATGCCGGCCTGTTCAGCGTCGGTCAAGGGCGAACGGTAACCGGCGAGGAAGCCGCGGTTCACGGCTTCGATCTGGGCCATGACCACCTGCGGTGGATGCTCGGTGAGCGCTCGGGTGGACGAGCGAACGAGCTCGCCTACGTCGGCAAGCAGGAGCCCCGGCATGGTGGTGTCCAGGTCGATGATCGTCCGGGCGCCGCCACGGGTGGCTCGAACGCAGTTGGGGCCCTTGGCGTCGTTGTGCACGTTCCGGGTCGGCATCTCGGCCCACGCTGAATACGACGGGGCAAGTCGAACCTTGTCGATCGTGCGGAGCACGGCCTCGATCGATGCTTCGCTGCCAGCGACGCGGCCAACCTCGTCGGCTTCAATCGCGCGTTCCAGATCGGCGACCCGGCCGCCGAAGTCGTGGTAGCCGGGAAGGTGCTCAACGAGCTCGAGGGGGTCGATGGCAGCTGCGTATCGGCCATAGGCCCGTGCTGTGGACTGGGCATCTTCGGGGGTCAGCAAGGCCGGCATGGTGGTGCCGTCGATGTATCGGTAGCAACGCCAGGGCACACCATCGATCGCGGCCAGAAGAGGGCCACCGGTGGTGGGCACGAACTCGAGTGCGGGCAGGTTGTGCAGCCGCATCTGATCGGTGATCCGAACCGCGTTGTCCATGAGCGCCACGGGGTCGGTGAAGACGGCGTGGTTCAGTTCCTGAAGGATGTAGCGCCCGGTGGTGGCGTGCACGACGGCACTTCGGTTGATGTTCCCGGCCGACAGCACGCGCAGCGGCTCGGCGGGTTCCAACCCGAATGCCCCTCGCGCCATCTCTTCCAGCTGCATTTCGTTCACACCAGATCCCACCGAATTGGGGCTGCCTACAGTCTACGTCCCGTTTCAATCGGCAGAAGTACGCAATACCTGACCGGCCCGCCGCATCGCCCAAATCTTCAGCGTTCTGCGCTCCGGAGGTTCTCGCTTCGCCTTCCTCCTGCTAGCCTGCGAATTCGCTTCGGGGCTTTAGCTCAGTTGGTAGAGCGCTTCCATGGCATGGAAGAGGTCAGGGGTTCAATTCCCCTAAGCTCCAC
>CAZFBD010000050.1:0-33665 GCA_964517125.1 uncultured Acidimicrobiales bacterium
TAGCGCGTCGGTCTGGGGGACCGAAGGTCGGAGGTTCAAATCCTCTCATCCCGACTCAACGATGCCGTAAGGCATCACCGAAGCCCGAACCAACCAGGTTCGGGCTTCGCCCGTTTTACCCCCAGCTGCCAACAACATGACACCCAGGGTCGCGTCTCAAATATCACCCTCAGCATGACGGGTGAGACGCGACCCCCGATATCACCTTCAGCGTGACGAGTGAGACGCGATCACCTTCAGCGTGGGGTTAGGTGACGAGCCAGAGGATGCCGTCGATGAGGCGCCAGAGGAGGTAGGCGGCGAGGGCCACCACCACGATCCAGAAGTGCCAGGGGGCCGACTGGCCCACCGTGCGCTCTTCGCCGACCTCGGTCGCCTCGACCTCGGCGCCGCACTTGGGGCAGGTTCCCTGAGCGGTCAGCGCCGTGGGCGCGTGCCAGGACTCGCACGCATCGCACCAGGCCATTGGTTGTCTCTCAGCTGCGACGAACGGCAAGGATCGCGACGTCGTCCTCGATCATGCCGTTGGCGAAATCTCGGGCCTCCTCGAGGAGGCCCTTGGTGAGCACCTCGGGAGCAGCGCCCGGGTCGCGACGAATGGCCATGGCGACACGTTCCTCGCCAAAGAGCTCTTCGCCGTCGCGGGCCTCGGTGAGCCCGTCGGTGTAGAGCAGCACGAAGTCATCGGACGCCAGCGGAATTTCCTTGCTGAAGTACTGCGCAGCGGGATCGAGCATGAGCAGCGGACCGGTGGCACGCAAGGGCTGAACCTCGCTGGCGTGCCAGAGCCACCCGGCGGGGTGGCCGGCCGATGAATAGCGCAGGGTGCCTGCCTCGGTATCGAAGACCACCACGATCATGGAGATGAACTCTTCACCGCGGTCCATCTCCGCCATCTGACGGTTGAGCTCCTCGAGCGCCTGTGCGGGGTCGCGGAACTGGCGAAGGAACACGCGCAGCAGATACTTGGCCTGGAACGCCGTGATGGACGACTCGATACCGTGTCCGGCGACGTCGCCGATCACCGCTGCCAGACGCTTGTCGCCGACCCGGTACACGTCGAAGAAGTCGCCGGCCATGAGCCCGGAACCGGCCTCGTAGACGCGCCCGACCTCGAAGCCGGTGAAGTCTGGAAGCGCGTCGGGGGCCAGCCGTGATGCCCACGCCTTGGGAGCGAAGTCCTCTTGCTGAAGTGCTTCCTCGGCACGCTTCTCCAGAAAGAAGCGCTGGCGGAACAGCCGAGCTTCCCGGATGGCGCCTCGGGACCAGTAGATGGAGATGACCGCAGGGACGGCGGCGATGGCGAACACCATGGCAACCCGATCGTCCTCGGAGGCTGCGGTGGTGAAGGCGGCAACGGCCAGAGCGCTGTACAGCAGCGCAGAATGCAGTTCCTTCCGGAAGGCCGACTGCGCGAGGCGGTATGCAGAATCCTCGTTGGTGTCGTTCTCGTCGTGCTCGACGTTGTTCAGGAAGCGCCGGCGGTAGCGCGCCGAACGAGCCCAGCCAAAGGCTGCGATGAGGCAGACGAGCCCCAGCCCGACCAAAACAGCGGTCTTCATGGCTGTGGAGCCTACTTCAGTCCGACCGGCGGCGGACGCGGAGCTTGATCGGGGTCTGCCCCAGATCGAACTCTTCGCGGATCATCCGCTCCAGGTACCGCAGGTACGTTCGCGGCAGTTCCTTGTTCGTGAACAGCGTGAACGTGGGCGGATCGGTGGCGCCCTGGGTGCCGTACAGCACACGGCCGCCTTCGGGCGCTGGTTGGGCGATCTGGGCGGCTCGCAGCAGGTTGTTGACCTTGCGTGTCGGAATACGGGTGGAATAGTCCACGATGGCACCGGAGAGCGCTGGCCACAGCCGCTGCACGCTCTTGCCGGTCAGCGCACTGATACGCAGAATCGGGGATTCGCCGACGAAGTGCAGTTTGCGTTCGACCTGCTTGGTGACCTCGGCCCGTTCCTCGGCGTCGAGCAGTTCCCATTTGTTCAGGAGAATCACCATGGGGCAGCCGGCGACATCGACCCGCTCGGCCAGACGCTGGTCCTGTGCGGTCACGCCGACGGTGGCATCGATGACGAGCAGTGCCACGTCGGACTTGTCGACCGCTCGAAGGGCCCGAACAAACGAGTAGTACTCGGTCTCTTCGTCGACCCTCGCCTTGCGGCGCATGCCTGCCGTGTCCACGAAGCGAACCGGTCCGTTGGGTGTGTCGACCACGGTGTCGATGGCATCGCGGGTGGTGCCAGGCATGTCGTGAACGACCGCCCGGTTCTCCCCGATGAGGTGATTGAACAACGTGGACTTGCCCACGTTTGGCCGCCCGACGATGGAGACCGAGAAGATCCGGTCCTCCTCTTCCTCGAGCTCCTCTTCCTCTGGCTCGGGGAGGATGGCGATGATGTCGTCGAGCAGATCGGCGGCACCGATGCCGTGCAGCGCACTCAGGGCCCGTGGTTCCCCCAGACCCAGCGACATGAGATCCCAGATGCGGTGGTTCTGCGCCTCGGAGTCGACCTTGTTGGCCACGAGGAACACTGGGGCGTCGATCCGGCGGACCAGGTTTGCCACTTGTTGGTCGTCGGCGGTCACGCCAACGGCGGAGTCCACGACCATGAGTACGACATCGGCTTCGGCGATTGCCCGCTCGCTCTGGCGGGACACCTTGGCGTCGAGCGCGTCTCCGTCGGAGTCGGCGATCCAGCCGCCGGTGTCGATGAGCAGGAACTCGCGTCCCATCCACTCGCACTCGACTTCCTTGCGGTCACGGGTGACGCCTGGACGTTCCTCGACAATGGCCTCCTGCCGGCCAAGGAACCGGTTGATCAGGGTGGACTTGCCCACATTGGGGCGGCCCACGATGGCGACGGTTGGAAGACTCATTTCGGCTCCAGTGCAGCGCGCAGGGCAACGCCATCGGTGGGGAGAATTTCGACCGGGCGCGGCAGATCGTCGGGAGAGACACCGTCGAGGAAGACGCCTCGGTTCAGGCAGACGTCGGGCAGCAGGTATCGGTGTCCGGCGGGTTCGTTGGCCAGCACGCGCTTCAGGTCCTCGCCGACGATCAATCCCGCCACGCCGACGTTGCCGCCGAAGAATTCGTTGTCGACCGTGATGACCCGGACATCGTCGCGACCCAGCTCGGCCACGAGCGGCTCAAGCACGGCAGCGCCCAGCGCTCCAGTGAGGATGCCGACCGGTGCCGAAGCCCTTGGCCGGAGCTGGACGAGCGAACCGCCGCCAGCATCGTCGCCGCATGTCCGTGGGGCCCGATACCCCTCGGCGGGAGCGGCGTCGACCCACGAGAAGAAGCCGGCTTCCTTGCCGATGCCTTCATCGACCAATCCGGTGAACTCGGCCTCGAACGTGCGAGCCATGCCGATGCCGTCTTCGTGCATTGGGGTGTCGCCGTACGCCTCACGAGGAGGAAACGGCCGACCGGCTGCGATGTAGTACTCGTCGGATGCGTGGACGAGCCGACGCCCGGTGAGCTCCAGATACACGGCCTGCCAACGTTCGACCGAGTCGATGACTGCGGACGCCTCTTCAGGCGTGTGCGGACGCATGCGTTCCTCGGTCGAGTACTTGGAAACTCCGAGCGGGACCACGCAGACCGTTTCGAGGGCCGAATACCGGTCGGCAACGTCGGCCAGCGTGCGCTCCAGCACGTCGCCGTCGTTCAACCCGGGACACACCACAACCTGGCCGTGGACTTCGATACCGGCGTCGAGGAGGGCGCTGAGCCAACGCAGGCTGGACGCTCCGCGTCGATTTCGCAGCATCTCTTCGCGAACGGCGGGCTCTGTGGCGTGGATGCTGACGTTGAGAGGGCTCAACTTCTCGGTGATGACCCGTTCGAAGTCGGCCTCGGTGAACCGCGTGAGCGTGGTGTAGTTCCCGTAGAGGAACGAGAGTCGATAGTCGTCGTCCTTCAGATACAGGCTCTTCCGCAGGCCGGGCGGAAGCTGGTAGATGAAGCAGAACTCGCAGTGGTTGTCGCAGGTGCGAACCTCGTCGAACAGCGCCGAATGCACTTCGATGCCCAACGGCTGATCGGTGGGCTTCTCGACCTCGACATCGAGCGTGAGGCCATCGCGGATGACTTCGAACGCGATGCTCTCGCCGTCGGTCAGCGTTCGGTATTCGAGGATGTCGCGGGGCTGCTCACCCTCGATCGACAGCAACTCGTCGCCAACGACGAGGCCAGCCGATTCCGCCGGCGAACCGGGCTCGACACTGATCACCCGGGGCGAACTCATCCCTACAGGCTACGAGCGTTCACCCACGAACGGCGTCGTTGCGCCATAGCGCTCCGGTCACACCGCAATACACTGCGAACATGACCGTAGATCAGGTTCTGCTCGCCGCCCCACGCGGGTTCTGCGCCGGCGTCGAGATGGCAATCAAGGCACTGGCCGCCATGGTGCGAGCCTTCGAACCTCCGGTGTACTGCTACCACGAGATCGTGCACAACCGCCTGGTGGTCCAGCGGTTCGAAGACATGGGCGTCGTCTTCGTCGATGACATCGCCGAGGTGCCCGCCGGAAGCCCGGTCATGTTGTCGGCCCACGGTTCGGCTCCCGAGGTCGTCGTGGCCGCAAGCGAGGCCGGCGGCTACATGATCGATGCGGTCTGCCCGCTCGTCACCAAGGTGCACCACGAGGTCAAGGTACGAGCCGGCAAGGGGTTCCAGATCGTGTACGTGGGACACGAGGGCCACGAGGAAGCCGTGGGAACCATGGCGGTGGCTCCCGAAGCCATCCACCGCGTCGAATCGGTCGAAGAAGTCGCTGCGCTGCCCGACATCGATGCGCCGACTGCGCTGCTGGCCCAAACCACCCTGAGCCACCGCGACTGGAAGACCGTGCAGGATGCGGCGATCGACCGCTGGCCCGACATGTGGACTCCGGGTCGAAGCGATCTGTGTTTCGCAACCACGAACCGCCAGGGGGCACTGGTCGAGATCGCTCCCCGGTGCGACGCAATGATCGTGATCGGGTCGTCGAACTCGTCCAACACCATGGCGCTCGCCCGCCTCGCGACCGAGTCCGGATGCGAGCGTGTTTACCGGGTCAACACCGCCGACGAGCTCCCCGACGACCTGTCGGGAACCGTGGGCGTGACCGCCGGAGCATCCGCAAGCGAAGAGCTCGTCGAGTCGGTACTCAACCGGCTCGATCCGCAGAACGGTGTGTCCGAAGTGCGGATCACCGAGGAGGACGAGTACTTCCCGCCGCCACGCCACCTCCGGGATCTGCTCGGCGTCATCGACGCCGCAACAGCGATCACCCTGGGAACCGACCGGTCGGCCACTCCCCCTACCGGCGACCGACAGTTGGGCGCCAGCGAAGTCCTCAGATTGCTGGGCTAGGGATTCTGACAGGCCAGCTCCCTAAGGTGCTGAGCTTCAGCCCACGAGCTCCATGGCTTCGTCGTAGAGGTCCTGCATGACGAGGCGAAGGCTTTCGGTGTGGCGCTTGACCTCGTTGCGCGAAACCCGGCCGTTGTCGTTCTGCGCGGGCGGGTCCATTGGTTCGCCGATCACGAAGACGATCTTGCGGGGGAAGATGAACTTGCTTCCGATGGGCATGGCGCGCTCGCTGCCGCCGATACCGATGGGGACCACCGGGCATTGCTGACGGCCGGCGACAAAGCTGGGGCCATCGAACATGTTCTCCTCGAGCACGAGGTCACCGGATCGGCGCGTGCCCTCGGGGAACATGACGAGGGTCTCGCCACGGGCGAGGATCTCCTCGGCCGCTCGGAGGGCTCCGCGGTCGGCGGCTCCTCTGGCCACGGGGAACCCTCCCAACATGGTGAGGAGCCAATCGGCTGCCTTGTTGGTTTCCCACAACGAGGCCTTGCCCATGAATCTGATGGGCGCTTTTCGAATGAAGGGGAGGATGGGCGTGTCGAGGTTTGATCGATGGACGGGAGCCACGATGAATGCTCCCGAGGTGGGCAGATTCTCTGCGTTGTGCAGTTCGGCTCGGAACCAGACCTTTGCGATGCCCACAACGAGTCCTCGGGCGATGACCCAGGTGATCCGTTGGAGGCGGGACAGGCCGTCGCCGTACGCGTCGGGAGTACTCATCTGGCGGCTCCGATTTCCTGCAGTCTGGCCGACCAGCGTTCGACGATGAGGTCCACGACGGCGCTGATGTCCATGTCGGTGGAATCAATGACCTCGGCGTCGTCGGCGATGGTGAGCGGGTCGTGTTCGCGGGTGCTGTCGATCTCATCGCGCTGGGCGATGCGCCGGCGCATGTCTTCGAGATCGGTGTCGCCGGTCTGCGCGGCCCGGCGGCGGGCCCGCTCGTCGACTGACGCCGTGAGGTAGATCTTGAGCGTCGCTTCGGGGAACACGGCCGAGCCGATGTCTCGCCCTTCGACCACTGCAGCGCCCCGATCGACGGCCCACTGGCGTTGGCGGGCTGCAAGAACCCTGCGAACGCCGCTGATGGCCGACACGGGCGAAACCGACGACGTCACCTTGGGCGTTCGGATGTCCTCGGTCACGTCTTCGCCGTCGATGGTCACGGTGGACCCGACGTGAATCACCGCGCGTTCGGCGACCTTGGTGACCGCATCGGTATTGTCGATGCCGACGCCGCTGCGGAGCACGGCCAGTGCCACCGACCGGTACATGGCGCCAGTGTCCAGATGCGGAAGACGCAGTCGCTCGGCGACCATGCTCGTGACCGTGGACTTGCCCGACCCGGCCGGCCCATCGATCGCCAGAACAAGCGGGGCGGTCCGAGCCGTGCGCCGGAAGTCGTCGAGCATGTCGAAGTACTCGGGGAAGGTCTTGGCGACACAGCCCGGGTCGAGAATGGTGACCGGCGTATCGGCCAGTCCCAGCAACGCCATGGACATCGCCATGCGGTGGTCTTCGTAGGTCTCCACTTCGGCGTGCTGATGCGGTCCGCCGACCACAGTGAAGCCGTCGTCATCGATCGAGGCCTCGATACCGAGCCGTTGCAGCTCGGCGACAGATGCGGCGAGCCGGTCGGACTCCTTCGTCGTGCGAATGAACCCGATGCCGGTCACCGAGCTTTGGCCATCGGCCCGAGCCGCCAGTGCAGCGAAGGTGGGAGCGGTGTCGCTCATGGGACCGAGGTCGACGTCGATGGCTTGCAGTGCGCCGCTCCCCCGGACCTCGATGTGGTTGGGAGCCACGTCAACATCGGCGCCCATGGAACGGATGACGTCGGCGAAACCGACATCCCCCTGGGCAGAGTCCGAACCGAGGTTGTTGACCCTGACGCGCCCGCCGACGATGGCGGCAGCGGCGAGCGGGTAGCTGGCCGTCGAGGCATCGGGCTCCACCGCAAAATCCGCTGCACCGTAGCCACCGGGCGCAACCTCGATGGTGTTGTCGTCGATCCAGTCGGCCTTCGCCCCGAACGTGCGCATCACTCGCAGCGTCATCTGGATGTACGGACGCGACACGACCTCGCCGTCCAGGTGCAGGACGAGACCGTCGGGCAGGGCCGGTGCCACGAGCAGCAGGCCCGAGATGAATTGGCTGGACACCTGGGAGGCAACGGTCACCCGGGATCCGAGGGTTGCGACAGGGTGCACGGTGATGGGAAGCGCGTCACCGTCGACGTCGGCTCCCAGATCTCGCATGGCGTCAAGCAGCTCGCCCATGGGCCGCCCCCGCATTTGCTCGTGGGCGGTCAGGGTGCCCCCACCGCTGCGGAGGAGCATGGGGGCAGCAAAGCGTGCCGTCGTGCCGGACATGTTGGCATCGAGCGGAGTGCCGGGCGTTTGAAGCATGCCTCCCGAGCCCTCGATGACCGCAGTGGTTCCCGTGAGCTCCACGGCGACGCCGAAACCTTCGAGCACATCCAGCATGGCTCGGGTGTCGTCGGAGACACCCAGGTTCGTCAGTGTCGACTGGCCGGACGCGAGGCCGGCAATGACCAGCGCTCGATTCGTGAGGCTCTTTGAGCCGGGCAGGTCGACGTCGATATCGAGGGTCCCGGCAATGGGTTCGACCAGCCGACTCATGACAGCGGCCTGACCGACGGGCGGTAGCCGCGAGCCAGCATGCCGCCGCGCAGTCGTTCCGCTACTTCGGCATTCACGAGCAACACGATGACTCCTGTGGGTCCTTCGGCCGAGTGGGCGATTTCGATGTCGTAGATGTTCACGTCGAGTTCGGCAGCCAGCCCGGTGAGAGTGGCCAATTCGCCGCGTTCGTCCTTGATACGAACGCGAATCTCGGCCATGTTCGGCGGCAATGGCACGGCGCTGGGGAGGTTGACGCGTGCTCGACGAGCATCGGTGAGTTCGTTGCGCAACCGGTCGACATCGCCGTCGGCCACAGCGGTCCGAATGGAGCCGAGTGTGGTGATGACCTCGTCCAACGCATCGGTGATTGCGTCGCGGTTCTGCACACAGATCGGCGGCCAGATGTCGGGCGAGCCGGCAGCGATTCGGGTCATGTCGCGGAACCCGCCAGCTGCGAGGCGAAGCATCGCCAGGTGCTCGTCACTGCGGCGATCGGCCACGTTCATGAGGGCGGCCGCAGTCAGGTGCGGCACGTGCGAGACCGCCGCCACGATTCGGTCGTGATCGTCGGGTTGCAGCGTGACGGGGTCGGCGCCGAACGCAACGACGACCTCATGGACCAGGGCGAACGCTTCGTCCGAGGTGGAGGGCGATGGGGTGAGCGGCCACACGGCGCCGCGGAACAGGTCGACGCGGGCCCCGTCGAGGCCGGTTTGTTCGGACCCTGCCATGGGGTGCGTGGGGACGAAGCGGGCGTCCTCGACTTCGGCGGAGATGGGGCCCTTGACGCTGCCGGTGTCCATGATGATCGCCGAGGTGTTCGCCAGCCCGTCGCGCACGGCCTGCGGCACGGAATCGACCGGGGTTGCAACAACCACAAGCGCAAGATCCGAAGGAAGGTCGGCACTCACGACGATGCCCCGCTCGATCGCATCGGCTTCGCGTGCAGCGTCGCTGTCGGTACCGTGCACCGTCCAGCCAAGGTCCTGCAGCGCAAGGGCGACCGAGCCGCCGATCAGCCCCAGTCCCACGACCGCGGCGCTTCGTTGTTCCTCGGACGGCGCTACTGACACGGCAATGGATCCTACTGGTCGGTTTCGGCTGCACGTTGGGCCGATTCCTGTGCGGCGGTTTCGAGCGCACGCAGTTCGGGACCGGTGACTTCGCGCCACTCTCCGGGCTGCAGCGTGTTGTCGCTCAGTGGTCCGATTCGCGTTCGGACCAAACGGGTGACCGGATGCCCGATGGCATCACACATGCGTCGAATCTGACGATTCCGACCTTCGTGGATGACGATTCGCAGGAGGCCCGGCGAAAGCTGCGAGACCCGGGCCGGCGATGTCCGCCCGTCGTCGAGCTCCACGCCTTCTCGCAGCGTCCGAAGGGATCCGCGGTTCGGTTCGCCGTCGACGCTGACGAGATATTCCTTGTCGACGCCGTACGACGGGTGGGTCAGGCGTTGGGCCAGCCCGCCGTCGTTGGTGAGCAACAGGAGCCCTTCGCTGTCTGCGTCGAGCCGGCCGACCGGGTAGATCCGTCGTTCGGTGTCCACCAGATCGACGACGGTCTGTCGGCCGTGGGTGTCGCTGGCCGTGGAGATCGTGCCCACGGGCTTGTTGAGCACAAACGTGACCCGGCTCATGTCGACGCCGGTGACCACACCATCGACGGCAATCTCGTCGTGCAGCGGATCGGCTTTGGCTCCGAGCTCGGCCACTTCGCCGTTGACGGTGATCCGACCCTCGGCGATGAGATCCTCGACCACACGTCGAGACGCCACACCCGCAGCGGAGAGCACCTTCTGCAGGCGCGCCGGACCGGTGGGAGCCGCCGGCTCCTCCGTGGTCACGATTCTGTGGCGGCGGGTTCGTTGGCCTCGTCGCGAAGGTCGATCACGACGTCGTCAGCCGGGGCACCATCGGTGAGATCGATCACTTCTTCGGCGCCGGCAGCGGTGTCCTCGGCCTCGACGACATCGATGTCGCCCGGTTCAACATCGACCGCTTCGGCTTCGGCCGTGTCTGTACCTTCTGCCGTCTCGGTGGTCTCGACCACCGTTTCTTCGTTGGCGTCGAATCGCAGCCCGTGCTCGAGCGCCTCGACGATGTCGGGCGAGGGCACGAAGTCGCCCAGCTCGGGCAGGTCGGTGACCGAGTTCAGGCCGAGCTTCTCGAGGAACAGCGACGTCGTTCCGTACAGGACCGCCTGTCCGGGGCCGGGGTCCCGTGAAACCTCATCGATGTACCCACGCTGCGAGAGCGTGCGGACAACAGCATCGACAGACACGCCGCGGATGGACGCCACCTGCGCACGAGAAATCGGCTGTTTGTAGGCGACGATCGCCAGGGTCTCGAGAGCCGCAGCAGAAAGCCGGGTGGTCTGTCCTTCAAGAACGAAACGCTCCACGTAGGCGGCCTGATCGGGGTGGCTCTGGAAGCGCCATCCGCCGGCAACCCGGGCAAGGATGAACCCGCGCCCGGTCTCGGCGTAGTCATCAGCCAGCTGCTCACACGCCTGCTCGATGGAATCGAGGCTCGTCTCCACGAGCTGCGCAAGGAGCCGGGGCTCGATTGGACGCTCGGCCACCATAAGGACGGCCTCGATGGCTGCACGAAGTTCCTCAGCGAGCTCTTCGGGCTGCGCTGCAGGATCGGGCGCGGTGTCTTCGGGTTCCGCAGCAGCGGCGTTCTGATCGGTTTCCATCATCCTTCGTATCTGTCGATTGCGATGGCGGTTCGGGCCTCGCCCGGGTCCCCGCCAATCCATTCCAGTTCAATGTCGCCGAACGCCCGGACCTGCGAAATGTGGATCAGGCCCTGCTTGAAGAGCTCGAGGATGCCGAGGAACCTGACCACGACCTCGATGCGGTCAACCAGCGATTCAGTGAGGTTCCTGAAGTTGACGCGGCCGGCGCCGGGGAGTTCGTCGATGAGCTCGCTGACCGCGTCAGCGACCGACGCTTTGACGGCGCTCACGTGGTACAGATCGAGCACCGGTTCGGGCTTGGGCGTGAGCGCACGAATGCAGGCGGCGCGAATGTCTTCGGCGTCAACACCTTCGAGCATGTCGGGCGCCACGTGATGAAAAGCTTCCTCGACCCCGGCCACCCGGGGGTACGAGCGCCCCGCAAGGTTGGAGAGGTTCCGTAGAACGCCAGCGGCGTCCTTGAAGGTCTTGCACTCCACCAGGCGGGACAACAACAGGTCCCGCTCCTCGAACAGTGCAAGTTCGTCGTCGAGGTCGAACGCGTCGTTGTCGGGCAGCAGGCGTCGGGCCTTCAGCTCCACGAGGGTGGCAGCGATGAGCAGGAACTCGGTGGCGACGTCGAGATTGGTGCTCTCCATGCGTTCGAGCTCGGCCAGGTAGGCGTCGATGATCGTGCTCAGGGAGATGTCGTAGAGCTCCACCTCCTCCGCCAGAATCAGGTGAAGGAGGAGGTCGAATGGGCCGTTGAAGACTTCTGTCTCCACCTCGAAGGACATGGCTGCGATCGTATCGTTCTTGAGCCCGAACAGCCCGCTCGGGAACGGCCACCCGTCCTAGGATGTCGCCCGTGAGCTCGCTCGGACTTGTCTGGTTTCGCAACGATCTTCGGTTGGAACACAACCCGGCGTGGGCGGCGGCCACGATCGCGCACGATTCGGTCGCGGGCCTTGTCACCATCGACCCAGCCATGCTCGCCGCCGCAGGGCCATTCCGCAGAAACCAATGGTTGGCCAACGTGGCCGCCCTGGATGCGGCGATGCAGGCATCAGGCGGCGGACTCACGGTTCGCGTGGGATCGCCGGAAGCAGCGTTCGCCGACCTGGGGGCCGACATCGCTGGGGTGTACCTGAATCGGGCCACGAGCGAGTACGGCATCCGGCGTGATGCTCGGGCGCTCCGCAATGTGGCCGCACCCGTGCATCAACATTGGGGCACGCTCACGGCCGAGCCGGGCAGCGTCCTCACCGGCAAGGGAACACTGTCCCGGGTGTTCACACCGTTCTGGAAGGTCTGGGCTCGCACGCCGTTGGCGCCCTGGCCTGAGGCCGGCACGGCCAACATCACCACGTTGCGGAGCGATCCAATCCCAGCGCACGATCCCCCTCCGCTTCCGGCTGGCACCGACGGAGCGCACGAGCAGCTGTCGGCGTGGCTCGAACACGTCGACGACTACCCCGACACCAGGGACACCCCGTCCATTCCAGGCACATCGCAGCTCTCCACCGCGCTGCGTATGGGCACGATGGCTCCCCGATCCGTGCTCGACATCGTTGGCACAAGCACCCCCGGCCGCGAGGGCTTCGTACGCCAGCTGGCGTGGCGCGACTGGTACGCCCATCTGCTCCTTGAGAACCCGCAGATGCTCACCCACTCCATCCGGCCCGAGTACGACAACATCGAGTGGATCGACGACCCGGTCGGTCTGCAGGCCTGGAAGGACGGACGAACCGGCTACCCGTTGGTCGACGCCGGCATGCGTCAGCTCGCAGCCACGGGCTGGATGCACAACCGGGTTCGTATGGTCACCGCCTCATTTTTGGTGAAGCACCTGCTCATCGACTGGCGTGAGGGCGAACGGTGGTTCCGTTGGATGCTGACCGATGCCGAGCCGTCGCAGAACGCCGGGAACTGGCAGTGGGTCTCCGGGGTCGGCACCGACGCCGCGCCCTACTTTCGCATCTTCAATCCGCTCTCCCAGAGCCGGAAGTTCGACGGCTCCGGCGCCTACATCCGTCGTTGGGTTCCGGAGCTGGCCGGGCTCGACGCCAAGGCCATCCACGCTCCCTGGGAGACGGCTCCCCTGGAGTTGGCGGCTGCAGGCGTGATTCTCGGCGACTCGTACCCGCACCCGATCGTGGATCACGCCATGGCTCGCGAGCGCACGCTCAGCGCCTACAAGTCCGCACTCGGCAAGGACTGACCAGCGCGAGATTGACGAGCGCCGCGAGGGCTTCGAGCCGGGGAGGCGCAGCCGGGAAATGACGCCTGCTAGACGCCTTCGAGAAGGGGTCGTGGGTCGACCTTGGCTTTGAGGTTCTGGCGGCGGGTCCGGGACTCGCTCAGCTGGCGGTCGAACAGGTCGACCTCTTCCCAGACCATGTCCGCTGTCTCCGACGTGGGAGCGCTCGGGGCGTAAATCGTGGTGGTCACGTGCGGGGCGAGCGCCGACAGCGACGACGAGGCATGCACGCCAAGGTCCTTGCGGCTGGCCGCCACGATTTCCTTCACGGTCATGTCGGGTCGGATGTCGACGCCGGCTTCGAGCAGACGATCCTTGCTCTCCTGCCAGCCCGCAAGGATGCGGTCGGTGGGGTTGTCCAGGTTCTCCCGCCAGCGACGGCGCAGGAACTTGATGAAGAACACGATGACCAGCAGCATCAGCGGGAAGAGCAACAGGAACAATCCGGAAACCACGAGGACTCGGACCGTGGTGGCCGAATTGTTGTCGTCGAGCTCGTCGGGGTCGGCTTCGTCGGGGTCGGCCTGGTTCGGGCTCTGGCCCCGCCCGATCTCGCGTCCCTCAGGAATCTGCGACGGATCCTCGCCGCCGTCATTGGCAGCACCCTCGACCGATGGAACGGGGTCGAAGGCGACCCAGCCGATGCCCTCGAACCGAACTTCGGGCCAGGCGTCGTACTGGGCCGACGTGATGGTCTCCAGGTATTGGTTGGAGCCGTCCTGGGCTTCCTCGGTGATCCGGTAGCCCACCATGATTCGCGTGGGGAAACCGCGTTGCCGGGCCGCCACGGCAAATGCTGACACGAACTGATCCCGGTAGCCCTGCTGCTCCTGGAAGAAGTTGTCGAGGCGACCGATGGACGTTCCGGATGGTTCGCTGAGTGCCCAGGTCCACAGGTCGTCGTCCTGCAGGTAGGCCTCGAGCGCCTGCAACCGTTCGTAGGGCTGGCCGGTACCGAGCTGATCGCCCAGCAGGTTCAGCGCCGAATCGGCGGGAATGGTTGGGAGCTCCAGATAGCGGGAGTCGCTCAGATCGAGCTGTGCCGCCACCAACTGGTCAGCTGTAGGGAACGGCACCCGGCTGACGACTTCGTAGCGAATGGCACGAGCTCCGCCTTCGGGAGCAAGCGCACCCGAAACGTCGTCGAACCAGATGTCGTCGCCCTCAACGCGGATGGGGTTGTTGCCAGCGGGCACCCACGGCAGGTCGGCTTCGGGGAACTCGATGATCTGACGAACGTCGATCGTCTCCACGCTGGGTTCCAACAGGACCGGCAGGTCGGACGAGGTGGCGCTGGTCGTGGAGGTCGTGGTCCAGTTGGCGCCGTTGAAGATCTCGAGTGGCACCAAGCCAATGCGGTCGAAATCGTCGGCCGACGGCGGTGCGGGGAGGTCCAGAATGAACGACTGCTCCGTTGGGTCGGCGGCCTCGCGGCGAGCCTTGATGATCGCCAGCGGATTGACCGCAGAAATGGTCTCCACCTCTTCGACACGAAGTCGACGCGGGTCGAAGGGCTCCTCGGGTCCGCCCGGTAGGACGAAGGCCAGCAGCGGCGCAAGCAGGCCGAGGACAAGAAGAATTGGAACACCCGAGATCAGACGCTCGGTGAGCATGCGCTCGCCCACGAACTCGGTGACGCGATCCCGATCGTCGGAGTTCAACAGGGCTTCGGGAACAGCGCGCACCAACGTGAGCAGAAGCGCAGACCCGATGAGCGCCGCAATGAACGCATAGGCGGCAAGGCCATTTGGCGCAGCGAGCGGCAGCGACAGCGCAGCGAACACCACACACGGAACCACGGGCAGGGTCGGCTCATCGGAGCGGACAATGGCGGTGCCGACGATGGACCCGGTGGCCCACGCCAGCAGCGTGACGAACCCGAGTGGCGCCGCGAGCGACGTGTCGATGGGCAGCGTGGCCGCAAGGCTGTTTCTCCAACCGTCGACCGAGGCATCCCAGAAGGCCGACGCAACGTCGCCGGCGCCACCGAAATTCGTCGACGGCAAAATGACTGCGAGCAGCAGGAACAGCGCACCGAAGAGGGTGAGAGCGAGCACGCGGAAGATGCGGTGCATGGAGGTGCGAGCAAGCACCACGCCAAGCACAGCCGAGAGCAGCAGCCCACCGATGACGGGGCCGATCCAGCCGGCGCCACCGAAGACTCGGCTGTAGAACAGACCGGAAACGGTCAGCAGAAGACCCGCCGCCGAGACCTGACCGAGAAACACCTGCTGTCTCATGGTCTACCTCCTCGACGTCTGGTTCCAGGCGCGAGCGAATTCTTCGCTGCTCGACGCTGTGAGAAGTATTGCATCTGGAATTCCGCGCTCCCAGTCACTGGCGTCCGGAGTGAACTGGGCAATCGTGATCACCTCGTAGCGGCCCCGGAACCGGTTCAGCGGCGCCAGCTCGGCCGCCGGAATCTGCCCGGTGACGACGGTCAGCGACACGCCGCCAAGGTCGGCTTGCAACACATCGAGCACATCCTGAAGGCTTCCTCGGAAGGACAGGCCCAGCTCGGCGAGGCGATCCATGATTGCGGCCGCCGGCATCATGTGGTTCATTTCGGCGCCGTCGGTCGTGAGTAGGCGGAACTCGAACCCGCGGCTCATGGACGCAGCCAGGATCGACGCCACTCCCCTGACCGCATCCTCGAAACCCTCGGCCGAGTATGAGGTGGCCCTGGTGTCGAGGACGACCAGCGAGCGGGGCTGGTTCGTGTCGACGTTGTGTCGGACCATGAGCTTTCCGCTTCGGGCCGACGAGCGCCAGTGGATCTGGCGAAGGTCGTCGCCGCGCACGTAGTCGCGGAGTGTATGAAAGGTGACGCCGCCCTCGAGCGCTTCGCCCGAGTCGGGACCCTCGAGGTCACGGGCGATTCCGCTCGGGAACGGTTCGAGGCTGTGGACCAACGGGTGCACCCACAGCCGACTGATGCCCTCGTCGGGTTCGCCGGACCGAACCAGGCCGAACGGGTCGGCTCGTGTGACGTCGAGCGGGCCGACGCGGAAAACGCCTCGACGGTCGGTGGGAAGTTCGGTCGTGACCACGGCGGACTCTCCGGGCTCCAGACCCGGCACCTCGATGGGGAGCTGATCCTCACCGAACTGTTCCAGCGCAAGACCGCCCGAGGTTGTCCGGCGGCCCTGGTTGGTGACCGTGAGGTGCGAGAACGCCTGACGTCCGGCTCGGACACGTTCGGGAACGACGTCCCTGCTGGCAGCCACACGCGGCCGCCGCACGATCCAGAGGCGGCCGATCAGGACCGCGGCAAGCAACGCCAGCCCGAGCGCGACGAGCGTGGCGTAGCCGAGCCCAATGCCAGCGACGAACGCCACGGCACCGAGCCCCAGATAGATCTTTCCAGCGTTTGTGAGCACCGTGAACTCAGCGCTCGACGCGTTCTTTCGGCGTGGGAATCTCTGCGAGGACCGCACGAAGCAGCTCGATGGAGCTGATGCCTTCGAACTCGGCTTCGGGCTTGAGCAGCATGCGGTGGGCAAGCACGGCTTCGGTCAGGTCCTTCACATCGTCGGCAGTGACGAAGGGGCGACCATTTGCGGCGGCGAGCGCACGGGCGGTTCGGCCCAACGCGATGGACCCACGAGGGCTCACACCGATGCGCAGTTCGGGCAGCTCGCGGGTGGCCCGCACCACGGACACGATGTACTGACGCACGGCGGGTGCGATGTAGATGACATCGGCGACGCGAGCCATCTGACGGACTTCCTCGGTGGAGAGCACCGGCTCCACGTCGATTCGGGTCCGGCCGGCCGGAGCGCTGTCGATGATGTCGATCTCGGCAACCGCACTCGGGTAGCCCAGCGAGAGCCGCATCATGAAGCGGTCGATCTGTGCTTCGGGCAGCGCATAGGTGCCGTCGTGCTCAACGGGGTTCTGGGTGGCGACCACGAGGAACGGGTTGGGAACGGGACGGGGCACACCGTCGACCGTGACCTGGTATTCCTCCATGACCTCCAGCAGCGAGGACTGTGTCTTCGGCGACGCACGGTTGATCTCGTCTGCGAGAACCACGTTGGCGAAGACTGCGCCCGGGTGAAATTCGAACTCGCTGTTCGACTGGTTGAACACCTGCACACCGGTGACATCGCTGGGAAGGAGGTCGGGGGTGAACTGAATACGGGTGAGGGTGCCGTCGACCGACTCGGCGAGCGCACGCGCCAGCGAGGTCTTGCCGGTTCCGGGCACGTCCTCGATCAGGAGATGGCCCTGCGCGAGCATGCACAAAAACGCCAGACGGATCTCGCGGGTCTTTCCATGGATCACCCGCTCGACGTTGTTCACGAGCTGCTGGAAACGGTCCGCGTATGTTCGTACCTCCAGCTCGAGGTCTTCGACGGCATTCATTGTTGACACTTGGTCATTCTCCACTCTGGAACGTTCTAGAGTCAGTTTGGCGCAGAACTCGCCGCGTATCTACATCACCGCTGAGTAGTACTACACAGCCAGTACCAGGAGAGCTCCCACGACCACTCGCCGTCGCCTCGACAAAGAACTGCTGGCGCGGCGCCTCGTTGAGACCCGTCAGCAGGCACAGGAGCTCATTGCTGCCGGTCGGGTCACCGTGAATGGGGCTCCGGCGTTCAAGCCCGCACGACAGGTTTCGTCGGCCGAACCCGTTGTAATCATTGGGCCTGCACCCCGTTTCGTGGGCCGCGGCGGCCGCAAACTCGAGGGTGCGCTCGCCACCTTCGGAATCGATGTGGCAGGACGGTTCGGACTCGATGCCGGCTCGTCCACGGGTGGTTTCACCGACTGTCTGCTGCAGGAAGGTGCCGTTTCCGTGACCGCTGTCGACGTTGGAACAAATCAGCTCCACGAGCGCCTCCGGGCCGATTCGCGTGTTCACGTGATGGAAAACACCGACATCCGGTCCATTCGCCTGGACCGGTTCAGCGATGAACGGGCAGCCGGATTCGGCGTGGTCGTCGCCGACCTCTCCTTCATCTCCACCACCTCGCTCCTCCGAACGCTCGGGCCGCTGCTCGGCACCGACGGCGACCTCATGGTCCTGGTGAAGCCACAGTTCGAGGCCGGACGCCAGGAGGTCAGCAAGGGACGGGGCATCATCCGAGACCCCGAGATCTGGAAACGCGTCTTGCACGAGTTCATCGACGCCGCCGTCGAGGCCAGCCTCGAGGTCATCGATCTGGCGATCTCTCCGGTCGTCGGAGGGAAGGGGAACGTCGAGTTTCTCGCGCACCTCCGGCGGGCGGCAATACTGGACGACGTGACCGCATCCACTGCGAACCCGACCGACCGGACCACCAGCTGATGGCGGCCATCGGTCTCGTCCTTCATGGCCAGGACCCCGACGCTGCCACCGAGGCTCGTCGGCTCAGTGCCACCCTGCATGCGCGGGGCCACACCGTGTACGCCGTCGACGGCGAGGTGCCGCTCGGCGACGACGTGCAGCTGCGCGACGCCGACGGGTTCGCCGACGGCTTGGATCTTGCCGTGAGCCTCGGGGGCGACGGCACCATGCTGCGAACCGTGCGCCTGCTCGATGGAGCCGACGTGCGGATCCTGGGCGTCAACTTCGGCGATCTCGGCTACCTGACCGTGATCGAGCCCGACGATCTGTTCCCCGCCATCGAGCGCACGCTCACCGGCGATCACAGCACCGAAGACCGCATGCTCGCCCGCGGAACACTCGATGGCCACACGGTCGATGCGTTCAACGACATCGTCGTCGAACGCTCCCCCGGCGACACCACAGTCCGTATCGGTGTGAGCATCGACGGCTCCCGCTTCACCAGCTATCCGGCCGACGGGCTCATCGTTGCCACTCCAACTGGCAGCACCGCCTACGCCTTCTCGGCACGCGGACCAATCGTCGCTCCCAATCACGACTGTCTGCAGCTCACCCCGGTGTCGCCCCACATGTTGTTTGACCGGAGCCTGATTCTCTCGCCCGATTCGGTTGTGGACCTGACCCTTGAAGGGCATCGTCCGGCAGTCGTGTCAGTGGACGGCAATACGATGCTGACCATGGAACCTGGAGACACCCTTTCGTGCTGCCGCTCGCCGCACGTTGCACGTCTGGTCACGTTCGACGATCGCGATCACCTCGCCGTACTCAAATCCAAGTTGGGAATCGCCGACCGATGAGCGCACCGACATGCTGACCGAACTCCGCATCGCCAACCTCGGCGTCATCGAGGACCTGTCACTCATCCTCCCGCCCGGCTCCATTGCCGTCACCGGCGAGACCGGCGCCGGCAAGACCATGGTCGTCGGCGCCATCCAGCTGCTCATGGGCGGCCGGGCCGAACCCGAAATGGTTCGCATCGGCGCCGACGAAGCCGTGGTCGAAGGTCGTTTCCTGGACCGCGACGGCAACGAGGTCATCGCCCGCCGTGTCATTCCCGCCAACGGTCGCTCCCGTGCGTACCTCGACGGAGGACTGGCCACCGCGTCTGCACTCGCCGACCACATCGGCCCACTCATCGATCTGCACGGCCAGCACGCCCAGCAGTCGCTGCTCAAGCCCGAAACCCAGCGCCATGCCCTCGACCGCTTCGGCGGAGTCGATCGGGCGCCGCTGCGCAATGCCCGCGCCGACGTCGCCGCGATCGACGCGGCCCTTGCTGACCTTGGCGGCGACGAGACCGAACGTGCCCGCCAGATCGACCTTCTCCGCTACCAGCTCGATGAGCTCGAGGCGGCCGGGCTGCAGGACCCCGCCGAGGATGATGCACTGCGGGCCGAGGAAGATCGCCTCGCCCACGTGTTCGACGACCAGGTTGCGGCGTCTCAGGCCGCCGCACTGCTCGGCTCCGACGGGCCAGCCGCCGATGCACTCGCACAGGCTGCGGCAGCGCTTGGCGAGGCCACGGCCTTCACCGACATGGCTGGCCGGTTGCAGGTCCTGCAAGAGGAACTGAGCGCGCTCGGCGCCGATGTTCGGGCCATTGGCGAGAACGCCATCGACGACCCCGAACGCCGCGAGCATGTTCGTCAGCGTCGTCAGCTGCTGGTGGAACTGCGCCGCAAGTATGGGCCCACCCTCGACGACGTCATGGCGTACGCCACCGAGTTGCAGACACGCGTGCAGCAGCTCGAATCCCACGCCGACCAGGTACAGGAGCTGTTGGGTCGCCGCGACGCAGCGGTACAGCGCCTCGATGCCGAGGCTGCCCGCACTCGCTCAGCACGCCAGAAAGCGGCCGAGCCGCTGGCCCGAGCGGTCGAAACCGAGCTGGCGAAGTTGGCCATGCCAAGCGCCGCGGTCTCCGTCACGGTCGATGGCCAGGCTGGCGACGACGTCGCCATTCTCCTCGCCGCCAACCCTGGGCTCCCCGCACTTCCCGTGGGCAAGAACGCTTCGGGTGGCGAGCTCAGCCGCACCATGCTTGCGCTTCGCCTGGTGATCTCCGGTGGGCCTCCCATCAAGGTCTTCGACGAGGTCGACGCCGGCATCGGTGGCGAAACCGCCCGAGCTGTGGGGCGCAGCCTGGCTGACCTTGGCCGCTCCGGTCAGGTCTTCGTCGTCACCCATCTCCCACAGGTGGCTGCACGTTCCAGCCATCACGTGATCATCGACAAGAAGCAACAACACGGTGTCACCGCATCGCAGGCTCGCATCCTGTCCGAGGAAGAACGTGTCATCGAGGTTTCACGCATGCTGTCCGGCTCGCCCGACAGCGCCTCAGCGCGCGAACATGCCGAAGAATTGCTCGCGGGACGTCCGGCAACGGGGGGCGCATGAAGAAATTACATCAATGTGACGCATGCTCCGACGCGAGTAACCCGACGGCAGGATATGGTGATCTCCCGTGACCAAACATGTCTTTGTGACCGGTGGTGTGGCCAGCTCACTTGGGAAGGGCCTCACGGCTTCAGCCCTCGGAAGACTGCTGAAGGCTCGGGGTCTCCGGGTGACGATGCAGAAGCTCGACCCGTACCTCAATGTCGATCCCGGAACGATGAACCCGTTCGAACACGGCGAGGTCTTCGTCACCGACGACGGTGGTGAAACCGACCTCGATCTTGGCCACTACGAACGGTTCATCGACGAGAACCTGACCCAGTCGTCGAACGCGACCACCGGTTCCATTTACTCGTCCGTCATCGCCGCAGAGCGTCGCGGCGACTACCTCGGCCGCACGGTGCAGGTCATCCCGCACATCACCGACGAGATCAAGCACCGCATCCGTCAGCTCACCTCGGACGACACCGACATCGTCATCACCGAGGTCGGCGGCACGGTCGGCGATATCGAAATTCTTCCGTTCCTCGAGGCCATCCGTCAGCTGCGGCTCGACATCGGCCCGGAAAACGTCTTCTACCTCCACGTCACACTGGTGCCCTTCATCGGCCCATCAGGCGAGCAGAAGACCAAGCCAACCCAGCACTCGGTCACCGAACTCCGCAGCCGCGGTATTCAGCCCGACGCCATCGTGTGCCGCAGCGACGAGCCCATCACCGACGACCTGAAGCGCAAGATCTCCCGATTGTGCGATGTGCCGTTCGCTGGCGTGGTCAACGCCGCCGACGCATCGAGCCTGTACGAGATTCCGCTCGTCGTTCACGACGAGGGTCTCGACTCATTCATCTGCAAGCACCTCCGCATCGAAGCCGCCGACGCCCAGCTCGACGAGTGGCGGGCATTGGTCGACCGTGTGTTCTCGGCCGAGCAGACCGTGCGAGTCGGGGTCATTGGCAAGTACGTGAGCCTCATCGATGCCTACCTTTCGGTGGTCGAAGCGCTCAACCATGCGGGCATTCATCACCACACCAACGTCGAGATCGAATGGCTCCAAGCCGAAGACGTCGAGGGGCTTCTGGCCGACCGTCTTCGCTCGCTCGATGGCATCGTCATCCCCGGCGGGTTCGGCGAGCGTGGCGTCGAAGGCAAGGTCGCTGCTGCCGGTTTCGCCCGGGAGCACGGCATTCCGTGCCTGGGGCTGTGCCTGGGACTTCAGGTCATGACCATCGAGTACGCACGCAACCAGCTCGGCCTCACCGGCGCCAACTCGCTCGAGTTCGATGCGCAGACCCAGCATCCCGTCGTGAACCTCATGGAGAACCAGCGAGACGTCTCGGAGAAGGGCGGCACCATGCGGTTGGGCGCTTACGTTGCCCAACTCGCTCCCGGCTCCAAGGTGGCTGCCGCCTACGGCGAAGAAGTCGTCTCCGAACGGCACCGTCACCGCTACGAGTTCAACTCCAAGTACCTCAACCGGTTCGACGACGGAAACTTCTGGGCCAGCGGCGAATCCCCCGACGGGCGTCTCGTCGAGTTCATCGAGCTGCGCGACCATCCGTTCTGGGTCGGCACGCAGGCGCACCCCGAGTTCAAGAGCCGTCCCAACCGGCCCGCTCCCCTGTTCCGGGACTTCATCGAGGCCGTCCTCGATCGCAAGAACGGCCGCAACCCGCAGCTGCCAAACGTCGAGTCTTCAGCAGCGTCGTCCAACCAGTGAGCGGCTTTCGCCGGCTCAGCGAACGCCACATCTTCGATGGCTGGATCATCAAGGTTCGCGTCGGCGAGTTCGAGGCTCCCGACGGAACGCGCTTCGAGCGCGACGTCGTGCATCATCCAGGTGCGGTTGCCATTGCTCCCATCGACGCCGAGGGCAACATCGTTCTCGTCCGTCAGTACCGCTCGGCGATCGATGCCCATCTGGTAGAGATTCCCGCCGGGCTGCGCGACGTCGAAGGTGAGCCCCTCGAAGACACCGCACGCCGTGAGCTTCTCGAAGAGGTCGGCCTGGTCGCCGGAACCGTCACCCACCTCACGAGCGTGCACAACTCGGTGGGCTTTTGCGACGAGATGATTCACATATTCCTCGGCACCGACCTCACCGAAGCCGAACGGGAACTCACCGACAGTCCCGAGGAGCTCGAGATGTCCATCATCCGGATTCCGCTCACCGAAGCCATGCGTCAGATCGAAACTGGCGAAATCACCGATGCCAAGACGGTCATCGCCGTCATGGGAGCGCTTCGGGCCGCCAAGGGCTGATCGACGTGGCCGCCGAGTTGCCGCTCGATGCCGAGGAGTTCCTGACCCACCTCGCGATCGAGAAGGGTCGATCCACAAACACGCTGTCGGCGTATCGGCGTGACCTTGCTGGGTGGGTCGGCCACTCGAGTACCGACCTCACACGGCGCACTCCCGAGGACGTTCTCGACTTTCACCGTTCTCTCCAGGCACGTGGACTTGCACCAGCGTCGGTGAACCGAACGATGGCTGCTGTTCGCGGCCTACATCGCTTTCTCTTCGCCGAAGGGATCATGCAGGTCGATCCCACCGCCGATGTCGAGGCCTCCCGCCTACCGGCTGGTTTGCCGAAGGCGCTCACCGAGGACGAGATTGGCCGACTGCTCGATGCGGTGACGGGCACCGAACCCGCCGATCTCCGTGACCGGGCCATCCTCGAGGTCCTCTATGGCACCGGAATGCGGATCTCCGAGATGGTGTCGTTGTCGCTTGAGGACGTCGATCTCGATGCCGCCCTGCTCCGGGTGACTGGAAAGGGCGACAAGCAGCGTCTGGTCCCGCTCGGTCGTTTGGCCGCACAGGCGCTCACCGACTGGTACGGCCCCGGAGCGCGGACCGCCATGTGCCCCGAATCGTGGAAGAAGCGGTCGGACCAGAACGCCGTGTTCCTCAATCAGCGAGGCGGTCGGCTCTCCCGGCAGGGGATTTGGGGCGTCGTTCGAAAGCACGGCCTCACAGCAGGCGTCGCCGATCGACTCACCCCACACGTCCTCCGCCACAGCTGCGCCACTCACATGCTCGACCACGGCGCCGATATCCGAACCGTGCAGGAACTCCTGGGACATTCGTCGGTCACGACCACGCAGCTCTACACAAAAGTGAGCACCGATCTCATGCTGCGCGCCTATGCGGCAGCTCACCCCCGAGCCACCGGCCGACCGGGCGGTTCGCCATGACAGCCGCACACCTCATCGGCAGATTCTTCACGTCGTTGTGGCCCGGCCCTCCGCCTGCCGCCGACGATGACTGGGCTCGTTCCAACCTGCTCCCGGGTGAAGTCGAGCTGTGGAACCGGATGTGCAACCAGGATCGTCGCCACAGCGTGGGAGTTGCGCGGGACACAATCGAGCTGCTGGGCGGCGAAACAGAACGCGAGGTTGTTGCCGCAGCCCTGTTGCACGACGTCGGCAAGGTCCAGAGCGGCCTCGGCACCTTTCACCGGGTGGTCGCAACCGTGTCAGCGAAGCTCGCAGGGCGTGACACCGCCGAGCTGTGGGTCCGGACGTCGGGAATCACCCGTCGCATCGGCCTGTATCTGACCCACCCCCAAATCGGCGCCGATCTGCTGGAGATGGCTGGAAGTCACGAGCTCACCAGCACCTGGGCACGCGAGCATCACCTGCCAAGCGACCAGTGGACACTTCCCACCGACATCACCGCAGCGCTCAACGAAGCCGACAACGACTGAGCGGTTCTGGGTAGAGCCGACAGTCCTACGGAACGTCGACGATGTCCATGAAGCTGCTGCTCAGCCCCCCGGAGGTCACCGTCAGCGTCACGGTGTAGGTTCCGCCAGCGGCGTAGGTGTGGCTCGGCGAGGCGACGTTGCCTGAGTTTCCGTCGCCGAAGTTCCAGCTGTAGGTCGCGCCGGCAGTGTTCGTCGAGGTGTCGGTGAAGGTCGCGGTCAGCCCACCAGGACCGCCAGTCGCTACCGTGAAGCTGGCGTTGGGGCCATCGGTAACGTTGATCGTGAAATCGGCTGTGGCGGTACCATCGTCATTCGTGACTGTGGCGGTAACGGTGTAAGAGCCGTTCATCGTGAACGTGTAGGTCGGGGAAGCTGTGTCCCCGCCGCTGATGGACGCTCCGCCGGGGACCGTCCACGACCACGTGTCCACGTTCGATCCAGTCGCAGTGAGCGATACCACACCGTTTGCATTTGCGTTCTCAGCGATGTTGTCAACGGTCGGAGGCGGACCAGCGATGTCGCCAACCATGATGTCGTCCGCGTCGAAACCGGTGCCGTCGTCGTTCGTTGCTTCGGCCCGAATGTCGTACGTGCCATTCGACGCAACGTTCAGGGTCACGCTTGCGCTGTTGTTGCCCGGTTGTAGGACTCCATCGATGAACCATTCCCAAGTGACTGGAGTGTTGGTCGCCGTGGCCGTGGCGCTGATCGTGCCGGCGTTGTTCGTCAGGTTGGTGATCGTCACGTCGGGCAGGTCGATGACGTTGACGTTGACGACGATGACTTTCTCCACGGAGTCGCCAGCGGCGTTACTTGCAAAGACCTTGATTGTCTTGTCGCCATCCAGGTTGAACTGGATGGTCCGGTCGGAGCTGTTGGGCCCCGTGGAGCTTTGGGTCACGGTGCCGCCCCCCGGATCCCAGGTCCACGAGGTCGGGTCGTTCGTGGCTGAGGCCGTCAGCTCCACGACACCGTTCACATTGGAGACGACTGTGGGACCCGTGACGACCGGAGGTTCAAGTACCACGACCGAGACTGTCTGCGTGTCGGAGTCGGTGATTGCCGACGTGTTCGCCACCTCGAGCGTGATGTCGTAGTCCCCCGACGAAGGGAAGGTGAAGGTAGGCGTGGCTGTGTTCAGACCCGTTGTCACGATGGCGTCGGGGGCGCTCCAGGTGTAGGTTTCTGCTCCGGCCGAGGTCGAACCGTTGCACGACACTCCAGCGCCGTTGACCGTGCAAACGAAGTCGGCAACCGGTGGTGCAACGGCCACGGTCACGGTGGTGGTGTCGACGTCGACGCCGGCAGAGTTCGAGGCCGTGAGGCTGATGGTGTACGTGCCAGCGGCGGCGAAGGTGTGCGTTGGGCTCTGCTGGTTCGACGTTGTGCCGTCGCCGAAATCCCACGTCCAGAACGTGGGGTTGTTCAACGATGTATCGGTGAGCGTGACGCTGAGACCGTTCTCGGTGACGAGGAAGTTGGCGGAGGGGGCTTCGGCAACGGTGACGGTGCTGGTGAACGGAGCCGAGGTCCCGGCATCGTTGGAGACGGTGAGCGTCACCGTGTACGTCCCCGGAGCCAGGTAGGTCTTTGTGGGGTTCTCGACGCTGGAGCTGGTGCCATCGCCGAAGTCCCAGGCCCATTCGTCGGGGCTGTTCGCCGACGTGTTTGTGAACGAGACTTCGAGTTCGTCAATGGCTTGGCTGAACGACGCCGTGGGCGGGTCGATGACGATGATGTCCTGCGTTGTGGTGTTCGATCCGCTGACGTTCGAAACGGTCAGGGAAACCGTGTAGGTACCCGGAGCGGAGAAGGCGTGCGGAGGATTCTTCGCGCTCGACGTGGATCCGTCACCAAAGTCCCAGCTCCATTCAGAGGGGTCGTTGGTGGACTGGTCAGCGAAGTTGACCACGCTGTTCACCGGGACGATCGCTGCCGATGCTCGGAACGCGGCGACTGGCGGATCTGGCGGCGGAGGCAGGATGGTGACGGTCTTGGTGACGGTGTCGCTACCCGCGTCGTTGCTCGCCGTGAGCGTGACCGAATAGGTACCAGATGTATCCCAGGTCTTGGACACGTTGGCTTCGCTCGCCGTGGTGCCATCACCGAACTCCCAAGACACTCGCGACGGGTTGTTCAACGAGATGTCGCCGAAGGTGATGGGTTCGCCGACGAAGCCGTCGAGACTCGACTGGTCGAAGCGGGCCACGGGCACAACCACCGGGTTGCTCACAACCACATCGGTGAACGTGGTGCTGGAGCCGGCCGAGTTTTCGGCGGTCAGCCGAACCCGATATGTGCCTGGGCGAGTCCAGCTGTGTCGCACTTCCACGCCGCTGTCGGTGGTGCCATCGTCGAAGTCCCACGTGAGACGAGTGGGCGAGTTGGTCGATTCACTTGTGAGAGTGAGCGTGAAACCGGTGGAGATGCTTCGAAGACCGGCCGAACCAATCACAGCCTCCGGTGGCTGCACGGCATCGACGATGATGACTTCGCGGTCCTGAACATCGGAACCAGCAGCGTTCGTCGCCGTGAGCGTGACAACGAACGTTCCCGGACTTGCGTAGGAATGCTCGACAACGTCGCCCGCGTCCTGGGTGCCATCGCCGAAGTCCCAAATCAACGAGTCGGGCTCGCCGGTGGACTGGTTCTGGAACGTGATGACCTGCCCGACTTCGGCGGTACTCGAGTCGAGAGTGAACTGTGCTCCTGGAGCTCGGAGCAGGTCTGCGGCCACGACCGTGATCTCGACGCTGGTATCGCTGGTCTCACCGAGTTCGTTGGAGATCAGGAGCGTGACCTCGTACGTGCCTTCGGTGTCCCACGCCTTGTCGACTTCGGGACCGCTTCCGGTGCTGCCGTCACCAAAGGTCCAGTTCCATTGTGCGGGAAGGCCCGACGACGTGTCGGTGAAGCGCACGGTCTCCCCCACGCTCACGGTGTCGGCGGAGAACGTGAAGAGTGCGCTCAGCTGGTTGGGGAGCACAACCGCGTCGACACCCGACACGACGATGCCCGGGTTGTCGACCGGTTCGTCGAGTCCGGTGCCCTCGAAAGACTCTTCACCTGCGCCCTCAGCCCCCTCGGCACCTGTCCCAACGCCTCCGGCGCCAGTGGTGCCGTCGCCGGCCACGTCCTCACCGGCTTCGCCGAAGCTTCGTTCCTCGGCGTCTCCGTCGCCCTCGGCGAAGATCGTGTCGCTGCCGTCGCCGCTGTCCTCGTTCTCGCCGTTGAAGATGACGCGGCTGACCTTGGGGAATGGGTCGACGCCGTCACGGGTGACGACCGACGCCAGCTGTCCGAGTGGTTCGTTTGCCCAGACCGCGTTGTCGAACACTTCGAGCTCGAACGGCCGTCCTTCGACCGAGCTGAAGCTCTCGGAGCGCAGCAGCAGACGCTCATCGAGATCGATGATCTCGATTTGGCCCGTGTCGTAGTTGGGCAGGTAGGCGGTTCCGTCGACGGCGACCGGGGCACCGTACGTGGTGCCATCGGTATCGACCTCGATGCTGTAGCAATCGGATCGGTCGGGTTCGCTGACGCTGAGGACTCCGGCGACCGGGTCAAAGACGAGCACGCGTGCCAGGCCGGCGGTGTTGGTGAGGCTGGTGCCGCCCACGAGAACGTTGGACAGCGATCCCGAAACACAGGTCGGCGAATCGAGCGTGCCCTCTTCGTCGACCCGGTTCACGGTGCGGCGTTCGGGGTCAACAACGAAGGTGTCGTCGCCGGCTCGGACGATCTGCGGCTGCTCAGACCCGCCGGCTACGGGCTCGGGCAGCAGAGCGAACAGCTCCAGGCCCTGCTCGCCGGAAATCAGCAGCTGACGGCCATCGCTCGTGACAACGAGCAGTCGGCCGTCGGCGTCGACAGCGGTGTCGCCGATGCCATCTGGGGTTCCAATGAAACGCTGCACGTCGGAACCGGGTTCGACGACGAGTGTGAGTTCGTCGTCGATGATGAACGCCTCGGAGGATGCGTCGAAGTCGGCCAAGAGCTGCAGATCGTCGCCGACGACCGGGCCGTTAGTCGTTTCGAGCACGTCCTCGTTGTCGATCCCGAGGCTGACGGCACCGATGGTGCCAATGGCCCCGCTGGTTCGGTTGAAGAAGACTGCGTCACGTTCTTTCGGAACGGCGATGATGGAATCACCGGGGTCGCCAACATCGATCTTCGCCGTGATTTCGAGCGTGCTGCCGTTGATTTGCAACACCTGCCCGCGGGCACCGTCCTCGATCCACACGACAGGGTCGTCGAGCGAGACACCCGCCGATGCCTGATTGCCCAAACGAAAGACCAGAACAACGAGCGCGATGAGGACCAGCGAAGCGGCTGTCATGGCCGCCCACCTCGGTACTCCCTGCTCTCGCATGTGCGAACTCCTTTTTGGTCTCGCTCCGTGGGCGAAACTCGACCATGGAACGACTCATAGAGACGCTCCTATCGGCTTCATTCTATTCGAAATGACCCGCCGAACGGGCGCGCGTGGGTGGGCGGAAGCCCCAGCAGACCGGTACGGTCAGCCCACGTCCCAGGTTGGGTTGGAGCGCAGAAGTGCGTTGAGATCCCCGGCTTCCGGCGACGCCTGCGCCGCTGCCAGCTGCTCGCTCGCGGCACCGGCGTACTCGGTGCGATCGACCGCCCGGAACACACCCATGGGTGTTGGTTCTGTGGGCCCGCTGGCGAGCCTCGACAGAGCGAACGCGACTGCCGGGTTCGGCCGAGCTTCGTCGTGTACGACGAGTGCGTCCTCGCCCACTTCGGAGACGTTGACGATGCGTGCTTCGCCCTCGCCGTCGATGACGACTCCTCGTTCATGGTCGGCACCAAACCGAATGGGCTCGCCGTGTCGAAGGTTGATGAGCATTGCGTCGCGGTTGGCCCGCTTGGACACCTGATCGAACGCACCGTCGTTGAACACATTGCAATTCTGGAAGATCTCCACCAACGAGGCTCCGGGGTGCTCGTACGCGCGCTGGAACATCTCTTGCATGTGCTTGCGGTCCATGTCGTGGGTCCGGGCCACGAACGATGCCTCGGCACCGATCGCCACGCTCATTGCATTGAATGGGTGATCGATAGAGCCCACCGGAGACGACTTTGTGACCTTTCCGGTCTCGGAGGTTGGCGAGTACTGCCCCTTGGTCAGCCCGTAGATCATGTTGTTGAACAACAGGATGTTCACGTTGACGTTTCGGCGCAGCGCGTGAATCAGATGGTTTCCACCGATGGACAACATGTCGCCATCGCCACCCACCACCCAGATCTTCAGGTCGGGCCGGGCCATGGCCAGACCAGTCGCGAACGCCGGGGCGCGGCCGTGGATGGAGTGCATGCCGTACGTGTTCATGTAGTACGGGAACCGGGCGGCACATCCGATGCCGGAGATGAAAACCGTGTCCTCGCGACGCACGTTCAGATCGGGCAACATGAGCTGCATGGCGGTGAGGATTGAGTAGTCCCCGCAACCCGGGCACCAACGAACTTCCTGATCGGTGGACCAGTCCTTCTTTGTCGTCAGCTGTACATCGGTCATGTTCAGGCCTCCAGGGTTGAGAATTCGGCGAACAGAGCCTGCTCGATTTCGGCGGCGGTGAAGGGCTGACCCATCACCTTGTTCACGGGTTGTGCGTCGACCAGGAACTCGGCCCGGAGCAGCCGCACAAGCTGCCCCATGTTCAGTTCGGGAACGATGATCCGTTCGTACCTGCTCAGCACCTCGCCAAGATCCTTGGGGAACGGGTTGAGGTGGGTGAGATGGATGTGGGCCACCGGCTTTCCGGCATCAGCGAGGCGCCGCGACGCACCGCGAATGGCGCCCCACGTAGACCCCCAGCCGACGACGGCGATTCGGGAATCGGGGTCGCCCTCGACCGATGTCAGCGGGATGTCGTTGGCGATGAGCTCGATGCGTTCCTTGCGGATGTTCGTCATCCGGGCGTGGTTCGCCGGGTCGTACGACACGTTGCCCGTACCGTCGGCCTTTTCGATACCTCCGACCCGGTGCATCAGCCCGTCGGTTCCGGGAATCGCCCAGGGGCGGGTGAGGTTCTCGTCGCGAAGGTACGGCCAGAACACGGGCTCGCCGTCTTCGTTGGTCTGGTTTGGCTCGGTGGCGAACACGACCTCGATGTCGGGAATCGAGTCGACATCGGGCAGCTTCCAGGGCTCGGAGCTGTTGGCCAGGTAACCGTCGGACAACAACATGACCGGTGTCTTGTACTTCAGTGCAATCCGGGCCGCCTCAATGGCCGCCCAATAGCACTGGCTGGGGCTGTACGAGGCAACGATCGGCATCGGCGACTCGCCGTGACGGCCATACATGGCCATCATCAGATCGCTGGCCTCGGTCTTGGTCGGCAGGCCGGTGGACGGGCCGCCACGTTGGATGTCGACCACCACGAGCGGCAGTTCGAGGCTCACCGCGAGCCCGATGGCCTCGCCCTTCAGCGCCACGCCGGGCCCCGACGTGGTCGTCACGGCCAGATGTCCGCCGTAGGCGGCGCCAATGGCCGACGACACCGCAGCGATCTCGTCTTCGGCCTGGAAGGTCCGAACACCGAACGACTTGTGCTTTGCAAGCTCGTGCAGGATGTCGGATGCCGGAGTGATGGGATACGAACCGAGGAAGATCGGCAGCTTCGACTTCTGCGAAGCGGTGATCAGCCCCCACGACAGCGCCGTGTTTCCGTTGATGTTTGTGTACGTCCCCGGGTCGAGCGACGCCGGAGCAATCGAAACCACATGGCTCCCGAGCTCTGCGGTTTCGCCGTAGGCGTGCCCGGCCTTGAACGCTGCGTTGTTCGCAGCAATCACCTGGTCACGGCCCTTGAATTTTGCCTGGATCCAGTCGAGGGTCGGCTCCAACGGCCGGGTGTACATCCACGACACGAGCCCAAGTGCGAAGAAGTTCTTGGAGCGCTCGGCGTCGCGGGGCTTCACGCCCAGCTCTGCACAGACCTCGCGGGTCAGCTTGGTCATGGGTACGCTGATCAGCGTGTACCCGTCGAGGCTGCCGTCCTCGAGCGGGTTGTCGACGTAGCCAGCCTTCTCGAGGTTCCGCTCCTCGAACGCATCTTCGTTGACGATCAGCGTGCCTGCCGGTGCGAGCCGGCTCAGATCGGACATCAGCGCTGCCGGGTTCATGGCCACCAGGACCGTGGGCTCATCGCCCGGGGTCGAGATCTCCTGCGACGAGATCTGCACCTGAAAAGCAGAGACGCCGGCAAGAGTGCCGGCCGGTGCTCGAATTTCGGCCGGAAACTCCGGCAGTGTCGCAAGATCGTTTCCGAACAATGCGCTGGCGCTGGTGAAGCGATCACCAGTGAGCTGCATTCCGTCGCCCGAATCTCCAGCGAATCGAATGACCACGCGGTCAACGTCGCGCCCGACGGGCGTATCGACGACATCTGTCATGGGTTCCCCCTGAGTATCACCGACCAACCACAAGCCGGTTGTGAACCGACCTTAGTTGGAGCTGTGACCTCGGCGCACGGCTTTACAAAACGTTCAGAAGTGCGCCAGCATGAAACCGCTACTCGAGTGCGCGAGCACGCTCGCTTGCGTCGCCGAAGCCGGGAGCCACGCGGGCAACCCAATCGAACAACTTGCGACTCCGTGGAATGTTGCCGGCGCGCTCGAACAGATCGGCCAGGGCATAGCCACGACGGAGGTGGTGATCCATGGGTTCGTGCGGGACCTTCCAGCCCTTCTCCAGGATTCGGATGGCGCCGTCGAGGCTGCCGCGGTCCGCTTCGGCTCCGGAGCGAACGATGCGTCCTTCCGCCATGAGCTCGGCTGCCGGGGACAGTTCACCGAGCTCGATCCACAGCGCGTCCACATCGGCCCAGTGACCGAGCGCGCGGTGCGCGTCCATCAGCGGCGGATGCTGCTCAGCGGTTCCCGAGTCTGTCCGAAACTGCTCGAGCTGTTCGATCGCAAGTTCCCATTTGCCCAGGCGGTAGAGCGTCAGGCCATACAGCTCCCGCATTTCGGGAATGCCCGGGTTCGCATCGACCAGCGGCTTCATGGTCCGACGTGCATCTTCGAACTGTTCATTCTCGAACTCTCGAGCCGCCCGGCTGAACAGCCGCCACTGCTTTTGCCCGGCCTGCGTGCCGTGCACCTTGGCAAGATCCTTCGGGATGTCCCGTTGCTTCGGCGGACGCCCGGGCAGTGGCCGGCGTTCGACCGTGACCTGCTCACCCACACCACGCTTCGGCGGCGCAATCTTTGATGCCGACCGGTCGATGGCGGCCTTCGCCTCGCCGCGAAGCGAGTCGGTCCGTTCCGCTTCTTTGGCTCGGCGCGCCTGGCGCTGCTCAAACTTCTTGCGCTCTTCGGGAGAGAACCGTTCCTCGGCTTCAGCGGCATCTGCCCGCTGGCCCAGCGTGGCCCCAATTGCCCCATGCTGGGCAACACTCCCCCAGCCCGAACGTTCTGCTCGAGGAGTCGGCTTGTCTTCGACCGGGCGTCGGTCGCTGCGGCCACGACCGCCGGCGCCGCCACGCGAGTTGCCTTTTGGGCCTCGAGCGTTGCCCTTGGGTCCGCCCCGACCCGATCCGCGGCTGTCGCTGCTTCGGCTGTCTCCTCGACCTCCTGGTCGGCTACCACCAGGCTTTCCACCACGAGCAGAGCCACCCTTCGAGCCTTTGCCCGCTCCACCGGCACGCTTCGGACCACCGGCACCACGCGATCCAGAAGAATTCGGACGCGACGAACTGCGGGACTGCTCAGGCATCTGGCAATGTTACCGCCGCTCACTGCATTCGCTTCTCCAGTTTCTCGCCCAGGGGCTCAAGGCCGCTCGCTTCGCTCGCTACCCGAGTTTCTCGCCGGGGGGCTCGAAACATCGACCGACGGACAAAGCCACGGGAATCCGGGCACGGTAGCGTTCGCTTCCTGGATGGCCGAAAACGTGAAAAGCCGCCCCGAAGGGCGGCTTTTCTTGCGAAACCGGCGGCGACCTACTCTCCCAGGGCCAGTCGACCCAAGTACCATCGGCGCAGCTGGACTTAACTTCTGTGTTCGGAATGGGAACAGGTGTGACCCCAGCGCTATCGCTACCGAGACTTTGTTGCCGCACACCCACGGGGTGCGAGGCGTCTCGTTGTCTGTCTATTCAGTTGTCAACGACGGTCGATGGGTTTCGCAACCATCGACCTAATCATCCTCTTGATGATTCCATAGCGAGCACGAACACCCAACAAAGGGCATTGTCAATTGAGAGTAACCAAGCCCTCGGCCGATTAGTACCGGTCAGC
>CAZFBD010000051.1:0-33204 GCA_964517125.1 uncultured Acidimicrobiales bacterium
CCGAAGAAGAAGCCATGGAAGAAGAAGCCATGGAAGAAGAAGCCATGGAAGAAGAGGCTGTCGAAGAAGAAGCGATGGAAGACGACGCCATGGAAGACGACGCCATGGGCGACGTGCCCAGCCGCATCGTTTCGCTGTCGCCCACGGCCACGGAAACGCTCTTTGCCATTGGGGCGGGAGAACAGGTCATCGCCGTCGACTCCTTCTCGTACTACCCCGAAGAAGCGCCGGTCACCGACCTCTCCGGATTCGAGCCGAACGTCGAAGCCATCGCCGGGTTCGAGCCCGACCTCGTCATCTCGTCGGCCCCGGTCGAGGGCCTCGAGGCGCTCGGCATCGAGAACATGGTGCAGTTCGCTGCGGCCACCATGGACGACGTCTACAGCCAGATCGAACAGATCGGCGCAGCCACCGGCCACGTCGGCGAGGCCGCCGAACTCGTTGGCCAGATGCAGGCCGACATCGACGCCACCCTTGCTTCGCTCCCCGAGCGCGAGACGCCACTCAGCTACTACCACGAGCTCGACAACACGCTCTACAGCGTGACCTCGGCAACGTTCATTGGCGAGGTCTACACCATGCTCGGCCTGCAGAACGTGGCCGATGCCGCCGACCCCGATGGCGAGTTCTTTGGCTACCCGCAGCTCAACGAGGAATTCCTGGTCACCGCCGATCCCGACATCATCTTCCTGGCAGACACACTTTGTTGCGCCCAGACCGCAGCCACCGTCGCCGAGCGCCCCGGCTGGGATCAGCTGCGCGCAGTACAGAACGGAAACGTCGTCGAGCTCAACGATGACATCGTGAGCCGCTGGGGGCCACGCCTGGTGGAGTTCATCCAAACCGCAGGCGAGGCTGTCGCCAGCATCGAGACCGTCGACGCCGGCTGATCTGCCACATCGGCACCGCTCGCCCGGAACAGACGTGAACCTGCACCCCGCCTCCACCAGAGTCAGCTGGTTGGTCGGCGGGGTGCTGGTCGTCCTGGCAGCATCCGTACTCTCACTCATCATTGGCCCCACGGACATTCCCCGGTCGGCTGTTCTTGTTGAATCGGCCCACCGCCTCACACCGTTCAGCTTCGACAGCGGGCTCTCGGAGACCCAGCGGGCCATCGTGTGGAACCTTCGCCTTCCACGGGTGGCGCTGGGAATTCTCGTGGGTGCGGCGCTTGCGACCTCAGGTGCCACCTATCAGGGCGTGTTTCGCAATCCCCTCGCCGACCCGTACCTTCTCGGGGTCGCAGCGGGCGGCGGGCTCGGCGCCACCATTGCGTTCATCAACGAATGGGGCGACGGACGCGGCCTGTTCGACGGTGTCCAGATCGCCGCATTCGTGGGAGCGCTCGCATCGGTGGCGCTCACCTGGACCATGGGTGTGCTCGGCGACAACTCGCGGTCGTCCACCTCGCTCATCCTCGCCGGCGTTGCTGTGGCCAGCTTCTTCACCGCGGCCCAGACATTCCTCCAGCAACGAAACACCCAGGACATTCGCATCATCTACACCTGGTTTCTGGGTGGGCTCAGCTCGAATGGCTGGGATGAGCCGTTGCAGCTCATGCCAGTCGCCATCGTCTGCGTCCTGGTTCTTGCTGCCGCCGGGCGCACACTCGATGTCCTTTCGGTCGGAGATGAAGAGGCAACGATGCTCGGACTCTCGGTTGGGCGGAGCCGTATCGTCCTGGTCGTGGTTGCGTCGCTGCTGACCGCCTCGGCGGTTGCGGTCAGCGGACTCATCTCCTTCGTGGGGCTGATCGTCCCCCACACCGTTCGGCTCGCCTTCGGCTCGAGCTTCCGGGTGATCGTGCCGCTCTCGATCTTCGTCGGCGCCGCATTTCTTGTCCTCTGCGACCTTGCAGCGCGCACGCTGCTCACACCTGCCGAGCTCCCAATTGGCGTCGTCACGGCCTTCTTCGGCGCACCGTTCTTCATCGTCATCCTGCGAACAGCCACACGATGACCGACGTTGCCGTCCGTGGCGCTTCCGTCTCAGTGAAGAAGACGCGGCTGCTCCAGGAGCTTGACCTCGATGTGCGCTCGGGCACCTGGCTCTCGGTGATCGGACCAAACGGTGCAGGCAAGTCGACCCTGCTCCGTGCGATCGCCGGCACGATTCGAGCGAGCGGCGACATCCGCATCGGAGGCGAGAGCATGTCCGGGTGCAGCACACGCGAACGAGCGCGCAAGGTTGCCTTCGTGCCACAGTCGCCGATCATTCCGCCGGCGATGCGAGTTCTGGACTACGTCCTGCTCGGCCGCACAGCCCACCTGCATCCATTGGCGTCGGAGCAGCAGCACGATCGCGATCTCGTTTCCGGAATCCTCGACGACCTCGACCTGGGCGATCTGGCTGCGCGGGCGGTCTCCACATTGTCCGGCGGCGAACGACAGCGAAGCATCATTGCCCGTGCGCTGGCCCAGCAGGCCGACGTTCTTCTGCTCGACGAGCCAACCACCGCCTTGGATCTCGGCCATCAGCAGGAGGTCTTTCATCTCTTGCGCACGCTGAATCGCGATCGGGGCCAGACGATCATCTCGACGATGCATGACCTCACACTCGCTGGACAGTACGCCGACACCCTCCTGCTTCTGGCCCACGGCGAGGTCGTGGCAGTCGGCAGCGCCGCCGAGGTGCTGACCGAAGCAAACATCGAAGCCCACTACGGTGCCCGCGTCCACGTCACCACCCATGGCGACTCGGTCGTCGTTGCACCCCATCCCCCAGACCACCATCCTGCAGACCACAACCACGGAGCGAACCATGACAGCTGAACCACCCGTCGAGAACCCGGCCAAGGACAAGTCGGGCCGCGCCGAGTCCATCGTGCTCGTCAACACCGGCGACGGAAAGGGCAAATCCAGCGCCGCCTTCGGCGTCATGGTCCGCGGCATCGCCCGAGAGTGGGATGTGGCCGTCGTGCAATTCGTCAAGTCTGGCGACTGGAACGTCGGCGAAGAGAAGATCGGCCGTCAGCTCGGCGTCGATTGGTTCAACGAGGGCGAGGGTTTCACCTGGAACTCCGAAGACCTGGAGCATGACAAAGCCGTCGCACAAAAGGGCTGGGAGCAGGCCAGATCCCTGATCGCGGCCGATCAGCACCGGCTCGTGATTCTTGACGAGCTCACCTACCTCATCAACTGGGGTTGGATTGACCCTGAACCGGTCTACGAGACGATCCGGAACCGCCCGGCGAAGGTCAATGTTGTGGTCACTGGCCGCGATGCTCCCCAAGGCCTCATCGATCTCGCCGACACCGTCACCGAGATGGTCAAGGTGAAGCACGCGTTCGACTCGGGCATCTTGGCCAAGAAGGGCATCGATTACTAGGGTCCGCGACATGCGCCTTGGAACTGGGTTTTCTCTCCTCGTCGGCGGTGCCCGCAGCGGAAAGTCCGACCTCGCAGTCCGGCTGGGTCTGGCGTGGGACGGCGACGTCGTACTGATTGCCACCGCCAGCGCTGGCGACGCCGACATGGAACGGCGGATCGCCCGTCATCAGGAAGAACGTCCGGACGACTGGGTGCTGATCGAGGCACCCCTGTGCTCGGCGAACGACGTCACCATTCCCGCACCAGGAGCACTCCTCATCATCGACTGCGTCACCATGCTCACCGCCAACCTCCTGTTCTCGCAGAACGACGCCGATGAGATTGATGCCCACATGACGATGCTCGCCGACGCCCTCGCTGCCCGCACAGGACCGTCCGTGGTCGTCAGCAATGAAGTGGGGCTTGGGGTGCACCCCGAAACGAGTCTCGGCCGCGAGTACCGCGACATCCTTGGCCGCTCCAACCGACGGCTGGCCGACCGCGCCGAGACCAGCCTCTTCGTCAGCGCGGGACGTGTTGTTGCGCTGGAGGAACTCGACGTCAGCTGGGACCGGTAGCGAAGCCAGCGAGGAGTGCGGCAATCTCTTCGTGCCGCTCCCAGATCACCATGTGTCCAGCATCGGGGAAGGTCTCCGATCGAGACCCGGGAATGGCGGCAGCGAGCTCGGCGACCTGGTGTGGTCGAATGAGCTGATCGCGGCCCGCTCCGATCACCAACGTGGGGACGCTGACCGTGCCCAACGAATCGATGACGTCGTGCTCGAGCAGCGCCGTGGTGGCGGCGGTCCGCACATCTTCGTCGGACCGGCCAAACGATCGGATTGCCTCGTCGATCATGTGCAGGCTCGGAGCAGCACCAAACACACCAAGCCCCGCTCCCACCCGCATCCGTTCCTCGGCGGGGACCAGCGCCTCGGGTATGGCGATGCCTCCAAGGCGGAGCCCCAACCGATGTCGGGCCGTGGCCAGAGACCCCGCTGTCGCAATGAGTGCCAGAGATTCCACTCGAGCGTTGAAGACCGTGGGCGCCTCCACGGCGAAGGCCATGGCTGCCATGCCGCCCATCGAATGCCCCACCAGGCAGCGAGCGTGGAGATCGAGCGCCTCGAACACGAACGCAAGATCCTGAGCGAGTTGCGACGAGCCGAAGCCTGCGGTTCCAGCGGTGGAGTCGCCGTGGCCCCGTTGGTCGACCGCCACGGCCTGAAAGCCGGCGTCGACGAGGGCCGGAGCGGTTGGACCCCAATCGTGGCGTGACGCCGTGAGCCCGTGCACCATGACGATGGTCGGGCCGTGTCCAATGGTCTCCGTGTGGATCGTTGCACCGTCGGGCAGGTCCACACGACGAACCTGTCCGTCTGGAAACACCACCGGCCGTCCATCGAGCGGGTCCGGGTTCGATCGCCAACGTTTGACGAGCTGGCGACCGACCAGTCCGCCGGCGACGAAAAGGCCAACGCCCGCACCGGGAAGGAGCACCTTCTTTTGCACCATGCGTCCAGTCTGCCAGCTGCGGCGCTTCGGTTAGGCGGCCCGCAACACAGCGTTTTCCATCAACCGATCATCTCGGCGTAGTCCTCGGTCCGGGCAGCGTGCCAGTCACCGTTGCCGAGGATTGCATCGACGGCGCTGCGAACGGCGGCGGGCACGCCGGTGTGGAGGGAGAGCGGCGGAGCGGGCCAGTCTTTCGTGGTGTCGATGACGACGAGCCCGCGTCGGTCCTCCTGGGGCAGCGCCCGCCAGATGGAGCTGTCGATTGCGGCGATGTCGGCGACCCCGTCCCGAACTGCTGCCACCGAACGGGCGTGTCCACCGCTGAGAACTGTTGTGGGGTGCTCGTCCGCCGAGCGACCCAGCGCTTCGAGGTGACGTTCGTAGGCACGCCACCCGGACCACGAGCCATATTCGTTGACAGCGAGGCGATATGAAAGGCCATCGGCGACAGACCCGACCGCCGAGTCCTGACGAGCCACGATCACCGATCGGTACACGGCCGCAGACTCTTCCGGGAAGATCGGAGCCGCGACGATCTGGATAGGCACCCCGTCTCGGATCATCTCGGCGGTGAGCAAGCCACACGCAAAGACAAGGTCGACGGCTCCGTCCCGAACGAGCTGTTCACGTTCGTCGAGCGGCATCTCGTCGTCGTAGGCCACCGCGGCCCCTGCTGTCGTCTCGATCGTCTCGAGGAGGTCGCGAAGGATCGGAACCGTGTTGGCGCCCAGGAGTGTTGTGGCTCGGAGTGACATGGCGACAGTGTCGCAGCTCAGCCAGGAGGCGTGGGAGCGTCGAACGCCAAGCCCGTCGCTGGCTCCCCGAGTTGGGCGCTGGGGAACGCACCGGCCTGAAACCCGCCGGGAAGATCGCGGACGGCACGCCAGTGCGGTGTCGAGCGGTAGTCCCAGTAGCTGGTCGACTCGATTCGGATCGTCTCGGATCCGGTGACCCCGTCGATCAGACAGCCCTTGTGAATTCGAACGCTGTTGTAGACCACGGGTGCAACCTCGTCCACGGCACGCCGGTGCACTGCAGCGCCGCGCCACGTCTCACGGTCGGCAGGGTCGGTGTGGATCACGAGGTTCGTCCAGTAGTTGTCGATGAGTTCCATGGAGCTGTAGCCGAGCATGCCGGGGTGGTTCTCGAGTTCGCTGAGCAGCGAGTCCTCGGCATCGAACAACGGCGTGCGGTCGACGTCGGCACGGTCGCTGAAGAACCCGACAACGTGCACCGTGGCAGGCAACACGATTCGCTCCGGGTCGCAGACGATTGTCCGCCGGTGCAATCCGTGGACGGTCCACTCCAGCCGTTCATGCGGTGTGAGCACCCGGGCACCCATGGTCGACAGCCGTATCAGCGACCGCATGTCCTGCAGCAGATAGTTCATCAGTGCCAGGTCGCGCGGGTAGTGGCGGGGGCAGGCGGATGGCTGCTCCTCTGGGGCGTCGTCGGGGTCCAACCTCGTGATCTTTGTTGCAGTCATCGGTGCGTAGTGTGCCGCGCACGCCTTCGTATTGCCAACAGACAGCAGCATATTTCAGTAGGTGAAAGCCTAGACTGAGCCGATGACGGAACCCACCACGACCGAGCCGCCCAACGAGCTCCATGTCTCGCGATCCGCGACACGGGCCCTCGACCTCGTTGACGTCGTGGTGACGGCCGGCTCAGCCAGCCTCACCACTGCCGCTGAAGCCACGGGCATTCCCACGAGCACGGCTCTACGCCACCTGCGCGCCCTCACCGCCAAGGGATGGCTCACTCGCGACAGCCGAGGCAACTTCACCGTGGGGCCGACGTTCCTCCGGTTGGGTATCAATGCGTTCCGGGAGGGCCCCTGGGCCCGCCTCACGGCTGCAGCACTCCCCCATCTCGAGGCACTGGCAGTCGAGACACAGGAATCCGTCTACCTTGCGGTCCGCGACGGCACCGACGCCGTGTACGTCTCCACGGTCGAGAGCCCACGGGCGATCCGGCATGCAGGCTGGGTCGGCCGAAGTGTGCCCGTCGATGGCACGGCTGTCGGCGACGCCCTCACCGCCACGTTGTCCGACGCACCACCTCCAGTCTTCCGGAACGTGGGCGCCATCGAAGCCGACGTGGCCGCGGTGTGCATCCCGGTCGCCGACCGGGGATCCATCGTCGGTGCGCTCTCCGTGCTGGGGCCGGCCGAGCGCCTCATCGGCGCCGCAGCCGACGCCTGCGCGCACGAACTGGAGCTCACCTCCGCGGCAATCTCACGGTCGCTCGCTGGCGAATGAGGCGGCGGCCGAAATCGGCACTGGCCGCTAGCCTCTCGGCAATGAGTGGCCCATCTCCGACCTCCGCCAACCTCCGCGCCGCGCTTGCGTCAGGACCGCAGGTCGATACTGCGTCGCGTCGTGCCGCAGCGGAGCGAGCGTCCCAAATCCTTCGCCCTCCGGGAGCCCTGCAACGGCTCGACGAGGTTGCCCTCCACCTTGCCGGGTGGCAGCGCACGGAATCGCCATCGGTCGAGCGGCCAGCAGCACTGATTTTCGCGTCCGACCACGGCGTTGCCAGTGAGGGCGTCAGCGCGTTCCCCGCCGAGGTCACCGGGGCGATGCTTGCGGCGTTCGAGGCATCGAAGGCAAGCATCTCCGCGCTCGCATCGGTCGCGGGCTCCAGCGTCACGGCCATCGACGTGGGCGTTGGGAACCCAACAGCCAACCTTCGCGTGGAGCCGGCCATGGACGCCGCACGATTCGAGGCCGCGTTCAACGCCGGGCGAACCGCTGTTTCGGAACTCGATACGGATCTCCTGATCCTTGGCGAGATGGGCATCGGCAACACCACCGCCGCCGCAGCGGTCACCGCGGCAATCTTCGGCGGCGACCATGTGCCATTCGTCGGGCGTGGAACGGGCGTCGACGACGACGCCTTCACCACCAAGGCCGCCATCGTCGGCGAGGCCGTTGCAAGGATCACCTCGGTCTCGGACCCGCTCGAGGTCCTTCGAGAGGTTGGAGGAGCCGAACTCGTCGCCATCGCCGGCGCCATGGTCGAGGCGCGAATGCGGTCCATTCCACTTCTGCTCGATGGCTACATTGCAAGCACCCCTGCACTCGTGCTCCATGCTGTCGATCCGGACCTCGTTTCAAACGCACTCGCCGGGCACATGTCTGCCGAGCCCGGCCACGCTCGAATCCTCGATCGCCTCGGCGTTGAACCGCTCCTCACACTTGATCTTCGGCTCGGCGAAGCGTCGGGAGCCATGGCCGCCGTTCCCCTCGCACAGATGGCCTGCAGGCTTCTCACCGATGTCCCAACGTTCCCCGAGTGGTTTGGGCCGTCGGACGGCTGAGCCCCAACGGTCGGCCACCGCCGCTGGCCGAGCGGACAGACTCTGCTCATGAACTTCCAGCTTCGCAGCCTCTGGGTGGCCGTCGGCTTCCTCACGAGGATCCCGGTCGGTGACCCGAGTCGGGGCGGCACGAAGCCCGTTCGGATGGCGGCTGCTGTGCCGTGGTTTCCGATCGTCGGATTGGGGATCGGCCTCGTGCAGGGACTCGTTTGGCGCGGACTCAACGAGCTGACAAGTCCGACGATTGCGGCGGTGCTCTCGGTCGCCGTGGCGATGCTCGTGACCGGTGCCTTCCATCACGACGGTCTCGCCGACATGGCGGACGCCTTCGGTGGTGGCTGGACGGTCGAGCAGCGGATGGAGATTCTGAAGGACTCACGACTGGGCACCTATGGGACCACTGCGTTGACGCTCGCGTTGGTCACCGAGGCCGCTGCCATCTCCTCGCTGGATCCGGTGGATGGCGCCCGGGCGATCCTGGCGGCCCACGTCGTCGGACGGGGACTTGCCGTGGCCGCCATGCTGTTCGCCCCAACTGGCGGGGATGGGCTGGGCGCCGCATACATGGCGGACCTCCGACCGTTCACCGCAACGGTGTCCGTGGTGTTCGCTGCCGTGATCGGAGCCGCTGCGCTTCGTGACGCAGCGATGTTTGCCCTTCCGCTGGCCGCACTCATGACGGTTGGCGTGGCGCTGCTGTCGATGCGAAAGATCGGCGGAGTGACCGGCGACGTGCTCGGCGCAATTCACGTCATGGCCGCCCTCACAATCCTCGTCGCCGCCACCCTCTGACCCACACAGGGCCATTCAGATGCAACCCCTCTTAATCAAGGAGTATGACCCCTAACCGCGTTTAGGGGTCAGACCCCTGGCGTAGAGCGGTTGAGGGGTGGTTGCTATGGTTCGGCGGCAGACCCAGGGGGACTTTCATGCCGAACATGACCAGCTATGCCGACACCCGAGCGAACTTCCAGCTCGACATACCCGAGTTCTACAACTTCACCGGCGACATCATGCACGCCCATGCCGCCGCCACCCCCGACAAGGTCGCACTCATCGCCGTGGAGCCCGACGGCACCACCATCAACCGGTACACGTTCGGTGAGCTCTCGGATCTGGCCCACCGGACCGCGCATCTCCTTCGAGCCCAGGGGGTCGGCCCCGGGGACAAGGTCTTTGTTCAGCTGCCCCGCATCGTCGAGTGGTACGCAACACTTCTTGGCTGCTTTCAGATCGGCGCCGTACCCATGCCCGGCACGACACAACTCATGGCCAAGGATCAGCAGTATCGGGTAGAGCGGTCGGGTGCTGTCGCCGTCGTCTGCGATGCCGAAGGCGCCGCACGGTTCGACACCATCACCGCCGATTGCCCAACGGTCAGGAGCCTGCTGATTGCCGGTGGCGAACTGGACGGATGGACGAACCTGTCCACAGCGCTCGACGCGCAACCGGCTGAGCCGGCCGAGATTGCGAACACCCGTACCGAAGACCCCATGCTGTTGTACTTCACCTCCGGCACCACTGGCGGCCCGAAGATGGTCCAGCACGTGGGGGCCTACGCCATCGGCCACGAGATCACGGCCCGTTTCTGGCACGACCTGACCCCCGACGACATCCACTGGACGGTCAGCGACACCGGCTGGGCGAAGGCTGCTTGGGGCAAGCTCTTCGGCCAGTGGATCGTGGGTTCGACCCTCGTCATGTGGAACATCGTGGGCAAGCCCGACTTCGACCGCATGCTCACACTCATCAACGAACTCGAAGTGACCTCGTTCTGTGCACCACCGACGCTGTATCGGGCATTCGCCCAGATGGACCTGGCGTCGTACGACTGGTCCACGCTCCGCCACTGCACCAGCGCCGGCGAGCCACTCAACCCCGAGGTGATCGAGACCTGGACGGCGTCCACCGGCACGACTCCGTATGACGGCTATGGCCAGACCGAAACCGTCGTCCTCGTGGCCAACTACCCGTCCGAACCGGTGAAGCCCGGGTCGATGGGCCTGCCAGCCCCCGGCATGGTGGTCGATGTCGTCGACAACGACGGCAACATCTGCGCCGACGGCGAGGAGGGCAACATCTGTGTGCAGACCGAGCCTCGCCCGATTGGCCTCTTCGCTGGCTACTGGCAGGACGACGATCGGACCGCCGAGGTCTTTCAGCACGGCTGGTACTACACCGGCGACCGGGCCTACCGCGACGAGGACGGCTACCTGTGGTTTGTTGGCCGGGCAGACGACGTGATCCTGTCGGCCGCCTACCGAATCGGCCCGTTCGAGGTCGAGTCGTCGCTCATCGAGCACCCGGCAGTCGCCGAAACCGCCGTTGTGGGCAAGCCCGATCCCGACCGCGGCAACATCGTGAAGGCGTTCATCATCCTTGCACCGGACCACGAGCCGTCGGACGCCCTGACCGCAGAGATTCAGGAGCACGTGAAGACCACGACGGCTCCCTACAAGTATCCGCGGGAGATCGAGTACGTCGACGAGCTCCCAAAGACGATCTCCGGAAAGATTCGCCGCGTCGAACTGCGGGAACGAGACAGCTGACAGCGTTCAGGGGGAAAGGATTCGTCACCCGGCGGTGGCACCGCGCCCAGCGGCTGGGTTACCTTCAGGTCAGCAGCGTCGGCAGGGCCGGCCTGAGCTCCAGGGGGAACACATCCAATGAAGGTGGCACTGACGATTAACGACTTTCTTGATCGGGCACTCGCCGTGTATCCGGATCGGGTCGCCGTTGTCGATGAGCCCGACCAACCGGCCGGCCCGATGCCCACCATCACCTACCGGGAGATGGCCGACATCCGGCGCCAGATGGGCGTGGCCATGGACAGGATGGGCATTCCCATGGGTGGGCGTGTGGCCATGGTGTCGCACAACTCGGCTCGTCTGCTGACGTCGTTCTATGGCGTGAGCGGAAATGGCCGGGTCTTCGTGCCGATCAACTTCCGGCTCAGCCCCGACGAGGTCCGGTACATCGTCGAGCACAGCGGGGCCGAAGCACTGTTGATCGACCCCGAGCTGGCCGATGCGCTGGCCGATGTCGAATGCGAACGGAAGTGGATCCTGGGCGCCGAGTCCGACGCCGCGTGGCTGGGCCACGAGGGCGAGCCCGAACCGTGGCTCCCAGACGAGGACGCAACCGCCTCCATCAACTACACGTCGGGCACGACCGCACGGCCGAAGGGCGTCGAGCAGACCCATCGAGCCCGCTGGACCAACGCCGTCACGTTTGGCTGGCACACGACCGTGACCGACCGCGACGTGTATCTGCACACGCTTCCCATGTTCCATTGCGACGGCTGGGGAATGCTCTACACCGTGTGCGCCATGGGCGTGAAGCATGTGGTCATCCGCAAGATCGACGGCGCCGAAATCCTCCGCCGGGTCGAGGAGCATGGCGTCACCATGATGTGCGGCGCACCTGCTGTGGTCGCCGCTGTGCTCGACGCGGCCCAGGATTGGGATGGCCCGGTCCCCGGCCGCGACAAGGTGCGAATCATCGTCGCTGGCGCTCCCCCGCCCACCGCCACGATCGAGCGAGTCGAAACCGAACTCGGTTGGGAATTCATCCAGCTGTACGGACTCACCGAAACCGCTCCGCTCCTCACGTTCAACCGCACCAGGCAGGAATGGGACGACCTCACCCCGAACGAGCGGGCACAGCGCCTGGGCCGCGCCGGCGCACCCGCAGTTGGCGTCGAGATGAAACTGTCGCAGTCGGGTGAGTTCCTGGCCCGAAGCAACAACGTCCTCAAGAGCTACTGGCAGAACGACGACGCCACCAATCAGGCACTCGAAGGCGGCTGGTTCCACACCGGCGACGGCGGCATCTGCGACGACGAGGGCTACTACGCCATTACCGACCGCAAGAAGGACGTCATCATTTCCGGCGGCGAGAACGTGAGCTCCATCGAAGTCGAGGACGCACTGTTCAGCCATCCGTCGGTCACCGAGGTGGCGGTCATTGGTGTCCCGCACGAGAAGTGGGGCGAGACGGTGAAGGCACTGGTCGTGGTGGACGATCCGGGCGCCGTGTCCGAACAGGACCTCATCGATCACTGCCGGGAGAAGCTGGCGCACTACAAGTGCCCCACATCGGTGGAGTTCCGAGAGGAGCTCGCACGTACCGCAACGGGCAAGCTTCAGAAGTTCAAGCTGCGTGAGCCGTACTGGGCCGACATGGACAAGGCGGTCAACTGACCCGATGTCCGACAACCCGTACCAGCACATCGGCTACGAGGTTGAGGATCGCATTGCGACGATCACGCTCAACCGGCCAGACAAGCTCAACGCGTTCACGAACCGCATGGTTCACGAATTCCTCGCGGTCCTCGACGAGATTGACGGCGATGACAACGTGCGGGCCGTCATCGTCACGGGAGCGGGGCGGGCGTTCTGTGCCGGTGCCGACATGTCCGAGGGAGGCGCCTCCACCTTTGAGAAGACCTCCTCGAACGAGACCGGCGCTGCCGACCCCGAGTCGTTGCGTGGCCGCGACGGCGGCGGCATCGTGACGCTTCGGCTCTACCGATGCCTGAAACCGTTGATCGCCGCGATCAACGGTCCGGCGGTGGGCGTTGGTGTCACCATGACCCTCCCGATGGACATTCGACTGGCGTCGACAACGGCTCGTCTCGGCTTCGTGTTCCCGCAGCGCGGCATCGTCCCGGAAGCTGCCTCGAGCTGGTTCCTCCCGAAGGTCGTCGGACTCAGCCAAGCCCTCGAGTGGACCATGACCGGCCGGGTCTTCGACGCAGACGAAGCGCTGGCAGGCGGACTGGTCCGCAGCCTCCACGAGCCGGACGACCTTGTGCCAGCTGCTCGTGCGCTTGCAACCGAGATCGCCTCGTCCACATCGGCAATCTCGGTTGCCATGGCCCGGCAGATGCTCTGGCGCATACCCAGCCAGCCTCATCCAATGGCAGCGCACCGTGTGGACTCGGCAGCGGTTCCACAGATGGGGTCGGCCGCCGACGCCGCCGAGGGCATCACCGCCTTCTTCGAGAAGCGACCGGCTGAGTTCACCCAGGGTCCGTCCACGGACATGCCCGAGGTCTACCCCTGGTGGGACGAACCCCCGTTTCGAGCCTGAGCACCTACGATCAATCGATGATTGGGCTGATCACCGGCAGTGGCTTCTACGACCTTCCGCACGTGGCAAACCGGGAGGAGCGGGAGATCTCGACCGCCTACGGCACGGTCGTCCTGACCACGGGAACCTGGGACGGTGTACCTGTTGCCTTTCTCCCTCGTCATGGTTCAGGCCATTCGATCCCGCCACACGCGATCAACTATCGGGCAAACATCGCTGCGCTGGCCGACATCGGTGCAACATCGATCATCGCCACGGCAGTCAGCGGCGGTATCAACCCGTCGATGCAGCCGGGAGACTTCGTCCTGATCAGCGACGTCCTGAACTTCACGTCGGGCCGGGCCGACACCTTCTTTGACGGGTCCGATGGAACCGTGACCCACACCGACATGTCTGCGCCGTACTCCACTGAACTTCGCAGCGTTGTGCGCACTGCCGCTCGGGACGAGGACATCCCTCTCGCTGACGGTGGCGTCTACTGCGCAACGAACGGACCACGCTTCGAGACTCCGGCGGAGATCACGATGATGGGGCGTCTGGGTGGCGACCTCGTTGGCATGACCGGCTACCCCGAGGTGATCCTCGCCAACGAAGCGGGCATTCCGTATGTGTCCATCGGCGTGGTTTCGAACACGGCCGCCGGGCTTGGCACAGAGACGTTGAGTGCCGACGACGTGATGGTCGTCGTCGAGCGCTGCACCGAACCCCTCCACCGCCTCATCGCCGCCACGGTCATCGCGCTCGGAGGTGCATCGTGACCGAGAACCCCACCCGGCTCCTTGCCGACCTCGTGATCCCGGCGGAAGGAACCGGGCGCGTGATCGAAGGCGGAGCCGTCGACATCGCCCCGGACGGGCGGATCGTCGGGGTTGGAACCGACGCCGAGCTTGGGCCGGCCACGGGCACGGTCGAGGCGGTCGGAGGCCTGCTCATGCCCGGTTTGGTCAACGCCCACGCCCATACACCAATGACCATGGTCCGATCCGCAGGCGACGGACTCCCACTGCAGGAATGGTTGACCACTGCGGTGTGGCCCCGGGAAGGCCGACTCACAGAAGATGATGTTCGCGCTGGTATGGCTCTCGGGTCGGCCGAGATGCTTCTGGCCGGCGTGACGACCAGCTGCGAAATGTACTTTCACGACGACGCCATGGTCGACGCAGTTCGCTCCACGGGTGGACGCATGGTGCTGACGCCCGGGGTGCTCTCGGTGATGTGTCCCGACGGTGATCCGTCCGGACGGATCCAGCAGCTGGTCGACATCCATGACCGGCACCACGATGTGAAATCGACCGTCACCGTCGGGTTTGCCCCGCACTCCATCTATGACCTCACGCCCGAACAGGTCGCTGCCGTGGCTGCAGCTGCTCAGGACCTCGGCGTCCTGGTTCACCTGCATCTTGAGGAGACCGAGCGCGAACGCAGGGACGTCCTTGCCCAGCATGGGCATACGGCCACCCAACTTCTGGCAGACCATGGTGTGCTCGACGGTCCGGTGCTCGCAGCGCACGGCGTCTGGCTCGACGAGACCGACCAACGGCTCCTTGCCGAGGCCGGTGCATCGGTGGCGCACTGCCCGGTCTCGAACCTGAAGCTCGGGTCCGGTATCGCTCCGCTGACCGATCTTCGAGATGCCGGGATCCGGGTCGGCCTCGGCACCGACGGCGTGGCCTCCAACGACAATCTGAATCTCTGGGAGGAGCTGAAGCTGGCCCCACTGCTGGCTCGCGGCTCTCGACAGGATCCCGGTGCGATCGATGCAACAACGGCGCTCGATCTTGCCACCCGAGGCGCTGGCGAAGCGCTGCTCGTCCCCGACATTGGCGAACTGCGGCCCGGTGCGTGGGCCGACGTCATTCGCCTCGACATGGACAACCCTGCGTTCACTCCCGGCCTCACCGACGACTTGATCTCCCACGTGGTGTTCGCCGGTGGTGCCAGCCACGTGACCGATGTCTGGGTCGCCGGCGACCGCGTCGTCCGGTCGGGTTCGCTCACTCGGGTCGAACTGCCCACGCTGGTGCACGACGTCCGCGAGCGTGGACGCGGACTGCTCTCGTGAACCCCGCCTCCTGAGCACGGCCCTCGCCTAACGACGATCTGGCAGAGTGGTGTGACGACGATCGTTGGAGGAGCGAACCATGTGCCGGAACATCACCACGCTGCGAGGGTTGGAACCATCGGCCACCGAGACCGAGATCGAGGCGGCAGCCCGCCAGTACGTTCGCAAGGTCACCGGAGTCCAAAAGACCTCCGATGCAACGGCCGAAGCCTTCGAGCGTGCGGTCGCAATCATCACCGAGGCCACCGCGCATGTCCTCGAGGAGTTGCCGCCCCGGAAGGTCCCGCCCAAGACGGTGCCTCCCCTGCGCCGCATCAACGCCCGTACGGCCTGAGCGAGGTTCGGTCCGCCACCGGACATCGCGGTGCGCAAGGCTCCTCAGATGATCGTCGAGCAACTCCGACCGCTACTCCGGCCCGGCGGCGTCCTGCTCCTCGGAGAGAATCCGGGCACCGTGGAGGCTCCGCAACTCGTCGCCGACCTTGCCCGAGCGGCCCTCGCTGCGCACGAACAGGTCATCGTCGGCCTCGAGATTCCGCTCACGGAAGCCGTGGATGGCTCCGGCCGAGGTGCCTTCTTCTCCCGACCCGACTCACTGTGCGACGGCAGGTCGAGCACCGCCATGTCGGAACTGATCGACACGCTCGCTGCCACCGACGGCGTACGTACCGTTGCGCTCGACGGCCCATGGGTTGGTCCCGGCGCCCCGATTCCACTCGAACACATCGGGCTTCTGGACCAGCCACGCGACGCGGTCATGGCCGGACGGCTCCTCGCCGAGATCGACCTCGTCCCGGCGGCGCCCGTGATCGTCCTGGCTGGCAGCATGCATACCCGCATCGATCGGCCGAATCAGACACTTGGCGGGCTGTTGGCGCCGTGGTTTCCAATGATGGTCTCGCTGTTGTTGCTTGCGTCTGGTGGCGACGCCTGGACGCTCACCACGAATGGCGCTGGGCCCTTTCCGGTTCCCACCGAGGCTGCGCTGCCGGAGGGCGCCGAATGGGCGCCCACCGTCGGCGCCGACGGCCACCACGGCTACGCCAACCTCGGAGTGGTGACCCCGTCTCCCCCACTGGCCGTTCCACCTACACTCGGCCCATGAAACCAAAACGGTTCGGCCGCACCGGCCTCCAGGTGTCCCCGCTGTGCCTCGGCACGATGACCTTCGGAGTCCAGGCCGACGAGGCGGAATCCCACCAGATCCTGAACACGGCCTTCGACGCCGGCATTCGGTTCATCGATACTGCGGACATGTACCCGCTGGGCCAGAACGGCGAGCTTGTGGGGCGCACCGAAGAGATCATTGGCAGCTGGCTGCCGGGACGCCGAGACGATGTGGTGCTGGCGACGAAGTTCTTCTACCCCATGGGCGCCAACCCGTGGGACCGAGGCGGAAGTCGTCGGCACATCATGGAGGCGATCGAAGGGTCGCTGCGCCGCCTTGGCACCGACCACATCGACTTGTACCAGATCCACTCGTGGGACGACGACACTCCGGTCGACGAAACCCTCACCGCACTCGACGACCTCGTCCGCTCCGGGAAGGTGCGCTACATCGGTTGTTCGAACCACACCGCTTGGCAGCTGTCACGGGCGGTTGGCCGCAGCGAGGTTCTGAACATTGCCCGCTACGAAGCCGTGCAACCCCGCTACAACCTGCTCTTCCGAAACATCGAGCGGGACATTCTTCCGGCTGCGGCGCACGACGGGCTGGCGGTCATTCCGTACAACCCGCTTGCCGGAGGCATGCTGACCGGCAAGCACCGTGGCACCACAGCTCCTGCCGCAAACGGCCGGTTCACGCTCGGCGCAGCCGGCGACATGTATCGGGGCCGGTACTGGGCCGACGACAAATTCGAGATCGTCGAGGCCCTCACCGAAGTCGCCGACGAGCAGGAGATCCCCCTCACGACGCTCGCTGTGGCATGGGTCCTGGCCAATCCGCTGGTGACCTCGCCAATCATTGGGGCCAGCAAGGCAAGCCAGTTGGCCGATTCCATCGCAGCCCTCGATGTCTCGCTCGACGCCGATGTCCTCGATCGGCTGGACGAGCTCACCCGTCAGTACCGGGTCGTCGACGTCGAGCGCTGATCGGACCTCGCCCGGCCCCCTCGTTCAGCGATGACGGTCGGCCGTGGCTCGAATCCACGTCCGGAGGCGACGCAGCCCCTCATCCCGACTGAGCGCAGCCGGCCACACGAGGTGGTAGCCGTTCGCCTGGTTCTCCACAGCAGGTCCGACCTCCACCAGCAGCCCCCGTTCCACGAGGTCACCGCGGAGGTGCCGCCAGGTCAGGATCACGCCAGCTCCACCGAGCGCCACTGGGACGGTGCTGCCGTAGGTGCGATACACCACCTGGTCGATCTGTGGCGGGGTGATGTCGTGTGCTGCGAACCACTGCACCCAGTCGATCCAGCTGCGACCGGTTTGATCGAAGTCGACGAGGTCGGCGTGCAACAACGCCCGGGCTGGGGATTCCGAGGCGAGCCCGTGCCGGTCCGCATAGTCCGGCGAAGCTGCCGGCACTGCCACTTCCGGCACCAGGAGTTCGGACCTCAGGCCCGGGACGCGGCCCGTGCCGAACCGCACGCTGACGTCATGTTCCATCGAAGCAAGTTCGCTGTCGTGGTCGTAGATCACCACATGCAGCCGAGTCGGCGCAAGCACATTGCGGAGCTCCTGGAGGTGTGGCGAGAACCAGGTCTCCGCCACCACCGGCTGCATGGCAACCGTCAAGACGTCGAGACCGGAGCGCATACGCCCGAGACCGTCTTCGATCTCGGAGAATCCGCGGTCGACGCCGGCGAACAATTCCCGACCGTCGGCAGTGAGCTCCCGCCGGTTTCCACCGCGGTCGAACAACACGGTCTTCAGCTGGTCTTCGATGATCGCAATGTGTTTCGACACCGCGGGCTGGGACATTCCCAACTCGGTGGCGGCTGCCGTGAACGAGCCAAGACGGGCTGCCGCTTCGAACACGGCGAGCCCCTGCAAACGGGGAACCTGATTGAGCAACGACCGCATCAGCTCAGGTTATGGGAACATAACCAGAACGCGCTTCTGAAAGCGGTGACGATTCCTCCGGTCGGGGGCGACACGCTGTCGGCTTCGATGTTCTCGGTTCATGACGCCCTTCCAAACGGCCTTCGCCTCGACCTGGAGCAGCTGTCGGCGTGTCACGACATGGGCTCATTTCGCAACGGCACCTACGAGAACGGGGGCGATGCCGGAATCGATGACGCGTTGCGTTCTGCCGGAAGCGCCGTGCACCCGATGATTGCGCACCACCCGGTCTCGGGCCGCCCGTACCTGAACGTCAGCGAGGCATTCACGCGGTTCATCATTGGCCTGTCTGCCCCGGAGAGTGCCCGGATCGCCGCTCACCAGCGTCACAAGCTGCGCGACACACCACCGCAGTCTGATCTCCTGCAAGGATGGTCTCATGCTGAGCCTTGCAACCATCTGGCGGTACCCGGTCAAGTCCCTTCAGGGCGAGCGGCTCGACTCCGCCGTCGCCGGACCGTACGGGGTCGAGGGCGATCGCTCCTTCGGCCTCCGCGATGTCGAAACCGGCCTGATCCTGACCGCCCGCCGCCAACCAGACCTGCTGTTTGCGTCAGCCACATGGTCGGCAGGGTCCGTGGCCATCACCCTGCCCGACGGCAGCACCACCGATTCCGACGCCGACCTCTCCAACTGGCTGGGCCGACCCGTGGAACTCACTCCCGCTGGTTCGTCCGGGACATACGAGAACCCGATGGACATCGAGAATGACGCCGATTGGGTCCAGTGGACGGGTCCCGAAACGAGCTTCCACGACAGCGGCCGCGACCAGATCTCCATGGTGAGCCGCGCCACGATGCGAGCGTGGGATGAGCGTCGCTTCCGACAGAACCTCATCCTCGATGGCGACGGGGAAGACGAGCTCGTCGGCGCAACCGTCGGACTCGGCGGCGCGGTACTCGAGGTCACGAAGCTGGTCGACCGATGTGTCATGGTCACCCGCCCCCAACCCGGCGACATCGAACGCGACCTCGACGTTCTCCGCACCATCAGCCGCGAGCGCAACAACTGCCTCGGCGTTGCCACCGTCGTGACGACCCCAGGACCAATCCAGGTGGGTGATTCTCTCCAAATCCAATGAACACCTGACGTGTTCACCTCAACTCCACCATCTTCGCTCCGACCACTGCCCGTGAGGAAGCGGATTCGATGGGGTATGAAGAGTGAGTCATGTGGGTCGTCGGGAACGGTCGGCAGCACTCTGCCTACTGACCGCTGTGTTGGGTACCGTCCTTGTGGTCACGAACAGTGAGGGCCCAAAACCCGAGGTCGCCGCGATCGTTGCCACGTCGGCAGATCGGCTGCTGTTCGAGCCCGAGGTGATCACGCCGGTCACTGGCCGCACACTCGCCGCTCCAGTGACGTCCACGAACAACCCGCCAATCTCCATCGAGCGTCCAGCGGCGACCGGGAGCGCCGTTGGTTCGGTGGAAGTCATCGAGCCATCGCCCGTGCCGGTGGACGCCGACGCTCCGACCCACGAGCCGACCGAAACGACATCCACCCCGAGCTTGGACGCATCGGCTGGCACCGGACCGCTCCCTGCAATCGCATCGATTGCGACCGCGGCGCAGGTCGCCGATTCCGCACCGACCCGGATCCCCGTGTACGACACGGCCTGGCAGATGCTTGTGCGGGGCACCCCCGAGCAGGCCGACGAGTACTTCGCCGCTCTCAAGAAACACGGTTTCACTGGCGCCTGGACCGGCGTGATTCACCACGCGCCAGCCACCTACAACGGCCCCTTTGCCGGCGGCGACCTGGTTGGCTCGCTCAACGATGAAGGCGAGCTGCTCCTGACCAACGACTACATCACGCACGTTCGGTCGATCCTCGACAGCGCTGCCCGCCATGGCATGCGCATCGGCCTGGTCCCCGCGTGGCAGAACCTCTACCTGCCCGGAGGTGGAGCCGATGCCGGAAATCCGACGAGCGATGCCGTGCGTGGCACCATCACCGAGATGAACGCCCGCGCCTACGGCCGCCATGTGGCCGAGGCCTTTGGTTCGCACAGCGCAGTGAGCATGTGGGTGCTGGGCGGCGACGCTGGCACCAACAACACCGAAGCAAACAAGGCAGTGTGGAGCGAGATGGCAGCCGGCCTGCGCGACGCAGGCTCCCGTCTGTCGATCACGTATCACACGCCGACGAGCGAGTTCAATCAGCTGAACTACGCCGGCGAGCCGTGGCTCGACTTCATCGCCCCAGAGACCGGGCACGGGCAGGACGCAGCCGAGACCGAAGCCGAACTTCGCACCGCAAAGGCCGTCTATGGCCTACCCGTGTGGGCGGGCGAAGCCCGCTACCACGACATCGACTTTACCTGGGTGCCCGAAGCATTCCGGCGACCGGGACCCGCCGAGATGCGTGCCGACGCACTCGCAGCGGCCAGTGCCGGCGTCTCGGGTTACGTGTACGGCGACGCAGGACGGTGGACGTGGTGCGCTGGATTCGGCGACGCATCGCCATGTGATGCCAATGACATCGGTGCGTCGTTCGGCGAGGCCGAACGTGCCGTCATCGGCGTGTTCAGCGGGTAGCCCAGCGCAACGCCGATCACGAACTGACGGGCGGGTGCAACGAACAGAAGAACGATGGGTTCTCGGTGTGCGAAGCGGCGAGTGCGTCGGATTCGGAGGAGACTCCGGGCTGCAGCGTCGTGTTCAGGGTGCGGGTCTGGCCCTGTCGGGTCTCGCAGTTGGCCGCGTCAACCGCCTGGCTGAAGTCATCGCTCGGGCACAGTGCGGCCGAGAGCTCTGACGCCGGGATGGCACGTCGGCCGTTGTAGGCCGCAGCATGGCGACCACCGAAGTGTTCGACCTGGGTGAGCCGCTGGTTGTCGGCGACAAGATCCCAGCTGCATTCGGCAAGGCGACCGACACAGTTGGCATGAATCTGGTCCATCAGTTCGGGGTTCCAGCCACCGAACCAGTCCCCGTGCAGGGTGGAGCCGTTGGCGACGAGTGTCTTGTCGGGGCGGACATCGGAGGACAGCCACCATTGGTCGGTCTGGCCGTCGTGATTGTCGGGAGCCCACGCAATGAAGTACTCGATGGCCGTGATGTAGACCGTTCCAGCCGGGCAGCTGTCGGTGAAGTACCCGCGGGTCGGGTACGACATCTGGTTGGTTGCATTGCCAGTGTTGGCATTGACCGAACCGGACAGGCACTGCGGAAACTTGATGTGTGCCAGCAGCGTCGCCGTTCCCGAGCATCGGGGAATCGTGTTCTGCCGCTGCTGCACCGGACGATTCAGGTTCTGTCCCTGCGCACCGGTCTCCTGACACGCCCATTCGATGTGCGGGTTGGTCGACGCGTTGCCCGCAATCATGCCGAGGCCCTCGGGCGGCTTTTGCACATGGTCGAACGAGCGGTCGTGGGACTTGTAGTAGACCTCGATGCGACTCGGGATACGGGCGTTGCCCGAAGCATCGAACACTGCGGGAACCCAGTAGCCGGTCCGGTTGCCTTCCAGGCCGTTACAGGTGCTCGAGCCGTTGTCGCGCATGGTCTGGTAGGTGCTGTTGGCGTTGGCTTCGGTGTTTCCGAAGAACATGTGCAGGTGCGCTGCGCCCGGCTGTCCGGGCACTGCGAGCGGATCGTCGTAGGCAAAATGGGAGAACGAACATTGGGTGCGGAACTGACCCAGGTGTTTGGTCGGTGTGGTTGAGCCAAGCGCAATGGAGCGGTCCGATGCTTCGGTGAACTGCTGCCAGTTGATTTGGGAGGCCGGCGTGTCGACGAACTGTGTTCGGGTATCGAGGCTGGTGTTTCGGATGGGCCAGTCGGTGAACTCGGTGATTGCCAGCGTGTCCTGCGGCTTGACCGGTGCGGGCGCTGCGGTCGTGTCGGGCGCGTTCGTGGCGGGGGGCGCAGCGGCGGGAGCGGCGGTTGTTGGGACCGTGCCGGGCCGGGCAGCGCCACCGACCTGCGAGTCGGGAGCGGTCGTCGTGGTGGTTGGTGCCGGAGTGGCCGCAGCGGGTTCGGCCGGAGCTGCAGGTTCAGCCGCTTCTGCGTCGTCGGTGGAGCCGGCGTCGGGCCCGGCATCGGGGAGACCCTCGGTGGAGGCGACGGCCTCGGGGGCGTCGGCCGAGGCAGACGCCGATGCCGTGTCCCCCAGGTCGATGTCGAAGTCGGGACCGGGTTCCTGGACGGAACGCCCGCTCGACACCTGTGGTTCACCGGCGGTGCGACCGGGGCTCGGCGTGCCGAGATCCCGCCCGACCTGGTCGACAGAGACAAGGTCGTGGCCATCGGGCTTCAGCATCAGACCGAGCAGCGCTCCGAGCACGAGCGCGCAAAGCCCACAAGCGATGCGGATACTGAGCGTTGCCCGACTCACGTTACGAATGTCGCCTTTCCGTAATCCAACTGCAATATTTGGACTGTAGGTTGTTTTCGACGGAAAGTCATCCCACCTTGTGTGAATTTTTCACGCATTGTCGTCTTGAAACCACGCTCAGTGTGCATTTCAGGAGGATTCGCGCGATGCGCGCGGCACCGGAAATCCTTCGACGATCGGGGCCTCATCGCTGGTAAGCGGCAACGCGGCGGCCAGTGGCCCACCAGAGAGTCGTCGTTAGGCTCAACCGACGAAGTTCGCGAAAGGGACGTGCAGTGACCAACGATGCAGGCGCCTCAGCCAAGTTGACGCTCAGTGAAAAGGTCTGGGCAGACCATGTGGTGAAAGCCGAGGACGGCCAGCCCGACCTTCTCTACATCGACCTGCACCTCATCCACGAGGTCACCTCGCCGCAGGCGTTCGACGGCATCCGCCAAAGCGGCCGAACCGTTCGCCGCCCCGACCTCACCATCAGCACCGAGGACCACAACGTCCCCACCGAGGACATCGACAAGCCCATCGCCGATGAGATCTCGGCCAAGCAGGTCGACACGCTCCGAGCCAACACCTCGGAGTTCGGCATCACCCACTTCCCCATGGGGGACATCAACCAGGGCATCGTGCACGTGATCGGCCCCGAGCAGGGCATGACCCAGCCGGGCATGACCATCGTCTGCGGCGACAGCCACACCAGCACGCATGGGGCATTCGGTGCTCTCGCGTTCGGTATCGGTACCAGCGAGGTCGAGCACGTCCTCGCCACGCAAACGCTGCTGCAGCCTGCCCAGGAGACCATGGCCATCACGGTCAACGGTGAACTTCCCGCTGGCTCCACGGCCAAGGACGTTGTGCTGGCCATCCTGGCGGCGTGCGACACCGGCGGTGGCATCGGCGCAATCGCCGAGTTCCGCGGCCCGGTCATCGAAGCCCTGTCCATGGAAGGCCGCATGACCGTCTGCAACATGTCGATCGAGTTCGGCGCCAAGGCCGGAATGATCGCCCCTGACGACACCACCTTCGCCTACCTCGAAGGCAAGCCTCACGCTCCCAAGGGCGCCGATTGGGAAGCCGCCCTCGATGCCTGGCGTCAGCTGCGCACCGACGAGGGCGCCACCTTCGATCGTGAAGTCGTCCTCAACGGCGCCGACATCACTCCGCACGTCACGTGGGGCACCAACCCCGGCCAGGTCATCCGCCTCTCCGACGCGGTGCCAAGCCCCGATCGCTTCGACGATCCGGTCGCCCGCGACGCGGCAAACCGAGCGCTGGACTACATGGGGCTGACCGCCGGAACCCCCATGCGTGATGTCGCCGTCGACACGGTCTTCATCGGCAGCTGCACCAACAGCCGCATCGAAGACCTTCGAGCTGCCGCCGACGTCGCGAAGGGACGCAAGGTCAAGGACGGCATGCGTACCCTCGTCGTCCCCGGCTCCGGGCACGTCAAGGCTCAGGCCGAGGCCGAGGGCCTCGACCGAATCTTCATCGACGCCGGCTTCGACTGGCGCGAGCCCGGATGTTCGATGTGTCTTGCCATGAACCCCGACAAGCTCAGCGAGGGCGAGCGTTCGGCCAGCACGAGCAACCGCAACTTCGAAGGCCGCCAGGGCCGAGGTGGCCGCACCCACCTGGTCTCCCCTGCCGTCGCCGCAGCGACCGCAATCGCTGGCACCTTCGCCGACCCCACCGATTTGGACTGAGAACGTCGCATGAACCCAACCACCACGCTCGGCCGGATCCGAGCGGAAGTCTCGGAGAACTAATGGAACCCGTACACATTGTGCAAGGCACCGCAGTGCCGCTCGATCGCTCCGATGTCGACACCGATCAGATCATCCCCTCGGACTGGCTCAAGCGAGTCGAGCGGACCGGATTTGAAAAGGGACTGTTCGGCGAATGGCGAGACGACCCCGAGTTCGTCATGAACCAGGAACAGTACGCCGGCGCCAACATCCTCATCGGTGGCCCCAACTTCGGCACCGGCTCCAGCCGTGAACACGCCGTGTGGGCGATTCAGCAGTACGGCTTTGCTGCCGTCGTGTCGTCGCGGTTCGGTCCGATCTTCCGCAACAACTCGTCCAAGAACGGACTCGTGGCTGTCGAGGTGACCCCCGAGGTCAGCGATCAGCTCATGCGTGGAGTCGAAGCCGATCCCACGATGGAGATCATCATCGATGTCGAGCGGCGCACGCTCGAGGCGCCATCGCTCGATCTCGAGGTCGGATTCGACCTGAGCGACTCCGTCCAGCACCGGTTTCTCAACGGCCTCGACGACATTGGCCTCACCATGCAGGCGGGCGACGACATCGCTGCGTTCGAGGCGACTCGGCCAGCATTCAAGCCGGTCACTCGCTGAGCGTCAGCGATTGAGCAAGCGACCTGTCCGATAGCGGGCAGAGCGCACAATTCTGCGAGGTACCGACGGCAGTAGTCGACGCCGCTCCCGATCGAGGAACCCCTCGACGCGGGAACGTTCGGCCGCGGTCAGTCCATTGGGGACATGGTCCAGCGTCGCCTCGAAGTACGACAGCAGATGCGGCTTGTGCAGCATCAGGGAATCGAGCCCATTGAGCGACGGGTCCGCAAAGGCGGGCACGTCCCGTTGCCCAGCGGCAGCGAAACACAGCTTGGTCCGCAGGCACTTCTCGCACGAACCGCAGTTGCGGCCACCAGCATCTTCCACCAGGCACACCCGAACCACGTCCAGCAGTTCGGGCCGCTGAGCGACCACCGCACACTTGTCCACCCGATCTGCGGCGAAGCCGTGGGTGACCACGGGAAACGCCGGAGACCCCAGGAGATGGTTGGTCGCCGGGTTGGAGCTCCACGGGAACACCTCGAAGCCGTACCCGCTACCTTCGTCGCTTCCGAGTACGGCCTGCCCCGCCTGGGAGTGCCAGAGCCGGAGGACGGCGGTCAGCCCGGCTGCGAATTCCATGGTCCAATGCGTGGAGAAATCACGTCGCCAGTTGGTCTCCACCCACGACAACGGGTGGCCGAGTGCCTCGGCGGCAACCTGCGCGGAACGCCGGGCGGTGGCGAAGCCGTCAGGGTCCGAGAGCGGAATGTCGAAACCGTGCACCAGTACGAGGACCGGATCGGTGGCTGCACCGAATCGGGTCTGGTGTTCGGCAGCAGCGAACAGCGAGTCGACGCCGCCAGAGAAGGCGAGCGCGCCCGAACGACGGTTGGGCGGGAGCACCGGCTGATCGTGATGCTTCGCCTGGACTCGGATGCGGCCGTAGATGTCTGGTCGCAGAAAAGCCCACGCATCGGCCCACTCCTGGAGCGCATGGATGAGCTGTAGCTCGACCGAGCCTTCGAGTTGCAGGTCCATGCGATTGCTCATGGCGATCGGGGTGAGGGCCACGGCGGCCGACCCGAGGTGGGAGGTCGCTTCAGGGACCACGTCACCGAACCAGTCGTACGTGAGTGTCCGACGATCTCCGAGCCCATCGACGAGGAAACGAACCCCGGTCTCGTGCACCTCTTCGGCCACCCGAATCATCGCACGACCCTAGTTGCGACGCACCAACCGTCCGAGGACCGCAGGCGGGCCAGAAACAAACCTCGAATTCCCGGGAACCAGCGGCACTCTTCAGCCGTAGAAGGTTGTGTCCGATTGAACACCACACGACTTGAAGGGTGGGAACCCATGTCATTCTCCCGACGACTACTCACGACCGGCCTGGCCATCGGCCTTCTGGCCACGGCGTGCGGCGGCGATGATCTGGCCGGAGGCGCCGCCAACCCGTCGGCCCCGTCCGGCGACACACAGACCATCACTGTTGACTCCGGCGTGATCGTCCTGGCGTCCGGCCTCGCGACCTTCGACACGTGTGATGCACTTCTCGCGCACCTGCGGACCGAGGGCGCCGAGCGTGTTGGCGCATACGGCTTCAACGATGGCCGCTGGTACGGACCCGAAATCATGTTCGCCGAGGGCGAGATGATGATGATGGAAGACGATGCCATGGAGGAAGAAGCCATGGACGACTCAGCGTCGTCCGACACGACAACGCCCACCCAGGCCGAAGCGCCTGCCTCGGCAGAGCGCCTCGAAGGTGCCGACGGTGCGGTTGAAGGCGTGGACTTCTCGGGCACGAACAATCAGGAACAGGGAGTGGACGAGCCCGACATCGTCAAGACCGACGGTTCCCGCATCATCACCCTCACCAACGGTGTGCTCACGTACATCGAGGCCAATGACGGCAACCCGATCATTCGTGGCTCGCTCAACGTCGGCTGGGACGCCAACGAAATGCTCATCTCGGGTGACCGGGTGCTCCTCCTGGGCATGACCTGGGGAGAGGGCATTGGCTACCCCGAACCATTCATCGACGACGCCGTGGAAGAAGCGAGCACCGACGCCGAGGCCTCATTCGCCGAGGATTCGGCGGTCGACGAAGATCTCAGCCGCATCGACCCCGGGTACTTCGGTCCCCGAGTCCGCATCATCGAAGTGGATGTCTCCGACGCATCGGATCCAACCAACGTCAGCGAACTCCTGCTCGATGGCAGCTACCTGAGTGCACGGATGGTCGACGGAAAGGCTCGGGTCGCAATCCAGTCGAACCCGACGCAGCTTCCATTCGTCTACCCGCAGAACCAGAACGGCGAAGAACGAGCCGCACAGACGAACCGCGAGATCGTCGCCGAGACCGAACTCGACGACTGGGTTCCCGGCTACACGCTCGTCGCCGACGGCGAGGTTGCATCCACAGGCCAACTGGCCGACTGCTCGGACATTCACGCTCCTGAAGACTTCGCCGGCTTCGGCGCCCTCTCGGTTGTCACGGTGGACATGAGCACTTCGCTCGGCACCCCGACCGCCACGGCCGTCCTGGCTGGAGGTCAAACGGTGTACGCCTCAGCAGACACCATGTGGCTTGGAACCAACCAATGGATGGACTGGTCCGTCATGAGTGACGACGAGCGTGTCGCCGCCCACGAGTCGTTCACCACGCAGTTGCACGGCTTCTCGATCACCGGCGACACCGCCGAGTACCTGGCCTCCGGATCGGTTCGCGGCCACATGCTGAACCAGTTCGCCATGTCGGAGCACGACGGCGTGCTCCGGGTCGCAACAACCGACGGAACCCAATGGGGCACCACGGAATCGTCCGAGAGCTTCATCACGACATTCGAGGTCGATGGCAAGGAACTCCGTCAGCTCGGTCAAGTGGGCGAGATGGGCAAGGGCGAGCGCATCTTCTCGGTTCGCTTCGTCGGCGACATCGGATACGTCGTGACCTTCCGCCAGACCGATCCGTTCTACACCGTCGACCTCGCTGATCCTTCGAACCCCACGGTTCTTGGTGAACTGAAGATCACCGGCTACTCGGGTCAGCTCCATCCCATTGGCGAGAACCACGTTCTGGGCGTCGGCCAGGAAGCGACCGATGAGGGTCGTACGACGGGCGCAAAGGTCACGTTGTTCGATGTCTCCGATCTTTCGAACCCGATCGACCAGGACACCTGGACCCTGCCGAACAGCTGGACCGATGCCGAATGGGACCACCGGGCCTTCCTGTGGTGGGCACCCGAGAACCTGGCGATTCTGCCGATCAGCAACTGGCAGGAACAGTTCTGGGGAGCGATTGCGTTCCGCATCGACACCGACGCCGGCACCATCACCGAAGCCGGCCGCCTTTCGCACGAGCCAGCAGAAACCGTGAACGTCGGCGACACGAGTTGTGACGTCCTCGACGGAGCCGACCTCGATGCATTGGCAGACACCGTCGACCAGGACACCGAGCTGTTCTGGCTTCTGCAGGAGGAGTCCGGCTGGGTCACCGATCAGGGCGGCCAGATTCAGCTCTGCGGCGACGGCGATCGCGGCGCCAGCGGCCTCTACTGCGAGCGGTGGGACTGGGTCGATACCGGCGATGAACTCGACGGTGTCATCGAGGTCTGCTGGCCGGAAGGTCCGGGCGAAAGCCCCATCATGCGGACGTTGGTGACTGGCGGCGACACGCTGTGGTCGCTGAGCACCACCCGGTTGCAGGCCAACGATCTGGGCAGCCTTGAGGCCGGCCCGTTCGTGGAACTGGACTGAGGACTAGGCGACCCGTTCGCTCACGTGGCGAACGGAACGAGGACCGAACGACTCGGGTACCGGTGGTGGCACCGTTGCCCGGGTCGGTTCGCGTTCGGGTTGGGTGAGATCGATGGCGGCAGGCTTGCGCAACGCACGAGCGCGGGCAGCCCGGTCGCTCATGGCGGCATCGGACCACGATGCCGGGTCGTCCCACAGAATTCGCATCACGGATGCGACAAGGGTGTTGGACCATTCGTCCAGCGTGAGTTCGGCTGGCCCGTCGATACGGGCGGCAAGCGCAGGGTGCATGGCAATGGCCACATCGGCTCCTTCGTCATCGACCTCCGCGCCTGTCGGTCTAGCACGACCATCACACCCAGAGCGACTTGGATTCAGGTTTTCGAGCCGTTCTGCAATTTCTTCGAGTCGTTCCATCTTCGCCACCGCTTTCTGTCCGCCCCTGAGTCCATTTCATCACATGGAGCGCGAACCTTCCATGGGAGTTTGGACCCACTGTCTACAGCCCGAAGATGAAGGCTTCTTCGGCGCCAAGTGCGGTGCGGATGGTCTCCGCCATCCGAAATCCGTGCCCTTCAGCTTCGAACAGGTGGTAGGTGACCGGGATGTCCTTGGCGGTGAGCGCCGCCACGATGGCTTCGGCCTGGTTCGGCGGAACGATCTTGTCTTCAGTTCCTTGCAGAACCAGCATGGGCGCCGCGATGCCATCGATGTGGGTGAGCGGCGAGCGTTCGGTGTAGGTCTCCTTCGCTTCAGGCCAGGGCCCAACGAGGCGATCCATGTATCGGGCTTCGAACTTGTGGGTGTCCGCAGCCAGCGCGCCGAGATCACCGACTCCATAGCGGCTGATACCTCCGCTGAAGACACCGTGGTGGGCGAGGGCGTTGAGGACGGTCAGTCCTCCGGCGCTTCCGCCGGCGATGACCATTCGCTCGGGATCAACGCGCCCGGACTCGGCCAGGTGTTGGGCAGCAGCCACACAGTCGAGGACGTCGTATTCGCCCCATCCGCCGCGGAGCGCATGGCGAAAGTCGCGGCCGTAGAGGGTCGAGCCGCGGTAGTCGACATCGGCAACGGCCACTCCCCGACTGGTCCAGAACCGGATCACCATGTTCAGGGTTCGCCGGGCAGCGCTTGTGGGGCCGCCGTGCACCATGACGAGGAGTGGCGGTAGGCCCGCCGCCGCAACGTCCGGGTTCGCTGGCTCATAGAACAGGGCGTGGGCCTGTACACCGCCGTCGGTCCCGACGGGGAAGGTGAGGTGTTGCGGCGCCGGAAACCACTCGGGGCCGAGGCCGAGGTCGCGCGGCGTGGAGACACGGGTTGCGTGCGTGCCGTCGTGCGTCCAGACCGCGGACTCCTCTCCAAAGCTCGATGCCGCGTAGGCGACACCAGATCCAAGCGAACGAAGGCTGGTGACACTGGTGTGGCGGTCTTCGGTGCTGCCGTCCGGAAAGAGAATCCGGTCACCGTTTGGGGTCGACAGGACGGCGACGATTCCGGCGGCGGTCTCGACCCAGGTGCTCAGGCCGAAGACCCATCCCGGGGTCGCCACTTCGAACTCCCCCGCGACGATCGGTGTGTGCTCGCCGTTCGTGGGATCGACCTGGACCAGGTTCCACCAGTTCGACCGGTCAGTCACTGCGAGAAGCCTTCCGTCGGCGGTCCAGTCCGCGAGCACCACGGACTCGATCTCGCCGGGCACGACGTGGCTCGTTCCGTCGGGGTCCACAACGATCAGGTGTGTTTCGTCCCACGGCATGTTGGGGTGGTCCCAGGCAACCACCACGACCTGGCCGTTCTGGTTCTGGCGCGGTCCGGAGAAGAAGTCGTGACCACCAATGATCTGCCGAACACCCGACCCGTCGAGGGCGACAGCAACGACGTCGTTCTCCACGTCGGTTGCTGCGGGGCCATGGTGGCGTTCACGGACACAGAGGAATTCGGTCCCGTCTGTGGATCGACGTCCATCGGCGTACCGGTGTCCGTCGGAGGTGAGCTGGTGCTCCTCGCTTGATTCCGTGTCGAGCAGGAACAGCTCGCCGCCCCGGGCATCATCGCTGAAGATGACCTGACCGCCGGCCGCCCACCATGCGCCTCCACCGTATTCGTGCACCCTCGTGCGGACGTTCGCATCGGGGCCAGTGACCTCTTCGGTGACACCCTCGGCGTGGCGCATGATGGCTGCTCGACCGCCCTCGTTCGGACGGTTCTCGGCCCAGTACAAGGCGCCGTCATCGGTCACGACCTCGGAGATTCCGACCGCTCCGGACAAGAGCAGATCGACGGTGATGGGAGACGGAGGTGCGCTGGTCATGTCGCATTCTGGCATCGCCGTATCCTCGGGTGCATGACGTTCTCACCTGGCGACAGCTTCATGACCTTGGACGATGGCTGGTACCGCCCAACGAAGCACAGCCGCGGCCCATGGGATCCCGATGCCTGCCATGCCGGCCCGCCAGCCGCCGCGATCGCCCGCGAGCTCGAGGCACTGGTCCCGCAGGCGTCGTTGACTCGGTTGTCGGTCGACCTCCTCCGACCGGTGCCGTGGGCCGGCTTTCGGATCGAGTCTGAAACCCTCCATGGAGGGCGAACGGTGGCCAACACTTCGGCCGAACTGCTCGACGGCGACGGCCGGGTGTGCGCACGAGCTCGTGGCCTGCACATCACACCGAAGGATCAGGGGGCACTGCCGACGGTCCCGGTCGAGCACCCCGGCGGTCCGTTCGGGGACGCACAACCGGGCCCCTTCCCCATCGGCACCACGGCCCACGGGCTGCCCGGCTTCAACACGGCCGTCGAGGTTCGCTATCCGCCTGGCGAGACGAACGAGCCCGGACCGACGACCTTGTGGATGCGAACCGTGCCCCTGCTTCCCGACGAAACGCCGAGCCCCTTCCAGCAGATTTGCGCGCTTTCGGACTCGGGCAACGCCATCAGCCGAAACGGTGAGCCGTGGGACGTGAACTTCGTCAACCCGGATCTGACGATCGTGTTGCATCGGGAGCCGGTCGGGGAATGGATGGGTTCACAGGTCAGCAGCCAGTGGCATCCGAACGGAATCGGCCTGGCCGACGCGCTCCTCTTCGACAGCGAGGGCGTGGTTGGACGAGCGACGCAGACCCTGGTGCTGCGAGCAACGAGCACACAACCGTGACCGACGTGCGCAGCCGGCTGGTGACCCTCGTGGTCGTCGGTTCGGACGGCGTGCTGCGAGGCGCAATGGCACCTCAGCACGCTGAGGAACCGTGGTGGCAGGAGGTCGGACAAGTCGCGGACCTGCTTCCCGGCTGCACGGTGCTCCGAATGCTTGATGCCGTTCCCGAGGCCGACGCACCCATGGGCGGTTCCGTCACCTACCTGGTGATGTACGACGGAACTGCAGAGCTCGAGGACTGGCCCGGTGACCTGGGAGAGCATCCACTCCGCATGCCGTGGGCAGATGCCCGCGGCGCCACCAGCGATCGCTCGTGGATGCACTCCTCGGTGGACATTCACGGTGAGGCCAGGCAGATCCGTGCCTGGAACCTGTCCTCGATCTGGAAACTGCCCACCGCCGATGGAGCGGTATGGTTCAAGGGAGTGCCACCGTTCATGACGCACGAGGCGGCTGTGCTTCAGCTAGTCGAGGGCCACCCGGTCCCTCGCGTCATCGCTGCAGAGGGACACCGTCAGCTCCTGCAGGAGATGGAAGGCCACGATGGCTACCGGGCCGACGGCGCGCAACAACACGCCATGATCGAGGCACTCATCCGTCTGCAACAGGACACGATGGGGCGTGTGAACGAGTTCCTCGCAGCTGGTGTTCCGGACTTCCGCTCAGCCGCGATCGTGAAACGGTTGGCAGACTTCGTGCACTGTGTCGCTCCCGGCGATGCTTCCCTCGCCGGGTTGGTCGCCGAACTACCGGAGCGTCTCGCCCGCGTCGACTCGCTCGGGCCTTCACCTGCCCTCGTGCACGGCGACGCGCATCCGGGCAACTGCCGAATCGGGACAAACCCGCCAGTGTGGTTCGACTGGGGCGACAGCTTCATCGGCAGCCCACTGTTCGACGTGGCGACGGCCGACCGTTGGCCCGGTGTGGGCATCGAACGCTGGCTCCAGATCTGGGATGAGGTCTCACCCGGCGGTGCACGTGCGGCGTGGGAAGCCCTCGAACCCGTCGCCACCCTCCGCCAAGCCTGGCTCTACCAGTCGTTCCTGGACCGCATCGAGCCCTCCGAGCGGATCTTCCACAAAGCCGACGTACCCGAGTACCTCGAACGCACCCGCCGCCTCCTCTGACCTGCGGGATCTGTGGACCCTGGTGGTCGAATACCGGTCATGAGCGACCACAGATCCCGTCGAGGCAATAGCATTCCGGTACCCCCATACAAGGAGAAACCCCATGGCTGATCGTGATGTCGAGAAGGACGTTGCCACGTCACAGTTCGTCGAC
>CAZFBD010000052.1:0-31818 GCA_964517125.1 uncultured Acidimicrobiales bacterium
ACCAGCCTGCCGGCCCCGGTGCCCCGACCGACGATGTCGTCGACGGAACCGATGGTGATGAGGACGATCACGATCCCGCCGGCGTGCAGATCGTGAACTACGACCTTGCGCTGACCAAGGAATTCACGAGCGACACCCATGGCGACGTCAACGACGCCGTGCTCGAGAACGGTGCCGATGCAACGTTCACCATTCGAGTTCGGAACCAGGGGAGCGAGGATGCTTCCGCCTTCACCGTGACCGATCACCTGCCTGCCGGTTTCATTCTGAATGACGGTGCGTGGACGGACAATGGTGATGGCACGGCGTCGATCGACGCTGGTCCGCTGCTCGCTGGTGCCACCACCGAACTCACGATCACCCTCACCGCCGATGCTGCGACCGATGGTGCCCATGTGAACTGGGCCGAGATTTCGGCTGATGATGGTGACGATGTGGACTCGACCCCCGATGTCATCGTGGGCAACGACAACCAGCCTGCGGGTCCTGGCGCACCGACCGACGGCGTCGTCGACGGCACCGGTGGCGATGAGGACGATCACGACCCCGCTGGAGTTTCGATCGTCTCGTACGACCTTGCGCTGACGAAGGTGTACACCTCGGACACCTTTGGCGACACCGGTGATGCCCTTGTGCAGCCGGGCTTCGACGCAACCTTCACGATCACCGTGACCAACCAGGGAACCGTGGACGCAAACATCTTCACGGTGACCGACCACATTCCTGCCGGTTTCGTGTTGAACGACGGCGCATGGACCGACAACGGTGATGGGACCGCAACGATTCGTCCCGCAGCACTCGCTGCCGGCGACTCCGTCGACATCGACATCACGATCACCTCGGTGGCCGACATCGCTGGTGACGTCGTGAACTGGGCCGAGATTTCGGCTGATGATGGTGACGATGTGGACTCGACCCCCGATGTCATCGTGGGGAACGACAACCAGCCTGCAGGTCCGGGTGCGCCGACCGACGGCGTCGTCGACGGAACCGACGGTGATGAAGACGATCACGATCCCGCCGGTCTCTCGGTGCAGGTCTACGACCTTGCCTTGGTGAAGACGTACGTGTCCGACTCGTTTGCGAACTCGACCGATGGCATCATCGCCACCGGAACCGACGTGACCTTCGAGATCACCGTGACGAACCAGGGTTCTGTGGATGCGGCTGCGTTCACCGTGACCGACTACCTGCCCGCCGGTTTCGTACTGAACGATGGTGCGTGGACCGACAACGGTGATGGCACCGCGTCGATCGGCCTTGGGCCGGTTGCTGCAGGTCGCACCGTGGTGCAGCAGATCACCCTCACCGCTGCAACGGCAACCGCCGGCAACCACGTGAACTGGGCCGAGATCTCGGCTGACGACGGCGACGACCACGACAGTGTTCCCAACGCCACGCAGACCGACGACAACCAGCCTCCGTTCCCGGGCACACCCACCGACGATGCGATCGACAACAGCATCAACACCGATGGAGTGCCCGACGAGGACGATCACGATCCGGCCGGCGTGCAGATCGAGAACTACGACCTTGCGCTGACCAAGGAGTACACGAGCGACACGTTCGGTGACACGACCGACGGCGTGATCGAGGATGGCGACGACGCCACCTTCACGATCACCGTCTTCAACCAGGGCACCGTGGACTCCACCAGCTACACGCTGACCGACCGCATCCCAGCCGGTTTCGTGTTGAACGATGCTGCGTGGACCGACAACGGTGACGGTACGGCATCCATCGATGGTGGCCCACTCGACTCCGGAGACTCGGAGCAATTCACCATCACGATGCGCGCCGACGGCGTCGCCGATGGCGTCCACATCAACGAAGCCGAAATCACCACCGATGACGGCGACGATGTGGACTCCACACCGGACGACGACGATGACACGCAGGACGACCAGGACGACGCCCCGCTCACGGTGGCTTCGTACGACCTGGCGCTCGCCAAGGCGTACACGTCGGACACCTACGGTGACACGACCGACGCAATCGTCGAACCGGGCGCCGAGGTGACCTGGACGATCACGGTCACGAACGAAGGCACGCTCGACGCCGCCACGTTCGATGTGACCGACCGCCTGCCCGCTGGCTTCGCGCTGGCCGATCCCACGTGGACAGACAACGGTGATGGCACCGCGACACGGTCTGCTGGGCCGCTTGCATCTGGCGCATCGCTGGACCTGCTCATCGTGACCACCGTGGTCGACGCGACCCCGGGTACGTTCCGCAACATCGCCGAGATCAGCGATGACGACGGCGACGACGTGGACTCGACCCCGGACAACGACGAGACCCCCGAGGACGACCAGGACGACGATGTCGTGACCGTCGAGGTGTACGACCTTGCGCTCACGAAGACCGTGCTGTCCGACAACCACGGCAACACAACCGACGGCGTGATCCAGCCCGGTTCCGAGGTCACATTCTCCATCACCGTGTTCAACCAGGGAACCGTCGACGCAACGACGGCCACGGTCACCGACCATCTGCCGGCTGGCTTCGTGCTGGCCGACGCAGCGTGGACGGACAACGCTGATGGAACGGCATCCCGGGACACCGGAACGATCCTTGCTGGTCGATCCACGGTGCTGCAGATCACGCTGCAGTACACGGGTACGTCCGCTGGCGACTTCGTGAACTGGGCCGAGGTCAGCAGCGATGACGGAAACGACATCGACTCGACCCCCAACGTTGATGCCGCCGACGATGCGCAGCCTGCGGGCCCCGGCGCACCGACGGATGATGTCGTCGACGGAACCGACGGCGACGAGGACGATCACGACCCGGCTGGAGTGTCGGTCGAGATCTACGACCTTGCGTTGATCAAGCGGTTCGTGAGTGACGACTTCGCCACAACCACCGATGCGCTTCTGCAGAACGGTGCTTCAGCCACGTTCGAGATCGAGGTGCTCAACCAGGGAACCGTCGACGCGGCCACCTTCACGGTGACCGATCACATCCCCGCTGGCTTCGTCATCGACGATGCTGCGTGGACGGACAACGCTGATGGCACGGCCTCGATCGATGCCGGTCCGCTGGATGCTGGAGAGACGACGACCCTGGAGATCACGATCCGGGCCACAGGCGCCACCGATGGTGCGCACGTGAACTGGGCCGAGATCTCTGCCGACGACGGCATCGATGTCGACTCGACCCCCAACGTTGATCCAGGGGACGATGCACAGCCTGCCGGGCCAGGCGCACCAACCGATGATGTCGTCGACGGAGCCGATGGTGACGAAGATGATCACGATCCCGCTGGCATCAGCGTGGCCTCGTACGACCTGGCGCTGACCAAGGTCTACACGTCGGACACGTTCGACGTCGTCGACGATGGTGTTGTCGAACCCGGCGACGTGGTGACCTTCACGATCACGGTGACCAACCAAGGAACGCTGGACGCCGCCGACATCACGATCACCGACCACCTTCCGGCCGGCTTCACACTCAATGACGGAGCATGGACGGAGAACGGCGACGGCACCGCCTCGACCGAGGTCGGTCCGCTGGCCATCGGCGAATCGATCGATCGCACGATTCAGATGATCGTGGACGCAGCGACACCCGCCGGCGATCACGTGAACCGTGCCGAGATCTCGGACGATGACGGCGACGACGTGGACTCGGTTGCCGACGACGATGTCGACAACGATGCACAACCGACGACACCCGGCGACCCGACCGACGACGTCACCGACAACACCCCGGATGCCGGGGGAGTTCCCGACGAGGACGACCACGACATTGCCGGTGTTCGCGTGGAGCGCTACGACCTTGCGTTGACGAAGGTGTACACCTCGGACACGAGCGTCGATGGCGAATCGACCGATGGTGTGATCGAGCCGGGCGACGACGTCACCTGGACGATCACGGTGACCAACGAAGGAACGCAGGATGCTGCGTCGTTCCAGGTCACCGATCACCTGCCCGAAGGCTTCGTGCTCAACGACGCCGCATGGATCGACGGCGGCGACACGGCGTCCCGTACCGTGGGTGCCCTGGTGGCTGGCGACTCGGTTGAGCTCACGATCACGACCACGGCCGTGGATCCGAGCGCCGGACAGCTCGTCAACGTCGCAGAAATCAACGACGACGACGGCGACGACGCCGACTCCACGCCGGACGATACGCCCGACGATGACGAGGACGACATCGACGATGCCGAGGTCACCGTCGATGCCTACGACCTTGCTCTGACCAAGGCCTACGTCTCGGACACCTTTGGTGCAACTGATGACGGTGTGGTCCTGGACGGAGCGCAGGCGACCTTCGCCATCACGGTCACGAACCAGGGAACCGTCGATGCCTCCGTCCTGGAGATCACCGACCATCTGCCAGCAGGCCTCGTGCTTTCCGACGATGCCTGGACGGACAACGGCGATGGCACCGCCTCGATCGACATCGGACCAATCGATGCCGGCGCATCGGAGACCGTGGAGATCACGGTCGACGTGGTCGACGCCGTTGCCGGCGACCTGGTCAACCGGGCCGAAATCAGCGCCGACGACGGCAACGACATCGACTCGACCACCGACGCCGATCCCGACAACGACGGTCCGGTCACCGACGACGAGGTCGACAACACCAACGACGACCAGGACGATCACGATCCTGCGACGATCACCGTGGTGCCGGTCTTCGACTTGGCGTTGCGCAAGGTGCTCACCGACCCGTCGGACGTGGTCCGTGGTGGCGACCTCGTGGACTTCACGATCACGGTCTTCAACCAGGGTGAAGCAACGGCTGAGGACATTGCCCTCATCGACTACATCCCATCTGGGCTGACGCTTGCCGACGATGACTGGACGCCGCAGAGCAATGGCGACGCAACCATCGTGCTCGATGGTGTGGAGCTTGCGCCGGGCGAGTCGACCAGTGTGGACATCACGCTGCGGGTTGCCGCCGGTGTGAGTGGATCGTTGGAGAACGACGCCGAGATCACGGCTGCGCAGGCGGTCGATGTGCTCGGTACGGCAATCGTGCTTCCGGACGGATCTCCGCTTCCTGACATCGACTCGATTCCCGACGCCACCGATGGCGAGGACCCGGTCGACGATGAGGTCGCCAATGCCAACAACGATGAGGACGACCACGATGTCGCCATCCTCGCTGTGGCGGAGACTCCGGCGGCCGGCGGTGGGCCACTCGCTCTGACCGGTCGGGAAGCCGGCGGTCTTGCAGCCTTTGGCTTCGTGCTCCTTGCAGCCGGCGGTTTCGCCGTCCTCGGTTCACGTCGTGAAGGTGACGACACCATCTACTACTACTGAGATCTGGTGAGCGGTCGGGCGGGACGGGTCAGGGTGTCCCGTTCCGGCCGGTCGCCGACACCGCTCGGCGGCCGCGGACGCATCCACCTCCGGCCGGTGCCCGCAGCCGACATCAAGTACCCTGTGCGGTGATGGTCACCCTGGACACTCGAGACATCGGCACGCCGGCGGACGGTCCCACGACGCGCCGCTATGTGCCCGAAGATCTTGCCTGGGCCAGCGACTTGCTCGAACGGTCGTGTGGACGGCTGCGAATCCGTCGTGGTGCCATGATCGACGCTGCGGTTCTGCCGGGTGTCGTGTCCCTCGAATCAGGGGTCCGCAACGGGCTCCTCACGGTGATGGGGCACAACGAAGAACTCGAAATCGTGGCGATTGCCGGCGAGGCCGGGGATCCCGATCTGCCGCTCCGCCTCATCCAGAGCGCCATCGCCGGCGCCCGTCCCGATTGTCGACGGGTCTGGACCGTCTGCCACAACGCCGAGTTCTCAACACAGCGCATGCTCCAACAGTGCGGATTTCGCCTGTCGGCCTCGCGCCCCGGCGCCTGGGCCGCAACAAGCGGCCGGCTGGCGAACGGTCGGCTTCCCGACACGATCGACGGCGTTCCCATTCGCGACGAACTTGAGTACGACCTGATCCTTCGCTGATCGCCAGAATCCCCGATGTTCCTCACCCCCCGCTGGATCGCCTCCCACCTGTTCGCTGCCACGCTCATCGTGGCGTTCGTCTTCGCGGGCCTGTGGCAGGTGAATCGCATGCAACAGCGTCAGGACGCGAACGCGCTGGTGCTCGAACGACAGACCGCGCTTCCGATCACCATGGACGATGTCGCGGCCAACACCCCCGACGAACTCGAGTACGTGCGGGTCCAGTTCACCGGCACGTGGGACGACGAACGCCGCATCCTGGTGGCCAACCGAAGCAACGAGGGAACCCCCGGCTTCTGGGACTGGTCGGTTCTCCAGCTCGATGACGGTGGCGACATCGTGGTCAACCGTGGCTTCGTGAGCCGGTCGATCGTGGTCGGCAATGATCCCGAGAACACCCTGGACTCGCTGCGCCCGGTCGCCGGACCGGTCATCGTCGAAGGACTCCTCCGTCTCGGGCTCGACGGCGGCGGTCGTCTGTCGGCCGACCAGAGCCAGATGAGCCGCCCCGATGCCGGACTCGCCGCGGAGACCCTGGGCCTCGATACCCGGTTGGACCGCTCGCTGTACCTGGAACTCGACGCACAGGAGCCTCCGATTCGGGGCGACTGGCCCCAGCTCATTCCGCCACCCGATCTGGGGGAAGGGCCACATCGCAGCTACGCGTTCCAATGGTTCACCTTCGCCACGATCGGGCTGATTGGCTACGGGCTCGTGCTCCGCCGAATCAGCCGGGGGAGCGAAGCACGTGGCGACGTCGGCCAGCGTCAACTCTGATCGCTGACACGGAACGGGTTTGTGCCGCCCACGGACGGTCGCAGCCCTTCTCCCGTGTACCCTTTTGCCCTTGAGGAGGTCGCATGGCGCGATTTGGACAGGTACTGACGGCGATGGTCTCGCCCTTCGATGCGGCAGGCGCCCTCGATGTCGACGGTGCGCGAACGCTCGCCCAATGGCTGGTCGCCAACGGCAACGATGGTCTCGTCATCGCCGGCACCACCGGCGAGAGCCCCACCCTCACGCATGGTGAACAGATCGAACTGATCGAGGCGGTCGCCGACGCGGTGTCCGTTCCCGTCATCGCCGGAACCGGCAGCAACGACACCCGGGCTGCCGTGGAACTCACGCAGCGCGCCAGCGCCGTTGGCGCCTCGGGCATCCTGTCGGTCACGCCGTACTACAACCGGCCGTCGCAGTTGGGCCTGGTGAACCACTTCCGGGCGGTTGCCGACGCCACCGACCTGCCGGTCATGCTCTACGACATTCCCGGACGAACCGGCCGCAAGATCGATACCGAGAACCTGCTGGCCCTCGCCCAGGTCGACAACATCGTCGCACTCAAGGATGCCGCCGGGAATCCCGCCGAGACCGCCACGTTCATTGCCGAGGTCGGAAGTGACTTCGATGTGTACAGCGGCGACGATGCACTGACGCTGCCACTGCTGTCCGTGGGTGCTGTGGGCGTCGTTGGTGTGGCCACACACTGGTGCGGCCTTGAAACCAAGGCCATGGTCGTTGCCCACGCCGAGGGCCGCACGGCCGAGGCCACTGCGATCAACCAGAAGCTGATCCCGTCGTGGGACTTCGAAACCGGAGACCTCACCCCGAACCCCATTCCGAGCAAAGCCATGTTGAAGGTGCTTGGTCTGCCCGGCGGAGAGTGTCGGGCGCCGATGGGCCCCGAACCCGAACACCTGGCCGACGACGCACGCAAGTTGCTGTCGAACCTGGGTCGGTCGGGCTTCTAGTGGCTGCTCCCGTCCGCATCACGTTCCTCGGTGGCCTCGGCGACATCGGCCGCAACTGCGCCGTTCTCGAGTCCGAGGGACGCATGGTCATCCTGGACTGCGGCCAGATGTTCTCCGACGACACCCAACCCGGTGTCGATTCCATCATCCCCGACTTCCAGTTCCTCGCCGACAACGCCGATCGCATCGACGGTTGCATCGTCACACACGCCCACGAGGACCACATTGGTGGCATCCCGTACCTCATGCGGGCGCTGCCCGACCTGAAGCTCGACTTCTACGGCACCCCGTTCACGCTGGGCCTCGTCCGCCACAAGCTGGCCGAAGTCAACGCCGTTGCCCGCGGAACCCTGCACAACGTCGCCGACGGCGACCAGCTCCGAATCGGCCCGTTCGACTGCGAATTCCTGCCGGTCACACACTCCACACCATCGGGTGTCATCACGGCGTTCAAGACGAGCCAGGGCATCATCTTGCACTCGAGCGACTTCAAGCTCGACCACACGCCGGTCGACGGCCGTGTCACCGATCTGCCCCGCATCGGCGCGCTGTCGGGCGATCCCGGCATTCGTCTGCTGCTGGCCGACTCCACGAACGCCGATGCGCCCGGTATGTCCAGCTCGGAAACCGAGGTTGGCGGCGCGCTGCGCCAGGTCTTCGCCGAACACGCCGATCGCCGCATCATCATCGGTGCGTTCGCCAGCCACATCCACCGAGTCCAGCAGATCGCCGACGTTGCCCTCGAGCAGGACCGCACCCTGGTCACACTCGGCCGATCCATGAAGCGCAACGTCGCGCTTGCCCGCGATCTGGGACTGCTCAAGATCCCTGACCGGTCCATCGTCGACATCGAAGATGCCGAGGATCTGGACCCGGTCAAGACCTGCATCATCTCCACGGGTAGTCAGGGCGAACAGCGCTCGGCGCTGTGGCTCATGGCCAACAAGGACAGCCGCTGGGTGTCCATTGGCGAGCAGGACACCATCGTGTTCAGTTCACACCCCATTCCCGGGAACGAAGCCGCAGTCGCCCGCATGCGCTCGCAGCTGGCCCGACAGGGCGCCAAGATCGTGCACAGCGGGCACGTCGACATCCACACCACCGGTCACGGCAAGCAGCAGGAACTCATGACGCTGCACAACGTTGCCAACCCCGACCTCTTCGTGCCCGTCCACGGTGAGTACGAACATCTTCTTGCGCACGCGGCGCTGGCTGAGCGCCTCGGCATGCCCAAGGACTCGGTGCACGTTGCCACCGACGGCGATCAGCTGCTGTTGACCGACGAGGGCATCAGCAAGGATGGCCAGGTTTCGGGCGAGTACATCTACATGGATGGTTCCGCCGCGGCCCTGGACATGCCCGTCCTCGAAGAACGGCTGCTCATGGGGCAGGCCGGATTCGTCACCATCGTGGCCGAGATCGACCTGGCTGGGCGCGACATCGTGTTCGGGCCAGTCGTGGAGAGCCGCGGTTGGGCCGGTCAGGGCGAACGTTTCGACCTCGAAGCCGGTGCTGCCACCGAGGCCCGTCGGGCCATCGAAGCCGAGCTCGAAAAGGGCGGAGATCTGTCGGCGTGCGAGCGTGTGGCGCGTCGTTCGGTGGGTCGGTACGTCAACGCTGCCACCCAGCGCCGACCGGTGATCGTGCCGGTCATCCGCTCCATGCCCCGCAGCTGACCTCACGTTCCGCGCGAGGCGCGCCGGTTTCCGTAACGGTATGCCGGTTTCCTGTCCGACCCCTCAACTAGGGTTGGGGGCACTGTGGCCACGAAATCACGCTCCCAGAAATCCAGCGCGTCCAAGAAGACGTCCCGGTCCACCTCGTCGCGTTCGTCGAGCAGTCGCCGAGGACGCCCGCCGGCAAAGAAGTCCACGGGCCGGTCATCGACCGCTCGCAAGGGCACGGCCAAGAAGGCAAGTCCATCGCCGGTTCGCCACACGCTCGCCGACGCACTCGAGGGCCGCGGCGCCGACCTCACCGGTCTGTTCCTGATCCTCGTTGGCATTCTGGCCGCGCTGGGCATCTACACCGGCACGTCCGGACCGCTCGGTCGTGCCTTCGACGACGGCTTCGGCTGGGCCATGGGTGTCTTCCGGTACCTGGCCCCGCCCGTCATCATCGTGGCCGGTCTGGCAGTCATCCGCCGTGGCGACCAGCCCTATGACCTCTCGCCCCGCATGATCGTTGGTGGTTTCGCAGCGCTCACGGCCACCGCTGGCCTTGTCCACCTCGCCGGAGATTCACCCCCATGGGGAAGCACGGTCGAGGCCTTTGCCCAGGCCGGGGGAGTCCTGGGCCTGTCCGTGGGTGGCCCACTCGTCGCCATCGCCAGTTTCTGGGGTGCCTTGTTGATCCTCGTCGCCCTCGGGGTGTCGGGCCTGCTCATTATGACCGGATTGTCGTTGCAGACCATGCTCGACCGCACCGCACAACGCGCCAGGCCATTGGCCGGGGCCGCCGCAAGCGGAACCCGTTCGTTGTTCGTGGTCGGCCGCGATCGTGGTGACGCCGACGTCATCGACCTCACCGATGACGACATTCTCGGCGACGACGCGGGCCCGTCCATCCACATTGGCGGCCAAGCCGACGACGACGCATTCCTCGATGCCGAGGGCACACCGCTCGATGCCACCATCGAGATTCCCGTACCCGCCGAGCCCCCGGCCGACGACGCCGAACCCGATGCGGCTCCCGAGCGCACGTTCGCCGAGAAGAAGGCCATCTTCGACCAGGACGGCACTGCGGCACCAGCGGTCGAACCCACCATCGTGGTCCCTCACGCGCAGAACCAGCCCCAGCAGCTCGAGGCAGAACTTGCGGTCATGACCCCGGGGGACCACACCTGGGCCCTGCCCCCAATGTCGCTGCTGGCCCGGTCCAGCTCGCAGAACGTCAACGAACAGGCCGTGCTCGACCGCGGTCGCACCCTGGAACGGGCCCTTGCCGAACACGGCGTCGAAACCCGCCTGGTCAACATGGTCGTGGGCCCCACCGTCACCCGGTTCGAGCTCGAGCTCGGCCTTGGCGTGAAGGTTGCCCGCGTCAAGAACCTGAACGACGACATCGCCTACGCCATGGCATCACCCGATGTCCGCATCATCGCTCCCATCCCGGGCAAGCAGGCAATTGGCGTCGAGGTTCCCAACGAGGAACGTCAGATCGTTGCCGTCGGCGACATCCTGTCGTCACCGGAAGCCCGCAAGGCCGACGGCGCACTTTCGGTTGCCATCGGCCGGGACATCAACGGCGCATCGCTGCTCGCCGACCTGTCCAAGATGCCGCACACGCTCGTCGCCGGTGCCACGGGCGCCGGTAAATCGTCGGGTATCAACTCCATCATCACGTCGTTGCTCATGCGAAACACCCCCGACGACGTGCGCATGATCCTCATCGATCCCAAGCGCGTCGAGATGACGCAGTACGAGCGCATTCCCCACTTGCTCACCCAGCCCGTCACCGATCCCAAGAAGGCGGCCAACGCGCTGGCGTGGGCGGTACGCGAGATGGAGCGGCGCTACGAGCTGCTCGAGGAATGCCGCTTCCGCGACATCGGTGGCTACAACGAGGCGTTCGACAAGGGCAAGGTCAAGGCCAAGGCCGGCCAGCTGGGCCCCGACGGCGGACCTCGGCAGTTCCACCGTCTGCCCTACATCCTGATCGTGGTCGACGAGCTCGCCGATCTCATGATGATTGCGGCGCGCGACGTCGAAGAGTCCATCGTGCGCATCGGGCAGAAGGCCCGTGCCGTTGGCATCCACATGGTGATCGCCACCCAGCGCCCGTCCGTCGACGTCATCACGGGTCTCATCAAGGCCAACGTGCCTGCCCGCGTTGCCTACGCCGTGTCGAGCATGCAGGACAGCCGAGTCATCCTCGGTGCTCCCGGCGCCGAGCGTCTGGTCGGCAAGGGCGACATGCTCTTCCAGGACCCAACCAGTTCCACGCCAATGCGTCTGCAGGGTGCGTGGGTCGAAGAGAGCGAAGTCAAGCGCATCGTCGACCACTGGCGCCGCCAGATCCCCGAGCAGTCCCAGGAACCCGCCGGCGACACGCTGTTCTCCGAACCGGCCGCTCCCGACGCTTCGGGTCTCACCCCGCCAGCAGCGAGCGCAGCCGCGCTCACGCCGCCGCCATCTGCTCCAGCTGGCAACGACATGATCACCGCAGACCGGCCAACAACGGTCGACGACGACGCCGACGAACTGCTGTGGCAGGCCATGGAGCTCGTGGTGTCGTCCGGACTCGGGTCCACGTCCATGCTCCAGCGCAAGCTCCGGGTGGGCTTTGCCCGGGCTGGCCGAATCATGGACGAGCTCGAACAAAAGGGTGTTGTTGGGCCAAGCGAGGGTTCAAAGGCACGTGACGTGCTGTTGACGGCCGACGAACTGCAACAGCTCCGCGGCGGCCAATAAATCCGGCACACTACAGCGTGGAATTTCTGACCGAACCGGTCCTTGCTGTCGCAATTCTTGAGGTCCTCATTGGCCTCGTGCTCCTGACCAAGGCGGCCGACGCATTCGTCGACGGCGCCGTGGGCGCTGCGAGTGCAGCAAAGATCTCGCCCGTCGTCGTCGGTGCCGTCATCGTGGGCTTCGGCACAAGTGCCCCCGAACTGCTGGTGTCTGGGCTTGCTGCGTGGAATGGCGATGTCGAGCTGGGTGTCGGAAACGTGGTCGGGTCCAATGTGGCCAACCTGTCGCTTGTCCTTGGCGCAGCAGCACTGATCGTCCCGATTCTCGTGACCCGGTCTGTCCTCGCCCGCGAGGCGCCACTCTCCCTCGGTGCCGTGGCCCTGTTTGCCTTCTTCACCACCGGTGGCTTTGCCGTGTGGGAGGGCATCGTGATGCTGGCGGTGCTTGCCGCTGCCCTGAGCTGGATCGTCTTCGGCGGTCACGAGGACTCGGTTGAGGACGTCCCCATCGACCCCGACGCGACACTGGGCGAGAGCATCAGGACCACCGTGTTGGGTCTCCTGGGCACACTTCTCGGTGCCCAGCTCATGGTCTGGGGAGCACTTGCAATCGCTGAGGAAGCCGGTCTCACCGGCGGGTTCATCGGGTTCACGCTCGTGGCGATCGGTACGTCGTTGCCCGAGCTCGTGACCGCGGTGGCTGCTGCTCGCAAGGGCGAGACCGAATTGATCCTGGGCAACCTGCTGGGCTCCAACATGTTCAACAGCCTTGCCGTGGGCGGCGTGATCGCCGTGCTTGGTGCCGGCACGATCGATGACGAGCTCATGCGTACCTATGGCGTGATTGTCATGGTGGTCGTGGCCACAATGGCCTGGGTCTTCATGGTCGTCCGACGGCGCGTCAGCAAGTTCGAGGCCATCACTCTGCTCACCACCTACGCCATCGCCATCCTGCTCCTCTCCGAAACCGCAGCGGGCGAGAGCGTGCGAAGTCTCTTCGAAGCCTGAACGGCCGCTGAGAGCTCGCCGCCAGCCACACTGTTCGGCGCTACGTTTGAGACATGCGGACGACGGCTCTGGTGTTGTACGGCTTCGTCTTTGTCTGCGTCACGACGCTCCTTGTGTGGCCGATGGTGCAGATGCGGAGCGCAGCAAGGTATCGACGCGCTGCAAGATTTGATCGCTGGTGGTCGGGGCGGAGCAATCGCCCAGTCGCCCATCGACGAGCAGCGGAGCACCAGGAACTGGCTGAAGACATTGAGGCTCGTTGGGCGCGGTCTTCGCTCCTCTGAGCTAGCCAGTCCACCGATTCCAGTGGAAGAAACATCAGGTGGCCAGCAGCATCCGCGATCGAAACTGTATTTCGCTGCTCGAGCTCGTGACCGCGGTGGCTGCTGCTCGCAAGGGCGAGACCGAATTGATCCTGGGCAACGTGCTGGGCTCGAGAATGTTCAACAGCCTTGCCGTGGGCGGCGTGATCGCCGTGCTTGGTGCCGGCACCATCGACGACGAGCTGATGCGCACGTACGGCAACGTCATCATGGTTGTGGTGGCGACCCTCGCCTTGGTGTTCATGGTGGCCCGCAAGCGGGTCTTCAAACCCGAGGCGATCACGTTCCTCGCGGTCTACTTCCTGGCCATCCTGCTGATCTCCGAGACCGGCGCGGGCGAGCGTCTCCGCAGCCTCATCGAAGGCTGAGTGATCAGTCGAAACTCTTCAGATATGCGTCGGCGCCATCGGCCATCTGCTCGAGCGCCCGGTCCGACGCAGCGATTGGATTTCGTCCTCCGCCGGTGTGTGAGGCTTCGTTTATGACCTGGGTCATCTCCGTAGGAGCCGGTCGCGAGTCGCCACGACTCGCCCACCAGTCCCGCACAAAGAAGGTGAGGGAGTCGATCAGAGTACGCCATTTCGTCATGCTCCAGTATGTTTGCGGGCTTTGGCAGACATCTGACAGATCTCTGCGACAGATTTCCGGCAGTCTCTTGCCAACCGTGACCACGAAGCGGATGAGGACAGTTCGGCGGCAGCCGATGTTGCCATTGCGGTTCGAGTCTGGTGGCGTTCCGTCGGCGTTCATGCCGGCACTCCTCTCCACCCAAGTCTGTCGATCTGCAATGGCAGACCATCTGACAGATGTTGTCGACGCGGTGGCGATGTACGCCCGAGGTGAGCTCAGATCCAGCTGTTCTCGGCGGCGACGGCGATCGCTTCGGTCCTGGTCTCGACCGACAGCTCGTCGTAGAGTTCGGCGAGTGCCCGATAGAGGCTTCGCTCGGAGTATCCGTGATCCACCGCAATGTCGATGGTGCGGTCGCCGCGCCGGATCCGGCGAAGCCAGTCGAGTTCCGCTTCGCTGAGCGGGCATGTGTCGGCCTCGCCGCAGGAGTGCTCGACCGCCCCGGCGGCCGCCGCAAGCCGTTGGGCGCCTGCCGCCGACACGAGCGCGGCGAGCTTCCCGAATGACATCACCGGTGGAGTGACGGGGTCGATGTCCTCGGCGGTGGGGAGCTCGTCCGGGTCGATCGTGAGTTCACTGGCCTCGGTGATGGCATTGGCCGCCGAGCGCAGGTAGTCGTGCACGAGCGACCAGTCGTCGAGCGTGGTGCCGGGTGGGAGCTCGTCGGTGAGCATGCGGTCGGCACAGTCTTCGAACGCCGACGCGAGGCCGGTGAGGTACGCCCACGGGAGGGTCAGTTTGTAGATGTCGACGGCGACCCGATGAAAGTCGAACGTCCAGGGTTCGTCGTGATCTCCGGCCTCGATGCCGAAGTCGTGGCCCTGCGAGATCGCCTCTGCGAATCGGCGGATGCGGCCCGCTGCGATGCCGATGAGTTCCTCGTCCGCCGGTCGGTTGTCCGCTGTCATCGCCCGACCAGTGTAGACGCATGGCGCCCGGTCGATCAGGCACTCAGCGATACTGCCAAAAACACGTCCACCCCTTCCTCGGTTGAGGAAAGGGGGGTGCTCCCCGATCTGCGGCGGGAGGAACAGCGCCGCGGGCGGCTGGGGTCAGCTGGAGGCAGCAGGACGTTGTCGATGATGTGCACGGTGGCGTTGTCCGTCGGCACGTTCTGGCAGAGCGTCGCAGCGACACCGTTGACCTCGATCACGTCGCCGGCAGCGGCGATGGTGAGCTCACCGCCGTTCACGGTTTCGATGGTGCCGGCCTCGATGAGGTCGTCGGTCGAGAGCGAAGCGCCGGCGACGACGTGGTAGGTGAGGATGCTGGTGAGCAGGTCCTGGTCGGCGAGCACGGCTTCCAACTGATCGGCTGGCAGAGCAGCGAACGCATCGTTGACCGGAGCGAAGATGGTGAACGGGCCGTCACTGTTGAGCGTGTCGACGAGTTCAGCCTGGACAACTGCGGTGACGAGGGTGGAGAGCAGCGGGTTGTTCGACGCGGCGGTGGCGGCGGTGTCGTCGGCCATGCCAGCGAAGCTGCCTTCGCCCTCGGTCGGGACGGCGTCACAGGCCGGGCCGGTGGCGCCGAGCATGTCGGCCATGGCCGTCTTGTCGGTGTCGGTGTCGGTTGCGGTGAGGGTGGCGAGTGCGACCTGCGGGAGCAGCACACTGTCGATGATGTGGACGGTGCCGTTCGCAACGGGAACGTCGGAGCAGATCACGGTCGCGTCATCGACGGAGGTTCCGTCGGTGCCGAAGGTGAGCTCGCCGCCTTCGACCACGCCAGCGGAACCGGCGGTGCCGAGTGCTTGGGCGTTGAGCGAGTCGCCGCCGACCACATGGTAGGTGAGCACGGCGGTGAGCAGGTCCTGATCGGCGAGCACTGCGCCGAGGATGTCTTCGGGGATGGCGTCGAAGGCGTCGTTGGTCGGGGCGAAGATGGTGAACGGGCCGTCACTGTTGAGTGTGTCGACGAGGTCGGCTTCGACAACTGCGTTGCCGAGCATGACGTCTTCCATTGCATCGTCCATGGGAGCCTCGCTGATGGCGGGGGCCCCGGTGGTGGTTGCGGATTCGGCCGGATCGGATGCGATGTCGGTGCCGTCGCTGCCGCAGGCGGCGAGGAAGAGGGCGCCAGCGAGGAGTCCTCCTCGGAGCGGCTTAGGGAATCGAGTTTTCTGGGTCTTGCTATCGGACCCGACGCAGGGATCCGACCGGACCTCGGGTGCAGCTCGCCGACATGATGGAGTCAGTTCGATGAGCGGTCGCCGTTACCGATCTCGCCGGCGACCGATCGAGGCAGCGGACGAGACGGCGGGCGAAGGTGCGTGGCGTGTCCATGGCCACAGTGTGAACGGGCGCCGTGGCAGACATAGGACACATTCGAGGCATCCGTCGCGTTGTTTGGCAGACATGCGCCACGTCGATTCGTCACCATGGCGACAGGCCGTTGGCAGACATCTGCCAACTTCGGCCGATCTGGGAACCAGCACCGATTTCGGGCCGTATAGATAGTCAACCAGATGCAGAGATGGAGCTATCATGCGACGAACACGAACCGCCCGACGCGGCGCCATCCTGGCGCTCGCAGTGCTGCTGGGCGCTTGCGGCAGCGTAGGTGAAACCGTCGAGTCGGGAGCCCCGCTGGACGGGTTCGCGCCCGCCGATCTCGAATGCAGCGAATCCGCTGCCGCAATTCTGCGAAGCGGGTTGCCGACCTACGACTACGACCCCTCGCCCGACCTCGAAGCGCTTAGCGCGAGCTCGGACCTGATCGTCAGCGGGACGCTGAACCGCGCAGTGCGAGAGTCAGGTCCACACAGCATCCTCACCGAATGGATCCGGGTCGACACCGCCGAGTACATCGTCGTGCACGGTGAACCCGGTACCGCCGCTGATCGGTTCGCCGGGGATCCAGCGTTCCTCATCGATGCGAGCGGCCCGGATGATGATCCACTCGCATCACCGGTCTATTTCGATCCGGCGATGATTCGCTTTATCGCCTTCCTGAACGCCGCCGAACCCGACACACCGCTCCTGGCGCACATCGAAGGGCTGCATGTGGGATGTGGGGCCGATCCTGCAGTCCCGGTCATCCAGCCTCTGCCTCCCGGCGTCGTCGGGTCGGTCGGTGACATCGAATCCGCCGTTCGAGCGATCGTGGATCCTCCGAGCGATATCGAAGTCATCGCACACCAGCTAATCGTGAGCGGCGTCGAGGTCAGGGCGAACGAGATGGCCAGCGTGCTGACGGCGGACGAGGTGCGAGCGCGCTACGGCCCTGATCTCGAACTGGTCGACGGGCTGGTGCACGTCGAGTTCATCGTCGGCGAATCCGGGTCGTGCCCGCTCGGATCGCTCAGCCACATCGAGTTCAATCGCACAACGAGTGAGCTCTACCCGGTCGTGAACGATGGCGACCATGGCAGCGAAGTCTGTACCGCCGACTTCAATCCGCACCAGATCGTCGTGTCGATCTCGCCCACCGATCTGCCGAGCGGCGAGGTCGTCTTCACGACCGGCCCTGACCGCCCTGGCACGCCATGGACCGGCGATGCTTCCAATTCGTCCTCGGCGAGTCTGGACGGCCCGGTCGTCCGCCATGTCGCTCCGCTCACGAACGAGGGGCAACACGCCGAGGTTCGCGGCGTGATCGATATCGAGGGCGACTGTCTCTATGTGCGGTTGGATGAGATCAGCCAGCGATTCCCGGTCGTGTGGCCGGCCACCACGAGCTGGGATCCTGCGGTTGAGCGCCTCACGCTCCCCAACGGAGACTCGGTCGGGGCCGGCGATGAGGTCGGGGGAGGTGGTGGGTACACCGGTGCGGACTCCGTCGACCGAATCGTCGACGAGGCAGCGGCGCAGCGGCTTCAGGCATGTGTCGACAACGAGTACGGCGAGATCGCAGTGGTGAACAACACCCTCGACGGCATCGGGATTCGCCAAGCAGAGTGATGCTCGTTGCTGAGATGGCAGGTTGGCGCACGTCTGCCAGGTTCGTGCGTCATACTGCCGCCATGACGAGCATCGAGCCGGCGAAATGACGATGACGGACGACCGTCCGTCGGTTCGCGTCGATCTCGTCGATGCCGGCTACTCGGGCTCGTCGACGTCCTCGCCGGAGCCGCCGGGGGTCTCGCGGGCGCCGCAACGGTTTGCTGCAACTGGGACCGAGTGCGGACGACTGTCGACGGTTTTGATGACGCGGCGAGCGCCCCTCGAAGCGGCATCCAGTACTACGGGCTCGAACGAACCGCTGAGGGCATTGCAATGCTCGCGTTCGACACTCCTACGAATCGGAAACATCGAGGGGCGTGGCGACGGTCGTCCGAATGCAGAGCGACCACGGCGCAGCTTGGCGCGTCGACGAGACCTTCGGCTGGATCGATGGCCGGAGCCGCTACGTCTTCTCGCTGGCTGAGGACCGATACGGGATGCAACGTCTTAAAAGTTGGCAGACACCTGCCACGATCCGCCAGTACGGTTTTGACATGAACACCCTACGACAACCTTCAAACGCCTGATCGAGTGGTTCCGTACGCCGCCAGTGCCGTACAACGAGATCTCCGAGGAGCTCCACCTCGAACGTGAACTTCGCCGCGGGATGGTCGGAGACGCCGGCGGCTGATTGCCGGCTCGCCAGCTCGGCGGTCGGAGGAGCTCGATGTGGCCCTGCCCGTCGTTCGAATGAGGCCAGGAGGTCACGAGTACTCCGTCGGCGTCGACTGAGGTGGCGTTTGCCCGTAGGAACACCTTCGCCGTGATCCGCTGCCAGACGCCATCGATGAGTTCGAACGCATCGGGTGCGCCGCAACGGTCCAGGACCCGGTCGCCGACGGTTGCGGCGCCTTCCGCTCCTTCACATCGGGCCACCGGTGTCGAGTCGAACCGAGCCACGACCTCGACTGCAACGGGGTTGAAGATGGCGAGTCCGCTCTCAGCTCCACCGACACCAGCACGGCAACCCAGGCACCCGCCACGAAGTGGCGTGTGACCGCTTCAGCATCTGCAGCGGGAGGCGGTTCGATCGCCCCCACTCGGCATCCGCCAACGACATCTGCGCGGCGGACACGCCGTTGCTCGCCATGAGTGACTCACCGTTCCAGCCCAAGGCCAGGATCTCGAACCCGGGCGATGGCTATTGCTCCCACCGATGTGGTCGGCGGCGCTGCGAACACGTCGCAGGGTCCTTCGGTGGTGAACGAATGGCTCGGGCCGGCCATGCGACGTCGTTCGATGGATACGGAGCCGTCGACGGAGGTCTGTGAGCACACCGGAGAGGTGTCCGGTGGCGGAGCGATGCGGTGGGGTGGTTGGTGTCTTCATGTCCGAGGTATTCCCCCGTCGCAGGCGGTGTAAACCTTGAGCGCGAAACTCCCGCCCTCCCTTCATGCCGGCCAGCAGGCCGGGGGTTTGAGTTCGCCATGCGTTGGGAAAACCTCTTGACAAGGAGCGTGACCACCACATGCAGACAGAGTCATCCGAGATGACGACAGAGACCTCAGGCGGTACGGACGCCGATGTCTTAGACGCAATCGAGACGATCGGCAGCGACACCGCCGAGAACTCCGTGTGGGCAGCCGTCATCATCACCGGGACCGTGGTGCTGGCCAGCATCGTCCGCCAGACCGTCGCTCGACTGATCAACGGCGACGAGCTGGTCGGCGACCTGGTCGGCCGGCTCGCCTCCTACACGATCGTTCCTTCGGCTTCGTCTATGGCCTCGATCGGCTTGGTGTGTCGATCGGCCCGGTGTTGGGTGCGCTCGGCGTCATCGGCATCGGTGTGGTCGTCGCCGTGAATGAGGCGTTCTCGAGGGCAGGGATCGAGATTCCCTTTCCTCAACGAGTTGTGCGGGTCGTCGGCGAACGCGATCGCGCAGACACCGATGCGCTGCTCGCCGGAGTCAGGCCGGGCCGTTGACCGGTAGTCTTGGGGGCGTGCCGGAGCGCTATTGGATTGAAACGCTGGGCTGTCCGAAGAACGAGGTCGATTCCGACAAACTCGTCGGAACGCTCACGACGCAGGGGATGGCCCCAGCAACGCGCCCCGAAGACGCTGACCTCGTCGTGGTCAACACCTGTGCGTTCATCGAATCTGCTCGGCAGGAATCCATCGACACCGTGCTCGGGCTCACCGAGCAGGCAGCCGACGCCAAGGTGGTCGTGACCGGCTGCATGGCCGAGCGCTACGGCGACGAACTGGCCGAGGCACTGCCCGAGGTGGAACGTGTGGCCGGCTTCGGCGTGCCCGTGAGCATTGGCACCAAGCCGGGCACACCTGCACCGCCGTCGTTCGACCTGCTCAACCTGCCCCGTCCGGCTTCGAGCCGCCCGTGGGCCTACGTGAAGATCGCCGAAGGCTGCGATCGCAACTGTGGTTTCTGTGCGATCCCGACCTTTCGCGGACCGCAGCGGTCCCGCACGCACGAATCCATCCTGGACGAAGTCCGCCAGCTCGAGGCGCAGGAGATCGTGCTTGTCGCTCAGGACCTGGCGGCGTTCGGCCGGGACCAGGGCGTGGGGGAGCGGAGCATCGTGCAACTCGTCGGCGAGGTTTCGGACCTTGTGGAACGGGTGCGCTTGTTGTACCTGTACCCGTCGGACCTCACCGACTCGCTGATCGACGCCATCCTCGCCACGAACGTTCCGTACTTCGACCTGTCACTGCAACACGTCAGCCGCCCGCTCATGAGGCGCATGCGCCGCTGGGGCGACGGTGACCGCTTCCTGCAGCGCATCGCCGACATCCGCGATCGCAGCGCCGATGCTGCGTTCCGATCCAACTTCATCGTGGGATACCCGGGCGAGACAGAAGAGGACCACGATGCGTTGCTCGACTTCGTTGAGGCAGCGCAACTGGACTGGTGCGGCTTCTTCTCGTACTCGCCCGAAGTGGGAACCTACGCGTATGACCTCGACGGTGGTGTTCCCGAGGGGCTGGTGAACGAGCGGCTCCGCGAACTCACCGAGATGCAGGACATGATCACGGCCCAGCGCCGCGACGACCTGATCGGTCGCACGCTCGACGTTCTCGTCGATGCCCCCGGCGTTGGCAGAAGCCACCGAGAGGCACCCGAGATCGACGGTGTCATCCTGATCGACGATTCGCTCGAGGTCGGCACCTTTGCCCAGGTGGAGATCGGCGGCGCGATCGGCCCGGACCTCTTGGCCGTCGGCGTCGACGAATCGGTGGACGCATGACCAGCCGGGGCGACGTGCTGCACCACGGCGCGAGCTTCGTGACGAACCCCGCAAACATGATCACCGTTGCCCGTATTGCGGCCTCGCCGCTGCTCTTCGTGGCGATCCTGTCGAACGAGGCTGCCAACGGCACATCGTGGCTGGCGTTCGTGCTCTGCTGGATCTTCGGCGCCACCGACTACATCGATGGCGAACTCGCCCGTCGCTACGACCTGGTGAGCCGGTCCGGGGCGTTCCTCGACCCGCTCGCCGACAAGGTCGTCGTGATCGGCTCCATGGTCAGCCTCTTCATCGTCGGCCGCTACCACTGGTTTCCCGTGGCGCTCGTGGTCGTGCGCGAGATCGGCATCACGGCCTTCCGGAGCTACTGGGTGCGCAAAGGCCGGGTTGTGCCCGCTCGCACGCTCGGCAAATACAAGTCACTGTTCCAGGGTGTGGCCATCGTTGCCGCCGTGTTCCCCACCTGGCAGGACCAGGACCTGGTGGTCAATGGCCTGCTGTGGCTGGCCGTGGCCTTCACGCTCTACTCCGGACTGCTCTACCTGCTCGACGGGTCGGCGGCCACCCGCTCCAGCGGCAATCTGAACGAGTCCAAATGAACATCAGCAACGAAAGTGTGGCATCCAATGCGATGTGAAGTCGTCGCCGTCGGATCCGAGCTCCTGCTCGGTCAGATCAACGACACAAACTCCTCATGGATTGGTCAGGAACTGGCGTCGGTCGGCATCGACTCGCACTACCAGACCAAGGTCGGGGACAACCTCGACCGGATGGTCGAAGTCATCGAGCTGGCGCTCGAACGCAGCGACGCCGTGATCTGCACCGGCGGCCTCGGCCCCACGCAGGACGACATCACCCGCGAGGCGGTTGCCCAGGTCATGGGCGTTGAGCTGGAGACCAACGACGCTCTCGTGGAGAAGATCCGGGAGATGTTCGGTAGCCGTGGTCGGGACATGCCCGAGAGCAACCTGCTGCAGGCGCGGCTTCCCGTGGGCGCCATGGCCATTCCCGTGCAGCCGGGCACCGCTCCGGGGCTGGCGGCCGAGCTGGAGCGTGACGGGGTCACGAAGATGATCTATGCCGTGCCGGGCGTTCCATGGGAAATGCAGGACATGATGACTGGCTTCATCATCCCCGACCTCATGGAGCGATCGGGCGAGTCTGCGGTCATTCGCTCCCGAGTCCTCCGGACCTGGGGAACGCAGGAGGCGGCGCTCGGCGAACAGCTTGCTGCCGAGATCGATCGGCTCGACGCCGAGGGCAACGTGACCATTGCGTTCCTCGCCAGCGGCATGGAGGGGCTGAAGGTCCGGCTCACGGCAAAGGGTGCCACCGAGAGCGAGGTCGAGGCACTGCTCGACGCCGAAGATGCTCGGGTTCGGGAGATCATCGGCCCAATCGTGTTTGGCGTCGACGACCAGAACATGGAGTCGGTCGTCCTGGATCTGTGCAAGTCCCAGGGGCTCACGCTGGCCACCGCCGAGTCGCTCACTGGCGGACTCATCGCACAGCGGTTGACGGCAGTCCCCGGATCCAGTGGCGCCTTCCGTGGTGGCGTCATCACGTATGCCACCGACGTGAAGACCCAGCTTCTGAAGGCACCTGAAGGGCCGTCGGTCTCCGAGGAGATGGTCGAAGCCATGGCGCTGGGTGCCTGCGAAACGCTGGGAGCCGATGTTTCTGTGGCCACCACCGGTGTCGCCGGCCCCGATTCCTGGGAAGGCATTCCACCCGGCACCATCTGGGTCGCCACGTGCGTCAACGGCGAGGTCGAGTCCCGCTTGCTGCGGTTCCGCACCGACCGCGACCGCTCGCGCCAGTACACCACGATCACCGTGCTCAACATGCTCCGCAAGCGTCTCGAGGCAAACGCCGCCGGCTGATTCAGCTGGGTTCGCGCAGCATCATGGCGGCCCGGACCGCCGAACACACCAGAACATCGTGCTGATTGAACGCCCGGTGCTCGAAGGTCGCGATGCCGCGGTCTGGCTTCGACGACGACGGACGCACCGAAACGACCTCGGTTTCCACATGGATCGTGTCGCCATGAAACAGCGGCGCGGGGAACGTGACCTTGTCGAACCCCAGGTTCGCAACCGTGGTGCCGTGGGTCATGTCGTGCACCGAAATGCCAACGACGATGCCGAGTGTGAGGAGCGAGTTCACCAGTGGCTTGCCAAAATCGGTGGAGGCCGCGTAGTCGAAGTCGATGTGCAACGGCGCAGGGTTCATCGTCTGGGTGGAGAACCCGACGTTGTCGGCCTCGGTGATTGTCCGGGTGAGCGCGTGCCGATGCACGTCTCCCACCTGAAGCGCTTCGAACCATTTGCCGGTGGGGATCACGTGCATGGAAGCAAGTCTGGACGCCGCCGTGCTCGCCGACAAGCCAAAGGCTCAGGTGTTGGCCCGCAGCGCAAAGAAGTCGTACTCGTCGAGGCTCGCTGCGGCGACCGTGTCCCACGGATACGGGCTTCTGCGGCCCCAGGAGGAGCTCTCGAGCGCGTGTGACGCCGTGTGCTGCAGTCTGCGCATGTCGGCGCCCGTGAGCGGCTGCAAGGTCACTCCGGCCTCGAGAGCCAGCGCCACGGCGCACGCTTCGAGGTGGTTCTCCGACGGGCCCGAGCCGGGCTCGGTCAGCACGGTTCGAAGGTGGGTTGGGAGCTGGCCGGCGAACACGTCGAGTGTCTCGGCAAACGTCCACGGGATGTCGAACGGACGTCCAATGGGCTGCAGTGCCTGCAGAAATTCTTCCGCCGCATCGGACACCGAGACCTCAGCGCCACAGACCTTCGTGTGGGCGATGAGTTCGTCGACAGTCGTGCCAACAAATTCCATGGATTCGACCATAGTGGAGGTCTCGGCACCGAGGAACGGCAACCTTAGAGATCCGGGAAGATCCGCTCAGCGGCTCTCCAGGACTCGTGTGGAACTAGGCGTCGTCGGCCGGGGTGTCCTCGTCGAGGCGCAGCGAAGCGGAGTTCATGCAGTAGCGAAGACCCTCTGGGCCGGGACCATCGGGAAAGACGTGGCCCAGGTGGGCACCGCACTTGCCGCAGACCGATTCGGTCCGCACCATGCCATGGCTGATGTCGCGGTGCTCTTCCACAGCGTCGTTGTCCATCGGAGCGGTGAAGCTCGGCCAACCCGATCCGCTGTCGTACTTCGTTTCGCTGCTGAAGAGCGGCTCGTCGCACACGCGGCACCGGTAGGTCCCAGCGGCCTTGGTGTCCCAGTATTCGCCGGTGAAGGCCCGCTCGGTGCCGGCTTCCTGGGTCACATGGAACTGTTCTGGGGTGAGTCGCTCTCGGAGTGCCTGGCGTTCTGGTGAATCAGTCATGCGTCTGCCCTTTCGGAAGAGTTTCATGGAGGAACCGTACCTGCTGGTCCTCCCACGTGACGGGGTCAACCATTGGTGTTCCTCAGTTCTTCCCGACTTGTGGTGGAGCCCAATGGTTGGTGGGATTCACGTGTTTTCCCAGGAAATGACGCCGGTGGCCAGGTCGTACACGGCTCCCACGATCCTGAGGTCTCCGGCGGCCTCGCGCGCCGACAACACCTCGCTGCGGTTGCGGAGCCCGGCGACAGCGTTGGTCACGTTGGTGGCGATGACCCGTTGGACAAAATCGGTGTCGCCGCTGCCGGGTGAGGCCCCGGGCGCAGCCTCGCTGGCGACCGCAGGTGAGATCTTTGCCAGCAACTGTGTGAGGTTCCCGAGCTTGGCGCCGTCGCAGGCACCCTTGACCGCACCACAGGCGCTGTGGCCAAGCACAACGATGACCTTTGCCCCGGCAAGCTCGGTTGCGAACTCGAACCCACCAACGACGTCGGCGTCGACCACGTTGCCAGCCGAGCGGGCCACGAAAATCTCGCCGATACCAACGTCGAGGACGGCTTCGACAGGCACTCGACTGTCGATGCACCCGAGCACGGCCGCGAGTGGAAACTGGCCATCGGCAGTGAGCCGGGCCTGTTCCAGAAGATCGTGCGGGGTTGTTTGGCCGGCTGCGAAGCGAATGTTGCCCGCGGCCAGGCCCGCGAGAACGTCGTCGGGCGTTGCTGCTACCTGGGTCTCGGCTGTGGGGACGGTTGGCATGGTCGGTCTCTTCCTCCTACTCACCCGCACCTTAACACCTATCTTGGAATGTGCATATCCGGCGACGTCAATTGCGTGAGGCGGGACCTTCTCCGCTCAATGAGCCGCTGGCCCTCTCAAGGTGGCCGTCTGGGCCGTCGACACACGATGCATGTTCCGCCGCCGCGCCACCATGGTCCCGGAGAGGTACACGCGACTGTGTGCCGACGATCGGCAGGTCATCAGCGCGCTCGAGTCCTGCGGCGCCGACCTGACCGAGCAACGCCATGTGCTCCACTACGTGCAGGTCACCAGCCGCGACATCGCCGATCGGGCGGCAAAACTCGGCGGCACATGGCTCACAACGGTGACCGACCCGGGTGGTCCCGGCGAAGGCTGGTTCGTGATCTATGAACGCCACGACCGGGTCCTGTCGCCCGTGAACATCATGGCCGACCGCGAACTCTTCGAGAGCATGGCAGAAGTCCACCAGGGCATCTACGACGGCTGGGAAGTCAGCATTTAGCTCGCCGTAGGTTTGGGTGGGGAGCGTTTCGGCCCCCTGGGGCCGAAAGGCGGTGAGTGACGAGGCCTTGGCCGAGGAGCGGCGACGGCTGGGAAGTCAGCGTCTAGCGGACGCGGGTGCTGGTTGTTACTCGGCGGTGGCCTTGATGGCCAGTCCGGTGTCGATGTCGAAGTAGTGGAACCGTGCGGTGTCGACCGACAATACAATGTCGGCGCCGTTGGTCACCGGCGAACGGGGGCTCACACGAGCGACAAACACCGCAGTGTCGTCGTCGGAACCGAGGCCCTTCTCGGCGTCGTCCTCGATGGCGTCAGCGACAACGTACTGGGTGGCGTCGAGCGGGAAATGCACGATGATCTCAGAGCCGAGCGACTCGACGAGACGGGCGCTGGAGTTGATGGTCCGACCCGGCTGGCCGGGGAGGATCGTGGCGTCTTCCATGTCCTCTGGACGGAGGCCCACAACGAGCTTGCGGCCCAGGAACCCGTTCAGTGGCGAGTCGGCGGCGAGGGCATCGATGCTGATGGTCATCCCGCCGAGATCGAGCGCAGGCTCGCTTGCCGAACCGGTGAGCGTTGCCTCGAGCAGGTTCATTGAGGGGGAACCGATGAAGCCAGCGACGAACACGTTTTCCGGGTGTTCGTACAGCTCCTGCGGCGACGCGACCTGCATGAGGTAGCCCTTGTTGAGCACGGCGACCCGGTCGCCCATGGTCATGGCTTCGACCTGATCGTGCGTGACGTACACCGTGGTCACGCCGAGGTTGCGCTGCAGGGCTGCAATTTCGGCACGCATGGCCACACGAAGTTTGGCATCGAGGTTCGACAGCGGCTCATCCATGAGGAAGGCACTGGGCTGACGCACGATGGCGCGGCCCATGGCGACACGCTGGCGCTGGCCACCGGAGAGCTGACCCGGCTTTCGGTCGAGCTGATCGGTGAGGTCCAGAACTGCAGCTGCCTTGCGGACACGCTCTTCGATCTCGGCCCGCGGGACCTTGGCCAGCTTCAGCGCGAAACCGATGTTGTCGGCCACCGACATGTGCGGGTACAGGGCGTAGTTCTGGAACACCATGGCGATGTCGCGGTCCTTGGGCTCCACGTCGTTCACGACGCGATCGCCAATCCGCAGCTCGCCCGACGAGATGTCTTCGAGCCCAGCGATCATTCGCAGGGCGGTGGACTTGCCGCAGCCGGACGGGCCGACCAGGACAAGGAACTCACCGTCGGCGACATCGATGCTGAGATCGTGCGTGGCCTGAAACCCGTTTGGGTAGACCTTGTTGATGTTGTCGAGCGTCAATCCTGCCATTGGTTCCCCTTCGTCACGCCAGCGGCAGTCTTGCCCGCTGAGCGGTCGGCTCATCTCAAATCGTAGCCGAACACCTAGCCGCGCGCCGAGATCAGATACTCTGTGGCCGTGTCCCGAAGTGTCATTTCCCGTGCACCAGGCCGAGTGAATCTGATCGGAGAACACACCGACTACAACGACGGTTACGTCCTCCCGATGGCACTGCCATTCGAGACGGTCATGAGCGTCAGCGCTCGTTCCGACGATTCGGTCTGTCTTGTGTCGACAGGGTACGGCGAGACCCGGTTCGAGCTCGATTCCGACCCGGAGAGCCTTCCCGCCTGGGCCCGATACGTGGCCGGCATGGCGTGGATGCTCATCGAAGGTGGCCTACCGGCGTGCGGTTTCGACGCCACGATCTCCACCACGATTCCCGTCGGCGCAAGCCTGTCGTCCTCGGCCGCACTCGAGGTGGCCACAGGCTTTGCGCTCACGGCCCTCGCCGGGCTCACCCCCGACCCGGTCGCCATTGCCAAGCTCGGCCAACGGGTGGAGAACGAAGTCATTGGCATCCAGTCCGGAATCATGGACCAGCTGATCTCGGCCGTGGCCGTTGCTGGCGGACCCACCCTCATCGACTGCCGCTCGCTGCACACCACCCCGACGACGCTTCCGGCCGACGCACAGGTCGTGATCATGGACACCATGACCCGCCGGGAGCTCGCCGAGAGCGAATACGACGCCCGGCGCCAGTCCTGTGAGCGGGCCGCAGCTGCCCTGGGTGTTGCGTCGCTGCGAGACGTAACCATCCACGACCTCGACCGGCTCGAGGTGGGCGTCGATCGGCGTCGAGCAGAACATGTGGTCACCGAGAACGAACGAGTCCTGCAGGCGGTCGAATCACTCGACCGTGCCGACGCGGCATCCTTTGGACAGCTCATGTCTCAGAGCCACGAGAGCCTTTCGGTTGGCTACGAGGTCTCGTCCGAGGCGCTCGACCAGATGGTCGACGCCGCCTCCGGACACGCGGCCTGCTTCGGTGCCCGAATGACCGGTGGAGGGTTCGCCGGATGTGCGGTGGCCCTGGTGGAACGGTCCCAGGTCGACTCGTTCCTCGCACATGTGCGATCCACGTATGCTGCCGCCTCCGGAATCACCCCCGATCTGTGGGCCGTCGATCCCGCATCGGGAGCGTCGGTGGAACCCGCAGTCGCAGCTACACCGACCTGACCGACGAACGCATCGTCATCGACACGCCGAGCTGCTGGCGCTGCCGGGGGAGGTCGGGGTTCTTGATGCGGTCAAGCAGGACATCGACCGCGGTCATCCCCAACTCGGCCACGGGCAGGTGCACGGTGGTGAGGCCTGGGCTGACCCGTGCGGCCAGGTCGATGTCGTCGAACCCGATGACGGACACGTCGTCGGGGACCGATTGGCCGGCGTCGCGGTAGAGCTGTAGCAAACCAATGGCCTGAATGTCGTTGGCGGTCACCGCGCAGGTGACGTCGTGGCTCAGGATCTCGGACCGCACATGGTCGGGGATGTGCGAGGAGTAGTCGAGCGAGAACTCCCACACGATCTCGACATCGGCATCGAGCGAATCCAGCAACCCCGACCGGCGAAGCTGGCCGGTATCGGACCACTGCGGGCCCGAGATGATGCCGATCCGCTTGTGACCGTGGCTGTTGATGACCTCGGCTTGCAGCTCGCCGCCGTTGCGGATGTCGGCGTTGACACTGTCGAAGTCGGGCAACTCACGATCGAAGGTGACGGTGGGAAACGGGAAAGGAACCGGTCGTTCGGAAAGGATGTCGTTGCCGACGGGAACCCAGATCAGTCCTTCGGGCACCCGGTCGGCGAGCATCTCGACCCCTTCGAGCTCGTGCTCATGCGAGCCCTGAGCGTCGATCAGGAAGACACTGAAACCGTTGCTCGACGCTGCTCGATGAACGCCGCGTGCGAACTCGGGGAAGAACGGGTTGGTGAGGTCGGCGACCGCCAGACCTATGGTGCGCGAACGGCCGGTGCGGTGCGCAACAGCGAGCGAGTTGGCCCGATAGCCGAGCTCCTCGACACATTCACGGACCCGATCTGCGGTCTGCTCGGACACGGATCCGGTGCCATTGAGCACGTACGACACGGTGGCGGTGGAAACACCAGCAGCCTTGGCGACGTCACGAATGGTTGGGCGCGCCATCAGGCGACCATACCGAGGTTCGTCGGTTGTGGAAGCAAGGCTCAATCAGCCTTTGCTGGCGCCGACGGAGAGACCCGAGATGAACTGCCGGCGGAGGGCCAGGTAGATCAGGATCGTGGGGATGACCACGATGAGCGAGCCAGCAGCGACGAGGTTGTCGTCGGTGAAGAACTCGCCACTGAGGTTTCGCAGCGATGACGTGATCGGTAGGTCGTTGCCCTTCTGGACCAACACCACCGCCCAGAAGTAATCGTTGTAGATCCAGGCGAATTCGAGGGTGGCGAGCGCACCCAGGGCTGGCCGGGTGAGCGGCATCACGATCTGCCAGTACTGGCGCCACAGGCTGGCACCGTCGACCATGGCGGCCTCGTTCAGTTCCTTCGGCAACGTCTTCATGTAGTTGCTGAGAACGAAGGTGCAGAAGCCGGACTGGAATGCCACGTGAATGAGGATGAGGCCAATGAGCGACCCGCGGAGCTCGCCACTGTTGGAGTAGGGGGCGAACTCGGGAAGCGGGATGCGGTTGTAGATCTGGAACAGCGGCTGAATGATCGACTGGGGTGGCAGCAGGTTTCCGGCCGTGAACAACATGAGCAGCGCGATGTTGAACTTCCAGCTGTACCGACTGACGGCAAACGCCACCATGCTCGAGAAGAACAGCACGAGGATGACCGCCGGGATGACCACAAGGAACGTGACAAACCAGTGGCGAGGCATGTTGCCCCGTTCCCAGGCAGCTCGGAAGTTGTCGAGCGTGAGGGTGTCGGGCCAGGAGAAGAAGCCGGCGGGATCGGTGGAAGTCTCGGCGTAGGGCCGAAAGGCCGAGATGACCATGCCAAAGATTGGCAGCAGCCAGAGTGCGGCCATGAAGAACAGAAAAACCTGCGCAATGAGCTGGGTTCGACGGTTGTTGATCATGATGCGGCGTCGTCCTCCCGGAAGGTGCTTCGCAAGTACCAGATCACGAATGTGAAGCAGAGCAACAACAACATCACGCCATAGGCGGATCCTCGACCGACGTTGCTCGACTCACCCAGGATGCTCTCGGTGACAAGAATGGAAAGAACGTCGGTGCCGATGGGGTTGTTCAGCACGTCGATGATGTCGAAGACCCGAAGCGACTCGATGACCGTGATGACCAGGATGACCACGTTCACCGGCTTCAGCGACGGGAAGATCACGTTCTTGAACGACTGCCATTCGTTCGATCCGTCGATGGCCGCGGCCTCGCGGAGCGACGGATCGACGGCCTTCAGGCCAGCGAGGTAGAGGACCATGATGTAGCCGACGTGGCGCCAGATCATGGGCACGATGATTGCGAGGAAGTTTTTGCTGAGGCCGTAGTCGCCGACCAGCGTGATGACCTGTTCGGAGTCGCCGAGCCAGCTGATCTGCTCGCCTTCGCCCGTACGGCCAAGGGCCACGTTGAGAATGCCCTGACGGGGCGAGTAGATGACGCTCTTCCAGATGAAGCCCACGACGGCGAGCGACAGCACGACGGGGAAGTAGAAGATGCTCTGATACACGGCGGTGCCGCGGAGGTTCTTGTCGAGGATGTACGCCACGAGCATCCCGAGCGGCGTGGCGATCACGAACAGGAAGATGAGAACCCACGTGTTGTTGAGGAGCGCCTCGTACAGGTCCTTTTCGAAGACCGTGAAGAGCTGCCTGTAGTTTCGCAACCCAACGAATTCCATCGTGTCGAACCGGAATCCGTTCCAGTTCGTGAACGACAGGAGCAGGGTGGCAATCGCCGGAACCCAGATGAGCATGACATGTAGGAACGTGGGGATTCCCACCATTGCCTGCAGGACCCGACGGTCCCTTCCGGTCAGAAGCGAATACCGCCGCCGCCCCTTTCGGGGCGACGGCGATGCTTCGTCTTCAGACGCGTCCGTTGACGTCTCTGCGTTGGAAGGGTTCTGCAGCGACGTCATCGGAGCGGATCAGCCGGCGTTGAAGTCGGCGAAGATTGCAACCTTCTTTTCTTCGAGATCCGCAAGCATCGTGTCGGCGCCACCGGGGTTCTCGATGAACTCTGCAAACATGTCGCCACAGGCGCCAGCGAAGTCCGGGATCGTGTCACGATCGAGGAACTGCGAGATGCCGGTCGCTGCCGAAGCAAGCTCCGAGGACTTCTTCTGCAGATCGTTGTACACCGAGGTGTTTGCACCCGAGTTGGACGCCACGACCGAGGGATCCTCGGAAAGGTAGGCGTCCTGGGCCAGAGCGGTGGACATGTGCAGCAGCATTTCCTTTGCGGCAGCTTCGTTGGTGGGCGATGCCACCATCTGGTAGCCGTCGATCGGAGCGTCGAGCGCACCAGCGCCGATTGCCGAGTCGAACTCGGGGACGTTGAAGAAGTCCATGTCGGCGGCGAAGGCCTCCGAGTTGGACGCAGCAAACGTTCCGAGGAGGTACATGCCGGCGCGGCCTTCCTCGACGTCGGTGGCTGCTTCCTGCCAGGTACGGCCGTTGGCGCCTTCCTGGTGGAAGGGGAGCAGGCTTTCCCAGGTCGTGAACACGTTGCGCACGCGGTC
>CAZFBD010000053.1:0-31657 GCA_964517125.1 uncultured Acidimicrobiales bacterium
CAGTTCGCGTTCCCTCGCAGCGGGATCGAAGTGGACCATTGACGAACCATATCGACCCGACGGCCGTCAGGCCGTCACGCGGCCTGGTCGAGGGCACCTCCCAGTTCGTCCGCAGCAAGGGCCACGAAGTCGGCAATGGGGGCAGGACGGCCGTAGAGCCAACCCTGCACGTGATCGATGCCGGCGTCCCGGCACATCTGCTCCTCGGACTCGGTCTCGACTCCTTCTGCCAGAGCCACGATGCCGAGGTCGTGAGCCATGGAGGTGAGCCCCTTCAGGATGCTGCGTGCGGCTGCGTTGTCCTGCATGCCGCCGATGAGCGAGCGGTCGAGTTTCAATGCGTGGATGGGAAAGCGGGTGAAGTACGACAACGCATTGTGGCCGACGCCGAAGTCGTCGAGCGCAATGACGGCGCCGGTCGCTGCAAGCTCGAGCAGCGTTCGTTCGGCAGCGTCGTCCGGTTGGATGGCCGACGATTCCACGACCTCCACCAACAGGTCCTGCGGTCGGAACCCGAAGCGTTCGCACGTGTCGATGTGGGCCTGGGCACAACCGGACCACGACAGCTGCGTTGGTGTGAGGTTGACAGAGAACGCCTTGTCATGAAAGCGGGGAACGATTTCGCGAATGTGCGCCAGGTCTCGGGCGAGCAGATCGAGACTCCAGATGGTGAAGCTCTCGACCCGCCCCGTCGCCTCCACGCGTTCGATCAGTAGGGGAGGGGGGATCGGGCCGTGCGTCGGGTGTGTCCACCGAATCAGCGCCTCGGCACCTTTGATCTCGCCGCTGTCGATCTCTCGGATTGGTTGGTAGTTGAAGTGGATGGCACCGGACGCCATCGCATCGTCGAGCTCACGGTCGATGGTCGCGAGCAGGGCGACCTGCGTGCGCGTACCCTCGTCAGCAGTCACGAATGCCGGACCGCCAGCCTTCGCTTCGTACATGGCCTGGTCGGCGTACCCAAGCAACGTTGTGGCGTCGGTCTGGTCGCTGGTCGGAACGGCCATGCCGATGCTCAGCCGAGCCACGATTCGCATGGATCCGATCTCGATGGGTTCCAGGCAGGCGTCGAGGATCGACTCTGCGATGGCGGCCGCCCGCTCGCCATCTGGGTCCGCATGAACAACCACGACGAACTCGTCGCCGCCAAGCCGCCCCAGGCGGTCCTGGTCTGTGAGCAGCCCATCGATTCGATTTGTCAGCGTCCGGAGCACCACATCGCCCACCAGATGGCCGTAGCTGTCATTGACTTGCTTGAAGTCGTCCAGATCCAGGAACATCACGGCGGGACGCCCGGCCGGGTCCGCGAGCATTCGGTCCAGCTCATCGAGGGCAGCCCGACGAGACATCGCTCCGGTCAGATCGTCGGTTGCAGCCCGGATCTTCTCGGCTTCGGCGAGCTGATGCACGTTGAGAAACGAGGCAACGAGGTCGGCGACCGAGCTCAACAGCAGGAGCAGGTGAGCATCATTGAAGAAGTCGTGCTGCGCGTTCGCCAGATTGATCGTTCCCAGACAGCGCCCGCCGCTCAACAGGGGTCCGACCACCGCGGAGCGAAGCCCAGCCTCGGCCAGCGCCGTCGTATCCCTGTACCCGCGCTCAACTGCCAGATCGCCAATGACCACGATCTTCTTGGTGCGGAACGCTCGACCGACCATGGAGTTGGCGATTGCGTGCCTGGTGGGGCCGCTGAGTGGGGTTGTGCCGCCAATCGACCGAATGGCCAGCGTGTCCTCGTCGATCGGGAGCGCCACGCTGGATCGTTCGGCATCGATGATTCGCGGCATCCATTCTGCGGTGGCGCGCAAAACAGATTCCTGATCGGCTGCTGACGCAACCGCTCGAATGAAGTCCGCCGGAAGGTGGACGTCCGCTACGTCAACCACACTCTCTTCATCGGCAACCGAACCGTCCAAGTCAAGCGTCGTATGCTGAGGGCGTGACTTCCGTGGCTGTGATGGGTTCGACCGGTTCGATCGGAACCCAGACGCTGGACATCGTCCGCGAGGCTGGGGGCGCCTACAACGTGACCGCGTTGGCGGTCGGCTCGTCAGTGGAAACCCTGGTGGACCAGGTCGACGAATTCCGCCCCGACATGGTCGTCGTGGCCGACGAGTCGCGCTACGCCGAAGCGGTGGAGGCGCTCGCCGGACGCACCCAGGTGATGGCGGGGGAGAGCGGACTACGCGAAGCCAGCGGCTCGGCCGACACCGTCATCAATGGCGTCATGGGCTTTGCCGGGCTCGCGGTCACCCTCTCCACGCTCGAACACGGCAACCGGCTGGGTCTGGCGAACAAGGAATCACTCATTGCCGCCGGACCCGTTGTGCAAAAGGCGCGAGCCACCCCGGGCGCCGAGCTGCTACCGGTCGACTCCGAGCACTGCGCGCTCCACCAATGCCTGCGGGCCTCAACCGAGGGGCGATCCATCGACAAGCTCGTCTTGACTGCCTCCGGTGGACCATTCCGGGGCCGCACGAAGAACGACCTCGCCGAGGTCACCGTCGAGAACGCGCTTGCACATCCCACATGGTCCATGGGCCCGAAGATCACCATCGACTCCTCGACACTCATGAACAAGGGACTCGAAGTCATCGAGGCCCACGAGCTGTACGGCGTGTCGTACGACGACATCGAGGTCGTGGTGCACCCGCAGTCGATCGTGCACTCCATGGTCGCTTACACCGACGGCGCCACCATCGCTCAGCTCTCTGAACCCGACATGCGGTTGTGCATCGGCTACGCGCTGGCCTACCCCGAGCGGCTGGACCTGCCATACGGCGCCATGGACTGGACCAAGGCGTCCACCCTCACCTTCGAGCCACCAGACCGCGACGCCTTCAAATGCCTGGACCTTGCCTACGAAGCCGGCCGCCTCGGCGGCACGGCGCCCGCATGGCTCAGCGCCGGCAACGAGGTCGTGGTCGATGCCTTCCTCCAAGGCCTCATGCCATGGACCGGAATAGCCGAAGTGAATACATGGTTGCTGGAACGACACGATGGCGGTGACGCCGACAGCCTCGAGGCCGTCCTCGATGCCGATGCCCGAGCGCGCGACCTCGCCCAAGCCAGAATCCGTGGGAGTCTCTGAACCATGACCGACAGCACCGACATGCTGCACTCCGACACCCTCACCGACGACTCCGATCTGTGCGACGGCGACGTTCTCGACGGTGTCCACGACTCCGTCCATATCCCCGAGGAAGAGCTCGGAATTGTGTGGAGTCGCTTTGGCACGCTCGTCGGCATGCTGCTGCTCCTGCTCATTCTGGGCGGAGTCAAAATGCTGGTTGTGGCGCTGGCAATCGGCAGCTTTCTGGTGATCCACGAAGCCGGCCACTACCTGACCGCCCGATGGTCGGGCATGAAGGTCACCGAGTTCTTCGTGGGCTTCGGGCCGCGCATCTTCGCATTCAAACGAGGCGAGACCACCTTCGGCCTCAAGGTCCTCATTCCCTTCGGCGCTTACGTGCGCATCGTCGGAATGAACAACCTGGAAGAGGTCGACCCAGCCGACGAACCGCGCACCTACCGCCAAGCCGCATGGCACAAGCGAGTACTCACCATCCTGGCTGGCCCGGCCACGCACTTCGTGACCGCATTCCTACTGCTCTCCATCGCCATGTGGCAGTTCGGTCCCGCCGTGGAAGACGAGGATGCCTGGGGCCTTGCCGCCATCGATCCCATCGGCGCCGTTGCCGATGCCGGCCTCGAGTCGGGCGACCGCATCATTCAGGTGAACGAAACCACCACCGAAACGTGGGACCGCTTCACCGGAGCCGTCGATGCGAACTCGGGGCAGACCGTCGAGATCGTTTACCAGCGCTTCGAAGACAACACCATCCGAAACTTCACCTCGGTGCTGTCGATCCCGGCCGGGGCCACCGCCGGCACGGTCGAGGACCTCATGGGCTTCAGCTTCGGCGAGCCCGACTGGGCCATCTACGACTGGGCCGTCGGCGAGGTCACTCCGTTCAGTGCAGCCGAGGATGCAGGTGTCGAACCCGGCGACCGCATTTTGAGCATCGACGGCAAACCGACCCCGTACTTCTCCGATCTGGCAGCCGTCGTCCCCACGGTTCGTGGCCAGGAAGTCGTGCTTCAGGTGGAGCGCGACGGCGACCTTCTCGATCTCGACGCTCGAATCTGGGAACGACTCACCTCCGAGGGCGCAGCGGGCTACAACGGCCTGTACGTCGGCGAAATGGTCATCTCCTTCGAGGGCCAACGCGTCGACAACTACGCACAGTTCGCCGAACTCGCTTCGCAGCGCATCGGCGACACCGTCGAGGTCGAGGTCGTCTACGACTCCCGGGTGCACGTGGAAACCGTCACCATCGACGAGGTCGTCATCGACAACGCAGTTTCGGGGTTCCTCGGAGTCTCATCCGGCTCCGCACGCGAAGCGCTGCCGTTCACAACCGCCGTCGCCCGAGCTCCCGGCGACGTCGTCGACCTGATCGGAAGCATCTTCGGCGGTGTGAAGCAGATGGTCACCACCGAAAACGGCTGGCGCGGCATGTTTGCGCTCGGTGCCGTCGAAGAGGACCTGAGCGGAACAGTGGACCAGGGTGCGCTCAACCCCGACGACTTCCGTCCCCGCAGCTCGGTCGACAACAACCGCCCAATCTCCATCATTGGGGTGGTTGGCCTGGCCAACCAGCTCCAGGTGCAGGAAATCATCGCCTTCCTGGCCGTCATGAACCTGTTCTTCGGGCTCTTCAACCTGGCGCCCCTGCTGCCGCTCGATGGCGGACACATCGTGCTCGCCACCTACGAGAAGATCCGGTCCATCGGACGGCGCACTGCGTACCACGCCGATGCCGCCAAGCTCATCCCGCTCACCTACGTGGTGGTGGGCTTCTTCCTGCTCGTCGGCATGATCGCCATCGTCCGAGACATCGTCGACCCGATCCAGCTGTAGTTCCCGGGCTTCGCCCTCCAGGGCTCGTATCCGGGCCCTGCGGGCCCTCGAACTCGCGCCTGCTGGCCGGAGGCCCCTTCCGTTTCGACCGGCGGAGCCGGATCGAAACTCGGTTGTTGTTCCCGGGCTTCGCCCTCCAGGGCTCGTATCCGGGCCCTGCGGGCCGTCGAACTCACGCTTGCTACGGCCGGGCGTTGGGTGGTGGGTGTCGTAGACTGATCTCGTGGATTTCGACCGTTCTTTCGACCGCAAGCCGACCAAACAGATCATGGTTGGGGACGTACCTGTTGGTGGGGGAGCGCCGGTCACGGTGCAGTCCATGACCATCACGAAGACGGCCGATCACGAGGCCACGCTCCAGCAGATCTATGCGTTGGCAGGTGCGGGCGCCGACATTGTTCGTTGCACGTGCAACAAGCCGGAGGCCGCCGAAGGGCTGGCCCGCATCGTGCCCCGTTCGCCGGTTCCGATCGTTGCCGACATCCACAACAACCATCGCATGGCGCTCGCTGCCCTCGATGCCGGTGTGCATTGCCTGCGGCTGAACCCCGGCAACATCACCGACCCGACCAAGATCAAAACGATCGCCAAGGAAGCCAAGGATCGCAACGTTCCCATTCGCATCGGCGTGAACGGTGGTTCTCTCGACAGTTCGCTCTACGACGAGGCCAAGGGTGTCACCCCCGAGGCCATGGTCGAGTCCGCCATGCGCGAGATCAGCTACTTCGACGAGGTCGGCTTCGACCTGGTGAAGATCTCGGTGAAGGCGTCCAGCGTTCCGCTGATGATCGAGGCGTACCGACAGCTGTCCGAAGCCACCGACTACCCCCTCCACCTCGGCGTGACCGAGGCCGGCCCTCCGCCAGCAGGCACGATCAAGGCCACCGCTGGCATTGCCACGCTGCTCGCCGAAGGCATTGGCGACACCATCCGCTACTCGCTCACCGCCGATCCGGTCCTCGAAGCCAAGGCCGGCCGCACACTGCTCGAATCGTTGGGGCTGCGTGAACGCAAAAACGTCGATCTCATCGCCTGTCCCAGCTGCGGACGAGCCGAAATCGACGTCTACAAGGTGGCCGAAGACGCCATGGAAGCCTTCGAGGACAAGCAGATCCCGCTGCAGGTGGCCGTCATGGGCTGCGTCGTGAACGGACCGGGTGAAGCCCGCGACGCCGACCTCGGTATCGCAGCCGGCAACAAGCGCGGGCACCTGTTCGTGAAGGGTGTCAACGTGGCGGTCGTCCCCGAGGACGAGATGGTGGACCAGCTCCTGGAGTGGGCCATCTTCCTGCACGAAGAAGGCGAGGAAGCCACCATGGCCCGCGCCGAGTCCACCCGCGATGCTGCCCGCAAGGCGGCCGAGGAAGACCGGGCCCGAAACCTCGACGAACGAGGCGACGACGCCAACGCATCCGAGACCGCCATCGACCTCATCCGGAAACGCTGACGTCGGTGGACGAAGCCGAGCAGCCCGAACTGCGGGTTCCCCTCGACGTCGCCCGATCGGGCTTTCCAGCCATCTGCGCGATCACCGGCGAAACCGCCGATGGCGCCATTCCCGTGCAACTGGGTCGGTCGGCAACGAAGTGGAAGGCCCACACCATTCGGGTGCCGCTGAGTGAGCGGGTGTTCAAGAAGTGGTCGCGCCGGCGCTCCATCCACATCAAGGCCCGGGTCGTCGCGGCCGTGCTGGCGTCGGTGGCCATCGTGATCACCTTCCGAAACGCGACGCTCGGGCTGTCGATCCTGGCGGTGGCCGTTGCCGTCCACCTGGTGGATCTGTGGGGGGAGCGGACCAGCGAAGCCTTGCAGCCCAGCCTGGAACGCGACGGAGACGAGCTCGTGATCACCGGCGTGCACGCCACGTTTGCTGCAGCCGTCGAGGAAACCATTCACTGACCGGGCTCGGCCAGTCGCCGCCGATTGGTCGCTGACGAGGCATCCAAGCGGGTAGAGTTGTCGTCGCACGCATTCAGGAGTTCAGGCTCCGGACGGCGCGGCGTGGGCTTTTGGCCCACGCCTTTGTTGTTCAAGGGCCGGTTTTTCAACGAGATCGCACCGAGGAGGTGACGGGATGAGCGAACGAAGTGACGAACGAACCAGTGGACTCGTGGCCGCCTTCTCCAACCTGCTCGAGCCGATCGCCGACGACTTCAGCGTCGACATCGTCGACGTCGAATACAACGGCGGCGTCATGAAGGTCGTCATCGATCAGCCCGACGGCCTCGAGAGCGGCGTTCTCGTCGAAGTCACCAAAGCTGTCTCCCGCATGATCGACGCCGAGGACCCGATCCCCGGCCGGTTCACCCTCGAGGTCACAAGCCCGGGCGTGGAACGCCCACTGAAACGACCCGACCATTTCCGGCGTGCCGTCGGAGAAACCGTGGCCGTCAAAACCAATCCCGACGTCGAAGGCGAACGTCGTATCGAGGGCACCCTCGCTGCGGCCGACGATTTCGGCATCACGATCGCTGGCGACGCTGGCGACCGAACCGTGCGATACGGAGAGATCCGTAGCGCCCGCACCACCTTCGATTGGGGTCCAACCCCCAAGCAAGGTGGCCCGAAGCAGAATACGAACAAGAAGGAGTCAGCAGACAAATGAATGCCGACATGCTCGAAGCGCTTCAGGCGCTCGCCCGCGAAAAGGGAATCACCGTCGACGCGCTCTTCGCCGCGTTGGCCGATGCCCTCGAGTCCGCATACAAGCGAATGCCCGACGCCGAGGAATACTGCTGGGTCACCATTGACCCCGAAACCATGGACATCCGCGTCATGGCGCAGGAACTCGACGAGGACTACCTTCCCATCGGCGAAGAGTACGACGTCACCCCCGACGACTTCGGCCGTATCGCTGCTCAGACCGCACGCCAGGTCATGACCCAGCGCATCCGTGAAGCCGAGCGCGAGCTCAAGTACGAAGAGTACGCCGGCCGCGAAGGCGACATCGTCACGGGCATGATCCAGCAGACCGACGCTCGCTACACCCTTCTCGACCTCGGTCGGGTCGAGGCGCTGCTTCCGCAGTCCGAACAGGTCATGTTCGAGCGCCCCGAGCCCAATGCCCGACTCAAGGCGTACATCGTCGAGGTCCGCAAGACGGCCAAGGGCCCACAGATCGTGGTGTCCCGCACCCATCCCGGCCTCGTCAAGCGTCTGTTCGAACTCGAAGTTCCCGAGATCGCCGACGGCATCGTCGAAATCAAAGCCTGCGCCCGCGAACCAGGGCACCGCACCAAGATCGCTGTCCAGTCGCACGACCAGAACGTCGACCCCGTCGGCGCCTGCGTTGGCGCCCGTGGCGCCCGAGTGCGCCAGATCGTCACCGAGCTTCGCGGCGAGAAGATCGACATCGTCCCCTTCTCCGAGGACCTGCCCGACTTCGTCATGAAGGCGCTGTCGCCGGCAAAGGTCAAGGAAGTCCGCATCATCGAGGAAACCGGCACCGCCGAGGTCATCGTTCCCGACTTCCAGCTGTCGCTCGCCATTGGCAAGGAGGGGCAGAACGCCCGCCTTGCCGCCCGCCTCACCGGCTGGCGCGTTGACATCAAGAGCGAGACGCAGCTGGCCCAGGAAGAGGCCTACGGCGACGTCGAGTGGGCCGAAGGCGAGTGGGTCGTTGACCCCGAGAGCGGCGAACAGGTTTGGAAGCCCGCCGACGGCGGCGAAGCCCTCTCGGCGGAAGAATGGTCCGAGGGCGCCGACACCGAGGAAGCTCTGGCCGAAGCCGATGCAGGCGACGAAGCCGCATCCGCAGCGGCAGATGGCGCTTCTGAAGAGGAATAAGCCTAGGCTGGGGTTCGCCGCTCGTGGCCATGGCCGCGCACTTCGTACCTCGCGCACCGAACCACACAACTCCGCGGCACGACATCCCGCAAGAATTCACCCCGTAAGAACTCAAGGACTGACGAAAACAAATTGGCAGCAAAGATCCGTGTGTATGAACTTGGCAGAGAGCTGGGGCTCACCAACAAAGAGACCCTGGATCTGTGCGACGCGCTCGGCATTGGCGCCAAGAGCCATTCGTCCAGCATCGTCGATGCGCAGGCCGACCGTGTCCGCCGCAAGGCAGAGCGCGAAGGGCTGATCCGAGAGACACAGCCCGAGGAAGAAGAGAAGCCAAAGGCCGCCCCAGCGGCGAGCAAGAAGGCTGTCTCCACCAAAAAGCCACCGCCCAAGAAGGCGGCCGCAAAGGCAGCCGAACCCGATGCGCCGGCCCCGGAACCCGTTCCAGAGCCCGAACCTGCTCTGGTCGCTGAAGTACCGGCGCCCGAGCCTGTTGTCGAAGAACCTGCTCCGGTCGCCGAAGCGCCCGTCGTCGAAGAACCCGTGGCTGAAGCGCCCGTCGCCGACGAGCCGTCACCGGCCGTTCCCGTCGATCCCGACCAGGAGATGCCAAAGGGCATCGTCTCGTCCAAGAACAGCCGCCGGCCGGTTGCCGACGGCCCGGTGCCGCCGCCCCCGACGGCCACCCCCAAGCCCGCACCAGAAGCGCCCGCAGCCAGCGCCGACGCTCCAGCAGCACCAGCTCCCGACGCAAAGCCGGCTGCACCCAAGGCTCCCGGTAGCCCCACGTCCATCAGTGGCAAGCCCATCCCGCCACCCCCAGGACCGCCACGTTCGCAGTCCGGCAAGCCAATTCCGCCTCCTCCCGGTCGCCCCGGCGGTCCTCCTGGAGCACCCGCTGGCCGTACCGGTGGGTACGGCGGCAACCGCCCAGGTGGCGGCGGTGGTGGACCTCGTCCCGCCGGCCCACGTCAGAACGTTCCCGGTGCCGGTGGCCCCCCAAGCGGTGGCGGCGGAGGCCGTCCCGGTGGCGGTGGCGGCGGTCGCCCAGGTGGTCCCGCAGGCCGACGCCCGCCGAAGCGCAAGGGTCGTCGTCGCAGAAACCGCGAAGAACTCCAGCCGATGAACGTCCCCAGCTACACCAGCGAGGACGCTCCGGTTCCAACCGGTCAGATCATCATCGAGCGCGCCACCACGCCGCTCGACCTGGCTCCCAAGCTCAACCGCACCGCGGCCGACGTTGTTCGGTTCATGATGCAGCAGGGCGAAATGGTCACGGCCACGCAGTCTCTCAGTGACGAGATGATCAATCTCTTCGCCGAGGACGTCGGCGCCGAGATCACTCTGGTGAACCCCGGAGAAGAGCAGGAAGTCGAGCTTCGCAAGATGCTCGGGTTCGAAGAAGAGGAGGAGGCCGAACTCGACCTCACCGACGCTCCCGTGCGCCCGCCGGTCATCACGGTCATGGGTCACGTCGATCACGGCAAGACCAAGCTGCTCGACCAGATCCGCCACGCCAACGTCATCGACGGCGAAGCCGGCGGAATCACCCAGCACATCGGTGCCTACCAGACCGTGCGCAACGATCACCTGCTCACCTTCATCGACACCCCGGGTCACGAGGCGTTCACCGCCATGCGTTCCCGCGGTGCGCAGGCCACCGACATCGTGATCCTCGTTGTGGCAGCCGACGACGGCATGATGCCGCAGACCATCGAGGCGCTGAACCACGCCAAGTCGGCCGAGGTCCCCATCCTCGTGGCGATCAACAAGATCGACCGCGAGAACGCCAACGTGAACCGCGTCCTCACGCAGCTCACCGAGCATGACCTCATCCCCGAGTCCTTCGGTGGCGACACCATCGTCCAGGAGATCTCGGCGCTGCAGAACATCGGCATCGACGATCTTCTCGATCAGCTCATCGTTGTCGCCGAGCTCGAAGATCTCCGTTCCGATCCCGCAGATCGGGCCCAGGGCGTCGTGCTCGAAGCGAACCTCGACATCGGTCGTGGCCCCGTGGCCACCGTGCTTGTCCAGCAGGGCACCCTGCGTGTCGGCGACCCCATGGTCACCGGCGCAGCCTGGGGCCGTGTACGGGCGCTCATCAACGACAAGGGCGAGAACGTCAAGGAAGCTGGCCCGTCCACTCCCGTGCAGGTTCTTGGTCTGAGCGAAGTCGCCGAAGCCGGCGACGAGTTCGTGATCGCACCCAGCGAGAAGGTTGCCTCCAAGGTCGCCGACACTCGTGAGCACTGGCACCGTCAGTCCAGCCTTGGCCGCGACGCCTCCGCCACCAGCGGCGGCGCTCGCCTCGAAGACATCTTCGAGCAGATCCAGCGTGGCGAAGCAGCCAACCTCAACCTCATCATCAAGGCCGACGTCAACGGCTCGCTCGAAGCGGTCACCGATTCGCTTCGCAAGCTCGAGACGCCCGAGGTCAAGCCCACGTTCGTGCACCGCGGTGTCGGCGGAATCACCGAGAACGACATCAGCCTGGCTGCAGCCTCGAATGCCACGATCATCGGCTTCAACGTGCGTCCGGACCGCAAGGCCCGTGAGCTCGCCGATGCCGAGCACGTCGAGATCCGTACCTATGAGATCATCTACAAGCTCCTCGAAGACATCGAGGCAGCCATGGTCGGCATGCTGGCTCCCGAGTTCGAAGAGGTCGTCACCGGCGACGCCGAGGTCCGCGAGATCTTCAGCGTTCCACGCATCGGCCGCATCGCCGGTTGTTACGTGCAGAACGGTGTCATCACCCGTGGCTCCAAGGTGCGCTTCATCCGTGAGGGAACGATCATCTGGAAGGGCGACATCAAGTCGCTGCGCCGGTTCAAGGACGATGCACGCGAAGTGGCCGCCGGCTACGAGTGCGGTATTGGCCTCTCCGACTTCCAGGATCTCAAGGATGGCGACATCATCGAGACCTACGAGGAGCGCGAGATCGCCCGCTCGATCTCGTAATCGGGGCTGCCGCCATGCATGTGCTGGCCCTCGACATGCAACTGCGTCTTCCGGCGCACGTTGATTCACTCAAGGCGAAGCGCTCGGTGATCCGTCCGATCACCGAGCGTCTTCCCAACAAGTTCGGCGTTGCTGTTGCCGAGGTCGACGATCAGGACGAACACCGGTTCAGCCGCATCGCCATCGTCGCCGTTTCGGGTTCTGCCCGCCAGACCACCGACATCATCGACGAGGCCGAGCGCTTCGTCTGGAGCCGACCCGAACTCGAAATCGTGTCGGCCGACCGAACCTGGATGGAGGTCGACCGATGAGCTCTCGTCGTCGACACGTACAAAAGCGCGACCCCGGAGCACAGCGAAGCTCCCGTCTCAACGAACTGCTCCGCGAGATCATCGCCGAGGAGCTCGGGCACATCGACGACGAGCGGCTGGAGTGGGTCAGCGTGACCCACGTGAAGACCGACCGCAGCCTGGATCAAGCCATCGTCACCTTCACCGCAGCGCTTGGGTCGCCCGAGGAAGAGGACGAACTCGTCTCGGTGCTCGAAGAGCACCGCAAGCGCCTGCAGGCCGCCATTGGCCGACAGGCCCGGCTGCGGCGCACACCGCCGCTGTCCTTCCAGCCCGACCATCAGCTTCGGGCCGCCGGACGAATCGAAGAAATCCTGCGGGACGATCGGGACGATGGCCCAGAAGCGTGACGCCGGGCCGACCGGCTTCGCCATCGTCGACAAGGAGCCGGGCTGGACGTCTCACGACGTGGTCGCGAAGGCCCGCGGCCTGCTGAAGACGCGCAAGATCGGACATTCGGGGACCCTCGATCCCGATGCAACGGGAGTGTTGCTGTTGGGCGTTGGCAAGGCCACCCGGATTCTGCGCTTCCTCGATGGCGCCACGAAGTCGTACACCGGTGAGATCGTGTTCGGTACCGAGACCGCATCGCTCGATTCGTCGGGCGACGTCACGGCAACCCACGACATGGGTCCAATCGACCTCGGTGCAGCCGTCGAAGCTGCCACCACACTCACCGGTGACATTCTGCAGATTCCCCCGATGGTCTCGGCCAAGAAGGTCGACGGCAAACGTCTTCACGAGCTCGCCCGCGACGGCATCGTGATCGAACGCGAACCAGCGGCAGTCAGCGTGTACCGGTTCGATCTGGAAGCAACCGACGATCCCATGGTCCTTCGATGCACCGTGGACTGTTCGGCTGGCACCTACATCCGTTCGCTCGCCGCCGATCTGGGCACAGCGTTGGGCGGGGGAGCGCACCTGCGCAATCTGCGCCGGACCGCCATTGGATCGTTCGGCGTCGACGCAGCAACCGCCCTGGAAGAGGTGACACTCCTGCCCGCTGCCGAAGCGATGCGGGACCTGGACCCGGTCACGGTTCCCGACGATGTGGCCGTCGATGTGTCGTTCGGACGCATCCTTCCCGTGGACCTGCTTGGGGGCTCGCGTTCGGGGCCGTACCCTGTGCTCGACGAGTCCGGCCTACTGCTTGCGATCTACGAGACGCACAAGGCCGGAACCGCAAAGCCCTCCGTCGTGCTCGTTGAGCCGATCAAACCCGCCGAGCCACCTGCCCCAGAGGTTTCCTCGTGAAGATCATCCGAGACTCCGACTCCGACACCGTCGACGCGACCGTCCTCACCACGGGTGCCTTCGATGGCGTACACGTCGGCCACCAGACAGTCATCCGCGAGGTGCAGCGTCGGGCCGCCGAACAAGGCGTGGCATCGGCCGTTGTCACGTTCGACACCCATCCGGCACTCGTGGTCCGCCCCGAGAGCGCACCAAAGCTCCTGACCCGGCTGCCACGAAAGCTGGAGTTGCTCGAAGAGCTGGGCGTCGATGTTGTCTATGTGATCGAGTTCGACGAGAACCGTGCGGCCACCACGGCGGCAGAGTTCGTGCAGCAGGTCTTCGTGGACCGGTTGCATGCCAGGGAGATCCTCGTTGGCAGCGACTTCCACTTCGGCAAGGGTCGTGAAGGAACGGTTGCGTTCCTGGCCGAAGCCGGCGCCAACCTCGGATTCACCGTGGAGGGCCTCGAGCTCATCCGACACGAGGACGACGCCACCGAACCCGTTTCCTCCACCGCAATTCGTCGTGCACTCATCGGCGGCGAAGTCGAGCAGGCGATGGCCATGCTCGGTCGACCGTTCGAGATCTGGGGCGAGGTTGTGCAGGGCGACCAGCGTGGCCGGACCATCGGCTTCCCAACGGCCAACGTGGTGCTGCCCGAAGAAATGGCCCGTCCGGCGAACGGTGTCTACGCATGCACCCACGTGCTGCCCGACGGCACCGTTGCGCCGGCTGCCGTGAACGTGGGTGTTCGGCCAACGTTCTACGAGAACGCAGATGCAGCGGTGCTGGAAGCCCACGTCTTGGACTTCGAAGGCGACCTCTACGGCAGCCGGGCTCGCGTCCAGTTTCATCACTTCCTCCGCAGCGAACGCCGGTTCAACGGCATCGACGAGCTCAAGGAACAGCTCGACACGGACATCGCCGACGCACGCCGTCTTCTGACCAGCTGATGGCGCCCGCCCCACGCAGTCCGATCCCCGGGGGTTGGCTGGCCGTTGGGCTCTGTACGGTCGGATACGTCGGACTGTTTGCCACTGACCTGCGCTCGGGCACACTTCGCGACGACGCTGTCACGACGACCATTGTCTGGTTCCTTGTCGCCTTTGCCGGCTTCCTTGGGGCGGTCTGGTGGAACGAACGACACGGCTTCTCGTGGCGGTGGATCTGGCTCGCTGCGATCCTGTTCCGCGTGCTTCTGCTCGCCACCGAGCCGACGCTCAGCGATGACGTCTACCGCTACCTGTGGGAAGGGCATCTGCTGTCAGAAGGCGTGAGCCCGTGGGAGTACGCCATCAACGATCCGGCCCTCGACGCCAGAGAGATCGACGCCCGTGGGCTGGCCAACAATCCGGGATTGAGTTCGCCGTACCTGCCGACAGCCCATGCGGTGTTCGGCGCTGCCGCCCTCGTTGCGCCGTCCGTGCCACTCACGATGCAGGTGGTCATGGTGGGGGCCGAGTTGGCTGCGGCGGTGCTGCTCGCTTCGCTGCTGACAGCTGTTGGCGCCGATCGCAGGCGGATCCTGCTCTGGCTGTGGAACCCGCTGGTGGTGCTCGAAGTTGCACATGGCGCCCATCTGGATGCGGTCATGTTGCTGTTGACGGCCGCTGCGCTCGTCGCCACCTTCCATCCGAGGGCGCACAACCATCCGGCAGCGGGATGGGCGGCGCCAGTATTGCTTGCGCTGGCGACGCTGACCCGCCCACTCCCGGCGCTGGTGGCGCTGGTGCTGTTCTGGACGTGGTCGTGGCGGCAGCGAATCACCTTCGCCGCTGTGGCGGGCGGGATCGTCGGACTCGCGGGTGCCTGGACCGGGCTCGGGCTGTTCGGCCCGTCGGGTGGCACCGGCGTGTTCGGCTCTGCACGCGTCTACAGCGAGACCTTCCGGTTCAACTCCGCCATCTACCAAACCCTGGAGTGGTGGGTGGGCAGCCAGGGGCTGGACAGCGAGGGCTGGAACGAGCCGATGGCCCTGACCCGGCTGATCATCGGCGCTCTGGTGTTGGCTGCACTCGGTTGGGCGTTCCTCGCCGCACGCGGGCGGCATGAACCGCTCGACGTCCTGCGGTGGTGTGTGGTGCCCCTTGCCGTGTACGCCGTGCTCACCCCCGTGTTGCACCCCTGGTACATCCTGCTGCTCATCGCTTTGCTGCTGTTTGTAGCGCCGGTCGGCGAAGAATCGTCGATGCGATGGTTGCTGCTGGCGCCGTGGGTCTGGCTCGCCGGCGCCCTCATCCTGTCGTACCTGACCTACGAGGACCCGTTCAACCATGCGGAACGGCTGTGGGTCCGCCGCATGATCTGGTGGCCAACCCTGGGCCTGTTGGCTGCGGTGCTCCTGTTCCAACCATCGGAACGAGTACGAAACTCCGGCCGGTGACGGCCGGTTCATCCGATCGGCTCCAACTACGCTGCTGACGTGGCCTCGCTCCTGCTCGCTCACCCATTGTTCCTGGCGCAAAGCCCGGACGAACAGGAAGCATCGAGCCCGTACTTTCCGCTTGGTCTGCTCTATCTCGCCGCATGGGTTCGCAACGCCGGCCACGATGTGGCCATCTTCGACGGGACCTTTGAGCCCGGCCCGGCATCGTTCGCCGCAGCCCTCGACGAGCATCGCCCCGACATCGTGGGCGTGTCTGCACTGCTGCCTACGCGGGACAGTGCCCTCGAACTGGCCGGCATGGCCAGCGCCCACGGTGCGGTTGTCGTGCTCGGCGGACCGGATCCAACGGCCACCCCGGCTGCCTACCTCGCCGACGAGTCGGTCGATGTGGTGGTGCATCACGAAGGCGAACAGACGATCACCCGCCTGCTGGAGCTGTTTGACGCCGGCGAACTCGATGGAGCCGCACTGTCCACCGAGCCTGGAATCGCGTGGCGACAGGACGGCCGGGCCATCGTGAACGAACCCCGGCCCCCGATCGACAACCTGGACGAGCTGCCCATGCCGGCACGCGACCTGGTGGACATGGACCGCTATCTGCAGACCTGGCAGGACCAGAACGGCTATACGTCCATGACGATCGCCACGACACGCGGGTGCCCGTACAACTGCAGCTGGTGCGTCGACGCCGTGCATGGCAACGGATTCCGGCAACGATCGCCCGAGAGCGTCGCCGCCGAAATGGCCAGTCTCAAGGCGAACTTCGACATCTCTCGCCTCCGGATGGTCGACGATGTGGACGGCATCGAACGCGAATGGTTCGACGATTGGGCTGCGGCCGCTCAGGTCACCGATGCGGTCATTCCGTTCGAGGCGCTCAACGACCTCGAGCGGCAGGACATCCCGCTGCTCGATGTGCGCGACAGCCTTTGACAGAAGCGGAACGTATTCCTCCCCACCGTGAGCGGGGATCTGCATGCACCACCCGCCGAGCCCGGCCAATGAACAACACCTTCTTCAATGAGGGCTCACCGTGGCTCAGCCATCCGTTGCTCACCGACGAGCGAACGCAAGCCGAGATTGACCTGGTGCTTGGCTGGTGCCCCGATGCGACCTCGGCGCTGGATCTGGGCTGCGGTTTCGGCCGCCACAGCATCGAACTCGCCCGCCGCGGCCTGAGCGTACGAGCGGTCGATGCCTCGGATGTGATGATTGCCGAGGCGCGTTCGCAGGCCGGGGCGGCGAGCGTCGACATCGACTTCGCCGTTGGCCGAGCAGAATCGCTCGGCACTGGTGCGCCCGTGGACCTTGCGCTGTTGCTCTTCACGACGCTCGGGCAGGACCCGATGGACGGAACCGACCCGATCACCGCATCGGCGCAGATGCTCGCTGCTGCCCATGCGAACCTGCGGCCCGGCGGGCTGCTGGTTGTGGAGGTGCCCGAACGGTCACGCCTCGCCGACTCGCTCGTCGCATCGGAGCAGCTCGGGCCGACATCGGTCACCCGATCGCTCGATCCCGCCACCGGGCGTGTGACTGAGCAGTTCGTGGGGCCTCACCACACCCACGATCTGGGGTACGTGGTCTTCAGCACCGCAGAACTGGCGGACCTGGTCCGTTCGGCCGGCTTCGATGTCGTCGACCACCTGGACACGGCCCTCGTTTCGCCCCCGCCCACCTTCCAAACCATCGTGGCCCGACGCCCATGAATCTGCTGCGTCTGCGCCCCGAACATCCGCCGCGATGGCCCCTGGCTCTGGCCCGAATGCTCATGGGCCTGCTGTGGCTCGGCTCACTTCGCTGGAAGCTCCCGCCCGACTTCGAATCCTCAAATGAGACGAGCCTGCGGGAGTGGTTGGAACTGGAAGTCGAGCACCCCTTCCTTGGGCCGTACGGCCGGTTCATCGAGTCGGTCGTTCTCCCGAACTTCACCCTCTTTGCCTGGTTGGTCTTCCTGGCGGAGCTTGCGGTTGGTCTGTCCCTGCTCGTCGGTGCATGGACGGAGATTGCGGCATTCGTCGGACTGCTGATGTCGGTCAACCTGAGCATCGGATTGCTCGAGGTCCCGGGCGAGTGGCCGTGGTCCTACCTGATGATGGCCATGTGGCACGGCGCGCTGCTGGTGTCGGGCGCAGGAATGTTGTGGGGAATCGATGGTTGGCGGAAGGATCGAGCGGTAGTCCCGGTTTCCAAGCCATCGACAACGGAGCCGCCTGGCTCGAAGGGCATGCCATGACCGCGACCACCGAAACCGAACAGACACAGAGCGCCGGACTTGGTCTCGCCATCCTCCGCATCGCGCTCGGGCTCACCGTGCTCGCCACCTGGTGGGGCAACGTCGGCGACGATTTCTACACCGCCGACGGGCTGCGCGGATTCTTTGACTGGGCGTTCACCCCAGCCGAAGACGGTGGCAACGGCAGTTCGCTCGGTTTCGTCGAGTCGATCATTGACGGAACCGTGCTGCAAGCACCGGGCTTTTTTGGCTTTCTGCAAACCGTCGTGGAGTTCCTCATCGGTCTCGGGCTTCTGATTGGCGGTTTCACCCGCCTGTTCAGCTTCCTCGGCATCCTGTTCTTCACCGGTCTGTTCCTGACCTACTTCGGTGGTGAGGAGTGGATCTGGACCTACGTGATCCTCATCGCCGGCGCGGTCGCGGTGTTCCTCGGTTCTGCCGGCCGCACCCTGGGCGTCGATCAGCTCCTGGCCGCACGGGGACGTTCGCCATTCGGGATGCTCTGGTAGGAGTGACACTGTCTGCTCTGAGTCTGGGTACGGGTGCGCTCTATGCGTTGATCTCGTTCCTGCTGTTCGTGTTTGGCGCGAACCTCACTACGTTCGCCATCCGGGTGAGCCGGCGGGGTCGACGCACCGACGCCCGCCTTCCGCCAGCGACTGGCGACGAGCTGCCGAGGGTGACGGTGCAGCTCCCCATCTACAACGAGCTCTACGTGAGTGAGCGCATCATTCGGGCCGCCTGTGAATTGGATTGGCCGCGCCACCTGCTGCAGATCCAGGTGCTAGACGACTCCACCGACGAAACCTCGGTGCTCATCAACCAACTGGTCGAGGCGGCCCGAGCGGAGGGCATCGACATTACCCACCTGCACCGCACCGACCGCACCGGCTACAAGGCCGGAGCGCTCGCCGAGGGCATGCGGACGGCAACCGGCGAGTTCGTCGCAATCTTCGATGCCGACTTCGTTCCGCCGACCGACTTCCTTCGCCGCACAGTGCCGCACCTCGCCGACGAATCGGTCGCCTTCGTCCAGGCACGCTGGGGCCACCTGAACCGGGACTACTCCTGGTTGACCAGGGTGCAGGCACTTGCCATCGACGGCCACTTCCTGGTGGAGCAGTCGGGCCGCGGCGATCGCGGCTGGTGGTTCAACTTCAATGGCACCGCCGGAATCTGGCGTGCTGCAGCAATCGCCGATGCTGGGGGCTGGCAGGCTCGCACGCTGACCGAGGACCTCGACCTGTCCTACCGGGCGCACCTCCGAGGATGGACGGCCCGATATCTGGAAGACCTCGTTGTTCCGGCCGAACTGCCAGCACAGGTGCTCAGTTTCCGTCGGCAACAGCACCGATGGGCCCGCGGGTCCATGGAATGTGCCCGTCGTCTCCTGCCCTCCGTGTGGCGCGCCCCTGTTTCACTGGGAACCCGCTTCCAGGCAACCGTGCACCTGCTCGCCTACGGCATTCACCTGCTCCTGCTGTTGCTTCTCCTCATCTATCCACTCGTGATCGTGGCCGGCGTTCGCCACGCATCGTTCTCCACACTGTTCGGGGTCGCCTACCTGTTTGCGCTCACGTCACTGGCACCGGGCATCTTCTTTGTGGCGGGACAACGGCAGGCGGGCCGGTCCTGGATTCGGGAGGTCCCCCGAATCATCTTCGTCACCATCTTCGGCTCCGGGCTCATGTTGAACACGGCCCGCGCCGCGCTGCAGATCTTCACCCGCCCGAACCCCGAGTTCGAGCGCACGGCGAAGTTTGGTTTGGATCATGTGGCCGAGGCGGGGGAGTGGACCCGTCGCCGCTACCAGCTGAAGGTGGACCGCATTGCGTGGGCCGAGCTTGGGCTGGGTCTGTACGCCTATGCCACCGCGGTCTTTGCCTTCAGCGAACGCAACTGGGGCATCCTGCTGTATGCGATCGTCTTTGGTTCCGGGCTGGTGATGATGTCTGGTGCAACGTTCGCTCATGCAATTGCCGTGCACCGCGAGCGGGAATCCCGGCGGGCATCGGTCGAGGCGGAGCGCGCCCAGTGGCTGACGGTCTGAGCCGCGCCATCTTCGTGATGGCGAAGAAGCCATCGCCCGGCCGAACGAAGACCCGCCTCGTTCCACCGCTCACACCGCAGGCGGCCAGCGATCTGTACGAGGCCATGCTCTGTGACATTGTGGAGCGACTGGCGCGGCGCGACGACTGCACGCTGCACATCGCCGTAGACGAACCGGAATCGGCGACGTGGTTCGAGGCGACCTTTCCCGGCGTGCCCTTGGTGGTGCAGGTGGGGGACACACTCGGCGAGCGTCTGGACGGTGTGCTCTCGCACGGGCTCACGGTGGCCACGCAGGCGTTCGCCATCAGCAGTGACAGCCCCGATTTGCCCGCCGATCACCTGGCGGCACTGTTCGGCGAGCTCGATGCTGCCGGCACCGATGCCGTTCTCGGCCCCACAGAGGACGGCGGCTATTGGGCGATCGGTTGGAACCGCCCGCTCGGCCCCATCGTCCGGGAGGTCACAATGTCGACCTCACAGGTGGTGGTGGACACACTCGCAGTTGCGGATCGCCTCGAGGCAACCATCGCGCTCGGCCCGAGCTGGTACGACGTCGACGAGGAGCCAGATCTCCGAAGGCTCGCTGCGTCAATCGACGAGGCTCTCCTGCCCAGAACTGCCCGCAAACTGCCACCAACCCTTGGGGTGGTGGTGCCGGCCCTCAACGAAGCGGGGAACATCGGGATCGTGGTGGGCGAGTTGTTTACCCACGGAGCGGACAGCGTGTTCGTGGTGGACAACGGTTCCAGCGATGACACCGCAGATGAAGCTTCGGCTGCGGGCGCAACCGTGATCTCCGAACCGGTGCGCGGGTACGGCCGGGCGTGTGCTGCCGGTACGGCTGCGGCGATCGAGGCCGGTTGCGGCGTCGTTGCCTACATCGACGGGGACCGGAGCTCCCGGGCGTCTGAGCTGATGGACATCGTGCAACCGATCCTCGATGGTGGGGCCGACCTCGTCCTCGGCTCCCGGGTGCTGGGCCACATCGAAGACGGAGCGATGCCGCCCCATCAACGATTCGGCAACCGGATCACCTCGGCCCTGATGCGGCTGCTCTATCGGGTTGAGGTGACCGACCTGGGTCCGTATCGGGCCATCCGCTCTGATCTGGTCACGCAACTCGACCTCACCGAGATGACGTTCGGCTGGCCCACCGAGATGATGGTCAAGGCCGCTGCACGGGGCGATCGCATCATCGAAGTCCCCGCCAGCTGGGATCGCCGGGTCGCAGGCGAGTCCAAGGTGGGCGGAACAGTCAGCGGCTCGCTCAAGGCCGGCTGGTTCCTGCTGACGGTCACCCTGCGTCACGCTCGGGCCGCTCGAGACCGGTGACACACTCATTGCGTATCGTCGGGAACCGATAGGACCGCTGCTACCCTGTCATGGTCCACAACCGTGGGCGTTTCAGACGAATTCGTCGTCCGAAACTGACAATGCCGCTCCGGCGTTCGTCTCCTCCGCATCAAAGAAGTGTGGGAGATCGGCGCGTGGGGCTGGGTCCGAAACCCGAGGAAACAATGGAATCCGTACTCCCACCAAAAGATGAGACCATGGAGAGCGTCCGCAAGGCGTTCGATCTCTCTGAAACCGACACCGGTTCTCCCGAGGTGCAGATTGCGCTGCTGAGTGCACGCATCAAGCATCTCACCGAGCACCTGAAGGTCCACAAGAAGGACCACCACAGTCGGCGAGGACTCCTCATGTTGGTGGGTCAGCGCCGCCGACTGCTCGACTACGTCAAAGACAACGACGTGGAGCGGTACCGCAAGCTGATTGCCCACCTCGGCATCCGCCGATAGGAAACGTACGGAACGAGCGGCCCAGCGGCCGCTCGTTGCGCGTTCCGGAGCTCTTCGAGTTCGGACAACAACATCTCCGGCGAAGCCGGAGCGCAATACAGAAGATACATGAGCCGAAGTGCGGCTCAGTCCGGCAAGGTGCCGGGCCAACTACTCGGCGGGTGCCGAGTAAAAGGAGAAGCCATTCATGGCTGAGAAACACAACGTCAGTGACGCCGTCATGGGCGCACCAGACAAAATCATGTCGTTCGAGACTGGGCAGCTTGCCGGCCTCGCAGACGGCGCCGTGCTTGCCCAACTGGGCAACACGATGGTCCTCGTGACCGCAACTGCAAGTGACAAGCCCCGTGACGGCGCCAGCTTCTTCCCGCTGACCGTCGACATGGAAGAGCGCAGCTACGCCGCCGGCAAGATCCCCGGATCCTTCTTCCGTCGTGAAGGCCGCGCCAGCGAAGCAGCAATCCTCGTGGACCGTCTCACCGACCGTCCGCTCCGTCCGAACTTCCCCGACGGCTTCCGCAATGACGTGCACATCGTTGGCACCATCTTCGGCGCCGACATGGAAAACCCGTACGACGTGCTTGCGATCAACGCCGCATCCGCAGCGCTGATCATCTCCCGCATCCCGTTCGAGTGCCCGATCGGCGCCGTCCGTATTGCATACAGCACCGAGGGCGAGTGGATTCCCCACCCGACCTACCAGGAGAGCGCCGAGTCCACCTTCGAGATGGTCGTTGCCGGCCGTCTGCTCGACGACGATGACGTCGCCGTGATGATGGTGGAAGCCGGTGGTACCGAAAAGACCTGGAAGACCTTCGATGAAGGTGGCCCCACGGTCGACGAAGGAACCCTTGCCGAAGGCCTCGACGCCTCCAAGAAGTGGATCCGTCAGGCGATCGAACTCCAGGAGCAGCTCCTCGAGAAGGTCGGAAGCCCCGAGAAGATGGCCTTCCCGGTCCTCGGCGACTACTCCCCGGAGCTTCTCGCTGCGGTCGAGAGTGGCTTCGGCGACAAGATCGCTGCTTCGCAGACCATCAAGGACAAGATGGAGCGTCAGGGTGCAGAGAACGCGCTCAAGGACGAGGTCAAGGAAGCACTCGCCGAGCAGTTCGCCGACGAGGTTGGCGCCATTGGCCAGGCATTCCAGTCGGTCAAGAAGGCCGCCGTACGCAAGCGCATCGTCGAAGAGGGCCTGCGCATCGACGGTCGCAAGACCGACGAGCTTCGTCCGGTCTCCTCCGAGGTTGACCTCATCCCCACCGCCCACGGATCTGGCCTGTTCCAGCGTGGCGACACCCAGGTGATGAACATCACCACCCTGGGCATGGGACGCATGGACCAGATGATCGACGGCATCGACCCGATCGATCGCAAGCGCTACATGCACCACTACAACTTCCCGCCATTCAGCACCGGTGAGCCGGGCTTCATGCGTGGACCGAAGCGTCGCGAGATCGGCCACGGAGCGCTCGCCGAACGTGCCGTGTTCCCCGTCGTGCCGTCGATGGAAGAGTTCCCCTACACGCTGCGTCTCGTCTCCGAGGTGCTTGCATCGAACGGTTCGTCCTCGATGGCGTCGGTGTGTTCCTCCACGCTTTCGCTGATGGACGCCGGTGTGCCGATCAAGGCACCGGTTGCCGGTATCGCCATGGGCCTCGTCAAGATGGACGACAAGTACATCACCCTCACCGACATCCTCGGTGCGGAAGACGCCATGGGCGACATGGACTTCAAGATCACCGGTACCTCCGAATTCGTGACGGCGCTTCAGCTCGACACGAAGATCGACGGCATTCCGGCCGACGTCCTCACGGCTGCACTCACGCAGGCCAAGGACGCCCGCATGAAGATCCTTGCCAACATGCAGGAAGCCATCGCCAACCCACGTGAAGACGTTGGCCCCACCGCTCCGAAGATCGTGTCGTTCGAGATCCCGATCGACAAGATCGGCGAGGTCATCGGTCCAAAGGGCAAGGTCATCAACACGATCCAGTCCGAGACCGGCGCCGACATCTCTGTCGACGACGACGGCATGGTCGGCATCGTTGCCGTCGCATCGCCGGACCGCGACAAGGTGATCGAGGCCGAGCGTCAGATTCGTCTGATCCTCGACCCGCCCACCGCAGAGGTCGGCGAGGTGTACCAGGGCAAGGTTGTGAACATCACCAAGTTCGGTGCGTTCGTGAACATCCTTCCCGGCCGTGATGGCCTCGTGCACATCTCCAAGCTCGGTGGCGGCAAGCGCATCGACAAGGTCGAAGACGTCGTCTCACTTGGCGACGACATCGAGGTCAAGGTCGAGGACATCGATCCCAACGGCAAGATCTCGCTGCGTCCCACTGCCGACGGCGGCGGTGACGACAGCGACGGTGGTTCCGATTCTGGTTCCAGCGATCGTGGTGGCCGCAGCGAACGCTCCGACCGGGGTGACCGCGGCGGCCGTGGTGGCCGTGGCCGGGATCGTGGAAGCCGCGACAGCGGCGGAAGCAGCGACTCCGACAGCGATTCCTCGAACGGCGGCGACCGCGAAGTCGCTTCGTTCGAAGACTCCTTCGACGCCGAACTGGCCGACGAGCTCGGTGACCTGGGACCCGCTCCCAAGTCCAGCCGTGGCGGCCGTGGCCGCGGCCGGCGTCGCTGAAACCCCTGACGGCCGAGTAGACCATTCGTGGTGAACGAGGCCATCAACACAACGACGCTCGGAAACGGCCTACGGGTCGTTTCCGAGCACCTTCCCGGATCACGCTCCGCTTCAATCGGAGCCTGGTTCGCGGTTGGGTCGAGAGACGAGGCCCCGGAGCGATCCGGGGCCTCGCACTTTCTCGAGCACCTGCTGTTCAAGGGAACGCAGGACCGGTCTGCCCGCGAAGTCGCCGAGGCCATCGACGGGGTCGGCGGCGACATGAATGCGTTCACGGCCCGCGAATACACGGCCTTCTACGCCCGCGTCCCCGATACTCAGGGAGCAATGGCGTCGGAACTGCTCTTCGACGTCCTTCGTCGGCCCGCGCTGCGGCTGTCCGATGTCGACGCCGAGCGGCAGGTCATCAACGAGGAGTTGGTTGCCGCCCTCGACACCCCCGACGATCTCGTGCACATGGTGCTCTACGAAGAGCTGTTTCCCGGCCACGAGCTGGGACGCGAGGTTCTTGGTGAACCCGACACGATCGAGGCCATGAGCCCCGCCGACATCTCGGCCTTTCACGAACGCTGGTATCGGCCCGCCAACACCGTCATTTCCGCTGCCGGAAACGTCGACCACGACTCGCTCGTCGCCGATGTCGAGCGCCACTTCGGAGACCTGTCCACCGGCGAACGGCCTGTGCGAACGACAACCGGTCCAACGAGCGGTGCTCGCGTCGGAACCGAGCTCCCCGTGGAACAGTTGCACGTGGCAATCGGCTGGCAGAGCCTGTCCCACACCGACCCTCGACGATATGCGCTCGCCGTCGCCAACCAGGTTCTGGGCGGATCACCCTCGTCGCGGCTGTTCCAGGGAATCCGGGAGGAACAGGCGTTGGCGTACACCGTCTATTCGTCGACGTCCGGCTACGCCGATACCGGCTCGGCAAGTCTGTATGCCGCGACGTCTGTCGACCGCGGTCCCGAACTGCTGACGGCACTCGACGCTGCCATCGACGAACTCGTCACGAACGGCGTGACCGAACGCGAACTGTCACTCGCCCGTAGCGGCTTCGAAGGATCGATCATTCTTGGGCTCGAGGACAGCGGTTCCCGGATGAGTCGAATCGCCACCGGAATGGCGCTGCGCGACAACGTGGTTCCCATCGACACGTTCCTCGAACACCTGGCTGCGGTCACGGTTGAGGACGTGAACGCGGTCATCCGTTCGGTGTACGGCACCGACCCCGTGATCTCGCTGGTCGGACCGGCACGGGCGCTTGCGGAGTGTGGGGCGGCAACGGCCTGACCCCCAGCCAAGCAGGTGGGACGACGGCGGGGTTTCGCGGCTACCGTCAGCTGCATGATTCGTGTGGTCGTGACTGGAGCCGGTGGTCGAATGGGCGCGGAGGTGTGTCGTTCCGTCGACGCCGCACCCGATCTGGAGCTTGTGGGCGGCGTCGATCCATCATCGGAGGGCGAAACCCTTGGCGCGGTCGCCGGGATCGATTCCGACACGGTTGTTGTGGGTTCGGTCGACCAGATCGATGGTGACGCGGTCGATGTCGTGGTCGACTTCACGCACCTCGACGTGAGCCGGACGGTCCTGAACTGGTGTGCGGCGAATGCGGTGCATGCGGTCGTGGGTACCACCGGGTTCAGCGATGGCGACCTCGACGGATTCCGAAATGGGTTTGCCGACAGCAACGCCCTCATCGCTCCGAACTTTGCAATCGGAGCAGTCATGATGATGCGCATGGCCGAGCTCGCTGCGCCGTTCTTCGAAACGGCCGAGGTGATCGAGTTCCACCACAACGCCAAGCGAGACGCTCCGTCAGGCACGGCCATGATGACGGCGCAACGGATCGAGGATGCGAAAGAGCAGAGTGGATCCGCCTGGGACACCGACCCCACCGAGCAGGAGGTCGTCAGCGGGGCCCGGGGTGGCAAGGTCGGGGGAGTGGGCGTGCATGGTGTTCGAATGCACGGCATGGTCGCCCACCAGGAAGTCATCTTCGGTACCACCGGTGAAACGCTGACCATTCGTCACGACTCCATCCATCGCAACAGCTTCATGCCCGGCGTGCTGCTGGCAGTTCGTCACGTGAGTGAACGTTCCGGTCTCACCCTGGGTCTCGACTCGCTGTTGTTCGACTGACGCTCCAGCCACCGAAACGTCTGACGCCGCCCGGGGGCGGCCTTTGCGCGCCCTGAATCACAGTGATCGGGGTCGGGCCTTCATGGGCGATTTGGCCCAATTGTTGCGAATACATTGCGGTTTGCCTTCCAAAAGACATGGTCCGGCCGATTCAGGGAGAGCGGGAAGTTCCAGTTCGACCAGCTCAGGATTCGTCATCGATGTCAGTTTTCTCGGGTCTCCGCACGCAACCGCTCCCTTGGTATTCCAAGGTGGCGATTGCGTGTGTTCTCCTCCTTGCCAGCAGTGCCCTGCCGGTTCCCTTCATCGACGGTTGGCTTCCGCTGCCGTCACTGAGCGCAGCGAGCGGTCAGATCGACGGACGGGTCTTCAACGACGTCGACGGTGACGGAGCCGACGGCGGCGAAGCCGGTGTTGCGGGGCTGACCGTGCAGGCCTGGGCCGCCGACGGAACGCTCGCCGACAGCACCACGACCGCAGGAGATGGGTCGTACGCTCTCACCGGGCTGAACGACGCCGACACGTACCGAGTCGAGTTCTCGGCAATCCCCGCAGGGTTCGAACCCGGCCCGGTCGGCGCCGACTCTGAGTCCGCCGTGACGTTCGCCAATCCCGACACCTCGGGCGTGGACTTCGGCATTCATGAACCGACCGAGTGTTTCGCTCCGCCGGCCAACGCACTGCTGTACACCTACGCATCGGCAGTGAGCTGTTCGGCCGTGCTCGATCCGGCACAGCCGAAGGACGCCTTCGGCCTCATCGACATCGAGGGTGCCATCCCGAATGCCGGCGAGGTCGACGTCACGGCCTCGACCGCCATGTTCCACCACCCCGACTGGCACATCGATCAGCTCGGAAACCTCTTTGGCGTGGCCATCGACAACCGTCGCGGCGACATCTTCACCACGGCTTCCAGCAACTACTCGCACGAGTTCTTCCTTCCCCCAAACACCACACAGCCGGCAATCGTGCAGTACGGCGCCATCGGCGGCGGAGCCAACGACCTGGGTGCCGCAGGCACGATCTACAAGCTCGACGCTGTCACGGGTGCCCCGACAGTGTTCGCTCAGCTCCCACAGCAGTCGACGACGTTCACCCACGTCGACTGTGAACGCGACGGCACCCTGGACCGCACCAGTGGTGTGGGCCTGGGCAACGCCGTGTATGACGAGATCAACGATCAGCTCTTCGTTTCGAGCTGGGAAGACGGCCACATCTACCGCCTCGACATGGCCGGCAACATCCTTGACGCCTACGACCCGGACGCAACCGACGACGGCACGGCTGGCATGGCCAATGGCCGAATCCCGTTCGGTCTGGAACTGAGCGCAGACTCCAACCGGCTGTACTGGGGAACCGTCTTCGATCGTGAGATCTGGGCCGTCGACCTTGCGTCCGGTTCCTTCACCGGTTCATCCTCGGTTGTTGGCGGTACGACGATCTTTGCCAACGCTGCGACCGAACAGCAGGAACTCACGCTCAGCCTGACCGGCGGAGAGCCGTCGCCGGGTTTCCTGCCAGCCGACCCGCACTTCTACGTCTCGGACCTCGAGCTTCTTCCGAACGGCGAGATGCTCGCAGGCATGCGTACCGGCTGTGCAGACAGCCCGCACTCGGCCTACAACCACAAGGGGCAGACTCACCGCGTTGCCGCTGACGGAGCTGGTCGGTTCACGAACGATCTTGGCGCCCTCGATGTGAGCGCCACCGGCGATGCCGGCCTCGACGACAACTACGGCGGCACCGCCTGGTACCGCGCCGACGACGGCTCGATCGACTATGCCGTCAGCTCGGCCGACATCCTGAGCGAGGCCGGTCCGCACGGCCTTGCCGTCTTCCATTCCGAGGACGCAGCCGACAACACCATCACGAACCTCGGCGCGATCGACTACGGAACCTCGAACGACCCCAAGGGAATCGGCGGCGACGTCGCCGTCCTCAACGTCACCGTGTGCAACGAATCTGAGCTGCAGATCGGCGATTACGTCTGGTTCGACGTAGACGGCGACGGCATTCAGGACCCGGATGAGCCGGCACTCGTGAACGTGACCGTGGACCTCCTGAGCGCCGACGGCAACACCGTCATCGCCACGACCACAACCGACAGCACCGGCCAGTACACGTTCGGCACCGCCGACGGCTTGGACACGCTCACCTCGTACCTCATTGAGTTCGACGTCAGCACGAACTCCACCACACTCCCCGGTGGCGTCACCAACGCGGACCTCATCGAGACGACTCCCGATGTCGGCGAAGCCGCAAGCGTAAACGCCGATCAGAACGACTCCGATGTGGTCGGCGACCGCATCTCCGTGACCACCGGCGGACCGGGGGAGAACAACCACTCGCTCGACGCCGGCTACACGCTGCCGTACGACCTCGCGCTCACCAAGGTGTACACCTCGGACACCTTCGCCAACACCACTGATGGCGTCATCGAGAACGGCGCGGACGTGACCTTCACGATCGAGGTCATCAACCAGGGCCTCGTCGACGCCACGAGCGTGACCGTGACCGACCACCTGCCTGCCGGCTTCTCGCTCAACGACGGAGCGTGGACCGACAACGGTGACGGCACCGCGTCGATCGACGTGGGACCCATTGCACGGGGCACGACCGAAACGATCACGATCACCCTCACCGCAGACTCGGCGGGCGACGGAGAACAGGTGAACTGGGCCGAGATCTCGGCTGATGATGGTGACGATGCAGACTCGACCCCGGATGTCATCGTGGGGAACGACAACCAGCCTGCCGGCCCCGGTGCTCCCACAGACAACACGGTCGACAACAGCAACGATGCTGCGGGCGATGCCGATGAGGACGACCACGACCCCGCCGGTGTGACGGTGCGGTCCTATGACCTGGCACTCACCAAGGTCTACACATCGGACACCTCCACCGACGGCAACGCAGCCGATGGTGTGATCCAGATGGGTGACGACGTCACCTTCACGATCACCGTGGAGAACCAGGGCTCGCAGACCGCCACGACCATCACGGTCACCGACCACATGCCACCCGGCTTCACGCTGAACGACGGTGCGTGGACGGACAATGGCGACGGCACCGCCGACATCGATGCCGGCCCCATCGCCGCCGGTGCATCGATCGACCTTCCAATCACGCTCACCGCAACCAGCTCCGGAGCAGGAGACATCGTGAACTGGGCCGAAATTTCGGCTGATGATGGTGACGATGTGGACTCGACCCCCGATGTCATCGTGGGCAACGACAACCAGCCTGCGGGCCCGGGTGCGCCGACCGACAACACGGTCGACAACAGCAACGATGCTGCTGGTGATCCCGACGAGGACGATCACGATCCCGCCGGAGTGACCGTCGATGCCTACGACCTTGCCCTCACCAAGATCTACCTCTCCGACGACTTCGAGGTTTCCGATGATGGCGTCGTGCAGAACGGCTCCAACGTCACCTTCCGAATCTCCGTCGAGAACCAGGGAACGCTGAACGCGTCCACCTTCACCGTGACCGATCACTTCCCCGCTGGCTTCGTGCTCAACGACGGGAACTGGACCGACAACGGCGACGGAACCGCGACCCGTACGGCCGGACCGCTCGCCGCTGGTGACACCGTCGACCTCTCGATCGTGCTGACGGCGACCACCGCTGTCGATGGCGACTATGTGAACTGGGCCGAGATCTCCGCAGACAGCGGGCTCGATGTGGACTCGACCCCCGATGTCATTGTGGGCAACGACAACCAGCCTGCTGGCCCGGGTGCTCCCACAGACAACACGGTCGACAACAGTGCCGATGCTGCGGGCGATGCCGATGAGGACGATCATGATCCCGCTGGTGTCACGGTTGCGTCGTACGACCTCGCACTCACGAAGGTGTACACCTCGGACACGGTCGGTGGACCGGCCGATGGGGTGATCTCATCCAACGCTGATGTCACCTTCACCATCACGGTGACCAACCAGGGAACCCTTGACTCGCCGGCGTTCGAGATCATCGATCACCTCCCCGCCGGCTTCGTGCTCAACGATGCGCTGTGGACCGACAATGGTGATGGCACGGCGTCGATCGGTTCCGGTCTGCTCCTTGCAGGTGACTCGGTCGATATCGACATCACGCTGACCGCCGACTCGGCGGGTCCCGGCGATCACGTGAACTGGGCCGAGATCTCGGCCGACAGCGGCGACGATGTGGATTCGGCTCCGAACGTGATCGTGGGTGACGACAACCAGCCTGCTGGTCCCGGCGCCCCAACCGACAACACGGTGGACAACAGCGCCGACGCTGCCGGTGATCCCGATGAGGACGATCATGATCCCGCTGGTGTGACGCTGCAGAACTATGATCTTGCGTTGACCAAGGTGTACGCGTCGGACACGTTTGGGAACACCTCTGATGGTGTTGTGCAGTCTGGTTCGGATGCGACCTTCACGGTCACGGTGACGAACCAGGGCTCGGTGAATGCAACCGGCTTCACGGTGACCGATCATCTGCCTGCCGGTTTCGTTCTGAATGATGGTGCGTGGTCGGACAATGGTGATGGGACGGCGTCGATCGATGCTGGTCCGTTGGTTGCTGGTGCGTCTGTTGACGTCGACATCACGATGACGGCCGATTCTGCGACCGATGGTGCGCATGTGAACTGGGCCGAGATTTCGGCTGATGATGGTGACGATGTGGACTCGACCCCCGATGTCATTGTGGGGAACGACAACCAGCCTGCGGGCCCCGGTGCTCCCACGGACGATGTGGTCGACGGAACCGATGCCGATGAGGACGATCACGATCCCGCCGGAATCTCCGTGATCTCCTATGACCTTGCGCTGACGAAGGTGTTCAGCTCGGACACCTATGGCGACGCCGGTGATGCGCTCATCCAGCCCGGCTTCGATGCAACCTTCACGATCACGGTGAGCAACCAGGGCTCCTTCACGGCGTCCACCTTCACCGTGACCGATCACCTTCCCGCCGGTTTCGTGCTGAATGACGGTGCGTGGACGGACAATGGTGATGGCACGGCGTCGATCGATGCTGGTCCGTTGCTTGCTGGTGCGTCAGCTGATCTTTCGATCACCCTGACTGCTGATTCCGCTGGTCCGGGCGATCACGTGAACTGGGCCGAGATTTCGGCTGATGATGGTGACGATGTGGACTCGACCCCC
>CAZFBD010000054.1:0-7698 GCA_964517125.1 uncultured Acidimicrobiales bacterium
GCGCCGAACTTGCTTCGTTTTTCGCCCTCCCTCAAGTTCAGTCCGCTCCGAACTTGCTTCGTTTTTGAGCCGGTACCGTCACTTGCATGTTTGCTCGTCTTTCTGACCTGGCCCGGTCGTTGCCTCCGTTGCCGGACCGACGTCTTGCCATTCGGCTCACCGCCGATGCGCACCGTCAGGTTCGTGGGGGGCACCCGTGGATCTGGGCCGACGCCATCACGTCGGTCTCCGACGGGAGCGCCGACCCCGGAACCCTCGCCGTCGTGTTCGATCAGAAACGACAGTTCGCGGCCATTGGACTCTGGGACCCGAACTCGCCCATTCGTGTGCGGGTCCTGCATGCGGGCAAGCCGGTCACGATCGACGCAGACTTCTGGGCGAGCCGTGTACAGGCCGCCTGCGAGGTCCGGGACGAACTCGCCGCCGAGGGAACCACCGGCTACCGGGTCATCCACGGCGAGAACGACGGTTTCGGAGGACTCGTTGTGGACCGGTATGCCGACACGCTGGTGGCAAAGGTGTACTCCGAAGCCTGGCTGCCACACCTGGGTGCAATTCTCGAAGCCCTCCACGATCAGCTGCAGCCCGAGCGCATCGTCGTGCGACTCGGACGCCTGCTCGCCAATCGGCCTGCGGCCCAACGCGCGGAGCTGGTCGATGGTGTCGTGGTTCACGGTCTCGAACCTCACGGTCCCGTGCAGTTTCTGGAGAACGAGCTGACCTTCGAAGCCGATGTGCTCCACGGACAGAAGACCGGGCACTTTCTGGATCAGCGGGACAATCGGCTGTTCCTCCGAACGAAGAGCGCCGATGCCCACGTCCTCGACGTCTTCTGTTGCACAGGCGGGTTCTCTGTGAATGCGGCCTGTGGCGGCGCAGCCTCCGTCCACAGCGTCGACCTGTCGAAGCATGCAATCGCCAGTGTCGAGCGCAACCTCAGCCACAACCCGGCCGCCGCCAAAGGAACCCGTCGGTCATCGACCGTTGGTGATGCCTTCGAGGTCATGGCGCAGCTCGGCGCCGACCGACAGCGCTACGACATCGTCGTGGTCGACCCGCCGTCATTCGCCTCTCGGGCCAGCGAACGTGACGCCGCAATGCGCGCCTACCGCAAGCTGACCGAGCTGAGCTTGCCACTTCTGCGGCCCGGTGGTCTGTTGCTGCAGGCGTCCTGCTCGTCCCGGATCACCGAAGACGATCTGATGTACACGGTCGATGCCGCGGTTCGCAGCCAGGGGCGTGAGCTCACCGACACGTTGGTGACCGGGCATGCCCTGGACCATCCGGTGAGCTTCCCCCAGGGTCGTTACCTGAAAGCCATCGCGGCGTTCGTCGGCTGATTCGGCGGCGCCACTCACGGGGAGAGAACGGGTACGGTTGCACGCTGTGAGCAGTCCCCGCCAATCATCTGGTCAAACCACACAGATGCTGCTGATCGCCACGTTCGTTGTGGTCGTGCTCGGGTTGGGGCTTCGGGCGCTTCTGGCCGACGGAGACGAACTCCAGACGACGGCACCGACCACCACAACCACAACAACGACGACCACCACCCCTGCTGCAGAAGATGCCGCGGGTCGATCATCGGGCGAACCCGGCGACGCCACCACCGAGTCCGCCCCGTCGTTCAGCGAGCGGCTCGAGACGATCACCGTCGTGATTCCCGAAGAGTTCGCCGGCGACGACACACCTGCAGAAACCGTTCCGGCAGCTCCGGCACCCGAGCCTGTGCGGATTCCGCGGCCATCATGTGCGAGCGGACTCGAGGCAACGTCGGAGCAGACCGCACCGTTCACCGGTCTGACAGCTTCCATCCCCACCGGCCTTCCGGCCGTTGTGGTCAAGGTCTCCAACAACAGCTCCGCCAGCCGGCGCGCACTCATTGGACTCGACCAGGCCGACATCGTGTATGAGGAACGCATCGAGGCATCGGCGACCCGCTGGGCGGCCGTGTTCCACTCCTCGCTCCCCGAGAACGTGGGCCCGGTCCGCTCGGGCCGAACCACCGACATTCAGCTCATCCGAAACCTGGGGACACCCGTCTTCGGGTACTCGGGAAGCAACCAGGGTGTGGCGGCGCAGATCAACGAGGCCCGGACCAACGGCTGGCTGGTGCCATACATCAACACCGACCGAGCGCCCTTCGCCCGAGACTCACGCTGGTCTGCACCCGACAACCTGTTCGTCGATCCGGCCAGCCTGGGCGCGTGTGGGAATGGTGGGACACCATCGGCGGTGTTCGCACACGGGGTCGCATCGTCGACCACGGCCGCGCCAGCCTCCACCGTGTCACTCGATGCTCGTTCGCCGTACCGGTTTGACTGGGATGCCGGCAGCGGCACCTGGCTCCGTTCTCAGGACGGAACTCCGCACGTGACCCGGTCCGGTGCCGTCCTGGCGCCAGAAAACGTGGTTGTGCTGTTCGTTCCCTACGTGGCCAGTGCCATCGACGCAGCATCGGTCGACGCGCAGACGGTGGGTTCGGGGAACGCCTGGGTGTTCCGCGACGGGACCGTCACTGTGGGCAGTTGGTCGAGGCCCGGTCCAAACGCCGGGTGGACACTCACCGATGCGGCGGGAGTGGCCACCACGCTTGCGCCCGGTCAGACCTGGGTCGTGTTGGCCCCGGCCGGTTCCGCCAGCTGGAGCTGAACCGGCCAGGACCCACGTCGTCTCTCAGAGACGCTGCGCTCTACAGATCGTTGGTGGGGCGACCGTTGCCGTCCTGCGGCTGACCGAACATGTTGGAGTTCAGGCGAGCGGCGGAGCAGATCTCACGCATGATGTCGGCCATGTCGTCGGGCTCATCGGTCTGCTGACCCTGCGGACCAAGGACCCAGCCCTCGGAGACGCCGACCCGGTCACCGACGACATCGAAGATGCGGCCCGTGATCTTTGCGGACTCTGGGGACGCAATCCACGTGACGAGGTTCGCAATCCAGCGCGGGTCCATGCCGCCCTTCTGCTCGTCGGTGAGCTGGTCCCAGCCCGGAAGGTTCTCGGTCATTCGGGTGAATGCAGCCGGTGCAATGGCGTTGGCGGTCACGCCGTAGTTTGCGAGCTCCATTGCGACGATTTGTGTGAAGGAGGCAATGCCCGCCTTTGCAGCGCCGTAGTTGGCCTGTCCGATGTTTCCATAGATGCCAGAAGGCGAGGAGGTGTTGATGATTCGGGCGTCGGGCTGGTTGCCGGCCTTGGACTGCTCTCGCCAGTACTTGGCTGCGTGATGCGTCGGGGCGTACGTGCCCTTCAGGTGCACGTTGATGACCGCGTCCCAGTCGGACTCGTCCATCTTGAAGATCATGCGATCGCGAAGGATGCCGGCGTTGTTGATGAGAATGTCGAGCCCACCGAAGGTGTCGATGGCCTGCTGAATCATTGCTTCGGCATCGTTGAAGTCGGCGACGTTGCCGCCGTTGACAACGGCTTCGCCACCCATGCCCTCAATCTCGTTGACCACGGTTTGTGCGGGGGAGACATCGCCGCCCGAGCCGTCGATGTCGCCACCAAGATCGTTGACGACGACCTTCGCGCCCTTCGATGCAAGCATGAGCGCATGCTCCCGACCGATGCCACGTCCGGCACCGGTGACGATTGCGACTCTTCCTTCAACCAAACGGCTCATGGGCCCTCCTTAGTGATCTCTCTCATATTACCCATCGGTAGGGAAACGATGACCAGCCTGCGTGCCGGTAATCACGTCGGTTTTGGGCGAAAGCGGATCGATTTGGACTAGGGTCGGCCCCGGCGGATCACAGAGTGGAATTCAATATGGGGCGGCGACCCAATCCTCAACGGCGGGAGGATCTTCTCGAGAAGACTCTCGAGTATGTCATGGAGCACGGGCTCGCGAGCCTGTCCTTGCGTCCGCTGGCGAGTGCGCTCGACACGAGCACCTACACACTGACGTATCAGTTCGGCTCCAAACGGGAGATCGTGGAAGCGATCATGATCTCGCTCACCGAAGCCGATGCGGCATCGGCGTGGGGTGCCGGGGCACTGTCACCCGGGCAGCGAGCAAAGGCCATCTGGTCCGAAGCGTCGGACCCCGAACATGTTGGCCACAACCGATTGTTGAACGAACAGGTCACCGTCGGATCGCTCGAAGAGCTCGAGGAACATGCGGCCCACCGGCTCCGGGCTCGACGAACCGCATTGGAAGCGTCGCTCGTCTCTGCTGGTGTTGCCGCCGAAGACGCCGTGACCGGAGCGACCGTGGTGTGCGCCATGATCGACGGCCTGATCCTCGACCTGCTTGCCACGGGCGACGCCGAACGGCTCGATCGGGCCATGGCCTGGCTCGTCGATTGGCTCGACGACGCCGCCTTCTGACGCTGGCTTCCGACGCGGCTGGCGTCGGCATCCGGAGCTAGTTGCCCTCGGCCACCAACTTGTCCAGCATGAGCTCGGGGCGTTCGCCGAGCAGCCGGTCGAGCCAGTACGGGCTCTCAAACAGCGCCAGACGAGTTCCATCGGATCGCTGCAACACATCGACACCCTGCATGGCCCGCAGATCGGCGGCCGACTCTTCGTTGGTCAGCCGCGCCACTTTGTAGCTGGTGATCGACAGTTCCACGGGTGCGCCGAACTCGTTCTCCAGCCGGTGCGTGGCCACTTCGAACTGCATCGGTCCAACCGCGGCAAGGATCGGGGCCTGGTCGCCGATGTCGGGATCGCGGAGAACCTGAACCACACCCTCCTCGTCCAGCTGGGAAACGCCGTTTCGGAACTGCTTGAAGCGGCTGGTGTCGGTGACGCGAACGATGGCGAAGTGTGCGGGGGCGAACGCTGGAATGCTCGGGTACTCGACCTTCTTGGATTCCCACAGCGTGTCGCCAATACGCACGTCATTGGCGTTCACGAGGCCAACAATGTCGCCGGGAAACGCCTCGTCCAGCGTCTCACGGTCGGTGCCGAACGCGGTGTGCACGTACTTCGTCGCGAGGGGCTTGCCGGTCGCCTCGTGCGTGACGACCATGCCGCGCTCGAACCGGCCCGAACACACCCGGAAGAACGCGGTGCGGTCTCGATGTGACTTGTCCATGTTTGCCTGGACCTTGAACACGAACCCGCTGAAGGGATCGTCGAGCTCCCGAATGTTGCCCTGTTCGGTTTCCTTGGGTTGAGGCGACGGGGTGAGATCCACGACCGCGTCGAGCAGGAGCCGCACGCCGAAGTTGGTGAGCGCCGAACCGAAGAAGACTGGGGTCGTGATGCCGGCGAGGAAGGTGTCCTCGTCGTATTCGGCCCCGACGGCCTCCAGCAGGCCGAGCTCCTCGACCGCCTGTTCGTAGAGCGCGCCTTCTTCCTCGCGAGCGCGGTCGGGCTCCACGACTTCTTCGGGAGCCATCGTGGCGCCGCGGGCAGTTCGGGTGAAGCGCACGAAGTCGCCGGTGCGCTGATCGAGCACACCTCGGAATTGGCTGTCGCCACCGACCGGCCACGACAGGGGAGTGGGAGTGAGGCTCAGCTGCTTTTCCACATCATCGAGCAGTTCCAGCGGTTGCAGGCCGGGGCGGTCCCACTTGTTGATGAACGTGAGGATGGGGATCTCGCGGTCCCGGCACACCTCGAAGAGCTTGAGGGTCTGGGGCTCGATGCCCTTGGCTGCGTCGAGCACCATGATGGCGGCGTCTGCCGCGGCGAGCACGCGGAAGGTGTCCTCGGAGAAATCGCGGTGACCGGGGGTGTCGAGCAGGTTCACGACGTGGTCACGATACGGAAACTGCAACACCGTGGAGGTGATGGAGATGCCACGTTGCTGTTCGAGTTCCATCCAGTCGGAGGTTGCCGAACGCCTTCCGGAGCGGGCCTTGACCGTTCCCGCCTCGGATCCCAGCGCGCCGCCGTACAGCAGGAACTTCTCGGTGAGCGTCGTCTTGCCGGCGTCGGGGTGCGAAATGATCGCGAACGTGCGTCGCCGCTCGGCTTCGCCGAGGATGCTCGTGTCGGTCTGGTCTGGGGAACTCACCAAACCAGCCAACACCGCCCAGGCTCCGACGCCAACACTCCAGCGCACATCTCTGAGACCTGACCCCGAACGGATCCGGTCGCAGAATCAGCCGAAGACGGCGTCGAGGGCCACCGCAGCGTCACCGGTGGTGGCGACCGAAAGACCGAACGAGACTGACTTGTCGGCGCCGATTCGGGGACGGGTGCAGGTGAGCAGCCCTGAAGCGGGACCTCCTGTGCATGCCCAGCCCCCGGAGCGGGCCACGTCGACCGTGACCCCGGTGGAGCGAACAAGGACCACGACGTTTGCTGCCGGTCCGCCCACGTTGGTGACCACGACCTCGACCGACGTGGGGTCCGGTCCAAGTGCTCCGGTCAGGACCAGATCGATGTCCAGGTCTCCAGGCGGAAGGGTGGTGGTGGTTGTGGCCGTCGTGGTTGGCGCAACGGTGGTGGTCGTGGGCGGGGGTGGCGCCGCAGTTGTCGTGGTGGTGGTTGTCGTTGTGGTTGTGGTCGTGGTCGTCGTGGTGGTTGGCGCAGCGGTGGTGGTTGTTGGGGCCACCGTGGTCGTGGTGGTTGTTGGGGCCACGGTTGTGGTGGTCGTCGTGGCGTTGCGGGCTGCGACCGCCTGGGCAGCCATGGGCCCGGCGACGGCGCCGGTGACTCCGGCACTCGCAACAACCGCAATCACGACGCGCAGCGACAGCAGGCCCAGCAGAGCAATGATGATCGCTTTGACGCGACTGGTTCGACGATCCTCGGCCACGACGGAATCAGTTGAGGTCGATGATTCCGAGGCGCACGGCACTCAGAACAGCGTGAGTCAGGTTCTGGGTGTCGAGGCGACGGTAGATCGCGTTCAAGTGGTTGTGGACCGTCTTTTGTGCGATGCCCAGCTCGCGAGCGGACTGCTTGGTCGTGAGCCCATCGGCGATCAGTTGCAGGATCTCCACCTGGCGGGCCGAAAGGATTGGCTCCTCGTCCTGCGACGATGTCCCTTCGGAGACCGAAAGCATGGAGCTGGCCAGTTCGGGGCTGAGACTGGTGAGTCCGTCGCCGGCAGCGAGCACTGTTCGGTGCACGTCCTTGAACGACGATCCCTTGGTCAGGAACCCAACCGCCCCGGCCCGAAGGGCCTCCTGGGTCCGGTCGACATCGTCGTGCATCGTCAAAATGACGACGCGGGTGTCGGGGCAGGACTCACTGATGCGACGGGTGGCTGCGGCGCCGTCGAGAACGGGCATGGACAGGTCCATGACGATCACGTCGGGGTGCAGCTGTTCAGCCAGTGCCACGGCTTCCTCGCCGTTCGAGGCTTCACCCACGACGGTTTCACCAGCGGCTTCGAATGCTCGGCGGACACCATCGCGAAGGATCTGATGGTCATCGGCCAGGACGATGCGTAACGGCATTGTTGCTCCTCGGGTCAGCTGTCTCTCGGCGGGCGTCATCGGAACGCTCGATCGAGACAGAAATGGTTGTGCCGCCGCCCTGTCGACTGTCGATTGCCAGTCGGGCTCCCACGGCGTCGGCGCGCTCGCGCATGCCGACGAGGCCGTAGGCCGTTTCGCGGACGCCGGACGAGAGGTCGAACCCTCGGCCGTTGTCGCGAATCGTCAAGAGTGCCCGGTCGGTGCCAACGTCCCAGCGGACGTCGACACGGGTGGCCTGGGCGTGCTTGTCGATGTTGTTGAGCGCTTCCTGCAGAATGCGGAGCAGCTCGTTCTCGATCGGAATCGACAGGTTCTC
>CAZFBD010000054.1:7798-19843 GCA_964517125.1 uncultured Acidimicrobiales bacterium
TTGTCGATGCTGAGGGCAACAACGTCGGCGAGCCCGCTGATGAGCCGTTGCTGACTGGCGCCGAGTGCGCCGGCCGTTCGAGCTTCGACTGCCAGCACGCCAACGGTGTGGTCGCGGGTGCGAAGTGCCGCGTAGATGCCGTTGGTGGACGAGGCATTCAGGCCTTCACCAGCCAAACGTTCGAAGCGAAGGACACCATCGGTGTCGAGGGCATCGCGAACCGCTTCGGGAAGATGGCCGGTGAGGGTGGTCGGCTTCATGGAACAGCCGTCGGTGATCTGGGCGTCCCAGGTGTCGCCGTCGTCGGTCGACAAGATGCACAACACGTCGGGCGAGATCGCCTGCTGCAGTTGCTCGCGAGTGGACTCCAGCGCTTCACGCAGGTCGAGAGCGGTCGGGATCGTGCGTGCCACCTGGTTGAGGATGTGGAGCAGATCGTTGGTCTCGGCAAGGGTGTCGACCCGGCCAGCGAGGGCCGCCCGGCGACGCTCGGCTTCGAGCAGTCGGGCTCGGGCGAATCCGGCAAGAAGAACGGCAGCGAGCGTGCCAAGAACCACGCCGAGCGCAGGTTGGGTGGTCCATTCGGGGTTGGAGTTGCTGAGCTCGGCGGTGGCCCAAGTCGAGGCGAGTCCTGCCAGGAAACACAGCACGCCGTGCCGGGTTCCCCAACCGAACGCCGCGACGGTTGCCGCCGCCAGCAGGCAGAAGGCATACGGGCTGACCAGGCCGTCGCTGAACCCGATGGCGATGCCCAGGATGAGTCCATCGGTGATCGGCTTGATGCGGTCGATGCGGCGGGCCGACGCAAGGTGCAGCGGAAGCATCGACCGCCAGGTGGTGAAGAACAATGCGAGCGTGGTGCTGACCACGATGGCCAGATCGCCCTCGGCCGATCGGCCGGCGCCGAACAACATGCCGAAGAGCACGGCCGTCCACCTCAGCGAGGCGATCGTGGGTGAAACGGTGGCCTTGACCGCAGGCGGCAAATCGAAGCGCAGAGTGGAGTCGTCGGCGCCGCCATGGCGAAGAACCTGTAGCGCTCCCGCAGCATCTTCGAGGGAGACCGGCGGGTCAGCTCGTGGCGCGGCGCGTCGCTCCAGGGCCGGATCGGACCGACGGTTCGCTTCGCTCGCTTGTAGTGCAGTCATGGCTGCCTGGTTTCAGTGGGTACGACCTGCCAGAAACTCGGCCAGGTGAGTCAGGTGTTCTGACGCATCGGCAGCGAGTGGAGTCGCGCGAATCTCTGAAAGAGTTTTCGCAGTGAGTGAAGCCACTTCGGCTTCGATCTCGGCAACAGCCCCTGTGGCGATCAGTGTCTCCTGCACTTGGGCTATCTGTGGGTCGTAGAGCGTCCCGCCTACGAGAGAAAGTATGGCCTGTTGCGCTTCGTTGGCGAGGGACCGTGCCCGAGCAAGCAGCGGGGTGGGCTTGGCTTCCCGGAGGTCATCGCCCACCGGCTTTCCCGTGACGGCACTGTCGCCGAAGGCGCCGAGCAAGTCGTCGCGGAGCTGGAACGCCAGTCCGAGCGGTCGGCCGATGCGTTCGAGCGCCGGGCCGAGTTCGGGAGCGTCGGCGAGTGCGGCACCCATCTGCAACGGTCGGACGATCGTGTAGCGAGCGGTCTTGTAGTCGATGATGCGGGTGGCCGTGTCCTCGTCGACGGCGCCGCGAACGGTTCCGGCCACGTCCAGGAACTGGCCCAGGTTGACCTCGATCCGCAGCTGGTCCCACAGGCGACGGACATCGGGACCCACGTCGGACAGCAACACGTCGGACAGGACGAGGCTGATGTCGCCGGCAAGGATGGCGATGGCCTCGCCGTAGCGACGTGCTTCGCCCGACCACTCGCCCGCTTCGTGGCGTGTGATCTCGCTGGTGTGCGCCGTGGGGATACCCCGACGTGTGGGGGAGCCATCCATGACGTCGTCGTGGAACAGCGCGAACGCCTGGAGAAGTTCGAGCGCCGCGCCCAGATTGGCGATTTCCGGATTGGTGGGGTCGCCACCGCCACCTACAAAACCCCAGTAGGCCATGGCTGGACGGACCCGTTTGCCACCGCTCATGACCAGGGTGTCGAGCCGATCGACGATCTCGCCGAGCAACGGGTCGACGGCCGTCCACTGCGAGCGTTGCTCATTGAGTACCTGTGCGAGCCGCGCTTCGACGGCGGCGGCCGGGATCAGGAGTGCGTCGGGAGTGCTCATTCGTCCTCGGTGCTCTCGGCCGGATCGTCCGAAGCGATGGTGTCGCCGGAACTGAGTGCATCGAGGTCGGCCACGATCTGTTCGACCTGGGTTCGGGCCGAGGTGATGCGGCCACGACAGAACCGAATGAGTGTGGATGCCCGCTCCACCCTCGTTGCCAGGATGTCGACGTCGAGCGCCTCGTCTTCGAGCTCGTTGAGGATGTCGTCGAGCTCGGCGACTGCGGTTGCGTACTGGAGCTCGTCGGTGGTGTCAGACATGGTCGTCGGGGTCCTTCGGGTCGGTGAGAGAAACGTTGCTGATGACGGCGCCGTCGGCGAGCGCAGTGACGATGGTGTCGCCAGAGGACACATCGTCGACGCTTCGGAGCACGCGGCCATCGGTGGTTCGGGTGATGGACCAGCCTCGCGCCAGGAGCACGGCGGGGTCGGCTGCCTTCACGCGGGCTTCGACATGGTCGAGCGAGGTCCCCGCGTCCCGCACGATGCGGCTGGCCAGTTTGGGGATGGCGTCGGCTCGGGTGCCGAGCCGGTGGTCGGCGAGGGTCAGCGACTCACGGCCGGCGAGGGAGCCGCGCCGGGCGCTCGTGGAAAGGTGCTTCGTGGCATGGGAGAGCTGGGCGCCGGCCATGGCGACAATGGTGGCCCACTGGTCTTCGGTGTGGCGGACGAAGCCGCTGACCCGTTGACCGAGCGCAGCGGCCACCGCGGTTGGGGTCTTGTAGTGGGTGTGGGCGACGACATCGGCCACCGAACTGTCCATCTCGTGACCGATGCCGGTCCAGACGGGTACCGGCGAGACGGCGATGGTTCGGGCGAGTGTTTCGTTGTCGAAGACCGACAGATCGCCGCGACTGCCACCACCGCGGATGAGGGCAATGACGTCGACGGACTCTCGGTACAGCGTGCGCAGCCCGGCAACGAGTGCGTCGGGGGCAAGGTCGCCCTGCACGCGGGAGTCGACGGCAACCACCTGGAAGCCGAAGCCGGTGGAGTCGAGCTCCATGAGGAAGTCTCCGGCTGCCGCAGATACGGCGCTGGTGACCAGCCCCACGCGGATGGGTACGAGAGGAATGGGCAGTTGCTTGTTCTGCGCCACCAGGCCTTCGGTGTGGAGCCGTTGGATGAGGGCATCGCGCTCGGCGGCCATGGTTGCCAGGATGTAGCGCGGGTCGATGCCGGTCATGCGCAGCTGCAGGCGGCCCTGTGGCGGGTAGTAGTCGACGGCGGCGCGGATGCGGACGGCCATTCCGTCGCCAAGACGGCCAACGTTCTGCCGCTTCAACTGGTTGTTCACGATCTGTTTGGTCTGGCTGAACAGCACCACCGACAGCCGGGCATTGGACGGGTTGCCGGGGGTGACGGGCTCGATGAGATCGAAGTAGACGTGGCCGGCCCGCGACCGCGTCAGGTTGGAGATCTCGCCCTCGACCCACAGGTCATCGGGGAAGATCTGCTGCATGGCGCCATGAATGAGCGTGCCGAGCTGCGCGACGGTGAAGCTCGGCTCGCCGCGAGGTGGCGGCGGAGGTTCGGTGTCGAAGAGCGGAGTGTCCACGCAATGCGAGGATATCGGCGGGTAGTGACGAGGGCCCTCAGGTGGTGGCGACGTCGACCCGAAGAAGGTTCTCGTAGAGCGTCTCGTACAGGCCGCCGAGTGCACGGAGTTCGTCGTGAGTGCCCTGTTCCACGACCACGCCTTCGTCGAGCACGATGATCTGATCGGCCGAGGTGATGGTGGACAGGCGGTGGGCAATGACGAGCGAGGTGCGGCCCGAGAGCGCTGTCTCGAGGGCCTGCTGGATGAGCGCTTCGTTCTCGGTGTCGAGGTGGCTGGTGGCTTCATCGAGGATGACGACAGCCGGGTCCTTGAGCAGCATGCGGGCGATGGCCAAACGCTGCTTCTCGCCACCGGAAAGGCGGTAGCCGCGTTCGCCGACGACGGTGTCGAAACCGTCGGGGAGCGCATCGATCACGTCCATGATGCGAGCCGCTTCCGCAGCACGCCGCATGTCTTCCTCGGTGGCGTCGGGGTTCGCATACCGAAGGTTGGCGCCCACCGTGTCATGGAACATGTGCGGGTCTTGGTTCACCACGCCGATCGCCTCGCGCAGGCTGTGCTGCGTGACCGCACGAAGGTCCTGACCGTCGACGGTGATTGCGCCGCCCGTGACGTCGTAGAGACGGGGCACCAGGTTGAGGAGTGTGGACTTGCCCGCGCCAGACGGGCCGACGATGGCCACGAGCTGACCAGGCTCGATGTCCAGGTTCACACCGTGGAGAACCTGTCGCTCATCGGCGACCGTGTAGTTGGGCGCAGCGGTGACGGGCGTGATGCCGGCACTCATGTGCTGGCCTGGCCCGCGCTTGGGAGTGCGGCGCTGCGTGCCGTCTTCGAGCGAGGCGATGGTCGAGTCGCCCGCGCTGGGGTAGGTGAAGAGCACGTCGTCGAAACGCAGCGCGCCCCGCACGTTGGTGAGCTCGGTGGCGTCCGGTGCGTCGACGATGGGGTTGGGCATGTCGATGATCTCGAAGACGCGCTCGAAGCTGACGAGCGCGCTCGTCACATCGACCCGGGCGTTGGTGAGCGCCGTGAGCGGTAGGTAGACCCGCACGACGAGCAGGCTCAGCGCAGCCAGACCGCCGAGGGTCAGGTCGCCGCTGATGACCATGCGGCCACCGATCCAGTAGATGGCGGCGGTGCCAAGTGCTCCCACGAGCGTCATGGCGGTCATGAAGACGCGGGCGAGCATGGCGGAACGGATGCCGATGTCGCGAACCCGTGCGGCCCGACGAGCGAAGTCGTCGGCTTCGACGGTGGGGCGGCCGAACAGCTTGACGAGCATGGCGCCGGACACGTTGAAGCGTTCGGTCATGGTCGTGTTCATCGACGCGTTGAGCTCCATCGACTCGCGAGTGATGTCGGCCATTCGTGTGCCGACCCGACGGCTCGGGATGATGAAGAACGGCAGGATCACGAGCGAGAGGAGCGTGAGCCGCCACTCGAGGAAGAACATGGTGACGAGCGTGATGCCCAGGTTGATCACGTTGCCAATGACCGTGGACAGGAACGTGGTGAATGCCCGCTGCGCGCCGATTACGTCGTTGTTCAGACGCGAGATGAGCGAGCCGGTCTGGGTCTGCGTGAAGAAACCGAGCGGCATGTCCTGCACGTGACGGAACAACTTGTCCCGCAGGTCGTAGATGATGCCCTCTCCAATTCGGCTGGAGAGCCACCGTTCAACCATGGAGATGCCGGCCGCAGCAAAGGCGGCAACGACAACGATGATTCCGAGCATGTTGAGGCGGCCGGTGTTTCCCTCGGCAATTGCGGTGTCGATGATGTCCGCGAATGCCAGCGTCGGGATCAGGCCGATCACCGTGCCCAGGATGATGAGGATCACGAAGCCGACGACCATGGGTCGGTACGGCAGCGAGAATCCCCAAACCCGGCGAACGGTGTCGCGGTCGATTCCCTTGGGTTCGTCATTTGAGCTGCTCATGGAGTGCAGCACTTGCATGGGGTGCATGTACCCGAGGCTACGGGCGAATTGCGATTGCCGAGGCGCTCAACGAGGGCGGCTCCATCGGATCAGCTTGCTTCGCTGGCTCCGTCTTCGATCAAACGGGCAAGCATGGAGTCCACGGCAGTCTGGAACCGCTCGCTCGGGTGATTGAACTGCACGTGGAGTCGGCGACCGGTGTCGATCGGCGAGGTTGCCTTGAGATCGACAAAACACTCGAGGGTTGCGATCTTCAGCTGCATCGAATCTGGGAGTTCGGTGGTGGTGTCCTCGACGTCCAGGCTCATTCCCGTGCTCGAAAGGTCGTGAATGCGGGCCGTCATCGTGAACGGACGAGTCCATCGGGACGACGACGCGATCCACTGCAGGGTGGTCCGGTCAGAGATCGAAACCCCAACACGTTCCTGGGAACGCCGTGTCATGGGGGTCCAACGTCGATCTGAGCCCCACGCCGAATTGGGTGCGTTCTCCGTCATGTCACACAATCGGCACGCCGCCTGTCGAAACTGAGGGCAGATGTTGTGAACTCTTCGTGATGTGCGCCACAAAACGCACACGAGCGCCGGCACCTCTGTGGTGCCGACGCTCGTGTGGTTCGAACCGGTTACTTGGCGAGGTTGTCGCGGATCTCGGTGAGGAGGTCGACCTCGGTTGGGCCGTCGTCTTCGGCTTCCGGTGCGTTGGCCTTGTTGTAGGCCTTGACCATCATGAAGATGACGAACGCAAGGATGATGAATCCGACGACGGTGGTGATCCACGTGCCGATCTCAATCGTTGGCTCCTGCATGACAACGGTTCCGTCGTCGAGCGTGACTTCCTGGCTTCCACCCAGACCGATGCGGATGCTGCTGAAGTCGGGCTGGCCGAAGATCCGGGCCACGACGGGCATGATGATGTTGTCGACAAGGCCTTGCACGACCGGTGCGAATGCCAGCGCGAGGATCAGACCCACGGCTGCCTCGAACACATTGCCCTTGTTGATGAAGTCTTTGAATTCTTGAATCATGTTGCACTCCCATGAACACGTAGATGACCGCCGGGACGGCACGTTAGTGCGGAAGCTGCCGGTGGGTGTATTTACCCGCCGAAGTGTTTTGAGAATCAGAACCGGGCGAGTACGCCGGTGTCTTCAGCCCGAGAGATGATCTCGAGTCCGAGGAGTGAGAAGCCGAAGTACACGACGGCGCCGGCCAGGATCGCCCAGCCCCACGTGAAGCCGAGGAGTCCCAGGACTACTCCGGCAACGGCGGCGATCGGGGCGACCAGGCCGCTGACTCCGAAGCCGATCTTCACGAAGGCCGCCACGACCTCGGACCGTTGGAGAAGGCCGATGCTCGTGCCCAGTGTGGAGGTGACCGTGAGTGCGGCTGGGATCCAGCCAAGGGTGCCGATCCACCAGTTGCCAACTGCGAAGAGCGTGGACCCGACCAGCATGAGGATCGCCAGAACGTTCAGGTCGCCGGCTGCAGCCAGGCGCTGGTCCTCGTCGCTCAGTTCCGGCTCCACGCCCTGCACCGTACCGGCCGGTGCAGGGCGTGAACCAAAACGAATGAGCGCCCGTCCTCGGGAGTGACGGCCAGGCGACCTGCGGCACACGAGAAGCACCGCTGAGAGCTGCTGCCTTCCGGCCCTGACCCGGTTCACGGGTTCCCGTTGCACAGGACCCGACCGTCACACCCGAGGACGGGCGCTCCTCAAGGATAGCTAGATACTCCCGATTTCGGTCAGCACCGTGGGAAGGAGGTGGGCGACCAGATCATCGATGTCTCCGGGGCTGGCCTGGAAGCCGACCAGGTAGGTGAGCTGATCGTCCATGTGGGTGTGGAAGCGGAAGTACCCGGCGTCGCCGTCGAGCTCCCAGGTCTGCCATTCCCGGCCGTTGAACTCCACGCTGTCGAGCTCCACGGGTTCGGCACCGAACTGTGAGGACAGCAGGCCAACGAACTGCTCCGGAGGAATGTTGGCGGCCTGCTGGATCAGCACGGTCTGGTGGGCGATGTTGGCGTCGTGGCGGACCGTGATGCCGAAGCCCTGGTCGAGCCAGCCCTCGGGATGCACGCCCTGGATCTGCAGGTCGGGTTCCTCGAAGGCCGTGAACACGGTGCCTTCCAGGCTGGCTGGGATCCAGTTGGGTGCACCGATGTCGGCGATACAGGACTGGTCGGCCGGGCTGGAGGGATCGGCGAAGAAGTCGAGGGCGATCGTCATGCCGCATTCGTCGCCGACGGCGCCATGGCCGACGCTCGGAAGCACTGCCACCTGCGAGTTGCTGAAGCCGGGCTCGATGGCTTCGGCGAACGATGGTGGTGTGATGGGATCGAAGTTGCCGGACATCAGCAGTGTCGGCACGTCGCTCTGGACCGGTTCTGCGACCGCAGCATCGGCGGACCCGGTGGGGAAGATCTCGCACAGTTGGTTGAGTTCTTCCAGCGTCTCGCCGGCGAACTGTCCGTCGAACAGCGGGTCGCCGGTGAGGCCGGCGTCGAACGCTCCCTCAGGGGTGAGCGAGTTCAGGTAGTCGTGGCACATCACCGCGGCGTACATGCCGTTCGAGAAGAACGGTGCGTTCGTGATCTCCAGGCCGACGAGCACGGCGAGCGTGCTGGTATCGCCGGCTTCGAGCTGTTCCACCATCTCGGGAAGCGCCGAGAATGCTTCGGCGCTGTAGAGCGACTGGAAGACGCTGCCGAGCAGTCGGGTGTCATCGACGACCACGTCGTAGGTCTCGCCGGTGAGCTGATCGGAAGCGACGAGTTCGATGGGTTCGGCGTCGACCTGGGCAACCAGTGCCCGGAAACGCTCTTCGAGGTTGGGGTTGGCTGCAGCGCAGTCGGCGTCGGCGGCACAGCCGGCGAAGAGCTCGTTGAGGGAGCGTTCGAAGGTGGTCGGGACCGCAGCGAGTGAACCGAACTGGGGGTCGGTGGGCTGCACCGAGTCCAGGATCAGCGCCCGGATCTCTTCGGGATGCTGACGGGCCAGCTCCTGTCCAAGGCGGGTGCCGTAGCTGATGCCGAGAACGTTCCACTCGTCGTGTCCGAGGGCAGCGCGAACGGCGTCTGCGTCGTGGGCCGATGCAACCGAGTTGTACGAGGTGAGGTCGGCGCCTTCATCCTGCAGTCGCTGGGCGCAGGCCTGGAGCGCTTCCATGCCTTCGGTGGAGTCGGGGTCCGGAGCTTCGGAGAACGCATTGAGTTCCACGTCGGTGACCTCTTCACATTCCAGATCGATCTCGGAGAGGGCCGAGCCGCGCTGGGTGAAGATGACCAGAGGATGCTGGTCCAGGATCGGGCCGAACAGGTCGCCGAACGTGAAGCTGATGAGGCCCAGCGAGTCGCCGCCGGGGCCGCCTTCCAGATACACGACGGGCGTGGCGTCGGCTGGGGTGGCTTCGCTGCTGAACGTGGCCACGTGCAACCGGATGGTGTCGGGGTCGGCGTCGTCGTCCCAGTTCTGCGGAACGGTCACCCAGCCGCACTCCACGTCGACGTCTTCCGGTGTCTGAAAGGCGCAGGGCCCGGGATCGAACATCTCTTCCTCGGCGGGCTCTTCGTCAGCCGACTCGACGACGATGGTTGCTGGCGCCTCGGTCGTTTCCGGGGCAGCCGTTGTCGCCTCGGGCTCGGTGGTGGTGCTGGCTGCGTTCGTGGTGTCGTCGTCGCCGGTGCAGGCGGACAGCACCAGAAGAAGAGCGGCCATGATGGCCAGGGGGCGGAGCCGTCGGCTGCGGCGGGTGGCGGTTGCTCTCTCGGTGGACATGGTGTGGCCCTTCTGGTCGGTGTGAAGTTCACGGTACGAAATGAGTGCATCGGCAGGCATCGGGCGCGGGGAGGGTTGTGCCCTCATCCCTGAGAGGGAGATGGCCGGTCGGGTGTTGTTGTGGTCGTTCACTGCAGGCTGAAACCGAGCCGGTACGGCCGGGCGAGCCGGTCTTCCACGAACCCGGCTCGGGCATACAGAGCTCGTGCGGGAGAATTGGTTTCGCGGACGGTCAGGTGAACGTGGGTCGCCCCACGGCGAAACAGATCGGCGCACGCCGCCTCCACGAGAACCCGGCCGAGGCCCTGGTTCTGGACGTCGTCTCGGACGGCCAGGTAGTCCAGGTAGCCGCTGCCGTCCGACTGCATTTCATGCGCCACGTATCCAACCGGGGTGTCGTCGACGATCGCTGCCAAGCGGGGGTTGTCGCTTGCGAACAGTGCCTGGCCCGTCGAATGTGTCTTGGCGAACGCGGCCTCATGAAGCTCGATGAGTGCGGGGAGGTCGGCTTCCGCAACCGGTCGGACTCGTGGGTCGGGTGTGTGGTCCTGTTCGTGGTTCCGTCGAAGCAGGACCGAGGCGTCGTTTGCAACAAGGCCGTGGGCCGAGCACCACCGACGGACCAACTCGTTTCGGTCATCGCCGCACGCTTCCTGCTCGTCGATCCCGTCCGGGAGCAGGGCAGTGGCGGCCGCGTGGAGTTGCGTGGCCACGGTGTCGGCGTCTTCGGATCCAACCCACGGACCCCACCACCAGAGCCGTCCCATGTCGGGGTCGATCTCGGGTATCAGGACGCCAACCAGTTGGCCGTTGGACTCGGCGACGGCGGTCACTGCAGCCCAGTCCTCGATCTCGTCGATGTCGGTCCGGATGCTGTCGGCATCGGTTGCCAGGTACGGGACGTGTGTGGTCGGGTTCTGCTGTTGCGCGGCGATGAATGCGACGATCCCGCCCAGATCGGACTCGGACGCGGTGCGAACGGTGACGGCCATCAGGAAAGTACAGCACAGCCGTCGACGGCTAGGTTGCGATCATGTCTTCCAAGAGTGTCTCCCCGAAACCCGTCGCCATCGTTGCCAACGCCCGCCACTATGTGGGTCCGCATCTGGCCACGGTGATGGCGGCGGCCGGGTACGACCTGGTGTTGGGTGACCCGAAGCCGGAGCTCATCGAGGAACTCGAGGAGATGGGTGCCAACAGCTGGGTGGTCGACAACGTTGCCGATCTCGCCGAGCCGTCGGCGGCGCCCCGTCTGGTCGACATGGCCATGGATGCCTACGGGCGAATCGATTCGGTGGCCTTCTTCACCGGCACGATCGTGTCGGGTCGGCTGGTCAACGCCAGTGACGACGACTTCAACACCGTCGTGTCGGGCAACCTGGAATCCGTCTTTCGCACGCTTCGGGCCGTACTTCCCCCAATGGTCGAAGCCGGGTCGGGGCAGGTGCTCGCCATCACCAGTGCGACGGGGTTGAAGCCGTCGCCGGGCGCGGCGCTGTATTCGGCCACCCGCGCCGGAGCGAACATGCTGGTTCGCAACGCGGCAGCCGAGGTGGCTCGCAACGGCGTGCAGGTCAATGCCGTGGGCACCAACTTCATGGACTTCCCGGCGTTCCTCGAGGCGACAGGCGCCGAGGATCCCGAGGTTCGGGCGACGATCGAGAAGATGGTCCCCATGCGCAGGCTCGGAGGTATGGACGAGTTCGCCCAGTTCTGCCGAGTGTTCCTGGACGGCACGGCCGGCTTCCAGACCGGTCAGCTCATCGGCTTCGACGGAGGCTGGTCGGCCAGCTGATGCCGCAGCAACCAGCGGAGCCGACACCGCGTCAACGTGGCTTCGAGAGCTCGACGGCCATCTTCTGCAGCCGTTGCAGGGTGAGGCGTGCTCGACTGGGGTGTGGCGCAACCCCTGTTGTTGGCGGCTTGGGGCCTGGACTCGGTCGACGGCTGAGGCGGCGAACCGCCATTGCGGCTACCGTCCAGCCATGGCAAAGCTCTCACTCCACGCAACACTCACCTGCCAGGACGGAAAGAACGACGAGTTCGAAGCCGCCCTCGCCACGCTCATCACCGCAAGCGATGAGGAGGAGGGGTTGGAGATCTACTCGGCCCATCGGGTGCCCGACACGAACGACTACGTCTTCTTCGAGCTGTACACCAACGACGATGCCTTCGCCGTCCATGGCAAGGGCCCCGAGATGAAGGCAGCCATGGGTGCGCTCGGTGCACTGCTCGCCGGAGCACCAGTCGTGACGATCATGGCTCCAGTGGTCGCCAAGGGCATGGACCTGTAGACGGACGCTGATCTGTTTTGATCGTGTGTGACGGCGAATGAGGTTCCGGTCTGCACTGCTTGTCGTTCAGGGAGTGATCGCTGGTGCGGCCGGCGCTCAGATGATGATCGTCGGGTTCGCATCGCGATCGCCGTTGGCGGTTGTATTCGGCATCTTGTTTTCGTTGATTGGCGCGGCGTGCCTATGGCCTCGTCTAAGGATCGAGGGTGATGCTGTGCTGGTGCGAAACCTGCGGCGGCGGACCGTGGCACTTGAGGCGGTCCGAGGT
>CAZFBD010000054.1:19943-31350 GCA_964517125.1 uncultured Acidimicrobiales bacterium
TGTGCTGGTGCGAAACCTGCGGCGGCGGACCGTGGCACTTGAGGCGGTCCGAGGTATTTGGCCGCACCGGCCGAGAACGCATGCAGGCGCGAGCCAATGAGGTCACTTCCGCGATTCTTCGGGAACAGCACGGAGCCACGTGAGGATCGCCTCGAAGTCTCGTGCCTTGGTCCCGTTGTCGGGTAATTCGGACGTCCACCCAATCAGGCGGGGATTTCGGTTCCGTCGGGGCGGATGGTGTGCCAGTGGCCGGCGGGGTCTCGAAAGACGGTGAACCCCTTCTGTTTCCAGCGGTTGTGCTTGCCACAAAGCGGCGCCCCGTTGCCGGGGTTGGTTCTGCCGCCGGCTGAATGTTCGTCGAGATGATCGGCCTCGCACGCTGACGAGGGCACACAGCAGCCGGGCCACACACAGCGGGTTGAGGCGATCTTTACCGCATGTCGGGCATTTCCAATGAAGAACCGAGCGACGCCCAGGTCGACCACCGTGGACCGGGCGTCGATGAGGACTCGGCGAATCTTGGACACGAGTGCGGTCGAGAACGCTTCGGTGGGGTCCAGGTGGATGCCGTCGATCGAACGGCACACGGTGGTGTCGGGATCGAGGGGCGTGGGCTCGAACAGGGCAGACTCGGTGGCCGCATTCGGGTCATCGATGGCGTCGTGGAGGAACCGGTTGGCCATCTCCTCGAAGGTGTCGGCATCCCAGAAGATGTGATGGACGAAGTCGGCGGGGACAGTGCCGTTCGGGTTCGCTGCCGCGTCCATGAAGATTTGGGCGAAGGCATCGGCCCGGCGTTGTTGAATGGTGCGCGGAAGGTGGTCGACGGTGGCCGCATCGCCATGTTCCGCACGGGCCTTCTCCCAATCGGCCAGCGTTTCGGCCTTGACGTACTGCTCGAAGACTTCGTGGATCTGGAATCCCTGGCCTGAAGCGAGCTGGCCGATGACATTCCAGGTGGTGTCGTAGTCCTGGGTGAGGCGAACGTTGCGGTCCTGGTGTGCGCGCTCGTTGGGCGGGGTTGGCCCGTCCTGGTCGGTGAGGCGCATCCACTGGTTTGTTCGCTCGGCGAAGTCATCGAAGTCCAGACGGGCCTTGTTGAGAAACCAGTTCTGCCGGTCGGCCATGTTGGACCGGATGCGAGGGTTGGCGTGGATTCGGCCGAGGTGGCGGATCTGATCGGTGCCCAGCGTTCCTTCCTGGTAGGCCTTTCCGATGTCGGGGCAGCTGGCCGAAACCCGGACCGATCGTTGGCGTGCGGCAGCCTCGGGACCCGACAGCCGAGCGTGATGGCGGACCATGGCCTTGGCTGTTGCGTGGCCGTCGGACTGATGGAAGTGACCGTCCTCGATGGCAGCCATGAGCTGGACGCACGCCGAATCGGCCGCACGCCGCAACTGTTCGAATTCCTTGATGCACACGATGGCATCGCGCTCGTTGGCGGGGTTTGAACCCACCTGTTGGAGCGCAGCAAAACCGGCGACGATCGAGTTGACCGCTTCCGCCATTTCCGGGTTTGCTACCGAAGATTTCATACGAACAAGTGTACGACTGGGGTCTGACACTGTAGGTTGCTCGCATGACCAGCGACCCAGTGTTCACCGACTCTGTACTTGGCGAACGTGGCGAGTCGTTTCGACGACTGCATGACTCGGGCATCTTCGTCATGCCGTGTGCGTGGGACCCCATCTCGGCGCTGCTTTTTCAGCGGGCGGGGTTTGCTTCGGTCGCGACAACCAGCGGAGGAGTGAACTGGGGGAGGGGCCGACCCGACTATGTGTACGGGGTTCCGCGGGACGAGATGCTCGCCAGCTATGGCGAGATTGCAGCGGCCGTGCACATCCCATTGAGTGGGGACTTGGAGAACGGCTACGGCGACACGCCCGAAGCTGTGGCCGAGTGCATCACCGAAGCAATCGCCCATGGCCTCGTCGGCGGAAGCATCGAAGACCACTCCTCCACGGAGACGACTGGCATGGTGCCGATCGAGCTCGCGGTCGAGAAGATCGCGGCGGCCCGCCACGCGGCGGATGACAGCGGCATCAGCTTCACGATCACCGGACGTGCTGAGTCCATGTACGGAAACGTCGACAACCCGTTGGACGACGCCGTCGAACGTGCGAACCGGTACGTGGCCGCGGGTGCAGACTGCATCTTCATCCCAGGCCTCAAAACGCTCGACGTCATTGCGTCCACGGCAGCCGCCGTCGACGCACCCCTGAGCATCGGCATCGGCACCGGAGGCTCGAACTACACGGTGGCCGAGCTGGGCGATGCGGGCGTCCGCCGCATCAGCACCGGCGGAGCCGTTCCCCGAGCCATCTACAGCGCCATCGATCGCATCGGAAACCAACTGCTCGACGGGAGCTTCGGGTTCATGGACGGCATCATGGCCGACACCGAGGTCGAGGAGCTGTTCGGCTCGTAGTCCAGCCGCCCACGAACTCGTGGGCATACTTCACGCATGACGATCGAACTACGAGACCTGCAACGTTCGGACGAAACGGCGTGGCAACACCTGTGGCGCGGTTACCTCGACTTCTATGCGTCGCCTGAGTTCGATGCACGGACTCCGGCGTTGTGGGAACAGATCCTGGATCCGGCGCATTCGTTTCAGTGCCGGGTCGCCGTGATGGCCGATGAGGTCGTGGGGATCGTGCAGTTCTTCGACCATCTCGACACCTGGTTCGACCGACCCGTCTGCTACCTGAACGACCTCTTTGTTGACCCCTCCGCTCGAGGCCACGGCATTGGCCGGCTGCTCGTGGAGGACGTCAACAGCATCGCTGCAGCTCGCGGATGGCAGCACGTCTACTGGCACACACAAACGAACAACAACGACCACGCCCGTGCGGTGTACGACAGTTTCCCCGGCGTCGACGCAGCGTTCATGGTCTACGAGCTACCGCCCGCCAACACTGACTGACAGCTGGACCGCGTTCCTCAGGTGGGGATGAGGGTGTTGGCGAAGATCTGCCAGGCCAGGAGTGTCTTCGCGATCAGGCTGAGCACGATGTAGGTGCGTTCGCCGACGAGGTAGTCCTTCCAGCGCCCGATCTTTGCGTACTGCAGCCATTGGTTGATGGCGAAGCAGTTGAAGAAGATGAAGATGGACACGATGATTCCGTAGACGAATCCGGGTGGCCCCTCGGACCCCTCAACGCTCAGGTTGGACAGCAGGTAGCCGACGATCGCAACCCACGGTCCGATGCCGGCGATGCAGCCGAACCAGAACGGCGTCCACCACGCCTTGTCGTCCGGGGCGTTGACCATTTCCATGATCCAGCCGAACAGGATCATGGCGACGTTCGCGAAGGCGATGGCGATGAGGGCGCTCAGGTCGGTGATACCGGTGACCATGCCGATCAGCACGATCATGAGGGTGGAGGACAACGAGTACTCCACCCAGCGCATTCGGTTGCGGCCCCGACGCAGCTCCTTCTTGTAGAGCGGGTAGAGCACGGTGGCGATGAGGATGTGGAACAGCGCCGACAGCAGCGCAAAGCCGGCAACGCCGATGGCGAGTGGGAACCCGAACAGTTCGTTGAGCACGCCGTTGTCGAGGCTGGTGCCGGGTGGTCCGCCGATGTTGAAGCCGGTGATCGGAAGGGTGAAGTCGGTGTCGCCGAGCACCACCATGAGTACGCCGGTGACGAGGTGGAGTGCGGCGGCGATGAGGTTGAAGCGACGGAGGCCGGAAGCGCGCTCCTCGGAGAGCTCAACCACCTCTCGTGAAAAGTCGAGTGTGGGCATCGGTACAGCCTTGCACCTGTTGGGCCGTTCGCTCGGATTCCGCGGCACTTGATTGTGGAAGCGCTGCTGGGAAGGATGTGGCCATGGCTGAAGGACACGACGACGATGGCTGGGACGAGTGGGCGGCTGGCTGGGACGACGAACCCGACGCCAGGGCCTACTCGCGTGCTGCGTACCAGTCTCTGGTCACCGATCTTGTGGGCCGAGGCATCGCGCTCGACGGCATGACGGTCCTGGACTTCGGATGTGGCACCGGACTTCTGACCGAACAGCTCGTTGGTCAGGTCGCACGAATCGACGCCATGGACACGGCACCAAAGATGATCGACGTGCTCGACGCCAAGGTGCGGGCGCACAGGTGGACCACCGTGACCACCTCCACGTCCGTGGACGCCACCAGTCCCACCTACGACCTCGTGGTCTCTTCGTCGGTGTGCTCGTTCCTGGACGACTATCCGTCGACGGTCGCCGACCTGGTGGCGTTGCTGCGGCCCGGCGGAGTGTTCGTGCAATGGGACTGGGAAGCCGACCCAGCTGAAGCGGACTCGCACGGATTCACGCCGGCCCAGATCCGTGATGCACTCACCGCTGTGGGGCTCACGAATGTGGACGTACGGACCGGGTTTTCGATTCCGATGGGTGACGAGTCCATGGAACCACTCATGGGTTCGGGCCAACGGACCTGACGCTCAGAGCCAGTCCTCTTCGCCTTCGTCAGATCCTGTGACCTCGGGTGGTCCAACGATCGCGCTGTCGGCTGGCCGAACAAGGTCGTGGTCCTTGTCGGGGTAGTCGAGCTTGTTCAGGACGAAGCGCATGGCCTCGATTCGGCCGCGCTTCTTGTCGTTGGATCGCACGACGGTCCAGGGCGCGTTCTTCTTGTGGGTGCGTTCGAACATGGCGACCTTGGCCCGGGTGTAGTCGTCCCAGCGGTCCAGGGACTCGAGGTCCATCTCGCTGAGCTTCCACTGCCGCACCGGGTCGATGTGTCGGATCGTGAACCGGGTCAGCTGCTCGCGCCGTGACACCGAGAACCACAGCTTCACGAGGATGGTGCCGGACTCCACGAGCATGCGTTCGATCTTCGGGGTCTGACGCATGAAGAGCTCGTATTCCTCGTCGCTGCAGAAACCCATGACCCGTTCCACGACCGACCGGTTGTACCAGGACCGGTCGAACATGGTGATTTCGCCGCCGGTGGGCATGAGCGACAGGTAGCGCTGGAAGTACCACTGACCTCGTTCGCGGGGCGACGGCACACCCAGAGCGACCACATTCGTTCCGCGCGGGTCCAGGTGCTCGGTGAATCGTTTGATCGTGCCACCCTTGCCGGCTGCGTCGCGACCTTCGAACACGATGACCAGACGGGTTCCGCTGCTCTTGATCCATCGCTGCGCTTTCAGCAGCTCGATCTGCAGCAGACGCTTCGTCTGGTCGTACTCGTCACGATGGAACCGCTCGTCGTACGGGTAACCCTCGCGCCAGGACTGCACGGGAATGCCGTCGGGGCCGATCAGTACGGGATCGTCGATTGCGTCGAAGGTGCCTTCCACGGAGAATCCGTGCTCGATCATCTCGTCGGGCGACAGCTCGCGCAGCCAGCGGATGAGTTCGTCGGTTCCTACCGCTCCCCGCGGCGACGAGTTGGTGTCCATACCTTCATCGAACCGCATCGGCGACCGCTTCGCCATGACCCTGCCTGTGGATTCACGCGGCGATCACGAAACGTTCAAGAACCCGAGGGGAGTCGGACCTCGTCGTGCAGGGCGTGCAGAGCCATGTCGTACTGCTTCACCTGGTCGGCATCGGTGGGTGGCCGCATGCCCACGAGTTCCAGCATCGTGTAGCCGTGGATGGTCGCCCACACGTGGTAGGCCCGCCGTTCGACCTCGGCGTCGCTGGTATTGGCGGGGACGATCTGGCGGGTCATGTCGACCACACCGGCGTAGGACGAGAGCGCACGGGCCATGGCGGCGTCGCTCGGTTCGAAGTCGGACACGATGGACCCGAACATGATCTTGTAGTGGGTGGGGTGGTCGATCGCCCATGTGCGGTAGGCGTGGCAGGCGGCGAGGAAGTCCTGGTGGGCGTAGATCGCGGTGTCGAAGGACTCGAAGCCTTCGATGAAGAGCGCCTCGATCAACCCGTTCTTTCCCCCGAACCATGTGTACACGCCGGTGGTGGAGCAGTTCGCTCCGGCGGCCACGTTGCGGACGGTGAGCGCGGTTCCCGACGTGAGGATGGCGAGCGCCGAGGCCAGGATGGCGGATTTGGGGTCGCCGGTTGCTGTGGTTGTGCTTGACAGATCGGCGGGCATGTAACAATGTTATGCGCATAACGTTGTTACGTCACCAAGGAGAGCGCATGTCCATCGCCGAAGACCACCAGGTGAACCAGTATCTGACCGACGCCTACGCTCCAGTCCAGGAGGAGGTCACCGCCGTCGACCTCGAAGTCATCGGCGAGCTCCCCGCCGAGCTCAACGGGCGGTACCTGCGCAACGGACCGAACCCGGCCGGCGAGGTTGCAGATCCGTCCAAGCACCACTGGTTCCTCGGCGACGGCATGGTGCACGGCCTCCGCCTGAAGGAGGGCAGGGCCGAGTGGTACCGCAACCGGTTCGTCGGCTCATCACGGCTCTCCGCGCTGCGGGGACAGGACGACATTCCCGGGCCCAACTGGAACAGCGGGTCGATCGGACCCAACACCAACGTCGGCGGGTTCGCCGGCAAGACGCTGGCCATGGTCGAGGCCGGCACCTGCCCGGTGGAACTCACCTACGAACTCGAAACGGTGGCCCGCCACGACTTCGAGGGAACCCTGCCGCGGGGCTTCACTGCTCACCCCAAGTTCGACCCCGACACCGGCGACATGCATGCCATGACCTATGCCTACCCCGAGCACCTGGACACGGTGCAATACGTGGTCGTCGCACCCGACGGCATGGTGAAGCACACAGTCGACATTCCCGTCGCCTCCATGACCATGGTGCACGACATGTCGCTCACCGAGCGCTATGCCATCGTGATCGATCAGCCGGTCACCGTGAACTTCGATGCCATCGGTGCCGGCCACACGTTCCCGTTCCGGTGGAGCCCCGAAACCGGGCATCGGGTTGGCCTGCTTCCACGCCATGGCACCGCCGAAGAAGTGATCTGGGTCGACGTTCCGATCGCAGCATCGTTCCATCCGATGAACGCCTATGACACCGCCGACGGAAAGGTCATCATCGACATCTGCGTTTACGAATCGCTGTTCAACACCGACGTGCTGGGTCCGTTCGAAGAGTCGAAGATGCCGTGGCTGGAACGGTGGGAGATCGACCCGGTTCGTCGTACGGCGTCGACAACCGTCATCGACGAAACCGGCAACGAGTTTCCTCGGATCCGCGGCAGCCTGAACGGCAAGCCGTACCGGTACGGCTACAGCACCGGTCTGAACGACGGCGACAGCTGGCCGACCCTCAAGCACGATCTGCAGACCGGCGAACGCACCCAGCTCGATCACGGTGCAGGTCGGTTCAGTGGCGAACCGGTCTTCGTTCCCAAAGCCGGGTCAAGCGAGGAAGATGACGGCTGGCTGGTCACGTTCATCCACGAAGACACCAACCCGGCCGAGTTCGTGGTCATGGACGCGCAGGATCTCGGCCGCGGGTACGTGGCCCAGGTGAAGCTTCCGCAGCGGGTGCCCTTCGGCTTTCATGGCAACTGGGTCAGCGACCGGTCGGTCTCGCCCGACTGAGGGCCCGGCGCGCTGGCGCCGGTTCAGCCCAGGATGGTGAGTTCCTGCGTCTCGGTAGCTCTTGCCTGCACGAGGGCCATGCGGCTCGTCGTAGGAGTATCCGCGAATCGGAAAGCTGTCGTAGTTGGGCACCGGCCGCTCAGCCGTCGATGCCGATGTGGCGGGCGGCGGAATCTGCGGCTTCTGGCCCGAGCGTCTTCCGGAGGATCAGCAGGCCGTCGAGCTGTGCCATGACGGCCAGTGCGGTGGCTCGTTGGTCGGCTTCGGCAGCATGGACCCTGGGTGTGAGCCAGGTGAGCCAGTTGTCCATCAAGCCGGCTGCCACGGCTGGAAATGGGTCGATGGATGCGGCCGCAAGCCCAACGAGCTCGAAGAACAGGTCGAAGATCGGGTCATTGTCTGCCGAAGCCATGACCGGCCACGCCCGATGCAGGAGCTCGGCTTCGGACAGGCGGTCCTCGGAACCGAACGCCTCCACGAGCACCGGCTGTAACTTCACGCCGATCGCTTCGAGCACTCGCAGGAGCAGCGCATCCTTCGTGGGGAAGTAGTACACGATCGACCGGTCGTTGATACCGATTCGCTTCGCCAGCCGACCGAAGGTCAGCTGACTCAGGCCGTGCTCGAGGACTTCGTCGACCGCATGGTCAAGAATCTCGAACTCGTCATACTTGTACCCCATTGAAGGGTGAGCCTAGGTCAGACCTTTTCAAGGCTGACATCATCGAGGGAGAAGGCTGCGTAGCCCTCCTTGTTGTGAATCGAGATGGTGTGGTCACCTTCGTCCAACCAGAACGGTGGTGAGCTGTCGGCGTTGAAGCCGGACACTCCGGTGTCCCATTCCCAGAGAATGGGGTTGTCCAGGTCTCCGTCGATGACGATCCAGAGTTCGTTGTACTCGTCGGCCCAGCTGTAGGGGAACGAATACACGATGGCGTCGAGGGTGTAGTTGGCGTCCTCATCGACGGTGAAGTCGATGTCGACCCGAGGCTCCGATGTTGGTCCGTCGTGGCTGTCGCCGGTCTGAAATTGGATGTACTCGTCGACGCCGCAACAGCTGGACGAGAAGGTTTCGTCGCCAACCTTGGTTGGCGAGCCATCAGGCTCGAACGAAGACTCCAACGGGATCGTTGTTGTGGTGGTCGTGGTCGTGGTCGTTGTTGTGGTGGTCGTTGTTGTCGTCGTGGTCGTCGTTGTGGTTGGTGCTGCGGTTGTGGTCGTGCTCGCCGGCGGTGCGGTGACCACGGCAGCTGCCTGCTCGCCGACCAGGGTCGAAGAGATGGAGTACTCGGTGAAGGTGTTGCCCTCGCCTGGCAGGATGCCGGTCAACCATTCGTGGTGGTACTGCACGGCAACACCAACGTTGATTGCGCCGTCGGTCAGCCGGTCGCCGGAGCAGAACTTCGCATCGATCTTGGCGGGGTCACAGGTGTAGTCGGTGCCGCTTGCGTTCGTGCCGTCATCGAAGTCGGTGAGGCTGATTGCCGTGGCAGCGTTGTTGCCGACGACGTTGATCAGGTCGCTGGTGTCGTAGGCGTTGCACAGGTCGGAGAATCCCCGGCCGCCCGCCGCACCAGCTGCCGCGGCACAGTTCGCAATGGTGGCCTCGGCGTCTGCGGTGTTTGCATCGAAGATGACGATCCAGGCGATGTCATCGACGTTGTCGCTGCCGATCTCACCAATCACCGATTGCAGGACACGCAGGTCGGTCTCGGGGGCATCACCAAGTGATGCAGCCCGAAGCAGGCCGGTCCGAACGCCGCTCGTCGATGAGCTGCGAGCTTCCCAGGCCATGCCCAGTTCGATGGCTCCGAAGATGAGGAACAGGAGCATGGGGATGGCAATGGCCGCCTCGACGAGAACGGCACCCTTGTCACTCCGGAGCGACCGGCGAGAACGCCGTTTCGTCGCTGGCGAAGGCTCGCCGACAGGGTCAGATTGTTGTGCTGTTTCCGCCATGCATCAGTCCTCCGCCAGACTGCCAGAGCACACCGCCTCGATCTGCTCTGAGGCAATGATCGGAAGTCAACAGAACGATCTGTTTGGGCTGAATGGCCCCATCTACGGGCCAGCCGAACCAAGGGGTCAGGCAGCCAGTTCGGTGGCGAAGGTCGACCCTGCAGCCAGCTCAACAAAGCTGTCGAACGGCATGGGTCGGCCGAGCAGATAGCCCTGTCCGTGAAGGAACTTCAGATCCTTGCAGAGCTGCAACTCCGCTTCGGTCTCGATGCCTTCCGCAAGGGTTTGCACCCCAAGGCTGTTTGCGATCCGGCACATTCCGGCGACGATCGAGCGGACCATGTCGTTGTCCACGATGTTGGAGATCAGGCTCCGATCGAACTTGATCTCATGAATTGGGAACATGGCGAAGTAGCGGAGTGCGTTGTGGCCGGTGCCGAAGTCGTCGAGCGAGATGAAGACCGACTTCGAAGCCAGCTCGCGCAGGGTGGCCTCGGCCGGATCGCCTTCGGTGATCTGTTCGGATTCCACGACTTCCACGATCACGTCACGTGCACGCAGGCCGGTCCGTTCGAGCATGGCCATGTGCGCTTCCGCGTAGTTCGACCACTGCAGCTGGTTTGCTGTCAGGTTGATCGCCACTCGCATGTCTGCACGCTCGGGAACGGTCTCCTGCAGCTGTTTCCACTGCGCTCCGATGGTGTTGATGCACCACTTGGTGAAGGCGACTGTGCGTCCGGTGATGTCGATCTGTTCGATGAGAAGGGGCGGCGGTATGGGGCCGAGGGTCGGGTGGTTCCAACGAAGGAGGGCTTCGGCGCTTTCGAGCACGCCAGTTTCGATGTTGCGTACCGGTTGGTAGTGAAAGCTGACCTCGCCATTGGCCAGTGCTTCGTCAAGATCGCTGTCGACCACGCGCAACATTTCTGCCCTGGCACGGATCGTGTCGTCGGCCACGACGACCCAGTCCTCCGACGACTTCGCCACATACATGGCCTGATCGGCCTGGACGAGCACTGCGTCCACGTTCATTCCCGGGAGGTGCGGCGACGCAATGCCAATGCTCAAGCGGGGTTCGATCACGCTCAGGTCGACACGGACGGGAGCGGCGCAACGTTGGACGATCTGGTCGGCGAGAGAACGGGCGATTTCGCAGTTCGTGTCGTTGCTGACCACGACGAGGACCTCATCGCCTCCGAGTCGGCCGATTGCATGTGCCGGTCCCGCGATCTCGCGGATGCGTGCCACGGTCTGACGCAGCACTTCGTCGCCGACGTGATGGCCATGCCCGTCGTTGATCGCCTTGAAGCCGTCCATGTCGATGTACAGAACCGACGGCTGCAATCTGGATTCGGCTGACAGGAGGCCGTCAAGTACTTCGACGATGGCGAATCGGTTGAGCTCTCCGGTGAGCGGGTCGGTTCGGGCCCGTTCCTGTTCGTCGTGCACCTGTTGGTGGATGCGCATGAAGGCAGCGATCAGCGAGGCTGCGCTGGAGAGAAAGTCACGGTCGCTGTCGCGGAAGAAACCCTTGCGCGCACTCGCAACGTTCAGGGTGCCGAGGCATTGGTCTCCGGCGACGAGCGGCGCGAGCAGCGTGGATTGGAGCCCTCCGGCGACCAGCGCTTCGGTGTCGATTTTGCCCACGGTGGCAAGCTCTGCGACGTTGATGGGCTTCCGCTCACGAAAGCACTGACCGATGAGTGTTTCGGAGATGGGGAGTGGCTTGCCCGAATCGATTGCGAAGTTCTCGCCCACGGCATGGACTTCCAGGCGACTCTGGTCGTCGGTGACCAGGGCAATGCTCGATCGCTCCGACGGGACGATGTGGGCGAGCCACCGGTTGGCAACTTCCACGACTTCGCGTTGATCCTGTGCCGTGGACAGATCGTTGAGGAACCCCGCAGGCAGGACAACGTCCTGGTTCCGATGTGTTGTCATGGGCCGCCGCCAA
>CAZFBD010000055.1:0-30314 GCA_964517125.1 uncultured Acidimicrobiales bacterium
CTCCAGGACACACGGCGCTGATCGTTTTCCACGAACTCAGGCACTCCACAGACAACGACACAACGCAATGGTGCCTGGCACCTTGAGCGCCCAAGGTGCCAGGCACCTTTCGCGAAATCGCTGGATTCTCAACGGTTTGCCTGTGGACAACGTTGGAAGGAGCCTGGCACCTTCGCGGCCGATGGTGCCAGGCACCGTTTGGTCACGTGTTGGGGCGTTTGAGGCCTTGTGTGGCTCAGCCGACGAGAACGAGGAACTCGATACGCCGGTTGAGGCGCTTGCCCTCGGCGGTCTCGTTGGAGGCGATCGGAAGGCCGTCGCCGTAACCCACGGCAACCATACGATCCGTCTCGACGCCCGCAGCCACAAGAGCGGCCAGCACGGCATCGGCGCGGGCCTGGGACAGCAACTGATTGGCTTCTTCCTCGCCATCGCTGTCGGTGTGGCCACCGATTTCGACTCGGGTGCCGACGCTGGTCGTGAGTGCTTCCGCAATCTGAGAAATCGTGGTTGCTGACTCGGGCGTCAGCTCGTCGCTGCTTGTTTCGAACTGGATTGGATCGCGGGCTGCGATACCCGCCATCTGTGCCTGCAGGAGCAGATCGGCCGAGGAAGTGGGTCCACCCTGGACCGGGCCAGGCTCGCCCTGATCACCGGGAAGGCTGCCCAGTTCGGGTTCGCCGATGTAGGTGAGCCGGTTGTCGACGAATGCGACCTCGGCGATGGAGTTGGCGACCGCAGTCGCGGCGACGACATCGGCCCTGGTGGCGAGCTCTCCCTCGAGCACGACGGTGCGGCCGTCAGAGGACACGAGAACCTCGCCGTAACCGGCGCGGGTCAGTGCGGGTCGGACGATGTCCTGGAGTTCATCGGCGGCTGAGGTGGCCTCTGCCTGTTCGGTGCCGCCGGTGGATCCCACCACGAACAGCAGGACGAGCACGGCAAAGATCCCACCGAGGATCGCGATCCATCCGATGGGGAGGCCGGAGCCGCGTCGAGGGGCGGAGCTCTGAGGGCCAAGGCGAGTTGAGTAACCGAGAGGTGAGCGTTGATTCATTGAGCGAACGAGCAGGTGGCACCCCGCGGAGGGGTGGAGATGAGACACTACATCATGGCCCAATACGCACAATCAGACGAATCGACGCCGCTCGACGAACTGCCCGCAGACGTCATTGAGGCACTCCCCGATGACATCGTCGAACAACTCCGTGATGGAACCCTCGACAAGATCCCCACCGAGACGCTCGAAGGGCTCCGCCCGGACCTCGCCGATCGCGTTCCAGACTCGGTCTCCGAGGCTGCCACGAGCAACCCCGGACTCACTGCCGTGGTGCTCATCATTGCGCTTCTTGCCCTCGCAGGGGCCGTCTACGGGGCCATCAAGGGGTTCCTGAAGGTCGCCATCATTCTGGGCCTGGTGGCGGCTGTGGCGTGGTGGTTCTTCTTCCGAGGCTGAGCCAGCCGAGAGTGGCGGGCGGAGCGACCGGCTGCGTCAGCAGGAACGCAGGGCGTCGTTGCTGTACGACGTGCTTCCGCTGCGATCGGCCCAGCAGGTGTCATCGCCAGAGTTGCCCTTGATGACGTCGCGCTTGCCGCCACCGATGAGGGTGTCGGAGCCCTCGTTGCCGTGAAGCCGGTCGCGGCCGTTCTGTCCGTCGATGACGTCGTTGCCATTGCCGCCGCGGATCGTGTCGTTGCCAGCACCCGCCCAGACGGTGTCGTTTCCGTCTTCGCCGTAGATGGTGTCGTTGCCGGTGTCGCCACAGATGATGTCGTTGCCGCCGCCGCCCCAGATGACGTCGTTGCCATCGCCAGCCACGATGACGTCGTTTCCAGCGGTGCCGCGGAGCAGATCATCGCCGTTGGTGCCGACGATGGTTGCCTTGCGGCCGGCGCACAGAACGCCAGTGCCAGTGAGCACTGCGTTGGCTGTTGCTTCGCCGTTGATGGACACGATTTCGTAGGTTCGGGTGAGTGAGCGCCCGTCGACGATGATGTTGCTCACGGTGACGCGGTAGGAGACATCCTGAGCCTGCGTGGGAGTGATACCGGTGGGTTCCCAGCCGAGGGTGTTGTCGCCGAAGCCTGAGACGAGTGGCAGCAGGGTCACGCCGATGTTCCGACCGTTCTCGGTCATGGTGACACGGGCGTTGGAGAAGTCGGCTTGCGACTCGCCGTTCCAGGACAGCGACCAGCGGTCGAAGACGGCTTCGGACGGCACGTACCCGGCAGGGGGCCACGAGATCCAGTCGGTGGCCGTGGAGCGGGCGGCAGGCGTGCCGATCACGGTGACGACACCAGCAGTGGACGTGTTGCCGATGCCCACGGAACCAAGGCGGGGGTAGAGCAGCCAGCGGCGGTGGCCGAGAACTTCGTTGCCGGCGCCCGGATCTTCGATCTGGCCAAGGACTCCGCGTGCGCCAGCCACGCCCAACGTGAGGTTTCCGGTCGCAGCGGCTTGGGCTCCGGCAGCGGTGTGACAGGGCCAGGACGCTGCGGGCGAGTGGGACAGGCTGTTGGCCGCATCCATCATGAGTGCCGCCTGCTGGGCTCCGACGGATGCTGCGGTGCTCTCGGTGACCGATGGGAGCCCGGCCATGCGGCGGAACCAGTTGATCGTCTCGAGGGTGCCGCCGTCGAAGGCTGCGCTGGCCACACCAGCCGAGCACCCGTTGACCGAACCGTTCCAGTTGGCGTTGAGCGCAAGGTTCTGCTCGACGTGGGTCTCCCAGCTGGCGATGACCCGATTGCGATCGAAGGTGTCGATGACACCAACAGCGGCGCCGCGACCGGCGCCGGCAGACCCTGCGAGGGTAAGCACGCCGATGGTCGTGGCAATGGTGGTGATGAATGCGGTGGTCGCTATTCTGCGGAGCGTCACAATTCGCAGCTTTCTGTGGTGTCGCCGTCCTGTCCGCCTGCGTCGCAGCGGTCTCGTCCAACGCCACCCCGGAGCGAGTCCACGCCCGGGTTGCCTTGGATCCGATCGTTGCCGCGTCCGCCAATGAGAAGGTCTTCGCCTTGTCCGCCGCGAAGTCGATCGCGTCCGCCGCTGCCGCGGATGACGTCGTCGCCGCTTGCCCCGTTCACGAGGTCCGAGCCGGAGCCACCGTCGAGTGTGTCGCCGCCCGAACCGCCATCGATGCGGTCACGAAGGCTGCCACCGTCGATCGTGTCGGCGCCTGACCCACCAAAGATCGTGTCACGGCCGTCGCCACCGAAGATGAAGTCCCGGCCGTCTCCGCCGGAGACCCGGTCGTCGCCGTCGCCGGCCTCGATCGTGTCGTTGCCACCGAGGCCACACACCAGGTCGTTTCCGCTGCCCGAGTTGATGGAGTCGCTGCCTTCGGTGCCGATGATGACATCGGGTCCGGTGGTGCCATTGGTGCCCTCGACCGTTGCGTGCAAACCGAAACAGGTGGGTCGGTCGTCGGCTGCTGCCAGAAGGACGACCGATTCGCTCCAGGGTGACCACAGGACACCGAGTTGCGCCCGGAACTGCACCGACACCGTGGTGTTCGTCGCTGCAGGGACTCGGAGAAGCTCGCCACCGGCAAGGTCGAAGGTGCGGGTGGTTGGGTCTGCGTCCTCGTCGCCCTCGATGGTGACGATTCGGACCTGGCCGTCGGTCTCGGCGTCGGGCGTGGACACACCGAGGAGTTCGGCTCCGGTGAAGACGAGGGGGGCCTCGGCTGGCACCTGGAGGTCGGCGAGGCAGCCGAAGCCTTCGTTGCTCACCAGGCTTCCGTATTCGACCTGGTTCCAGTCGGTGGTTCCGAACACGTCGGGGTACTGCACGACGTCGCCGCCGACGCAGCCAAACCAGGTGCCCATGTCGATGCGGGTGCCGACGGTATTGCGCTCGTCGTAGTGGAGGTGTGGGGAGCTGGACTGTCCGGTGGCTCCGGAGGTGCCGATGAGTTCGCCAACCTCGACGACGTCGTCTTCGGCCACAGCGACCGAGTCGAGGTGCAGGTAGCGACTGGCGGTGCCGTCGGCGTGGGTGAGTTCGACGAAGAGGCCGGCGCCGCCTCGGCAGCCAATGGCACGGCAGGTTGTCTCGAGGTTGGTGACGATGCCCGTGCCAGCGGCATAGATGGGCTCGCCGATCTCCATGCCGATGTCGATGGCCGGTGAGCCGTGATGGCGTGCGCAGATGGAGTTCGGAGCCGGGTTTCGGTCGGTGCACCAGACCTCGTAGGTACCCACGAAGGGCACGGCGACGGCCGAGATCGATGTTGCCGGTGCATCGTCCTGCGCTCCGGCGGGGTTGGCCAGAGCGGCAACGCCGAGCACGATCGCAGCGGCGATCAGAAGCAAACGAAATGCGGCGATTCTGCGAGACATGTGGGCGACGAGAGTTCCGAACGTGGGTGTACTGATGACCATCGACTGTGGGCGGCCGATCGTGGGTTGAATGACCCAAGGGTCATCAATCGGTAAAGATTGTTACACAGTTGTCATACTATGTCGTGTCGTGAGCCCAAAAAGTTTGTCTTCGCGCACAGTGCGCGAACCGCGCCACGGCCCGGGCTATTGGGCGACGAATTCGATCCGTCGATTGGCTGCCCGTCCGTCCTCGGTGCTGTTGTCGGCGAGCGGCTGACCCTCGCCGTAACCAACCGCCACAAGACGCTCGGCGTCGGCACCATTGGCAATGAGCCACTCGCGTACTGCATCAGCACGACGCTGGGACAGTCGGGTGTTGCCCTCGGCGGGACCAACGTCGTCGGTGTGTCCAGCAATCTCCAACCTGGCCCCGGGATCGGCGGCCAGCAGTTCCAGCGCTTCCTGCAACGTGGGAATGGAGTCCTCGGTGATGGTGGCCGACGAGTCAGCGAACTGGATCGGCTCGAGTGACAGCAACGAGGTCACGGCCTGCGCAGTCAGTTGTGAGGACACCGTCTGCGGAACCAACACGGTGTCGAGCACATGGAGAACGCCGTTTGATGCCGACACGTCGGCGCCGACCACGCGGGCAGCTCCGCCAAGGATCACACCGTCAGCATCGGCCTCAATGGACAGCTCGTCACCCGAAACGGTGGTGATCGAGGTGAGCTCGACAAGGTCGGCGGCAGTCCAGGTCCCCTCGACCACGTGGTAGCCAATGGTCGGGTTCAGCAAGTCGGGGTCGGCGACCAACGTGGCCAGAAGTTCGGGGTCGACATCGGCGAAGGCATCGTCCGTGGGCGCGAACACGGTGATCTCATCGGCGGCATCGAGTGCGGGTCCGAAACCAGCCGCCTCAGCAGCAGCCAGAAGCGTGGAGAAGGACTCGGGGTTGGCCCGGGCCAGGTCGCCAATCGTGGCCGGTGCCTCGGTGGTGGGCGCCGCGGTCGTCTCCACCACGGTGGTCGGAGGAACAGTGGTCACGGGAACGGTTGTGGCGACGGTCGTGGGTGCAGCGGTTGTGGCCGGCACCGTGGTGGCGGGCAGGGTGTCGGTGGTGGTCACCGGAGCGGCGGCGCTCTCGGTCTCGTCGTAGCGGGTCGCCAGCCACGCAATGAGGTACAGGAGCGCAAAGAGTGCAGCCAGCAACAGCAGCCAGGGGACCATCCGCCGTCGTCGAGTGGCTGTTGTGGACACTGCCGAGTTCTGCGTTTCGCTTTGCATGATTCCCTCTCCCTCGATGCCCACCCACGGCATCACCCGTTGAATCTAGACCGCCGTCACCCGGAAGTGGCCCGTCGAGTACCGTCGGTCGAATGACAACAATCACTGCAGATCTGACCGCCGGCGCCGTCGTGGAGCTTCGCAATGGTCGACACGTGTGGGGCGCCGACGAACCCCTCGACCTCAACGGCACCGATACCGGACCCAACCCCTACGAACTCCTCCTCGGTTCCCTTGGCGCCTGTACCTGCATCACCTTGTCCTACTACTGCCAGCGCAAGGGCTGGACGCTGCACTCGGTCTCGGCGCAGTACACCTACGACAAGATCCACGCCGACGACTGTGAACACTGCGAAGACGACGCCCACGGCTTCCTCCACAACGTGACGGCCGAGATCTTCATCGACGGCGAGTTCGACGACGAACAACGGGCCCGGCTCGCTGACATCGCCAAAAAGTGCCCCGTGCACCGCACCCTCGACGAAGGCATGGTGTTCAACGAGACCGTCACCTTCTGACCCTCGCGAAGAAAACTGAAATGGATTACCACCCCGCGCGAGCGCAGAGGTAGGTTCTTCACCGGTTCGGGTGGACCGGGGGCCGGAAAGGCCGTTCAGTGTCCACTGCCCAGATTTACAACGTCGTCTCCGAGTTGCATCGCGAGATGGACCACGATTCCGCAATGTCGTGGTTCAACGGCATCCTCAGCGGCGATGAATGGGGAATGCACGACCGAGTCGAAGTCGTGGCCGACGACGGTCACCGCACCACGCACCTGACCGTTTGGGGTAGCCGATGGACCCTCGAGGTCGACGTCGAGGAATCCCGCGTGCTCGGCGGCGTGACCATCAGCGTGCGCGTGAAGGACCCAGCCGTTGGCTACGAACTACCCGAACTGGCTGGGCTGGCCAAAGCGCTCGTTCCCTGAGCGCGCACGAATCAGAACAGCGGTAGCGACGAACGGTCGATCTGTACGACCCGACACGAATCCGGAAGTGCCGCGCCGGTGAGTTCCACAAAGTCGACCGTGAGCGATTCGTCGACTCCCACGTAGTCGGTGACCACGGTGGAGGAGACGGTCTCTCCCTCATCGTCGAGCCATTCCACCTCGATGCGGTAGACGCTGGACGATTCGCTGCGGTTGGTGATTCTGACCGACGCGGTAGCCAACCGTCCGCTGTTGCTCGCTCCACACACCGTTGTGTCCAGGTCGTCCTGTGGCGGGTCCACGGTGTTGGTGCTCGTGGTGGCGATGCCGTTGACGACGGTCTCGTCTCCGGAATCAATCCAGGACAGAATCAGAAAGAAGCTGGCGACCGACAGCACCATGGCCAGAAGTCCCAACAGTAACCCGGCCAATGCCAAGCCGGATCCGCCGAGTCCGGCCTTCGCCCGACGACGGGCGATGACGCTGAGGACGACGCCGATGAGGCCGAAGAAGAAGCCGAGCACGATGATCGCCAGGACCAGGCCCAGCACCGAGACCATGAGTCCGGCGACGGCGATGGGGTTGTCGGTGGCCTTCTTCTTCCCATCCGACGGAGCCGCGCCCGGTGCGGTTGGCGGCGGCGGGTTGTCGGCACCAACCAGAGCGACGCCCGGAGGCGGCGGCGGTGCGCTCGAAGGCAACGGCCCCGGCGGGGGTGGTGCTGGGGGGTTCTGCTCGTCCACCCGCACAAGGTTACGTCGTTTCTCGCCGTCGTTCCTCGCCCAGGGGCTCGTCACTCACCGCCTTTCGGCCCTGGGGGCCGAAACGCTCAGCCGCCTCTTGCCCTGGGCCGAAACGCTCAGCCGCCTCTTGCCCTGGGGCCGAAACGCTCAGCCGCCTCTTGCCCTGGGGTCAACGCTTCGCTTGCTTGGAGTGGGTGGCGGTATCCTTTTCGATCGTGGTTCTCTCTCCTGAAGCACAGGTCCTGGTCGACGTACTGGCACCTGACGATCCAACCGACGCTCTCTGGCGGGCCTTCGACTCCGGCCGTATGGACGACGTCGCCCCCGAACTCATGCTGCTGCGCATGGAGCAGGACCCGATTCACCGCCACAAGGACGTGCTTGCCCACACCGTTGCCGTCGTCAGCAAGACGCGCCCCGACCTGAAGGTCCGCCTCGCTGCGCTCTTTCACGATGTCGGCAAGCCGCGCACGCGGCGGATCGATGACGGCGGCGTCACGTTCCGTCATCACGAAGCCGTGGGGGCTCGCATGGCCCGCAAGCGCCTCGAAGCTCTGGACTTCGAGGAACAGCTGGTCCAGGACGTCTGTGAACTGGTTCGCATGTCTGGTCGGTTCAAGGGCTACACCGACGGCTGGAGCGATTCGGCAGTTCGTCGCTACGCCCGCGAGGCCGGACCGCTGCTCGGCGACCTGAACCATCTGATTCGGTGTGACTGCACGACTCGCAACGAACGCAAGGTGCGGGCGCTCCAGGGAGCGATGGATGAGCTCGAAGAGCGGATCGCGACCCTGGCCGAGGCCGATCGTCGCGCCGCCGAACGTCCGGATCTGGATGGATCCGATGTCATGGCGCACCTGGACATTCCGCCAGGTCCCGAGGTTGGTCAGGCGGTCCGCATGCTTCTCGAGCTCAAGCGCACCGAAGGGTCGATGGACCGAGCTGAGCTGCTCGAGCGTCTCGATGCCTGGTGGGCTGACCGCAACGCCTGAGCGTCGCCGACGTGGTTGCTACGGCGTGACCATGAACTCGACGCGACGGTTGGCGAGCCGCCCGGCGTCGGTCGTGTTCGTTTCGATTGGCTGATCTTCACCCAACCCGATCACCGTGATCCGGTCGGTGCTCACACCCTGAGCGATCAGACGGTTGGCGGCCGACTGGGCCCGACCTTCGCTCAATCGCTGGTTGCCATCGGATGGGCCGGTGTCGTCGGTGTGTCCGGTGACTTCGACGGCCCAGGTGTCGGCGGCGACCATGGCGGCAGCCAACTGGTCGATCACCGGGAGATAGGTGCCATTGATGTTGTCGCTGTTGTACCCAAACAGGTCGGCAGCGGACAGCCGGAAGGTGATGTTCTCGACCGCTTCGAAGCTCGGGTCCACGACCTGGTCGTCGACGATGTCGACCCCTGGGAACACCGCCTGGGCCAGCGCGAGAGTCTCGTCGGCTTCGGAATCGGTTGCGAAACCGCCGACCAGTCGTGCGGTGCCTGGACCCATGTCGATGATCGCACCCGGCAGCGTGCTCTCGAGCTCGGCGTCGTCGGCGGGGGCTCGCTCGGAGACAACGGGGGCTTCGGTGGTCGTTGTTGTTGTCGTCTCGGGAGCAGCCGTCGTGGTTGGCGCCTGCGTGGTCGTCTCTGGTGCAGTCGTTGTGGTGCTGGTGGTTGCTGCTTCGGGGTCGGAATCCGCGTCGGCGTCGGCATCGTCCTGGGGCACAGTGGTTGTGGTGCCGTCGGAGGTGGTCTCCACATCGCCGTCGCCATCGCCACCCAAAAAGAGCATGGCGCCAAAGACCAAACCGGCGAGAAGTACCAGGACGCCGGCAACGGCCTTTCCGCGGTGCAGGACAAAGAGGTCCTCCACACCGTCGGCGACCTTCCACCGCAATGGGTAATAGTCGGGGCTCTTCCCGTCTGTAGCCATGGTTCCTCAGTTCGGCTGTGTTGCTGTCCACATGAGGAGTGGAGCCTGCGTGCAAAACGTGTTGTATCCCGTTTTCTCCCGCACGATTGGCACGCCCGGTCCAATTCTCACGCAGGGTGAGAATTGGTATTCATCCTGTGGCGCCACGTACACTGATGGGATGTACTGGACCACCTCACGAAAGGAATCGCATGACTGACGCGACCGACACTTCGGTCACGCTCGGACACCAGCTGTCGCTGTCGTCGCTTGCATCCTTTCGCGCGCTCAGCGCACACAGCGCCAACGTCGGGCGAATCGACACGACCGATGTCGCCCGGGTGGCTGCCGAACTTCTGACCGACGCGCGTCAGGTTCGTGGCATGCACAGCGACGCAATCGTTGTGGCGCCGAGTGAATCGGCCGAGCACGAACTGCACGTCAATCTGCACGCTTGCGAACGCGCAGCCCTCGCGGCCCAGCGCCGCGGGGTCGAAGCGCTCACGGCCCGACTTCGAAACGACGACGATCTTCTCGACGACGTCAGCACGCAGGCGTTCGCCGACCTCGAGGCATCGGCGCGTTCGCTCCTTGCCGCAGCGTCGTTGTCCGACCAGCTTCGTTCGGCAGTTGCCATCGACGGTCCGCCACCGCCTCCCCCGATGCAACAGATCGATCTCGATCTTGAACCCATCGACAATGTGGTCGTCGACCTGACCGGCCCCAGCGCCGACCTCAGCTACCGCACACCCGAACGTGGACCCGGAGCCTCGTCCACAACGCTCCCACCGCTTCCCGGCGGCGCCGAAGGCTGGGAGCAGCGCCGAACCGAAATTCTGGCGCGAGTCGAGCGCGTGCGCGGAAACGCTGTTGAGGACCTCGTCGAGCCGATCGAAGCGGACACCCACATGGGATCCGACGACGTCGACGATGCCACGCTGTCACCGATCATCGCTGCGGCTCTTGCATCGGCAACGCTGCTGCCGACGGCCACGCCCGATGTTTCGACCGAACCTGTGTCGACCGACGCGCTCCGCCTCGTGCCGGCACTCGACGAAGACACCGGGGTCCAAACCCTCGAACCAAACGAACCCGAACCCGAACCCGACGGTGAAGCCGAGGATTCAGTCGACAGTGTCGAGTCCGCCGCCGCTGACCTGGAGCCCACGCCCAGCTTCACCGATGATGCCGTGGTGATCGACATCGTCGATGCTCCCTCACTGGGATCGGAAGACAGCGGGCTCGCCGACGTCATCGAGCTGCAGACCGAGGCCACCGCTCACGAGTGGCCGGTTTGGCAGGGGCCGAACCGCGACTGGGCCGACGAGGTCCCAGACGTGGTCGTGCCCGCCGATGACCACGAACCCGAGCCAGCCCCCGAGGACTATCCGCGTTTGGTGAGTGTGGCGCCCGAATCGCCGGCGCCGGTCGTCACGAACACCGAGGTCGATGATTCCGACCGTGCAGGACAGACGAAACAACCCATGTTCGGGTTTGCGCCTCCGGCTGTACCGGTGGAAGAGCCGGCAAGCGACCTCCTCCCCGTACCGACATGGGACACCAGTCGCCGGTCGCAGGAAGAAATTGCGGCTGAAGCTCGGCAGCTCATCAACGATCATCGCAAAGCCGAAAAGGCCATCACAGGCGGCGAGTTCAGCGAGAAAGAGGTCCGGCGCCGTCAACGTCGGCTCCGAAAGCACCAACGTGCCGTCGAGAAGGCAGAGAACAAGGTCCAGCGCGATCGCAAGCGTGCCGAATTGCAGCACGAGCGCTCGCTGGCTTCTGAGTCAACCAATACGCCAGCGGTGGCCCCCACGTGGTTCGGCCAGCTGGCGTTCGCCTTGGGCGTGTGCCTGCTCGTGATCATGGTCGTCGTCGGAGTGTGGTTCCTGCTCGCCGATGACCCCGGGTTGTTCTAGCCAGCAGCAAGCACTGCGGCGACCCAGCCATCCGACTCGATCACCACGCTTGGCTGTCGGCCGTACAGTGCGGTGGCTTCGTCCAGCTGCTGCTCCAACAGGCCAGACACGATCGCCGTTGTCGTGGACGAAACGAATGGAGCGACCAGTCGATGCTGGTCGATCGTGACGTTGATGAGTACGACATCGAATCCACTCGTGACGGCAAGCTCGGAGCCATCCTGCAGCAGGAGCGTGACCGCACCCTCCAGCGAGTTCGCCGCCACATTCTGGTGAGCCACGGCGATGGCTTCGGGGTCATTGTCGATTCCGGTGACGATCGCTCCAAGCGTGGCGGCGGCGATGGCAAGAACGCCGGTCCCCGTGCCCACGTCCAGGACGTTGGCATCTGGGGAAAGCCAGTCCGGTAGCAGCTCCAGCATCATCCGAGTCGTCGGATGGGCGCCGTGCCCAAAGGCGCGCCCAGGCTCGATCACAATCGACCGAAGATCGTTCGGCACGTGGGGGTCGTGCCACGGGGCTCGAATGTGCCACGGACCGACCTCCACGGGCGAGAACCCGCTTCGCTGATCGTCGTGCCAGGTCGGCGCGATCAACGCAACAATCGGAGAGCCCCATTGGGCCACCGCAGCGGCGGCTGCCGTTGCGGCGTCCTGCGTTGCGAATCCCGCTCGGAGGCGGACCTGGTCTCCGCCCGGTTCTTCACCCACGGCGAGGGCGCCGTGTTCGAACAAGATGACCGCCACCAGCTCGCCTAGATCGGGCTGGACATCGATCGTGAGGACCGGCTCCGGGGCCACATCTGACGTCGTCATGACCCAATCGTGCCGAGGATCTCGGGAAACGCCCACCCGGGGAAGGCCGAGCGGCCATGATGGGTTTCGCAAGTCTCCCGAAGAGAGGAAATGGCGATGCAACTAGGAATGGTCGGAATTGGACGGATGGGTGCCGGGCTGGTCCGTCGCCTCATGGCCGACGGACACACTGCGGTCGCTTACGACATCAATCCGGAGCCCGTGGACGAGCTCGCCGCCGAGGGTGCGGTCGGAACCCACACCCTTGAAGAGTTCGCTGCCGCACTCGAGTCTCCCCGTGTTGCATGGGTCATGGTGCCCGCAGCGTTCGCAGGCCAGACCGTCGATGACGTCGCCGAACACTTCGAGGCCGGCGACATCATCATCGACGGCGGCAATTCCATGTGGCAGGACGACGTCGACAAAGCCGCTGAGCTCGCCGAACGCGGCATCCACTTCGTCGACATTGGAACCTCGGGCGGCGTGTACGGCCTGGAGCGAGGATTCTCGCTGATGATCGGCGGAGAGGACGAGACCGTTGCCCATCTTGAGCCGCTCTTCAACACGCTTGCCCCCGGAGTCGACACTGCAGAACGCACGCTCGATGACGACGGTCCGCTGCGTCCGGGCGAGGCCGGCTGGTTGCACTGCGGCCCCAACGGTGCCGGCCACTTTGTGAAGATGGTCCACAACGGCGTCGAGTACGGAATGATGGCCGCCATCGCCGAGGGTCTCGGCATCCTCGAGGGCGCCGACGCCGGAACCGAGGCCCGCCAGGCCGACGCCGAGACGTCGCCCCTTCGCGACCCGAAGTACTACCAGTACGACATCGACACCGCTGCCGTTGCCGAGGTGTGGCGTCGTGGTTCGGTGATCAGCAGCTGGCTCGTCGACCTCACCGCCCACGCGTTGGCCGTCGATCCGAACCTCGATGCGTTCCAGGGTCGGGTTTCCGACTCGGGTGAAGGCCGCTGGACGGTGCAGGCCGCTATCGAACTCGGCGTGCCGGCGTCGGTCATCTCTGCGTCGCTTTTCGATCGCTTCGCCAGCCGTGACAACGACGAATATGCGAACAAGGTGCTGTCGGCCATGCGCAAGGAATTCGGCGGCCACCACGAGAAGAAGGACTGACCGAGTGACCACTCAGGACCGTGCCGATGCCTTCCTGCTCTTCGGTGCCACGGGTGACCTTGCCCGAAAGAAGCTCTTCCCTGCGCTCTACGAACTGACCAAGGAGGGGCGTGTCGACATGCCCATCGTTGGTATCGCACGAAGCGATTGGGACGACGAGCAGCTTCGGGACCGAGCCCGCGAGTCAATCATCGAGAAGTTGGGCGACACCGCCGACCAGTCGGTGGTCGAGGCCCTGTGCGTTCGTCTCCGATATCTGTCGGGTGACTACACCGATTCGTCCACCTGGACCCGGGTGGCCGAGCTCACGGAGGGGGCGAAGGTTCCGGTCTCGTTCCTGGCCATCCCTCCCAGCCTCTTTGATGACGTCGTCGAGGGCATGGCATCGGTGGGCATGACCGACAGCGGGCGCGTCGTGGTGGAGAAGCCGTTCGGCCGGGACCTCGAGTCTGCTCGTGAACTGAACGCCACCCTGCACCGCCATCTGGACGAGTCGCAGATCTTCCGTATCGATCACTTCCTCGGAAAGGAGCCGGTCCAGAACCTCATGGTGTTCCGCTTTGCGAACTCGTTGCTCGAACCCGTATGGAACCGTCACCACGTGGAATCGATCACCATCACGATGACCGAGGCCTTTGGCATCGAAGGTCGGGGAGCCTTCTACGACAAGGTTGGCGCCATACGCGATGTGGTGCAGAACCATCTGCTGCAGATGGTTGCGCTTCTGGCGATGGAGCCGCCTTCGAGCGCAGACCCGGCGGCCATGCGTGACGAAAAGGTCAAGGTGTTTCGCGCCATGCAACCGCTCGATCCCGATCACGTGGTTCGGGGCCAGGTCGATGGCTACCTCGACGAGACTGGCGTGGCGCCCGACTCCGACACCGAGACGTTCGCAGCCATGAAGATCGAGATCGATTCGTGGCGTTGGGCCGGCGTGCCGTTCTACATTCGCGCCGGCAAGTCCATGAGTCAGACGGTCACGGAGGCCGTGGTCGAGTTCAAGCAGCCGCCGCGCATGCTCTTCTCTGACGACGACGAATGCCCGGAACCCGACCGGCTTCGGTTTCGCATGAAGCCCGACGATCACATCACCCTGACCATGCAGGCGAAGGTCCCGGGTATGGAGATGATCAGTCGGGCCGTCGACATGACCGTGGACTACGAGGCGCAACTCGGCGGCGATGGCCCCGATGCCTACGAGCGGCTGATGGCTGACGCACTGGTTGGTGACGAGCGGTTGTTTGCTCGTCAGGACGGAGTCGAGGAGGCGTGGCGAATTGTTGAACCCATGCTCAACCCGGCGAACCCGGTCCTGCCGTACGCGGCCGGTTCGTGGGGACCCGAGGAAGCCGAACGCTTCGGCGGGATTCCCGAACTGTGAGGCTCGAAGTTCTGGCCGATCGTGAGGAGCTCGCCGAGCGGGCCGTCGACGTGATCGTCGAATCTGCCGCCGCCGCGATCGACGAGCGGGGCATCTTCACGCTCGCCGTCTCTGGTGGGTCGACCCCTCGACGGATGCTCGAGCTGCTCGCAGATCGGGACGACCTGGACTGGGAGCGCGTGCATCTGTTTCAGGTGGACGAGCGTCTTGCCCCCGACGGAGACCCTGACCGAAACGCGGTCATGTTGGATGAGGCGTTGCTGACCGAAGCGTTCCTGTCACAGCACACGCTTGCCGGGGTCTGGCTGATGCCGGTCACCGAACCTGACGCCGACGCGGCGGCCCGGCAGTACGCCGAAACGATCGATGCGGTTGCGGGAACCCCAGTCGTGTTCGATCTGGTGCAACTTGGCCTGGGCGACGACGGGCATACGGCGTCGCTGGTTCCCGACGACCCGATCCTCTCCGTGATCGACACCGATGTTGCACTCACCGACGAGTACAAGGGCCGGCGCCGAATGTCGTTCACGTGGCCGGTTCTGGAACGGGCCACGCACCTGCTGTGGGTTGTCGCTGGCGAAGACAAGGGACCCGCACTCGCCCAGTACCTCGACGCCGACCCCGCGATACCAGCAACCCTCCCAACCCAAGCCCGATCCACCGTGCTGGTTGATGAGTCTGCGTTCGACGCGATCTGAAATTTTTCGCAGGCACGTTTCGGCCCTCCAGGGCCGAAAGGTGGTGAGTGGAGCGCAGCGAAACGGCGTGGATGAGTCTGCGTTCGACGCGATCTGAGCTACAGCACCTTGTCCAGGGCTTCGATCGTCTGGGTGATCTCTGCCGGACTCGTGTAGTGCACGAACGAGATTCGGACGACGCCCGGATCTGCGGGTTGCTCCATGGCTTCGATGAGCCGCACTGCGTAGAAGTCGCCGGCACCTGCCATGACCCGATGTTCGACGAGTTCTTCGGCCACCTGGGTCGGGTTCTTCTGCGGTACGAACGCCACGGTCGGCACACGAATCGTGGGGTCTGCGGGACCCATGATGCGGACGTCGGCACGATCACTGAGCCAGCTCAGGAGCGGAGTCACGAGTTCGGTCTCATGTGAGCGCATGAGGTCGTGGACGCGTCGTCCTCGTTCGTCGGCCGGAGCGCCGTCTTCGAAGTGGTGCTCGTGGAGGAGATCGATGTAGTCGACGATGCCATTGCATGCCGCGACCTGCGCATGGTCGGGGCCGGCTGGCACAAGCCGTTTGCGAATGTTGTCCTCGTTGAACCAGTGGCTCTGATTCGCGAGCGCGTCGTTCACCGGGCGGCGGACGGTCATGACGCCTTGGTGCGGGCCGTACGTCTTGTACGCGGAGAAGAGGTAGATGTCGGCGCCCAACGCGTCGACATCGGGGAGTCCATGTGGCGCCGCGGAGACGCCGTCGACCACCGAGATCACGCCGGCATCGCGCACCATGTCGCAGATCTCTCGAACCGGATTCACGTGGCCAACGATGTTGGAGCAGTGGGGAAAGGCGAGCAGGCGGGTCCGGCTGGTCAACAGGTCGGACAGGTCCGCTGGGTCAAGAAGCCCGGTGTCGGCATCGACCGACCATTCGCGAACGACGATACCGGTGGCTTCCAGACGGCGCCAGACGCCGGAGTTCGCTTCGTGGTCCTGGTTGGTGACGATGATTTCATCGCCCTCCGCCCAGCCAGCTCGGAAGGCGTTGGCAAGCGTGTACGTGTTTTGTGAGGTCGACGGCCCGATGTGGACCTCGTCATCGGCCACGTTGAGCACTCCGGCGAGCCGAATGAACGCGTCGTCCATCTCCGCACCGGCTGTTGCCGACGCTGGGTACGGGGCGTAGGGCTGAACCTTGGTGGACGTGTAGAAGTTGGTGAGCCGATCAATGGTCTGCCGGCATGCGTACGAGCCGCCTGCATTCTCGAAGAATGCCCAGCCTTCCAAGGAAGCCTGGCTGAAGGCTGGGAACTGGCTTCGGACAAAGGCGAGATCGAGCGCGGTCATGACCGCATTCTTGCAGACCCTTGTCAGCCGACCGTCACGGTGTCGGGTGTGCACGCCCTGGTCGTCGTGACGCCGTCCATACGGCTTCGGATCTCCCACGAGTGCTCGCCGGCTGCGGGGTCGTCGGTGTGATTCAGACCGGCAACCTCGGCGATCCACTTGAAGGTGACGCCATCATTGCTTCGCCGTCGAACCTGATACAGATCCTCATCAGGCAGCGCTGTCCAGGTGAGCAGAACGCCGTCCTCCACGATCTCCACCGTGCACTCCGGCCCGGGATCCACCGGATCGACGGGATCCACCGGATCGACCGGATCGACCGGGTCCACGGGATCGACAGGGTCAACCGGGTCCACTGGGTCCGCGGCGATGCACACCGTGTCGGTCGTGACGCCAGCCATGCGGGACCGGACTGCCCAATCGGCTGCCGGGTCACCGCCGGTGGTGCTCCACTGCAGGTCGTCGACCGTGGCTCGCCATGCGCCGTCTTGCCGGACGTTGTACGCATCCTCACCATCGATTTCGGTCCAGCTGATGGCCAAGGTGTCGCCGTCGGCCACGATCGAACATGCCTGAGCTCCGGGCTCGATTGGCTCCACGGGCTCGACCGGTTCAACCGGGGCCAGGTTGGGGAGCTCGTAGTACGCAGTCGATCCAGTTCGCACGCCACCGGAGCGTTCGCCATCGAAGCCGGCCAGTAGTCCTCGTTCGGTGATCGTGATCTCGTGCCCACCCACGAAGGCGTCAGAGCCGGGGTTCCAGTCGAGCGGCGTGCCATCGACCAGGTCCAGTGCGGCGAGCTGCGATCGCCAGACGCCGCCCTCGAAGTTGGTGGAGCCGGTGCAGGTGTCCTGTCCGTCCACGGGTGCGCTGAGCTCTGCGCCGCCCGGACCGTCGTCGATCTTGCAGAAGTGCCCGCTCACGTACACGGCGGCGTCGGAGACTCCTACGCCGAAGCTGGAGTCCCGCATGTAGTGCGACCACGAGATCTGGCCGGCAGCTTCGGTGGTCGGCACGAGGTGGACGTAGTCGCCCACGGTCACGGTGCCCTGCACAAGCGCGATGTGGCTGCCGTCTGGAGAGATCGACCCGTCCTGAATCAGCCAGTACTTCGAGTGCGCGACGGTCTCCTCGTCCAGGCGATGCGGCGTCACGACTGGTCCCGCCGGATCGGTGATGTCGATCACGGCCGTACCGCGGAGTGCGGCCCCCGAAATCCACGCCGTGCGGTGTCCGAGCAGCAAGCGGGTGCCGTCGGGAGAGACGCCGAGCGCCACGATGGGGGTCGAGACTTCGCCCTCGAACTGCAGACTGAACGTCGGGTCGACCTCGCCGGTGGTCAGATCGGCTTCAGCGATGTGTTCGATCAGGTGGCCGTCGATCGTTTCGAAGTCGCCACCGATGAACAGCCGGTTCTCGAACGTTGCGAGTTCGGTGACGCGGGCGTCGATGCCGCCGATGATCCAGTTCTTGTCGGCCCGGCAGGTGTCCAGGTCCAACATGGCAATGCGTTTGCGGGGGCGTTCCTTGCCGTCCGCCCCGAGAACCTGCGAGAACCGCCCGCCAATGATGAGCGTCTCGTCGGTGGGGCCGGGGGCAATTGCGTGAACTTCGCCGTTGACCGACATGCTCGGGCACACCAGTTCCTTGGTGGCAGCGTCGACGATCGCGAGGTGCGGGTGGTCGATCACGGTGCCGTCCTGCAGTTCGATCTGCTGGAAGTTGCCTCCGGAGATCACGTTGCCGGCGATGTGCGCCAGGGCCAGCGTTTCGCGGGGGATCTCACAACCGTCGGCGCAACCGTTCTCGAAGCTGGTGACCGTTGGTTCACCCAGGATCACCGGGTAGCCGGTCTGCGGGCTGTCCGCCACCAGTCCCTGATGGTTGACGGCAGCCGAGGCGTCATCGGCCTCGCCGCTGAGCGCCACCGCAATGGCCAAGACGAGAAGAAGAGCCGCGCCGCCGAAGATCTGTCCCTTGTACATCCGTTCCAGGTCGGCAAATCTTCCCGGAATCCGAGGGCCGTTCGGCCCAGCCGATCAGGGCGCCAGCTGTTGCCAGGCTTCGGCTACGGCCTCGTCGCCGAAGATCTGCACGTCGACTTCGGGACGTCCCCAGATCCACAGAAGAATGTGCTCGGCAGTGCCGCGCACCGCCGAGTCTCCCTTGCCATGTTCGTGCGTGATGGCCAGTCCTTCGGACCCGCCCACGAGCATCCATTCACCTTCGGTATCGGTGCAGTGCAGGTGGAGGGACTGGGGCGGATACACCCGGTCGGGGCGACGGCTGGAGTGCTGCAACCCCACCTCGAGGTACTCGTCGATTCCGTCGCGGGCCACGTCGATGGGCAAGGGCTCCAGGGTGCCGGCGGCGTATTGGGCGTCCCAACGGTGGACGGCGGTTTCGTGAAGCATCCGGCGTTGCCAGAATCCGGCGTCGCGTCGTGGGGTGAACGACCAGGCAGGCGATGCCGGGTCGGCGTTGCCGAGGACGTCGAGGAGATCCGTGCGGATTGCTTCGAGCCACGGCACCGGGTCGCCGTCGGGTGCGTTTGCAGCCAGTGTCAGTTCAGTCCGCTCGCCGGTCGCGGCGGCCACATTCACCGCTGCCGTGTTCCAGACCGAGCCGGTGTGAACGGCAAGTCCGAACATGGTCCAGTCGCAGTGGCTGACCGCAGCGTCAGGCGCTGCAGCGACGGCATCGATCAGCAGTTGGGATTCAGAGGAAAGGTGGGAGAGATATGCAGCGGTGTCCATGGCAAAAACCTACCGCGGCGCCAGGGGTCTGACCCCTGGGTGGTGCGCCAAAAACGCGGCGAGAGCTGGCGTGGACCCCCCGGACCACGCCAGCCCTCGACTGAACCAGCTGCAAGCAGCCGGCACGAAAGCCATTCCCCCAAGAATGGCAGTCGTTAGTATTACCCGTTCGCAGCCTCGAGCGCTCGTTGGGTGAGCACACGGGCCAGATGGCTCCGGTACTCGCCATCGGCGTTGAGGTCGGCGGGCGGTTCTGTTCCTTCGGCTGCAAGGGCGGCGGCATCAGCAATTGAGGCGCCTCCGGCCAGTGCTTCCTCGGCGGCGGTGGCACGAACAGGAGTGCTGCCCATGTTCACCAGGCTGATGCCCTTGCCGCCATCGGCCACGGCCACTCCGACGATGGCCCAGTCCTGGGCCCGACGGTTGAACTTCTGGTAGTTCCAACCAGCGGTTCCGGCCGGGATCTTGACCTCGACGATCATCTCGTCTTCGGCAAGTACGGACTCGAAGTAGCCGGTGAAGAACTCCGACGCCGCAATGTCACGCTTGCCGTTCGGGCCCTGCGCCACGATCGTTCCGCCGAGCGCAAGCACTGCGGCGGGGAGATCGGATGCTGGGTCGGAGTGCGCCAGCGTGCCGCCGAGGGTTCCCCGGTGACGAACAGCCGGATCTCCGACGAGCGAGGCGACATGCTGCAGCAGTGGGCAGTCGGCGGCGAGCACATCGCTCGTCTCCAGCTGCGCATGCTTGGTCATGGCGCCGATGGCAATGTGACCGTTGGAACGGTTGATGTAGGCAAGGTCGTCGAGACGACCCACATCGATCAACTGTGTCGGCGTGGCCAACCGGTACTTCATCATGGGAATCAGCGAGTGTCCACCAGCAAGAAGCTTGGACTCATCGCCGTATTCACCAAGGAGCTGAATGGCATGTTCGGCCGACTCGGCGACCGTGTAATCAAATGCTGCGGGGATCATGCCGCACCTCCGTTCGAGTTGATCGCTTCCCAAATTCTCTTTGGCGTTGCCGGCATTGCAATGTCGGTGACGCCGTACGGCGAGAGGCCGTCGCAGATTGCGTTGATGACTGCAGCAGCCGAACCAATGGTTCCGGCTTCGCCGACACCCTTCACGCCCAACGGGTTGGTGGTGGATGGTGTGACGGTGCTGTCGAGCTTCATGAAGGGAACCTCGGCCGCGGACGGCACCAGGTAGTCCATGAAGGACGGGTTCAGCGGGTTGCCGTGTTCGTCGTAGACGGCTTCTTCCCACAGCGCCTGCGAGGCGCCCTGGACGATGCCGCCGTGAACCTGACCTTCGACGATGAGCGGGTTCACCTGGTTGCCGCAATCGTCGACGCCGATGTAGTCGAGGAGTTCGACACCACCGGTGTCGGTGTCGATTTCGACCACGGCAACGTGCGTTCCGAAGGGGAACGCGAAGTTGGGCGGATCGAAGGACACCTGCTCCTGCAGGTTCGGCTCCATGCCGTCGGGCAGATCGTGGGCAGCAAAGGCCGCGAAGCCCAGCTCCTGGATGTGCACCGACTTCGACGGCGTTCCGGCCACGGAGAAGGCTCCGGACTCGAACTCGACATCTTCAGGCGCAGCCTCGAACTGATGGGCGGCGATGAGCTTGGCCTTCTCGATGACCTTGTCGGCGGCCATGGCGATTGCCACGCCACCAACAGCCAGCGAGCGGGAGCCGTACGTGTCGAGCCCCAGCGGCGACTTGGCGGTGTCGGAGTGCAGGACCTCGACATCGTTGGGGTCGACGCCCATCTTGTCGGCAATGATCATGGACCATGCCGTCTCGTGACCCTGACCGTGCGGTGTGGAGCCGGAGACAACCTCGACCTTGCCGGTGGGGAGCAGACGCACGGTGGCGTGTTCCCAACCGCCAGCGCCGTAGTTGAGCCCGCCCAGCGCCCGTGAGGGAGCCAGACCGCAGATCTCGACGTAGGTGCACATGCCGATACCGAGCTGCTTGGCTTCTCCAGCATCTCGGCGGCGAGCCTGCTCGGTCCGCAACGCTTCGACGTCGGCCATTTCGAGCGCCCGGTCGTGGGCGGGACGGTAGTGGCCGGAATCGAACACCAGGGTGGACGCCGCTTCGTGGTTCTCGAAAGCGTCGCCGCCGGCGATGTAGTTGCGCGCCCGGATTTCCTCGGGTGTGATGCCAACTTCGCCCGCCATGAGGTCCATCATGCGCTCGATGGCGTACGAGGCTTCGGGGCGACCGGCGCCACGGTACGCATCGGTGGACACCATGTTGGTGAACCACCCGTCGCACGTGAACGACAGGTTTGGAATGTCGTAGACGCCCGTGTACAGGAAGCTGCCAAGCAGGGGGACACCCGGCGTGATCAGCATCATGTAGGCGCCCATGTCGGCGTCGAGGTGAACCTTGACGGCGGTGATCTTGCCGTCGGCGTCGGCTGCAGCCTCGATGTGCTGAACCTGTCCACGTCCCTGATGGGATGAACCAGCCGCTTCGGAGCGGGTCTCGGTCCAGCGGACGGGCAGCCCGAGGTGGTTGGCCAGCGTGACGGACAGGATCGCGTCGGGATCGACGTTGAGCTTGCCGCCGAAGCCGCCGCCCACTGACGGAGCGATGACCCGGATCTTGGACTCGGCGATACCCGTGGTTGCCGCGATCATGACCTTCAGGATGTGTGGCACCTGCGTGGCCGAGTAGAAGGTGATCTCGCCTCCGGCAGGAGACGGAATGGCAAGACAGCCACGTGGCTCCATGGGGGCGCAGATCATGCGCTGCTGGACGAACCGTGCCTTGACGACGTGTGCTGCAGATTCGAATGCTGCGGCGGTGCCTTCGGGGTTGGGGTCGAGGGGCCAGTGGAAGGCCTTGTTGGTGGCCAGGTCCGAGTGCGCCATGGCGGTGTCGGCGACCGCAGCATCGACCGAGGTGACGGCTGGCAGCTCGTCGTAGTCGACGACCACGTGCTCGGCAGCGTCGGCGGCCTCGTAGCGGCTGGACGCCAGGACGACGGCGACGATCTCGCCGACATGCTTGGCCTCACCGACAGCGACGGGGAGATGTGGCGGGTTGGCCATGTCCTCGGTGACTGGCCATGCGCACGGAAGTGCGCCGACGCCGATACCGAGGTCCTGGAGTTCGGCACCCGTGTACACCGAGTGCACGCCCGGCATGCCAACGGCGCCCGAGGTGTCGATGCTGGTGATGGTTGCGTGGGCCATTGGTGAGCGCACCATGCCCATCCACAGCTCGCCGGGAGCGTGGATGTCATCGATGAACTTGTTTTCGCCGGTGAGCAGCGCTGGATCCTCCTTGCGGAGCATCCGAGTTCCCATGACTGCGGTCATGACGCATCACCAGCCACGGACTGCACGGCCTTGATGATGTTGTGGTAGCCGGTGCAGCGACAGAGGTTGCCTTCGAGTCCTTCGCGGATCTCGTCTTCGGTGGGGTTGGGGTTTTCCTCGAGGAAGGCGACCGAAGCCATAACCATGCCAGGAGTGCAGTAACCGCACTGCAAGGCGTGGCACTGCTGGAAGGCTTCCTGCATGGGGTGCCAGTTCTGGTCGCCGGTTGCGGAGCCGGCGCTGCGGGCCGTGTCGGCGAGACCTTCGATGGTCGTCAGGTCGGAGCCGTTGGCCTGGACAGCGAGGACGGTGCAGGACTTGACCGACTGGCCATCGAGGTGGACGGTGCATGCGCCGCAAGACGAACTGTCGCAACCGACGTTCGTTCCCGTGAGTCCCATGCCATCACGGATGTGATGGACAAGAAGGGTTCGGGGTTCGACGTCCTGGGAATGGGCTTTCCCATTGACGTTGATGGACACGTCCATTGCTGCCTCCATTGCGTATTACTGGTGAGGTAGTGATTCTTGCGCGTTTGTGTCCCGCGCGCCACTTGTTGTGGGAAAACTATTGCCCCGGCCCCCCCCCCCGAGGCGGCGGGCTCAGACGGTGTTCAGTCGCAGCTGAGGTCGTTGTTGACGCCGCCCTCGCGGCTACGGACCGTGTAGGTGGCGCCGCCGACGGCGTCGCCGGTCCAGCTCAGTAGGCCGTCGGACGGTACGAGTGCCTCGAAGACACCGTTCACCCGGATCACGTAGTTGTCATTTTCGTTGTTGAAGGCGGTCCAGGTGAGGGTGGCCTGGTTGCCATTGATGTCGAGGTTGCACTCGTCAGCTGGTGGGTTGCCCTGGTTGGTACAGGTGGTGTTCGTGGTGACCCCACCCATGCGGGAGCGGATGACCCACTCGTCGCCGGCGGATGCGCCAGGGTCGTTGTAGCTCAGCGCGTTGCCGGCCGACGCCAGGAACGTGCCGTTCTTGCGGACGACATAGCTGTTCTCGCCGTCGATCGACGTCCACGCAACCGTGGCCGACCCGTTGGCATTGAACGTGGCAGTGCAGTTCTGGTCGGCGGGCGGCGGAGGCGGTGCGTCTCCCACCACGGTCGGCGACGGGGTGCAGGAGGTGAGCGTGGTGACGCCGTCCATCTTGGACTTGATCTCGTACACGTAGGAGCCGGCACCCGGCGACTCGTTGTAGTTCAGACCACCCTGCGTGGCCTGCCACGTGTCGTCGCGGCGAACCTGATAGCTGTCTTCGCCGGCGATGGCGGTCCAGCTGAGGGTGACCACACCGTCGTCGACGGATGCCGTGCAGCTCTGATCGGCTCCCGGAGGATCGGTCACGGTCACCGTGTTGCAGGACGTGTCCCACTGGATTCCGTCGAGCTGGCTGCGGATGTCGTAGTCGTAGGTCCCGGGAGGCGGGTCGTCGGTGTACGAGCGTGCGCCGGTGATGGCGACGAAGGAGTTGTTGCGTCGCACGCTCCAGTCGTCGATGCCCGCCACATTGGTCCACGACAGTGACACGGTCTGGTCCTGGTTGACGGTGGCCGTACAGGTCTGCCCGTCCCGGGGATCTGCAGGTGCGCCAAAGTCGAAGAAGGCGGTCGTTCCGGTTCGGATGTTGTCGCTTCGGTTGCCGTCGAATCCCAGCAGTAGACCGCGGTTCACGACGGTGACGGCTGCTGCGCCACGGAATGAGTCGTTGCCTGGATTCCATGTTTGGGGCGTGCCGTTGGCCATGGACAGCGCAGCCACCTGCGTGCGCCACACGCCGCCGGCGAACGCCGTGCCGGTGCAGTTGCCTGGTCCGGAGTTCGGCGCCATGGTGGCGGTTGCTCCGGGACCGGTGTCGATCTTGCAGAAGTGTCCGCCCACATAGGCCGTGTTGTTGGTCATGGCGATGGAGAACGAGGAGTCACGCATGAACTTGACCCACTTGAACTGGTTCGGCGATTCCGTGGTGTTGAGCACGGTCACGTAGTCACTCACGGTCGCGGTGCCCTGCACCATGCCGACATGCTGGAAGTCGGGGGAGAAGGCGCCGTCCTGGATGTCGTTGTAGTACGTGTAGGCGGCCAGATTCGTGGCCATGCGGTGGTTGGTGAGCGTGGGGTTGTTCTGGTTGGAGATGTTGAAGATTGCTGTGCCGCGCATGGCCTGGCCGTTGATGGACGTGGCCCGGTGGACGATGCCGAGGCGCGTGCCAGCGGGGTTGACCTCCATGCCAACGATCGCTCGGCTGAGCTCGCCGCCGAACACGAAGCTGAAGTTGGGGTTGATGGCGCCGGTGTTGTGGTTGCCTTCGGCCAGACGTTCGATGGCGAAGCCGCCTGCCTGGCTGAAGTCGCCGCCGATGAACATGCGGTCGTTCCGGACGGCGATCTCGGTGACCTTGCCGTTCACTCCACTCATGATCCAGTTGCGGTCGACTTCACAGGTCTTCATGTTGATGAGGGCGACCTTGTTGCGCGTGCGCTCCACGCCGTCGGCGCCAGTGATCTTGTCGAAGCGTCCGCCGATGATTGCGGTGTCGTCGTCGGGCCCGGGGGCGATGGCGAGGACTTCGTCGTCGACGTCGAGGTTGGTGCACACCTGTTCCTTGGTGCGCCAGTCGACGATGGACAGGTACGGCTGGTTGATGATCGTGCCGTTCTGGAGTTCGATCTGGGTGAAGTTGCCGCCGGAGATGATGTAGTTGCCCACGAGGTCGATGGCGTAGGTCTGCGGACGGCGGCCCCGGGCGTCCAGGGTGTTGGTGTAGCGGATGATGGGGTAGCCGCGTTCGGGCGAGTCGGGGACGAGGCCCGGATGTTCGACCCAGCCACCGTCGGCTCCGGCGGCGGAGGCGCCGTCGAGTCGACCGAGGCTCAGGACGACTGCGCCACAAAGCAGGATGAGTGCGAGGGCGACGAGTGGGATGCGGCGGGTCGAAACCATGGGGGCTGCGTTTCTGTAGAGCGGGCAGCGCAGTCGTCACGTTGTGTCACATGAGTACGACGCGTGGTCAAGTTCACCACGTATAGCGCTCGGCAGCCACAGTACGGATGACACATTGTGGGATTGTCACGGATTCGCAATATGGCGAACCTGGAGGAACTACTCGCAGTCGACGGTGACCTTCACGCCGCCTTCGTTGCTCCGAATGGCGTACGTGACGTTGGCATCGAATGGGCCGGTCCACGTGAGTGCTCCGGCCGACGAAACAGATGCCGTCGTCGTGCCGTTCACCTTGATCTTGTAGTCGTCGTTTTCGCCATTGAACGCCGACCACGTCAACGTGATCTGTCCTCCGTTGACGGACCGGGTGCACCCGTCGGCCGGCGGGGGATTCCCGTCGGCGGAGCAGGTGGTGTTGGTGGTGGCGCCGTTCATGCGGGACCGGATGATCCAGGTGTCGTTGGCGTCGCCGCCGGGGTCGGTGTAGGCGAGGTCGTTGCCGACGTTGGCGAGGTAGCTGCCGTTACGACGGACGATGTACTCGTCTTCACCGTCGATGGATGTCCAGGCGAGGTCGGCGCCGTTGCCATCGAAGGTGACGGTGCAGGTCTGATCGCCCGCCGGTGGCGGATCGACGGGCGGGTTCCCGTCGGCGTCGCAGGTGGTGTTGGTGGTGACACCACCCTGCTTCGATCTGATGATCCACGCGTCGGCTGCGGCCGCTGCGGGGTCGGTGTAGCTCAGGGCGTTGCCGATGGTCGCCAGGTAGCTGCCGTTCTTGCGAACGACGTAGGTGGTCTCGCCGTCGATGGTCGTCCACGTGATGGACGCGCTGCCATTGGCGTTGAAGGTGGCCGTGCAGGTCTGGTCGTCGGCCGGTGGCGGATCGACCGGTGGGTCCACCGGCGGTTGCAGGGGTCCGCCGAAGTCGAAGAAGGCGGTGGTTCCGGTGCGGATGTCGTCGGTGCGGTCGCCGTCGAAGCCGACGAGCAGGCCGCGGCTGACCACGGTGATGGCCGACGCTCCGCGAAGCGCATCGTTGCCGGGGTTCCAGGTGAGGGGCGTGCCGTTGTCCATGGACAATGCGGCGAGCTGGGTGCGCCACGCACCTCCGGCGAAGAACACGCCGGTGCAGGTGTCGGGACCCGAGTTGGGGGCCATGACCTGGGTCGCTCCCGGGCCGGTGTCGATCTTGCAGAAGTGGCCGCCGACGTAGACGGTGTCGTTCGTCATGCCCACGCTGAACGATGAGTCGCGCATGAACTTGACCCACTTGAACTGTCCTGCCGCTTCGGTGGTGGGAAGGACGTGCACGTAGTCGCTGACGGTGGCGGTGCCCTGCACGATCGCGACATGCTGGAAGTCGGGGGAGAAGGCGCCGTCCTGAATGTCGTTGTAGTAGCTGTACGCGTTCAGGTTCGTGGCCATGCGGTGGTTGGTGAGGCTGGGGTTGTTCTGGTTGGCGATGTTGAAGATGGCCGAACCACGCATGGACTGACCGGCGATGGACGTGGCCTTGTGCACGATGCCCAGCCGGGTGCCGGCAGGATTGACCTCGAGGGCCTTGATCGTGGTGCCGAGTTCGCCGGCGAACACGAAGTCGAAGTTCGGGTTCACGACGCCGGTGGACAGGTTGGCCTCGGCGACTCGTTCGACCGCCTCGCCGCCGATGGATGTGAAGTCGCCGCCGATGAACAGTCGGTTGCCACTGACTGCGAGCTCGGTGACCTTGCTGTTGATGCCCTGAAGGTTCCAGGCGGTGTCGACGCTGCACGTGTCGAAGTTGACCTTTGCGATGCGGGTTCGGGTGAGCTCAACACCGTTGGCGCCGGTGGCCTTCTTGAACCGACCGGCGATGATGGCGGTGTTGCGTTCGCCGGTGGGTGCAATGGCGAGCACCTCGCCGTCGACATCGAGGTTCTGGCAGGCGAGTGACTTGTCCCTGGTGTCGAACACGGCGAGCCACGGCTGGGTGATGTTCTGGCCGTTCACCTCGATCGTGACGAAGTCGCCGCCGGACACGATGTAGTCGCCAATGAGGTCGACGGCCTTGGTCTGCTTCTTCTCCAGGCAGCCGCCGCCGCAGTTGCCGCCCTCGAAGGTGATGCGAGTGGGGGTCTCGAGAATGATCGGGTAGCCGTTCTCGGGTGAGTCGGGGACGAGGCCGGGGTGGTCGACGAACCCGCCGTCGCCTGCTGCCGCGCCTGCAGGTGTCGAGGAGCGGGATGCCGCCAGCGCTATGACGGTGGCCAGAACAACCAGGGCGATGACGATGCCGGGTGTGGCCAGACGAACTCGTTGCATGAGCATGCGGGCACTGCATTTCTCTCGGAGGGGTGAAGCGGACACGAAGGTACCGCATCAACCGCGCAACGTAGGAAAGCGGAATCACATTGTCACAATGAAGGTGAAGCTGTTGGTGGCCACCTTGTGCTCCCTGCGACACGAGTGACTACAGTGACCTGCATGGATCTGCGTTTGGACCTCCGACTTATGTGCCCGGCCTCCTGACTTCGTCGGGACAGCCGGGCTGCACGTCGTTCGTCCAACAATCATTCGAGGAGATCCATTCATCATGAGCAGTCGCTCAGCACAGCAACCATCGGCGATGCCCGCTCATCGCTACCGTCCATTCGCCCAGGTCGATCTGCCCGATCGCACGTGGCCGTCGAAGACAATCACCAAGGCACCACTGTGGTGTTCGGTCGATCTGCGCGACGGAAACCAGGCGCTCATCGAGCCGATGGATTCCGAACGCAAGTGGAAGATGTTCGAGGCGCTCGTCGCCGCGGGCTTCAAGGAGATCGAGGTCGGCTTCCCGTCGGCGTCGGACACCGATTTCGGCTTCGTCCGCGAGATCATCGAGCAAGGTGCCATTCCCGACGATGTGACGATTCAGGTCCTCACCCAGTGTCGGCCCGAGCTCATCAAGCGCACGTTCGAGGCGATCGATGGCTGCAAGCAGGCCATCGTCCACATCTACAACTCCACGTCCACGCTCCAGCGTGAGGTCGTGTTCGGCCTGGATGAAGACGGCATCGTCGACATTGCGCTGAAGGGCGCCCAGCTCTGCCGTGACCTGGAGCCCACCATTCCGAACACGAAGGTGCACTACGAGTACAGCCCCGAGTCGTTCACCGGCACGGAGCTTCCGTTCGCGAAGCGCATCTGCGACGAGGTCATCGACATCCTCGACCCGAGCGACAAGACCGTCATCATCAACCTTCCGGCCACGGTGGAGATGAGCACGGCGAACATCTACGGCGACATGATCGAGTGGATGCATCGCAACCTGGCTCGACGTGACGAGATCGTGCTGAGCCTGCACCCGCACAACGACCGGGGCACCGGCGTTGCTGCCGCAGAGTTCGGTGTCATGGCCGGCGCCGATCGGGTCGAAGGCACGCTGTTCGGAAACGGCGAGCGCACCGGCAACGTCGACGTCATCAATGTGGCCATGAACATGTTCAGCCAGGGTGTGGACCCGGAGCTCGACATCTCCAACATCAACGAACTGCGCCGTACGGCCGAGTATTGCAACCAGCTCCCGGTTCATCCTCGTCACCCCTACGTGGGTGACCTCGTCTACACGGCGTTCAGCGGTTCACATCAGGACGCCATCAAGAAGGGCTTCGAGGCGCTTGAGAAGAGCGGCTCCGACCAGTTCGAGGTGCCCTACATCCCGATCGATCCAATGGACGTGGGTCGCAGCTACGAAGACGTTGTCCGGGTCAACAGCCAGTCCGGAAAGGGCGGCGTGGCCTACCTGCTCAAGGCCGAGCACGCGCTCGACCTGCCTCGCCGTATGCAGATCGAGTTCACCCGCGTCATCCAGGGCATCACCGACCGCACCGGCAAAGAGCTCACCGCGTCGAACATCTTCGACGAGTTCGACGCCACCTACCTGGGGCTCGACAGCCCGTTCCTTCTTCAAGGGTTCGAGGTGGCACAGAACGCGCAGGGCGAAGATCGCACGCTGCTCACCGCCCGCATGACCGAAGACGGCGAGGCACGAGTCGTGCAGGGTTCCGGCAACGGTTCACTGTCGGCCTTCGTCGCCGGTATCACCGAGCTGACCGGCACCGAGATCCGGGTCCTGGACTACCAGGAGCACTCGCGTGGGTCTGGTCAGGACGCCGAAGCGGTCACGTTCGTGGAGGCCGAGCTCGATGGCGAGGTCATGTGGGGTTGCGGTATCCATACCGACATCACCACCTCGTCCATGCGGGCGCTCGTGTCGGCGGTCAACCGGAGCAAGCGCGCCAGCTGACGTGTTCGGCGAGGATCATCGGCGGACACGGATCATTGGTCTGACCGTTGCCGTCCTCGTGGCTGCGATCGCGGCGGTGTTCATCGATGGCGAGGTCGACGTTCCGGAGTGGGCAAACGTTCCGGGCGTCGACCTGCCGTTCGTCGGCGATGACCCACTGCGTTGCGATGTGATTGCGGTCGACGCCACGACCGTCCAGGTCGAGTTGTCCGGGGCGCCCAACATCATCGACGACTACGTGCACCTCTATGTCAACGGTGAACCGGCCCAGGAATCGGTCAGGGGTGAGCGCTCGTTCGCAGTGTCGCTACCCGAGGACGGCAGCGACACCCATCTCTCCGTGGCAACGACACCAGAAGCAAACGAACGCTTCTGGTGCGGCACAGCCAACAACCGCGAGGGCGTAACAGAGCGCTAAGTGGAGCGGGCGGAGACGGGGTGCCGGAAGGGGGCGTTTCGGCCCCCAGGGCCGAGGAATGACGAGGGCTGCCCGAGGGTGGGCGTTTCGGCCCCCGGGGCCGAAAGGCCGTAAGTGACGAGGCCCCAGGGCCGAGGAACGACGTTAACG
>CAZFBD010000056.1:0-30267 GCA_964517125.1 uncultured Acidimicrobiales bacterium
ATCTAGCGTGGAGCTCATGCTCTGCCGAACGTTCGTCGCCGCTGCCCTGACCCTCGTGCTCGTGGCCTGCGGTCGAGGCGAAACCACCGTCGATCCCGGTCCCGGACAGCCCGAAACGTCTGCTCCAGCAACGACGACAACGACGCCCGACGTCGATGACACAACCGACGACTCCGACCAGTTGGAAACGGTCGATGCCACGGACACCTCCACAACCTCTGTCCCCGGAGATGACGACGACTCCACGATCTCCACGGCAACCACGATCGTTGTCGACCCGAACTCCGAGAATGCCGACGCGTACACGGAGCTCGGCGCATCGGGACTCGTGTTGACCCTGGACGAGCAGGCTTGCGCCGATCGCGCCGTCGACGAGGGAATCACCGGCGGCGATCCCCGCCTCGATGCACTCATCGACGCTGTCAAGGAGTGCGCTTCGCCAGCCGCTGTTGATGACTTCGCCTCCGTGCTCCTGTCTGCGGGCGGCGATGACCTGCCACCAAACGAGGCTGCTTGTGTCGCCTCCACGCTTCGATCCAACGACGACTACGGGCCGTTCTGGGCGGCGTTGTTCGACGAGGAGCCGTTCGACTTCCTGGGAGCGGAAACCGACGTACAGAACCTGTACCTCGGTCTGTTCTCGTCCTGCGTGTCGGTCGGACGAGCACTCTCGAGCCAGGTGGGAGGTGAGCTGTCGGTGCCGAGCATCGACTGCATCGACCGTCTGTATGCCGACTCCGAATTCGTGCGGGTCACGATCGAAGCCGATCTGTCCGGCGACCCCGACGAGGTTGCACGAATCAACCAGCAGATCGGCACCTGCCTCACCAGCGACGAACGGGATCGGCTGGGGGTCGGGTGACCTCCACCCCCTAGACTTCGCCGGATGGGTGGACTGCTCTCCTTCCGGCTCTTCGGCTTTCCAGTGACGATTCACGGATCGTTCCTGCTGCTGATCGCGTTCTTGGCCTACAGCGGATCCCCCGAGGTCGCCGACTTCGTCGGATTCGCACTCATCGCTCTTGTTGCGATCCTCGTGCACGAACTGGGTCACGCCGTGGCGGCGCGGGCGCAGGGTTCGGTCACCACACCAATGATCTCGCTCGAGGGCTGGGGCGGGCTGACCCGCTACCGATTGGCCGCCGTGCCTTCCCGGGCCCAGTCGATTCTGATCACGGCTGCGGGCCCGTTGGCCGGTATCGCCATGGGCGTCGTGGTGTTGCTTGTTCGAAACAGTGGTGTGGTCGAGGACACGTCGTTCACCCGCTACCTGTTCAACGTGGGCCTCTTCACCACCTTCGGGTGGAGCGTGTTCAACCTGTTTCCCATCGTGCCCCTCGACGGCGGGCACATCATGGCCGAGCTTCTTCCAGGCTCGCCGGTGCAGCGTCGGCGTCGGGCCGCCGTGATCTCGGCCGTCTTCGGCACCATCGCAGCCATTGTCCTGTGGATGTGGTCCGGGTCACTGTTTGGCCCAATCATTCTCGGCATGCTCGTCTACCAGAACCTGTCGGTGTTCAACACCTCTCGGGGCAACCGGGTGGCAGCGCCGCCCCTGAGCCCACGAGAACCCTGATCTTCAACGCATCGGAGAACCACATGCGCGCTTTTCTGCTTTCCCGTGATGACGACAAGAACGTCAGCCACGCCATCGTCGACCTGACCGACGACGACCTCCCTGAAGGCGAGGTGACCGTTGCCGTCGAGTACTCCACGATCAACTACAAGGACGGTCTGGCGATCACGAACACGTCGCCGATCGTACGCGAATGGCCCATGGTGCCCGGCGTCGATTTCGCCGGTTCGGTGCTGTCGTCATCGGTCGACTCGGTCGGAGTCGGCGACCGCGTCGTGCTCAACGGCTGGGACGTCGGGGAGAAGCACTGGGGAGGTCTGGCTGAGCGTGCACGGGTGCAGGCCGAGTGGCTCACGCCGCTCCCCGAAGAATTCTCCACGTATCAGGCCGCAGCGATCGGCACCGCCGGGTACACGGCCATGTTGTGTGTCATGGAGCTGGAGGAACACGGCATCACTCCAGACTCCGGACCGATCGTGGTCTCGGGCGCAGCCGGCGGTGTCGGCAGTGTGGCCGTCGCTGTCCTGGCCAAGCTCGGATACGAGGTCATTGCATCTTCGGGCCGCATCGAAGACGAGGGAGACTACCTGCGGTCGTTGGGCGCGAGCGAGCTGCTCGACCGCTCAGAACTTGGAGCCGAAGGCGGTCGCCCGTTGGCCAAGACCCGCTGGGCTGGCGGCATCGACGTGGCGGGAAGCCACACCCTTGCCAACATGCTCGCCGCGACCAACCCGCACGGTGTTGTGGTGGCGTGTGGCCTGGCTCAGGGCATGGACCTGCCGGCGAGCGTCGCTCCGTTCATCCTGCGCGGTGTCACCCTGGTTGGCGTCGACTCGGTTCACGAGAGCGCCGAGCGTCGTGCCGCAGCATGGGCTCGCCTGGGTAAGGATCTCGACGCTGCCCTGCTCGACGAGATGATCACCGAGGTTGGCCTCGACGGTGTCGAGCAGGCAGCCGCCGACATCGTCCAGGGCCAGATTCGCGGTCGCGTTGTCGTGGACGTCTCCCGCTGACCCAGCGACAGCGTCGCAACCGGTCGGAAGAGTTGCTGCCTCAGCCGACGACGGGCGGCGTGATGGTGATGAGGCCGACCGACGGTGGCACACCAAAACGAACCTGTGGCGCCTGACGGCGCTCCAGGCCAACGCCCGTCGACACGTAGATCGCGTGGGACTCGTAGCTGAACAACCCGCCTCCGGCGATCTGGTCGGGGACCGAGGTGAAGGTGATCGGTGTGCCGATGAACGGCAGCTTCACCTGTCCGCCGTGGGTGTGGCCGGCGATAATGAGATCGACAGGCGACGTCGGTTCGAGGCGTAGCAGCGGGTCGGGAGCGTGCGTCACCATCAGGACGACGTCGTCCTCGGTCAGCGTGTCTCGCATCTCCATGTGCACCTCGGCGCCGATCGCCGACCGGTCCTCGCCATCTCGGGCAATGAGCCCCACGATGGTGACAACCTGTTCATCGACGTCGACCTGCAGGATCTCGTCTTGCAGGAAGGTCACGCCGGCCGCTTCGGCGATGGCACCGACTCCCTCGGGGGTGTCGTGGTCGCCCTCGACCAGCACAACCGTGTCGACTGCATCGGCAAGCGTGCGCATGAGGCCGACGAACTCGGGAGCACGCTCATCGAAGTCTTCCGGGTCATCGAACTGGAACAGGTCGCCCGGCATCACGACGAGATCGGGGTCGGCGTCGATCACCTGTTGGATCGCGTTGCGTTCGTACTCGCCGATGCTCCCCGTCTGCAGGTCAGCGATGACCCCGACGAGGAGTGTGTCCGTTGCGCCTTCGACACCCAGTCCCTGACGATCGACCTGGAGCCGGAACGGTTCGACGTGGGTCGCCCAGAGCCCGCATCCGATTGCGACGATCGAACCAGCGAGCATCACCCAGGCAACGAGTGGGGTCCGGAACTCGGCATCGAGTAGGTGTGGAATCACGATGATCGCGGTCGCCAGAGGGAACGCAACAACGAGGACCAGGTAGAGCAGATGGAGGATGCCGAAGAAGTCGAGTCCGGCTGCAAGCACCAGAACAACAATGGACAGGACCGTCACGAGCGCGCCCGCAAGCAGGCCGGTCAGCAGATCGGCGATTCCGGTTCCCCAGCTGCGAAAGCGCGCAGCAAAGCCGGTGAAGAGTCCCGCAGTGATCGCACAGATGAGAAGAATCGTGCTCAGGTTCACAACGCAGATCGTGACAGATCCTGCGTCGCGGCGGAAGTCATGTGTTGATGAGATCCTCGCGACGCTGCCGTGGGGGAGCGTCTGTCGCTCCGGTCGTCCTGGTTCGAAGTTCGCGAACGACCGACGAGGCGATGTCTCGTGCGGTGAACGAGAAGTAGGTCGCCCAGGCGAGCACTCCCAGGAACTTGGCGCCGTCTTCGCCGAGCAGCGACCACGTTCGATCCTGGAACAGTTGGTCGACCACGATGGAACCGCCCATGGCAATGCCAGCGGCAACCAGCAGACCCCAACGGGTGCGGAGGATCTCACGCCGGTTGGTGATGGCCCAGCCCAATCCGAGCAGCGCGTACATGCCCAGAACCATGGTCTTGGACACGCCGAACATCTTCGGGAAGACCGAGGAGTGCAGCTGCAGAAGGTCGTCGAGCGCCAACAGCGTTCCAAGCACGGTTGCTTGCTTCAGGAAGTGCGCTGCGCCCGAGCGCCCACCCAGGTGCGCAATGTGCGCGGCGCCGGCAGCAGCCACCGCAGCAAGCGTCCATGCCAGGACCCCGAGGTTCGAGATCAGGCCGGTGTACCAGGGGAGACCAGCGATGTGTGCCGGGTCCAACAGGACTTCTCGGTCGTTGAACGAGTTCGCCCGCAACACCGCCCACAGCACGATCACCCCGGCGCTCCACACGGTGATCAACGGGATCATCGAACGAAATTGCGCTCTGCGCTGGCGGCGATCTGACGGGGACACGTCATGGAAACGGCGCGAATGTACCTCGACCTGAGCAAATGGGGCCGTTCGGACCCGTCGGGTGGATCAGTCTTCGTTTCGTTCCCGAAGGAACGCTTCGATCTCGGCGTCGAGGTTCTCGGTCGAGAGGTCGATGACCGGCTGTGCGTCGGCTTCGGCCTCGAGCTGTTCCACGTAGGAACGGACGTCATCATCGTCGGCAAGCGCCCGGTGCACGCGTCGTTCCCAGTCGCGAATGTCGTCGGCCAGCGCAGTGTGTTCGGTCTCGACGCCGGTGAGGCGTTCGAGCTGATAAAGCAGCGCCGCAGTGGCCTTGGGCGACGGCGCTCCGGGAACGTAATGCGGGACGCTGACTCGCAGCGACAGCATGGGCGGCCCGTCTGCGAGCTGTTGGTGCAACGAACCAATCAGACCCGTGGGTCCCTCGTAGGTGGGCTGGGAGACATTGAGTCTGGCGGCAAGGTCGGGATCGATCGTGGAGGCCTTCACGGGGAATGCACGGGTGTGTGGAGCCATGGCGAGGGTGGAACCCAAGGTGACCACGAGCTCACACCTCGTATGGCGGATGATCTCGGACAGGGTCTCGCCGAACGACCGCCACCGCAGGTTCGGCTCGACGCCGCTCAACAGCACCAGGTCGCGGCAGCCCTCGGGCGTGCGGGCCCATACTGCGTTGTTCGACGGCCACAGAATCTCGCGGGCCCCATTCACGCCCACACGCACCTGCGGGCGGGTCTCCTGAAAGTCGAAGAGCGTTTCGGGGTCGATCGATGCAGCAGGTCGGCCCGAATGGGTCATCGACAACCAGTCGATGGCGCCTGTGGCTGCTTCGCCCATGTCGAACAGACCCCTGAACGCCATGACGAACACAGGTCGGTCAAGATCGGGCAGGTTGTGAAGCTCAAACGCCGTTGGGGCCACGACTCAACGGTAGCTGGACACGAAGTTCCTCACGCAGGCCGTCCTTTTCGCATAATGTCACTCCACTGAAGCGAGTGAGCCGCACGCGGCTCAGGTGGTGAGAGACATGCAGGACGGACAGCAGCCTCCCGGGTGGTATCCGGCACAAGGAGACCCTCCTGGAACGGTCCGGTGGTGGGACGGCGCAAAGTGGGTTGGCGGACCTCAGACCCAGGGCGCCCAGCAGCAGGCTGGCTATGTGGCTCCCGGAGCTGGCGTGCTTGCCAACGGCCGTGAGCTGGCCGACCCGTGGCTGCGCATCGCCGCGTCGATCATCGACGCCGTACTTGTGACCATCGTGACGGCACCCTTTGTCGGGTTCGCCCTGTTCTCCGGTGGGTTCGACACCGCCGACGGGTTTGCCATCGACACCAGCGGGCTGCTGCTCACGGCGATCGCCGGCTTCATCACGACCGCATACCTCGTGGGCATGAACACGTTCTTCTCCGGAAGCGTGGGCAAGCTCATCCTGGGTCTGCGCATCGTCGGCCGCAATGGCGAGGAACCACTCGGAATCCCGCTGGGTCCAAAGCGCAGCCTCAACCACATCGTGGCCTACGTGCTGGGCCTCGTTCCGTTTCTGAACATCCTCGTCGGAATCGCGTTCTTCCTGCTCGACCTGGTGTCGTTGATCTTCCTGTTCAGCGACGCGGAGAACCGCACCGTCATGGACAAGTTCGCCGACACCTACGTGGTGAAGAAGCAGTAGAACCCACGGTGGCTCTTCCCGAAGGCTGAGCCGGGTACCAGTTACTCGGACTCGGCTGCCGGGGCCTCGGCCACTGGCTCTTCGTCGGCGGACATCTCGGTGGGTGCCTCGTCGGCTGGAGCCTCTGCGGCGGGCTCGGCTGGAGCCCCAGCGGCTGCTTCCTCCGCTGAAGCTTCTGCCTCTGGCGCCTCCTCGGCGGTTGCTTCGGCCGGAGCGTCGCCCTCGTCGCTGGCTGGCGCCGCTGGCTTGGCAGGCTCGTCGGCCTCGGGGTTCTCCGAGATGCGGTTGAACTCTGCGACGGCGGCCTTGTAGGCCTCTTCGGCTTCAACCTTTTCCTCGGCCGATGCGTCGCCACCCTGCACCTTGCGGACCCGGGCGGCGGCTTCGTCCTTGGCACGCTCGGCCTTGGCGACACGCTTGGCGGCGCGATCGGCTGCGGCGGTCTCCTCGAGGCGTTCGTTGAACAGCAGGAGGGCTGCGCGGGTTTCGTCGTCGACTGGGATTTCGGTGCTCACCCCATCATCATCGGTCATAGCTGGCGATCAGGCCAATATGAATGCGTGACAGTTGCCGCAGTTTCTTCGTTTCCTCGCCGCCACGCCGCCACGAGGCGGTTCACGCTGGGAGCCCCCCGGTCGTTCACGATCTCCGCCGACGGCGAGTCGGTGTTGTATCTGCAGTCTTCGGGCGGCACCGACGCGGTCAACAGCCTGTGGCGAGTTACACGTGATGGCACGGAGCCACAGCTGGTCTTCAACGCTGCGCCGGCCGAGACGGGTGCGCTCACCGATGCTGAGAAGGCACGGCGTGAACGAGCCCGCGAACAGGCCTCCGGCATCGTCACCTATGCCGCCTCCGCATCTGGTGACCGGGTGTGGTTTGTCCTGGGTGGCGAGCTGCATCGGGTCACGGTGGCCGACGGATCTTCGGAGATCATGGCCAGCGCCGACGTCGTGTTCGATCCGCGCCCCGAGCCCGGCGGTCAGCGGGTCGCGTACGTCTCGGGCAACCAGCTTCGGCTCACCGATGGACAGGTCGATTCGCTCGTCGTTGGCGAGGACGATCCACACATCTCCTGGGGTTCGGCCGAATTCGTCGCCGCCGAGGAAATGGGCCGGGGACGTGGCTTCTGGTGGTCACCAACGGGTGATCGGCTGTTGGCCACCCGAGTCGACACGAGCGTCGTCGACTCCTGGTGGATTGCCGCACCCGACAACCCCGCCCAGCCGCCACGGGAGATCCGCTACCCGAGCGCAGGTACCGGCAATGCCGCGGTCGAACTCTGGGTCGTCGGCGCCGAGTCCGGTCCCGATGTCCAGGTCGATTGGATGCTGGGGGAGTTCGAATACCTCGCCGACGTCCGATGGGGAGCGCGGGCCATCTGCGTGGTGCAGACCCGTGACCAGCGGACCACGGCGATTCTCGAGATCGATCCAGAGACGGGAGCGACGAGCGAGCTGCAACGAATCGTCGACGACCACTGGGTTGAGCTCATTCCCGGCAGCCCCACCTGGCTTGGCGATCAGCTGATCACCGTCGTCGATGACGGAGCCGCCCGGCGTCTACAGGTCGACGGCGTGTCGGTCACCGGCGATGACGTGCAGGTGCGGAGCGTCGTCGGCATTCACGACGCGAGCATTGTGGTCACGTTGGCCACCGAGCCCAAGAACTCGGTCGTGGCAAGCGCGTCCTCCACAGGAACGGTCACGCCGATGACCGCCGAGGACGAGTGGAGTTCAGCGGCGTTCAATGGCGGCACTGTTGTTGTCACGTCTGCGGCGGAGCATCGGGCCACCTCCCATCATGTTCGTTGGAACGATGGCACCACGACCCAACTGGTTTCGCTTGCCGATGAGCCCGGCTTCTCGTGCACGCCCCACTTCGCCGTTGTTTCGTCCCTGCGGCTGGAGACGGCCCTGCACCTGCCCGCCGGGCACGACGGGTCGCCGCTCCCGGTCCTGATGGATCCCTACGGCGGGCCGCACGCCCAGCGGGTTCTTCGTGTGCGGGACGCCTATGCGACCTCGCAGTGGTTCGCCGAGCAGGGGTTCGCTGTCGTCGTGGTCGATGGCAGGGGCACACCGGGCCGGGGCCCTGCCTTTGAACGCGAAGTGTGGGGTGACCTGGCGCAACCGGTGCTGGACGACCAGGTCGCAGCGCTTCAGGACCTGGCCGGACAGCGCCCGGAGCTGGACCTTGGGCGGGTCGGAATTCGAGGCTGGTCCTTTGGTGGGTATCTGGCCGCGCTCGCTGTCCTGCGGCGGCCCGATGTTTTTCATGCGGCCATTGCCGGGGCACCGGTGACCGAGTGGAAGCTGTACGACACGCACTACACCGAGCGGTATCTGGGTGATCCCCGGACGTACCCGAACCACTACGAGCGGAGCAGTCTGCTTCCCGATGCGCACCTTCTGGAACGGCCGCTGATGCTCATCCACGGCTTGGCCGACGACAACGTTGTAGCGGCGCACACCCTCACGTTGTCGCGGGCGCTGCTCGAGGCCGGGCGGCCGCATACGGTGCTTCCGCTGAGTGGGGTCACGCACATGACGCCGCAGGAGCAGGTTGCCGAGAACCTGCTGCACCTGCAGCGCGACTTCCTGCTCGAATCGTTGGGCTGAGGATCAGCGACCGGGTCGGAGCAGGGCGCCGCGAAGCCCGATGATCACGGCAACCGAGACCGTCACGAGCAGCAGGCCGATGACCCGAGCGGCGTCGGGGTCTCGCTCGAGGGCGCTGAAGGTGGCGAGCGGAAGGGTGCGCGTGGCACCGTCGACGTTCCCGGCGAAGGTGATGGTGGCTCCGAATTCGCCAAGCGCTCGTGCGGCTGCGAGGACCAGACCGGCCGTGATGGCCGGTCGGGCGTTGCGCAGCCCAACGCTCGTGAGCAGGCGGTCCATCGGCGTGCCGAGAGTCTGCGCTGCGTCCAGCATGGTGTTGGGCAAATCTCGGAACCCGGCTTCGGAGGCGAGAACGTAGAAGGGCAGCGCAACGAACACCGCTGCGAGCACGGTCGCTCCCATGGTGAACGGGAGGATCACGCCGATCTGTTCGAGGGCAGGTCCCAGCAGGCCCCGACGGCCGAATGCGGACAGCAGAACGAGCCCAGACACCACCGGAGGCAGGACCACGGGAACGAGCACGAGCGTGCGCAGGGCGATTGTCGAGCGGCCCGTCGTTCGGGCGAGGAGCCATGCGAGTGGCGTGCCGAGAGCAAAGACGATGAGTGTGCTGATGGGGACGACGATTGCGGTGACCCGGGCGGCGCTGCGAACGGTTTCGCCGCCGAGGATCTCGCCCAGTCGTCCCCACGGGGTTTCGCTCATGAGCCCAAGGAACGGAAGTCCGAGTAGTGCGACTGCCAGGATGACGAGCACGGTGGCACTGCGGTTCAGCTGCTTCATGGGACGCCGAATCCGAGGTCTTCGGTCATGGCGCTCACCGTTTCTGAGCCGGCCAGGAAGTCCATGAATTCGACGACCTGCGGGTCATCGGTGAGTCGACTGACGGTGACCACGTTTCGGTAGGCCTCGGGGCCAACTCCAAGCTCGAGGACCTTCAGGTCCGGTTGGTCCCGAAGGTCGGTTCGGTAGATGAAGCCAACGTCTGCTTCTCCCGACAGCAGGCGCTGTCGGACGAGACGCACGTTCTGCTCCAGGCTGTCGGGTTCGACCTCGAACGGCGCGAGTGGGGTGTTCTCGATGACCCGTTCCGCGAGCCGCCCGCACGGGACGCTGGGATCGCAGGCAACGACGCGGAGGTCGGGGTCCTCCAGATCCTGCAGTTCCCGCATGCTGGCCACGGGCACAGCCACGACCAGCTGGTTGGTTGCAATGGCGATCGTCTCATTGACGAGTGGGTTGTCGGCAGGGAGCGCGAGTTCATCGGCAGCGAGAAGGATATCGGCCGGGGCTCCGTCACGAATCTGTGCGACGAGTGTGGCGCTTCCAGCAATGTTGAGGCGCACGTCGACATCGGGGTGGGCGGCTTCGTATTCCGCTTCGAGCGCTTCCGCAATCTCCGTCAGCGAAGACGCCGCAGACACCGTCACCACAGTCTCCCCCGATGAACACGCAGCCAGAAACGCCACCAACACCACCAAAGGTGCCTGGCACCAAACCCCCCAAAAGGTGCCAGGCACCTTGGGGTGGAGCTTGCTGGTGCCCAGGTATTTTTGGAAATAGTTGGGCACGTGCCTAGGTCTCGATGATGACGTTGGTTGCCTTGATCGTGGCGGTGGCCTTGACGCCGGGAGCGAGACCCAGTTCGGTGACGGCTTCGGCGCTGATGAGGGCGACGATTCGGTTCATCCCGCTCTGGAGCTCCACCTGGGCCATGACCTTGTCTGCGGTCACCTTGGTGACCAGGCCCTCGAACCGGTTGCGAGCCGAGATGGGCGAAGACGCCTCGTCATCGGCGAACGTTGGGTCGTTGGCGCGCTCCACCGCCAGGGTCGCCAAGTCGGCGCCAACGATCATTCGATGGTTCCCCGAGGTGCGGACCGTGCCGAGGCGTCCGTTGTCGGCCCAGCGGCGAATCGTGTCGACGCTGACACCCAACAACTGCGCGGCTTCTCCCATGCGAAACTGGCTCATGCCAGATATTCACACAAAAAAGCTTGCACCAGCCAGTTTTTCTTCAGGGGTCTGACCCCTAAACGCGTCTAGGGGTCTGACCCCTACGTGGTGTTAGGGGTCTGACCCCTACGCGAGGATGGTGGCGGCGGTGGGGAGGTGATCGATGCGGCCGAGCGAGTGCATGCGTGCGGCGACGTCTTCGATCATGGTGGGATCGATGGGATCACCGGGGAGGCCCCAGCGGATTTCTGCCAGCCACGCGTCGACCACCGGAAGGCGCAGACCGTACCGGTCGGCCACGAGCAGGTTCGCTGAGGAGTCGACGGCCAGGGCTGTAGCTCGGTGAATAGCGGTTTCGGCGACGATGTCGACGAGGGCCGAATCGGCTTCGAGCAGCTTCGTCGTGGCAGCCACGGCGAAACTCGGCCACGGCGTGGGGAGGGTGTCGATTCTACGGAAGGTACCATCGTCGACGTGGGGTTGGGTCATCGACATGTTCCACAGGAAAATTTCGGCGTCTCCGGCGGGCAGCGCCTGAAGAGCGCCCTCGAGCGTTTCGACCAACACCCAGCTGTTGTCATCGAGTTCCCAGTTGCGGTCGTCGGCCAGCACTCGGCTCATGAGCTCGGAGCCGGATCCGAAACGGGAGATGGCGAACCGCTTGCCTTCGAGATCGTCGACGGAAGTGGCAGTCGAGTCACCGGCCACATGGATGGCCCAGATCAGTGGCGAGTCAACCCATGTCCGTACCAGGCGGGTGGGGTTTCCGTTGGCGATTGCGGTGATGGCGCCCTCGGTCAGTGGTGTGGCGAGGTCGAGCTCGCCGTTGGCCAGCGCCGACATGATCGCGCCTGTACCAGCGGGCATGTCCACCCATTCGAGCTCGATGCCGAGCTGGTGGAATGCCCCTTCCTCGATGGCGAGGAGCCATGGCAGGTTGAAGTGTTCCGGCACCCCACCGATTCGGAGGTGCATCAGAGGGCGTCGAGCGATGCCTGCGCTGCGGCGAGGTCAGCCTTGGCAACCTCGTACAGGTCGCGGGTTTGCTGGACGAGCTCGGGCTTGGCGTTGTTCACATAGCCGGGGTTGTTGAGCTTGCCTTCGAACCCGGCGATCTGCTTCGTCTTCTGCTCGATCGTCTTGGAGAGACGCTCACGCTCGGCGTCGAGGTCGACGGCATCGACCAGGCCGGACAGATAGACCTGTGAACCTTCGAACGCCAGCGGCGATGCGACGGCGGGGCGGTCGTCGGTGAGCTCGACGACCGATTCGAGACCGCTCAGGGTTTCGACGAGGCCACCTGCAGTGGAGATGAGCTCCAGGACGGGCGCTGGGCCGTGGAGGGTGATGCGCTTCTTGGGCGCGACCTGCTGGCTGGAACGTAGTGTCCGGACCTGAGTGACGAGCGACAGCGCCCGTTCGTACTGGTCGACCAGCGCGTCGTTCGCGAGTGCATCGTCCAGGACCGGCCAGGCGGCGACGGCCAGCAGGTCGGACGCAGGAAGGTCGAGACCGGCGACCGTTCCAACCTGGGCGTTGCTCACGTGTGGCCAGAGGGCTTCGGTGATGAAGGGGCAGACGGGATGCATGAGCCGAAGCGATGCATCGAGGACGGCGCCGAGCACTGCCTGCTGCGCCGGGTTGTCATCGATGGTGGGTTTGACGGCTTCGAGGTAACGATCGCAGACCTCGTGCCAGATGAAGTCGTACAGCGTGTCGGCGTAGACGTTGAACTGGTAGCTGTCGACGGCGGCTTCAAGCTTGCGGGTGGTGGCGTGAAGCTTCGCAAGGATGACCTGGTCGGCGAACAGGAGGCTGTCGGGCGCGACGGGATCGGCGAGACTGGAGGCTTCGTCGATTCGGCCGAGGGCGAAGCGGACGGCGTTCCAGACCTTGTTGGAGAAGTTGCGGCCGACATCGAACTTGGATGACGTGTTGCGGGCGAGCGGCACGGCGTCGGTCGGCGTGGAGACACCCGCTGCGACCCCGTAGGCGCTGACCATCTGTCCGTCGCCGGAAGGGCTGGTCTGCTCGGGGGCAGCGACGGTGTGCCCGGCCGAAGTGGTGATGAACTTCGGGGTGAAGGCTTCGCCGGTATGGGGACACACCATGTCGACGGGCATGCGCACGTCCTGGGTGTCGGTTGTCATCTGGACGAGTGTGAATCGCATGGCGTCGGCGCCGTGGCTGTAGATGATGTCGCGGGGGTCCACGCCGTTGCCCAGGCTCTTGGACATCTTCTGCCCGTGACCGTCCTGGACCATGGCGTGGATGAATACGTTCGTGAACGGCAGTTGACCGTCCAGGAAGTAGCGGTTGAACATGACCATTCGACTCACCCAAAGGGTGATGATCTCGCGGGCAGTGGACAGCAGTGAGGTGGGGTTGAAGGTGTCGAGCAGCGCCTGGCCTTCGGGGACCTCGGCGGCGAAGTCTTCGGGGTACGGCCAGCCCATGGTGGACATGGGCCACAGGGCCGAGGAGAACCATGTGTCGAGGACGTCGGGGTCGCGTTCGAAGCCGTCGGCCTCGAGGGCCGCAACGAGTGATGCTTCATCGAACGACGCGTCCGAGCGATCGAGTCGGCGAAGTGTGCCGTCCTCGGGAACGCAGACCGATTCGACGATCTCCTCGTCGGTGATGCGCCGAACCGTGTGAATGGCGCCAGCGGCGGACCAGGGAGAGTCCACGTGCACGGCTGTGCCCGGCTCAACCCCAGCGAGCGCTGCAATAACTGAACTGTCGGAAGCGGAATGGGAATCACGACCGGACGCATCGAGGGGGACAAGCGCCACGCGATTCCAGACGGGGATCTGGTGGCCCCACCAGAGCTGGCGGCTGATGCACCAGTCGCGGATGTTCTCGTGCCAGTTCTGGAAGGTTTTGGCGTAGCGAGGCGGAGCGAAGGTGAGGTCGCCGTCGCCGGGCGCGTCGGCTGCCGTGAGCGACGCGTCGAGGTTGGTGACCTGTTCGGGGTTCTGGGAACGGAGAGCGGAACCGCGCAGGCGGTCGTCGCTGGCGGCGACGTACCACTGGTCGGAGAGCCATGGCTCGATCGGGACGTGGCTGCGGTAGCTGTGTCCGACCGAGTGGGGATGATCTTTGACGTCTTCGAGGAGATCGTTGGTGTCGAACCAATCGACGACTGCGGTGCGGGCGTCCTCGCGGCTCATGCCAATGAACGGCTTCGCTGCTTCGCCCGGCTCGTCCCAGCCGTACTGGTCGGAGATGGAGGCATCGGCGGCCATGACGTTGATGACCGGCAGGTCGTGACGGAGCCCGATCTCCCAGTCGTTGGGGTCATGGGCGGGGGTGACCTTGAGGAAGCCGGTGGCCATCTTGGCCTTGGCGTCGCCTTCGGGGTCGGGCGTGACGACGTAGTCATCTTCGATGATCGGGATGACACGGCCGACGATGGGCAACGTGACGGACTTGCCGCGGAGAGCTTCGGCGCGGGGATCGTTCGGGTTGAGAGCCACGGCGGTGTCGCCGAACATCGTTTCGGGTCGGGTGGTGGCGACCGTGACGTGGCCTGAGCCGTCGGTGAGGGGGTACTGGAGGTACCACATGTTTCCGGCGACGTCTTCCATCTCGACCTCGTCATCGGCGAGGGCGGTTCGGGTGACGGGGTCCCAGTTGACGAGGCGCTTGCCGCGGTAGATGAGTCCGTCGCGGAACAGGACGTAGAAGGCGTGGCGAACGGCTGTGGCGCACATGTCGTCCATGGTGAACCGGGTGCGGTCGTAGTCACAGCTGGCGCCCATGGCCTGGAGCTGGGAGAGGATGACGGCTTCGTACTCGTCCTTCCACTCCTGCGTCTTTTCGATGAACGCTTCGCGGCCGATGTCGAGTCGGCTGATGCCGTCGTTCAGAAGCCGTTTCTCGACGACGGTCTGCGTGGCGATGCCGGCGTGGTCGGTGCCCGGCATCCACAGTGTCCGGTGGCCGAGCATGCGGTGGTACCGGACCAGGACGTCCTGGAGCGTGTTGTTGAGTGCGTGGCCCAGATGCAGGGCGGCGGTGACGTTCGGCGGGGGGATGACGACGCTGAAGGCATCGCCGTCTCCGGGCTCGGCGTGAAAGGCGTTGTTCTCGTCCCAGCGGTCGGTGACGGACTGCTCGGTATCGGCGGGAACGTAGGCCTTGGGAAGTTCAGGAAGCGTGCTCGACATTGCTGTCAAACGATATCGGCGCCATCTCTTGCGGCGTCGATGGAGTGGGAATGCCGGGCGGACGGGGGGACCCGCCCGGCACGACCCCGATCAGACTGCGCTACGGCTTTCGGCCAGTGCGTGGACCATCTTGTCGATGCGTGGGCACTGGTCGAGGAGCGTGGCGAACTCGCGACGGTTCATGGCGATCACGGTGAGGGGCTCGGTGGCGACCAGGCTGGCGTTGCGGGGCTCTCCGGACAGGAGGGCTCCTTCGCCGAGGATGGTGCCGACGCCTACGGTTGCGACGATTTCGTCGTTGCGACTCACGGCTGCGGTGCCATCGATGACGACGACGGCTTCCTGGCCGGTGCGGCCTTCAGTGGCGATGACGGCGCCCTCGTCGAGCTCGATGATCGTGCCAAGGCGGCTGAGGACACCCAGCTCGTATTCGGAGAAGGTTCCGAGCAGCGCATCGGCGATGCGAGGCTGAATGAACCGGGGCTTGGTGCGGTGGAGGAGTGAGAACATGTGTGGTCTCTTTTCTGTGGGAGGGGGGTTCCCTTGCTCTAAAGAATACGGTCCGGGATCGTGCGATCTTTACTCTTGTGACGGTTGCTACCGGTGTCGTTTGACACGGCTGTTCGACACACCTTCACGCCCGGTGCGCTTGGAGCTAGCCTGCGAAAATGCCTGGATACGTGGGTCGCTCCGTCGGCCGTCCCGAGGATCCGTCGTTCCTTCAGGGGGCGGCCGAGTTCATTGCCGACCTCGGTGATCTTGGAGCGGTTCTGGACGTTGTGTTCGTCCGTTCGCCATTTGCACACGCCCGACTCCTGTCGGTCGACGTGGAGGCTTCCCGGGCGCAGCCGGGCGTGCATGCCGTTGTGACGGCTGCAGACCACGAGATCTTTCCAGAGGGTTCGGTCTTTCCGCAGTACTTCGATTCGGCCTACGCCATGCCGATTCTGGCCGAGGGCAAGGTGCGCTACGCCGGTGAGCCGGTGGCGGCCGTGATCGCCGACACGGTGGAGCTTGCCGTAGACGCTGCCGAGTTCGTGGAGGTCGACTACGAGCCGTTGGTTGGCGTCATCGACGTCGACCATGCGTTGTCGGACGAGTCGGTCATCTTCGAGACCGGAGGAGGCGTGCGCCTTCGCGGCGGTGCGCCGGGGCCCGGCGGCGGAACCAACACCGTCCTGGTGCACGAGCACGCACACGACGCGGCTGCGTTCGATGCCGACGTGGTGGTTCGAGAGCGATTCTGGAACCCGCGGCAGCTCCCAACCCCCATGGAGCCGTACGGGCAGATCTGCGCGTGGCATGGCGACGAGCTGCACATCTGGGCGTCGACGCAACGTCCACACGGGTTTCGTGGCGATCTTGCGGCGTTGTACGAGTTGAGCCCCGAAAAGATCCACGTGCGCACACCTGCCGTGGGTGGCGGGTTTGGCGGCAAGGTCAGCAGGACTCCGGACGAGCAGGTGTTGCCCATCCTGTCGAAGATCGTGGGATGGCCCGTCCGCTGGATCCAGACTCGGTCCGAGTACTTCCAGGGAGCGACGCAGGGTCGCGGCGAGCAGATTTCGTTCCAGTTGGCAGGTACGGCCGACGGACGCATCACCGCGCTTCGGGGTGATGTGCTGAAGGACAGCGGCGCGTATCCGGGTGTTGGCGGCAACCTTCCGAGCCGCTTCAACTCGCACGGCGCATCGGGGCCGTACGACATTGCTCACGTGGAGTTCGGGGCGGTTTCGGTCGTGACGAACGCTCCGCAGATTTCGGCGTTCCGCGGCGCCGGTCGGGCGCCATACCTGTCGGCGCTCGAGCGGATGGTCGACATCTATGCGGCCGAGATCGGCATGGATCCGGCCGAGGTTCGACGGCGCAACCTGGTCCGTCCGGAGCAGATGCCGTTCACCGCTGTCACCGGTGTCGTGTACGACGAAGCCGACTATCCGGGAGATCTGGAACGCGTGCTGCAGCTCGCCGACTACGACGGTCTCCGGTTGGAGCAGCAGGAGCGGCGCGATCGGAACGACGAGGTTCAGCTGGGTATCGGCATGGCGTCGTATCACCTCATGACGGTTGGCGGCGGTGGTGAGGAAGCACGGGTCGAGATCACACCCGGTGGTGGAGCCGTCGTCTACACCGGCACGACTTCGCAAGGGCATGGGCACGACGCCACGTGGGCGCAGATCGCTGCCGATGTCCTCGGGATTCGAATCGAGCAGATCGAGGTGCTCGAAGGCTCCACCGACCACACGCCAACGGGCGTTGGTGCTGTGGGGTCGCGGAGCATGCAGACTGCGGGCATCGCCATTCACCATTCGGCGACGGAACTCGTCGTACGTGCGAAGGCGCTCGCTGCGGCTGTGCTTGAGGCTTCGACCGACGACATCGAGATGCACATCGTGAACGGCAACGCTGCGTTTCACGTGGCTGGGGTGCCGGCTCGTTCCGTTGGGTGGGAGGCCGTGGCGCAGCAGGCCGCCGCCGACTCGCAGACCGAGGAGCTCATCTGCGGCGAGATCCACGATGTTGGCGACAACAACAGTTTCCCATCCGGGGCGCACCTTGCCGTGGTCGAGGTCGACACCCTGACCGGTGGGGTCCGCCTCAGGGACTTCTTCGGCGTGGACGACGCCGGCGTGCGGGTCAACCCGATGATCGTCGAGGGCCAGCTGCACGGTGGCATCGCTGCGGGTGTGGGTCAGGTGTTGGGTGAGGCCATGTTGTACGACGAGGACGCGAACCCGATCTCCACCAACTTCGTGACGTATGCGGTTGCGTCGGTGGACCAGATGCCGCAGTTCACCTTGGTCGCCTCCGAGACCCCCACGTCGTTCAACGAGCTCGGGGCGAAGGGCGTGGGGGAGTCAGGGATTGTCGGTTCGGTATCGGCCGTACACAACGCGATCGTCGATGCGTTGAGTCCGTTTGGTGTTCGGCACGTGGACATGCCGTGCACGCCGCAGCGGGTGTGGCAAGCGATCGCCAACAGCTAGCGGAACCGGTGGGCAGTCAGATGCCCAGCTGGCTCGCTGCGAGATCTCGCATGATCTCTTCGCTGCCTCCACCGATGGCCTGCACGCGAACTTCGCGGTACAGACGCTCGACGACGGAGCCGCGCAGGTAGCTGGCCCCACCCAGAATCTGTGCGGCTTCGCGGGCGCAGAATTCGAACGTGGTGGTGGCGGCCACTTTCAGCTCGGCGATTTCGGCGACGGGGTTGTCGCCCTGGTTGAGGCGCCAGGCGAGGAGCTCGGACCAGGCGTGGTTGGACCGGATGAGTCGATCCATTTCGACGAGCTTGTGGCGAATGACCTGGCTGGTCGACATGGGCTTGCCGAAGGTGTGGCGTTCCCGTGCCCATGCCAGCGCTTCGTCGAAGCAGAGCCTGCTGTAGGCGATGGACTGCACGGCCATGTCCATGCGCTCGGCGTTGAAGTTGTTGACGATCATGGAGAAGCCAGCGCCCTCTTCCCCAAGGAGGTTCTCGACGGGTACGCGAACGTCGTCGAAGTAGATGGTGGCGGTGTCGGAACACAGCCACCCCATCTTGTCGAGGCTGGTGCGTGAGACGCCGGGCAGGTCGGCGTCGATGACGAGCATCGACAGCCCGGCCGGGCCCTCGCCGCCGGTTCGGACAGCTGTGGTGAAGTGATTCGCTCGCATGCCCGAGGTGATGAACGTCTTCGAACCGTTCACGACGTAGTGGTCGCCGTCGAGGCGGGCGGTCGTGGTGATGCGGGCCACGTCGGACCCACCCGAAGGTTCGGTGATGGCCAGCGCGCAGATGGCGTTGCCTTCCATGCACGGAGCAATGACCCGGGCCTTCACTGGGTCGTCGCCGAACTTCTGAATGGGGGACAGCCCGATGTAGTTGGTGAGTAGCGCCGCAACGAAGCCGCCCGAACCGGCCTTCGACAGCTCCTCCAGCATCACCAGGCGCAGGATGGCGTCTCGTTGTCCGTGGCCGCCGTACTCGGCTTCGAACCCGTCGCCGAAGATGCCGATGGCTCCGGCCTTCTTGTACATCTCCATGGGGATGAGCCCGGCCTGGTCCCACTCGTGGACGTTCGGGGTGGCTTCCTTTTCGGTGAAGTCCCGAATCACCTGGCGGAACGCCTCGTGGTCCTCGTCGTAGAACGGACTCGAAGCCTTCGCTGTGTGCATTACTACCTTCTAGCGCATCACAAATGGGTTTGTCATGGGTTCCGACGAGGTGTTGATCCACACGGACTTCGTTCGGATGTAGTCCTCGACAGCGTCCGCTCCGGCCTCGCGGCCGTAGCCCGAGTTGCCGAACCCGCCGAAGGGCGAGATCGGTGAGATCGCCCGATACGTGTTGACCCAGACGATGCCGGACCGGATGGCGGCCGAGACCCGGTGTGCACGCGAGAGGCTCTCGGTGAACACGCCAGAGCCCAGGCCGAAGGCCGTGTCGTTGGCCATACGGATCGCTTCTTCCTCGGTCTCGAACGTGATGAGCGACATGACCGGACCGAAGAGCTCCTCACGAGTGGAGGTGATGGTCTGGTCCGGGCAGCCGAGGATTGTGGGGGCGTAGTAGTTGCCGTGGTCAAACCCTTCGGGCCGTTGCCCGCCGGTGTGCAACGTTGCGCCCTGTGCGATGGATTCGGCGACGACGCGTTCGATGTTGTCGCGTTGGGCGGGCGTGGCGAGCGGGCCGATCTGGGTGTCGGCGTCGAGGGGATCGCCGATACAGATGGCTTCGGCGCGTTCGATGAGCTTGGCCAGGAACTCGTCGTGGATGCTCTCCTGCACGAAGACCCGGGTTCCGGCGACGCAGCTCTGGCCAGTGGCGCCGAAGTTGCCGGCGACGGCGCCGTTCACAGCGCCTTCCAGATCGGCGTCCTCAAAGACGAGGATGGGTGACTTCCCTCCGAGCTCCAAGGAGACGTGGGCGAAGTTCTCGGCAGTGTTGCGGACCACGTGCCGTGCGGCGTCGAGGCCACCGGTGAAGGCGACCCGTGCCACGAGTGGATGGCTGGTGAGCGCTCGGCCAGCGGGTTCGCCGAATCCGGCGACGAGGTTGATGACGCCCGGAGGAAACCCGACGCTGTCGACCACCTTGGCGAACTCCAGGAGCGGCCCGGGTGCATGCTCGGACGCTTTGATGACGACGGCGCAGCCGGCGGCAAGCGCCGGGCCAACCTTCGTGGCGGTCAGGAACATTTCCGCGTTCCACGGCACGATTGCGCCCACGACACCAATGGGTTCGGGTCGGGTGAAGACCTGCATGTCGGGTTTGTCGATGGGCAGGGTCTTGCCGTGGATCTTGTCGGCCATGCCGCCGAAGTAGCGGTAGTAGTCGGCCACGTACGCCGACTGCATGCGGGTCTCGGCGGCGAGCTTCCCGCTGTCGGTCGTTTCGATCTCCCCCAGCCGGTGGGCGGCTTCGGCCACGGCGTCGGCGAGCTTGAACAGGTAGGCGCCCCGCTGAGTGGCGGTGAGTTTCGACCATTCGCCTTCGTACATGGCGTGATGCGCGGCCCGAACGGCGCGGTCGACATCGGCTTCAGTGGCCGCAGCGCTGGTGGACCACACGGTGTTCGTCGCAGGGTTGATGGACTCGAAGGTGCCGCCGTCGGAGGCCTCGCAGAACTCTCCATCGATGTACAGCTGAAAGTGCGTCACTTCGTGCCTTCCTGTTCTTCTCGGGTGATTCCCATTGCTTCCATGTCGGAGTAGCGGTTGCCGATCCGGTGGTGCGGTCGTCCGCCCTCGGCGCCGGCGATGGCGATGATCATCTCATCGGCACCGGGCGAGTCGGCGATGGACATGTCCAGTGTCAGATAGTGCGATCGGAACCCGGCGTCGTGCTTGTGCATCATCGGGATCTGCACGGGGGCACCAGGCCCGCCACGGGTGTTGGTGAAGGAGAGGTAGGAGGTGCCGCCCACGGCGTCTCGGAAGATGTTCCCGAACCGCAGGGTGTGGGTCAGCCCGGAACCGTGCTCGATCTCACCGTTCGCTCCAACGACCGCCGACTTTCCGTAGGCCTCGATGTTGTCTCCGCCGCCGGCAAGGTCGAGCAAACGAGGTACGAGTATCTCGCCGAGCTCGGGGGCGATGGCAAAGATCGTTGGCTGCAGATCCTCGACGAAGCCCTGGCCCGCCCACGGGTTGCGCATCACCGCAGCGACACCATGAAGCCGTAGTGGCGGATTGGCCGCCTTGCCACCCTCGATATGGGTTTCCTCGGTGAGGGTGACGATCTTGCGGATCTCGAGCATCGCGGTCTCCATTGACTGGCGCTGGTGGCGGCCGGCGGGCCGAACAGGGCGACGGTAGGGGAGCGGACCAAGGTGCGTCAACGGGGCCGCGGAGCGTATGAACCTGGGATGTCGATTCGACGTAGCGTGTGTCGAAGGGTTCGAATGCTTCAGGTTCGATCCGGCTTCGCCGACAGGAACAGTGCAAACGTTGTTACCCGACGGTAACTTGTGCCTGTCGAGCCCTTCCCCCCGACCTCAGGAGTGCCCCGATGTCTGACTTCTCTCTGAAACTCAACGATGACCAAGTGCAGTTGAAGGAATGGGTGCACGGCTTCGCTGCTGACGTCATGCGCCCGGCAGGCGAAGAGTGGGACGAGCGCGAGGAAACACCGTGGCCCCTCATCGAAGAGGCTGCGAAGATCGGCCTGTATGGCTGGGAGCTCATGGCCGAGGTCATGATGAACGACCCCACCGGTCTGTCTCCCATGGTTCTGCTCGAAGAATTGTTCTGGGGCGACGCAGGTATCGCCATGTCGTTCATGGGTACGAGCCTGGCCGCAGCCGGTGTTGCAGCCGCAGGCACCCCTGAGCAGGTCATGGAATGGGTGCCGCAGATGTACGGCACGCCCGACGACATCAAGCTCGGAGCGTTCTGCGCCTCGGAGCCCGATGCCGGTTCCGACGTCTCCGGAATTCGCACCAAGGCCACCTACGACGAGGCCAAGGACGAGTGGACGCTCAACGGCACCAAGACGTGGATCACCAACGGTGGCATCGCCGATGTTCACGTGGTTGTGGCGGTCGTTGACCCCGGTCTCGGCACCAAGGGTCATGCCAGCTTCGTCGTGCCCGTCGAAGCCAAGCTCGACGGCACGCTGCGCCAGGGACAGAAGTTCAAGAAGCACGGCATTCGTGCCAGCCACACGGCCGAGGTCGTCCTCGAAGACGTGAAGATTCCCGGTTCGTTCCTCCTCGGAGGCAAGGAGCGCATGGATGAAAAGCATGCTCGCCTCCGCGAAGGTGGCGGCGGCGCAGTCAGCAACAGCGCCATGAAGACCTTCGAGAGCACCCGCCCCGCCGTTGGCGCCCAGGCCGTCGGTATCGCCCGCGCCGCCTACGAGTACTCGCTCGAGTACGCCAAGGAGCGCGTGCAGTTCGGCAGGCCGATCATCCAGAACCAGTCGATTGCCTTCATGCTCGCCGACATGCTCACCGAGATCGACGCCTCCCGTCTTCTCGTGCACCGTGCCGCTTGGCTGTCGAAGAACGGCGAGTTCAAAAACGCCGAGGGTTCCATGGCCAAGCTCAAGGCCGGCCGAACCGCAACCTGGGTCACCGAACGCGCCATCCAGATCCTTGGCGGCTACGGCTATGTCCGCGAGTACCCGGTCGAGCGCTTCCACCGCGACGCCAAGATCCACGACATCTTCGAAGGCACCGAACAGATCCAGCAGCTGGTTATCAGCCGAGCCATCTCAGGCATGCGCATCGAGTAGGTAAACAAAGGGATTCTGGCGCCTTCGGTCCCATCGGCGACCGAAGGACAGCAGCGGTCGCATGCTGTGGAAAACTGCTCCATCCCTACTGTCATCCCTACTCTTGTAGGGATCATCGCTCCTATGGTGGTTGTTCATGGACACTATCCGAGAGCGACGCACCGGTGTGTGGGAGGTGCGCGGCTATACGGGTCGCGACCGCGAAGGGAATCCAACGCAAGTCTCGCGGACGGTCCACGGCACCAAGCGTGACGCTCAGCGTGTCGCGGCCGAACTGACGGTGAAGCCGTCCCGCAACGCGGCTGGTCGGAAGGTTGGGCAGCTGCTCGACGAATGGTTGGAGATCAAGACCCCGAGTTGGGCCGATCTCACTGTTCGCGACCAGACAAGCCGGGCGCGGCTCGTCGCCGACGACCCGATTGGGAACATGTCGGTGGCGTCCATTGGCGTGTCCGATGTCGATCGATGGGTCGGGCGGCTGCGCAAGGCTGGGGTAGGGGAGGGTTCGATCCGGAACCAACACACGGTCCTCCGTTCGGCGCTTCAACAGGCGGTCCGTTGGGAGTGGATCGCCACCAACCCAGCGTCGGCAGCGCCGATCGAGAGCCCGAAGCGTCAACAGCAGCGCACGCTCACCAACGGTGAAGTGCGCTCACTCATCGAAGCCGCGGCCAAGGTGCACGAGATGGCCCCGCTGGCGTTTCGACTGGCTGCCGAGACTGGCGCCCGCCGCGGTGAGCTGGCTGCACTCCGGTGGGACAAGTTCGTTGACGACAGGGTCGTGGTCGACGGGCAGGTCATCGTCTCGACGGTCCATGGCATCCGCGCGCAACGGCTGACGCCGACCAAGACCGGCAGCCGCCGCGTCGTGACGCTCAGCCCCTCCCTCTTCGAGATGGTGGCGGAGAAGGCGGCCAAGTACGGCGAGGTCACCGACTGGTTGTTCACCCCTGATGCCGAGCCACCCAACCCCGACCGTATCGGCTGGTGGTGGCGTCGCTCGCGAGAGCTGTCTGGCGTCGACGAACGCTGGCGCCTCCACGACCTCCGCCACTGGTCCGCCACCCAGTCGATCGCCTCCGGCCAAGACGTCCGCACTGTCGCCCAACGCCTGGGCCACGCCGACCCGGCCATGACCCTCCGGGTCTACGCCCACGCAGTTGAGTGAGCCGACGAGGCGCTGGCCCAGATTCTCGGCGAGGCTCTGGACTGATGAGTCTGGACCTCCATCTCTACCTCCCGTCGGCTTTCGACAGCGAGACCTTTCGGCGAGCAGTCGAGGAGGCAGATCTTCGAGCTGTCGGTGAGGTCGATGGCGGAGGGGGAAGTCTCACGATCGAGCGACGCGTTCGCGGTTCGTTCGAGTACCTCGCAACGGTTGATGGGCCCTTCGGCGTGGAGCCGGAAGATCTGCCGCACGTTGTGAGCACGAGCACGCTGGGCGTAGAGGTCGTCTATCACGTGAGCGTCGAGGGCAGCTCGCAAGCGGCGTTCAAGGTTGCGAGGACGCTTGTGCAGAAGGTGGTCGATGAGTCGGCCGGTGTCGTGTACGACCCGCAGGCGGACTCGATTGACTGGCCGAGGGGCAGTCTTAGATCGTTCGAGCCGCCTCAGGAACCCCTGATCGACGTGGTCAACTTCACGTGGTACATCCGGCGTGTCGATGCGCCCGATTCGATAGCGGCCGTCTACTTAGAGCAGGTGCATAAGTTCTTGCCCGAGGCCATGCCGCGTCGCTTTGGGAGCTACGAGCCGTTCCAGCACAAGCTGGCTGACGTCGGTCCCGATGGGTTCGTCGAGGCGTGGAATCAAGAGAGTTCCATGCTGTTCTGGAAGGGGTCGTCCAGACCGTGTTTCGGTGGCAGCTCGTCAGGGCTTGGGCTTGAACGATCATGGCCCAAAAGTCAGGGTGAGGCGGTTGGGTCGATCGGACTCACCCTAGATGGACGCGCGTTCGAGGACCCCGCCTGGCGACGACAGCTTGTTGATACGTTCGAGGCGGTAGCCGTCGCGACGGGATCGTTCGCTGCGGTGGCAGATGCGACACGCGGGGTGCGCCTGTCCCGTGGTGGTTCCCTTTCGTATCGCGCCGACACCGTTTCACCGTGGAGACTTGTCGCGCGGGGAGAGTGGCTCGGTCTTCCAGAAGAGCAGCCGTGGCTCCTTTGGCTCGATGCTCGGTACCGCGACTTCATCGGTCTCGACGGCGCTGAGGGAGCGGTTCTCATGACGCGGGCGGAGAAGCCGAGCGATCGACGGCCGGAGGGTCGAGGGTTTCCATTCGGCAGGAACCGGCGGGATGGCGGCGTCTACCCGGTTCCCGACGCAGCGAGACTGAGAAGCACGGGTCAGCCGGGGCAAGGTGGAGAACGGATCCGGGCTGCCGAGGTGCCCGACTGGTTGTAGTGCTATCGCCTTCTGCGAAACCCAAACGTGGACTTCGGCTGGCGAGTTCAAACTCATCCGCCGGAAGTTGGTTCTAGCTGATCGCGACGGACCCGAGATCGAGGTCGTTCATACCTGGTCCGCAACCCACTCGCGAAGTTCGTGCGCGACCGACTGCAAGTCCCCTAGCGTTGAGCTCACGCCGCATGTTGCCGACCAGGACGGTCGCCAGGGCTGTGGCACCACGGTGAACTCCAGCGCCACGTGCCCAAGGAGATCCACCCCGGCTGAGACTACGAGCTCGTTGCCGAGGGACCCCCACCGTCGCTTGCCCTCCCACACTGGCCCAGTGGCGAGAGATTCGAGAAAGCCACTGAGATGCGAAAGGTCCGATGTCGAACCTGAGGCAGTCGGCCGCTCTGAGTCCAGATCCACTCCGCCGTCCCCGTCGAGGGTCTCGATCGACGCGGTCGCGCTCAGGCCGTGCGCCTCAATCGTGACGAGCAGGAACGTCAGCGCATCGCCGTGAGGGCGCTCGATCGACTCGAACCGCACGAACCTACTTGGCGTGCCTAGTTCCTCAAAGACGAAGCCCGGGCTCATTCGGGCCCCTCGATCACAGATCGAAGTCCCGCGCCAGTATCGACGAGGCGGACGTCGGACGCGAGTTCCTCAGGGAGATCGGCCATCGTGGCCTCAGAGGTCACGCACGTCGGGCACCCGACGGGGATGATGACGAGCCCGGAAGCCTTCGCCGCCCGAACGATGATCTCCCAAGCCTCGATCCCGCTGATGTGGCTTGCCATGAAGCCGGAGCCGAGCTCGTCGTACCCGTACAGGTCGGCGCTGCCATCGCTCGCCGTTAGACGGGCGAAACCAGACATTCCGGTCTCCTGGACATATGGAGCGAGGACGGCTCGAACCGCGTCGGCGTCCGCTTGAGCAGCATTGCCATCGCGGAAGGCTTGAACGAATACATCGAATGACACAACTCCACTATCGCAGGGAAGCGCTGTCCTCCTACGGTTACGCGGCCGCAAACTAGGCGGGCCGACCCGCCCGGCAATCTTGTTTCCAACCACCGGCGCGCAGTTCGTACTCACCAGCGACTATGCGTTTCACGATCGCTCGAAATGTGTCGCGCCACACCTCAGCGATGGGGTACTCGTGGTCTGGATCCTTGATCGGTAGCGCTACGCCGGTCACAACGAAACGGTACTCCGGTGACCGGTTCCCAGGCTGCATTGCGAACTATGGCGGCGTGACCTTGACTGAGCTGCCGGACGCTACGTGGGAAACTTCAGTAGCCATGTGGGGAGGTTCCGACTATTGGGATGTCCGGGTGCAGGCGCGTATCCACGCCTGCCTGATGCCGCAACGGAAAGCCGGTCCATTCACCTACCTCGTTACGGTCAACCACGAGCGGACATACCAACCAGAAGAACCTTGCGGCATCGAGAAAGCTGTCGAGAACCGGCTGGCCTTGCAGGTGTTGATCGTAGTGGGGCTTCAAGGCCTGGGTTGGTGGATGCGTCTTTCGGTGAACGGCCCTCGGAATCGGCTCCCAGAGGGCGGACGTTCGGTAGCCCAGGCGCTGGTTACCGACGATACGAGCAGTCGATGGCTGCACAGGATAGATCTGGTGGGAACCCACGTTTCGTACGTAGCGAATCGCCTCGATCGTCTCCGTTCCGCGATCGCCCGCTGCAAGCCGATTCCGGAATATCGTCTTGAACCGGTCCCTCTGCCCGAAGTCGCTGCGAAAAACGTCGTTGAGCTTCTGGATGAAGGCAACCGTGGCGCGTACCGGGGTTGTGAAGTGAGCGGGGTCCTCGATGAAGCCAGACGTCAGCCGGTAGTAGTCAGCGATCGAGACCTGAACGTCGCGCATGGCTGACTGAAGCGGCTCGATCTCGTTCTTGCGTGGGCGCACGGTTCGCGGCGTAGCCATGGATCACTCGTGGCGAAGTGCGGCCGCAGAGCGGGGAAGGCCGGAACGAGCGAGGTGATCGAGAACTTCACTGACTGTCATCCGCGGGTCTTTGAGGGCGGCCGCCTGTGCTTGAACGACGCTTCGCACGGTGCTTGGCGAGAGTTCGATGAGATGCAGCACGAATACGTCGGGCGTCTGCGTCTCGATGTTGTACGGCTCGAGCGCTGTGGCTGGGAAGTCCTTGATGTTCTCGGTGACGATGACCCCGGACCCGGCTCGGATCGCGGCGGCGAGAACGTGCCGGTCGTTTGGGTCGGGGAGGTCGAGGCCGTCGATGAGGCTCTCGTAGCCGGTGGTCAGGCAGTCAGCGACTGCATCGCACATCAGCGTGCGGGTTCGATCGAGTTGCTCGGGCTTCAAATCGGGTCGACCATTGAGGATCGACCGCACCATCTCGTCCAGAATCTCATCGGTCCACCGGGCCCGGAAGAGTCCCGTCTGTGCGAGCCGGATCAGGAGATCGCGGAGGCCGGCTGGGTAGAGGACGCAGGCGTCGTACGTTGCGCCGAACGCCATCGAGCTTCGACTCTCAGTAGTCGAGGCCGAGGCGTTGCGCCTCGGCTGTCAGTTGGTCGGCGGTCTCTGCTCGCTTCGCATCGTCGATGCGTCTGTAGGTGATCAGATCGGCCAGGAGCACACGGCGCCGGTTGCCGACCCGACGGTGGGGGATCTCGCCCTCTTCGAGCAGCTTCACCAGGTAGGGCCGTGACACGTTGAGGAGGTCGGCCGCCTGCTGCGTGGTAAGCTCCGCGTGAACGGGTGCCACCGTGACGGCGTTGCCATTGGCGATTTGAGCAAGCACGTCGACGAGCAGGCTCAGCGCTGGTCCGGGCACCTCGACGGTTGCGTCGCTTCCGTCGACTACCAGTTTCACCGTCAGGGCGTCGGTGATCGAGCGTTCGCGCAGAAACCGTTCGAGCGTGTCGACGGCGACCGCAGCCTGGGCGGCAGTCTCCTCGTCGGGGATGTTCAGTCTGTGGTCGAGCAGCGCAGTGGGCGGCATGGGATCTCCTGTGCTGATGGGTGTAGCACATCGTACTACACGTTCGAAATATCTGCAATAATCGAAATAGTCGCAGTACGGTGTTCCTCGGAAAGGAGTGGTGCGACATGAGCAAGCTCACGCCGAACCTGTACTGGCCCGTCTACCAGAACCTCGAACGGGCAGTGGAACAGTTGACGTTTGCGATCCATTTCGACGACGACCAGCTGTCGGTCTACTCGTCCGAGATCATTGACCTGATCCTCAGAGCTGCCGCAGAGGTGGAGTCAATAGCGAAGGATCTGTACCGCCTCAACGGCGGCCCAGAGACTGATCCGAAGAAGATCTACTTCGACACGATGGCGATGACATACCTTGACGACCTCTGGAACCTGCAGCCGAAGGTCGTCGTCCTGAGTTCGCCGAACATGTTCCAGAGCGAGCGTGAGCTGACGCCGCTCCATCACAACGCGACAGGAAAGTTCGGTCCAACCTGGACCTGGAACCAGGCGTACCAGGCATTGAAGCACAATCGCGCAGAATCGATGAGCGAAGGAACGATTGGCAACCTCGTCGAGATCATGGCAGCCCTGTACGTGCTCAACCTCTACTACCGCAACGAGGTTTACGAACTTGAGAAGGACTCCCAGGGGACATCTCTTCTTTCCGGTCTCGGATCGGTTCTGTTCTCACCGCGGTTTCATCGAGTGTCTTCCCATGGCGTCGACGGAACCCCGAACTACGGTCCCGATGTCGGTGAGTGCTTGTACCTGATCGGCCACACGGCCGACACGCACGCGTCATTCGCGGAGGCTCTGTCCGCGATTGCCGACAAGGAACGAGAATTTAGGCTCCAACATCCACAGGTGCTGGCTGCTCTCACGGACGTGGTCAACCGTGGCTTGAACGAGCCCGCCGAGTTGGCAGAGGCAATTCGTGGGGCGCTGACGACAGATGAACAATCGAAGTTGATGGGCCAAGCTGTTCGGGCGTCCGGGATGGATGCAGCTGTCAAGCAGCTCCAGTGGGAGGCAGTGCCGAATCGTCTCGGTGTAGTCGCTTAGCCGCCATCCCTACTTTCATCCCTACTTCAGACTCGGAGTAGGGATGACCGACGGTCGACAGCGGACAACATTATTCGCCGTTTCCCCAGCTCAGCCAACGAAAACGGCAATACCGGACATCGGTGGATAAGTCTCTGCCAGATCCACGACATCTTCGAAGGAACTGAGCAGATCCAGCAGCTCGTCATCAGCCGGGCGATCTCCGGCATGCGTATCGAGTAGCGCTGGTTGCCAGGGTGCTAGCTGGCTTGACCCGACCGCGGCTCTGGTGATTCGTGGCTGGCCACTGACCACCGACGGGCTGTTGCGCAACGCTGATGCGACTCGTCGCCGCTATTCGTTCGCAGGCGAACCGCTCGTCGCAATCTCGGCTGAAGTGACAATGCCGGGCTGGGATGTCGGAAGCATCCTGTCGGGAAGCCGTCTACGAACCCGTCGAAGCTACGCCTCGACTCCGGTCGGCGCGGCGACTGATGCGGGCTTCTGGTTGTTGCCAACGTTCTCTGCGCCCCACTACAGCATCGTCTTGGCCATCTACACTGAGGAAGAAGCTCAACGGCTGATTGCAGTCTTGGGCGATGTTCGACCGAATCCCTATCACGTGAGGAGAGAACCATGAGCAACGGCAACACCGTCGCCGTCACACTTCCCGCGGACGTGAACCAGGTCGACGAGACCGGCTACGTCTGGGCGTTCCTCAGCGAGTCCGCTGAACCCGGCCGAGTGTCGCCTGGTTCGATCATCGTTGCTGGCGATTCCGAGGAGCCGTTTCTCGCTCGTGTCGTGGATGTTGTCGATGGCCCTGGCGGCGATTCGATCGTCCACCTCGATGTGCTCGGCGTGCCCGACCAGACGATCGACGAACTCCGTCACGCCGGGCTGCTTCCCACGTAGCTCCCACGGTGTCACCGATCCATGAGTGTTCGCGGCGGTTCGCTTCTTCACATGAACGGAATGCTCTGAGCTTGCGAGGAGCGATCTGGAGTTGTCCCTAGAAACCAGTCGCACGGAACATCACGGAACTTTCCCGAATGGACGGGAACGCTGAAACACGCCCCTGAGCTGCACGCAACACCACCACATAGACCCCCAGGCAGGACCCACGACAATCAGGCAGAATCGGTGGAATGCACCACGCGCTGACCATTCCGCCCTACGGCGAGTTGTCCGACCCCGCCGCTCTGGTGGAGCTCG
>CAZFBD010000057.1:0-20048 GCA_964517125.1 uncultured Acidimicrobiales bacterium
GCAGGGAGGGGTCAGGTGAGGATGGTTCGGTCGGGTCGACGGATTTCGATGGTGCCATCGGGCAGACGCCGGACGGTGTAGCCGTGTTCTTTGTGGCGATTGTGTTTGCCGCAGGCCACGCCTGCATTGTCCGGGTTGGTGAGGCCGCCACCTCCCCGATCCCGGGTGCCGGCGTGCGGGGTGAGGTGATCGATCTGACAGTTCGCCACATTCACATGGCATCCCGGCCAGTAACAGCTACTGGCGTTCAGCTGTGCGGCCAGCCGGGCATAGCCGGTGAACAGACGCCGGCGGCCCAAATCGATGGTGACACCATCGGCGCCGATCACGTTGCGACGTAGATAGCCGACCAACGCATGCGCCACCGCCGACCGAGAAGGCAACCGGGCCCCGGAGGCGGTGCTACACACGAAATCTTCGCGGCACGGATCACCGGGCTCCACGTCGTCGCCGACAAGTTTGCGGGCTTCACGCTCGAACGTTTCATCATCGATCACCACGTTCGTGGTGACGTTCGGGCCGCCCTCAGCATGCAACGCTTTCGCCGCATACACATGCACTTTGGCGAACGCGTCGGCCCGCCGCTGCGCCGCGCTGCGCGGTAGGTGACTGGCATTCGCATCATCACCATGCATGTCAACCGCGTGCTGCCAATCGATATCGAACTCGATCTTCTCGAACGCCACAAACACGTCATGAGAAAGCGCACCGTCATACGCGGACGCAGACCCAGACCACACCCACTGCCCTTCGTCGTCCTGGTCCATCACATGATTGCGGGACCGTTCATGGCGGGCATCGTTGCGTTCCGCACCATCCTCATCAGCCAGCATCTCCCACTGAGACACAACCAAATCGAAGAACTCGTAACTGTCGTTTCGGGCATGCCCGGCAAACCAGCCGTCGGCATCGACCATCAGATCCCGGACACGAGGATTCGAATACACCCGCCCCAGGCGGCGGACCATGCACGACGACACCTCACCACCCACATACGCCGACGCCACCTCCGGCAACACAGCCAACACACGGGCCGCTTTCTGACGGGCCGCCGCCTCCGAACCCGACAGCTTGCCGGCGTTCGCGATCATCGGCTTGGCACTGCGATGCCCGTCAACCGCGTGCACACCGGTGCGGTCGATCGATTCGAACACCTGCGTACGAACCGCATCAACCTGACGGCCCAACAGTTCGACCGTCGCGATCAACTCGATCGCTTCATGCACATGATGCGTGCCCACATCGGTGTCCAACAGCCTGGCCACACCCGCCTGAATCAACACCAAACTGTCGAACGTCGACCGAGGCAACAACGTGTCAGCCGTACTGCCAACCTCAATCCCTGCCACACATCCCATACGAACAAACGTACCCCTGGGGTGTGACAGTCTTTTCGGGTACCAGGCCTCTCGGCGCTAAACGTTCGGCATGCGTCAAGGTGACTAACGCAAGGTCAAAGAGCGCATCGCCGTGGGATGCTTCCGACCAATCGATGATCCCAGTCACCGAGTCGCCATCGACGAAGACATGTTCGGCATGGAGGTCCCCGCGCACGAACACCGGCCCCCGAGCGGCTCGCCATGCACGGCCGCGAGAGCGAGGACAGACGGACGGTGCCACAAGACTTCGGGAGTCGGTCCTGGCGCCATTCGAAGCGCTTCAACCTCTCGAACAGATCGCTGGGCGTTCCCATCGACCTTGATGAACACATCACCCGAACGCAGCGTCACTCGGTCGTTGTTTGCGAGCACGACCTCGACGCTGTGATCCTCGGACACCGGACCGCAACCGCTACATCTCGACGAGGAGTTCGTTCACCGTCACCTCGGGTGGGCCGACGAATCGTTCAGCAAATCTGGACATGACCTGTCCAAACTCCTCACTGTTGCGCAGCCTTGTGTACGACTCCGGATCGGACCAGCGCGCAATCACTGTGACCTCGTTCGTTTCCCGGTTCGCCGTGAACCAGGCGCCCTTCCAGTCTTCGTGCGCTGCCACGAGCGACCTGTTCGTCTCATCGAACAAGGTTGCGAGCTCGTCGATTGAGCCCGACTGAACCTTGACCTTGGTGATGACGGCAAACATGAGCTCACCCTAGTCTCGGGCCCGAAGCTGTCGAGTGGAGATCAGCACGACTCACATGGCGTCGGCTGCATTCCTGCCAGCACGCCGTGCATTGGCTTCCGACTGCGGAGCCGCAATGCCGCCGTTTGCCGCAATCCGGAGCGAATCGCCACCCACGGCCGGCCGGCCCAGCGCCGGGTTCCACCGGACCGATGCACTGGCATCGACGACGATGTACTGACGGCCTGCTCGATGGAGCGGGTCACGGCCATGGCCTGATAGCCGGGCCCCATTGCTTCGCGCCATGTGGTCGCCTCGAAGCCGAGGCCGGATGGGTTCGTGTTGTCGTTTCGGTTGTTCATGGTTTCAGTGTCCGCGCGGACAGCCGCGAACACCAGCGACATGTCGTCGTACTTTTCATTCCAATGTGTCATGACCAATTGGCATAGAATTGTTGGTACTCACGACCAGATTGGAACCCGAGATGCAGCTCGATATCGAGTCCCTCCGCGTGTTGCTCGCCGTCCTCGACCACGGCGGAATGACCAAGGCTGCCGAGCGTCTGCACGTGGGGCAGTCGGCCGTGTCACGCAAGGTCCAGCGGCTGGAGCAACGGGTCGGCAAGCCGCTGCTCATCCGCGACGGCCACACCCTGCGCCCCACCCGAGACGCCCGTGCGCTGCTCGGTGATGCGCGGGCCATGGTCGACCTTCACGATCGCGCCGTCGCCCGACTTCGCAGCTCCGACGTCACCGGCACCGTGAGACTCAGCTCCAACGGCGAAGTCAACACCAGCCAGATCGCGTCACTCCTGGGCACCTTCAAGTGCCAGCATCCGAACGCAACGGTGGAATTCAGCCTGGATCACTCGGGCAGCCTGACCGACTGGGTCGACGCCGGAACCATTGACCTCGCCATCCTGCAGGTGACCGAGCAGACGATTCGACCCACCGACATTCCCTTGTGGACCGAAGACCTCAGTTGGGTCACCTCAGCATCGGGCGAGGTCCACGGCACGCCGGTCCCGCTGATCGACTTCGGCTCGTGCTGCTATTACAACCAGTTCACCCACCAGATCCTCAACGATGCCGACGTCGACTATCAGCCGGTGTTCTCGGCGGCGTCCTCGGCCGACGTGGGTGCTGCGGTGGAGGCAGGCATCGGCGTGGCCGTGATGAGCTCGCGCTACGTCCGCGGCGCAATCGTCGAGTGGCAACCACCCGTGCCGCTTGCGCCGCTCCCACAGGTGACGCAGATCGTCCGGTCGGTTCCAGGCGAACGACCCGACGCGGTGGCCGCGCTGATCGAGACCATCCAGAAAGAACTGCAGCCGCGCCACACGGATCTCACGTCAGCATCGCTGCAGTGAGACCCGTGCGACACGCACCGCGTGTGCGCTAGTTCGTGGGGTCGTCGGCGTAGCGCAGATACGGCTTGACCTCTTCGACGTTCTCGTACCGTTCCGTGGCTTCCTCGGTGGACATGGTGGGCGGCACGATGACACGTCGCCGGGCTGCCAATCGGCCGGGGTGGCGATGGGGTTCTGATCGGTCGCCTGCAGCGCGTCCAGGACCCGGACGATCTCGTCGAAGTTCCGTCCGACCGACTTCGGGTAGGTGAGCGACAGGCGGATCTTGTTGTTCGGGTCGATGATGAACACCGAACGAACCGTGGAGGTGTCGCCAGCCTCGGGGTGGATCATGTCGTACAGCTCGGCGACCGCTCGGTCGGGGTCGGCAACGATCGGGAAGTTCAACGCGGTACCACTGACCTCGCCGATGTCCGGCGCCCACCCGTGGTGGTCCTCGATCGGGTCCACGGACAGTGCCATGGCCTTGGTGTTGCGCTTGGCGAACTCGCCCTCGAGCGCAGCAGTCCGGCCGAGCTCTGTGGTGCAGACCGGCGTGAAGTCGGCGGGATGGCTGAAGAAGACGGCCCACGAGCCCTTCTTCCAATCGTGAAACGTCATCTCACCATCGGTGGTGTCGGCAGTGAAGTTTGGTGCTTCATCTTCGAGACGCAATGTCATGTCTGGTTCTCCTTGGTGGGGGGGGTTGCGGTGTCGGTCACGACGGACCGGTGAGATTCAAGCGAGCTCGTTCGTCGATCCCGAACCGTCGCTGATCGGCTGGGGCATCGTCGCTGTTCCGTATGGCCAGCACCGCGTCGTTGGTGCACGTGTGGATCCGGTTGTTGAGCCGATCCCAGATGCCAGCGGCACGAAGCACATCGCGGACCGGGCCCTTCACGTCGGTGACGTGCAGCGCAACGTTGCGGCCGTTCAGCTCGTCAATCAGCTCCGAGACCATCTCGGCTCCGGTGGCGTCAATGTCGTTGATACCCGACGCATCCAGCAGCAGGACTCGTGACCCGGTGCCGAGCGCTTCGGCATGGTCGAGAAGCAGGCGTTTGACCGAGACGGCGTTGGCGAAGGACAAGGCTGCGTCGATCCGCACGATCGTGACACCATCGACCGTGTGCGCTTCGGGGAAACGTTCGACGTTGCGATAGCTCGTGGTGCCATCGACGTGGCCCAGAACAGCGGTGTGCGGCGTCGACATTCTGGCGAACACAACAAGCATCGAGGCGACTACCGCAAGACCGATGCCAATCTCGATGCCGAGAATGAGCGTGCCGAAGAAGGCGACGCCGAGGCTGATCAGATCGCTTCGCTTAACCGCGGCGATGTGCCGCATCTCCGCAACGTCGATGAGGCCGATGACCGCCATGATGATGATCGCTCCGAGGGCCGCGTTCGGCAGCGAGCTGAGTAGCGGCGTGAGAAACGCAATCGTGGCCAACACGATGCCGGCCGTGACCAGGGAGGCAAGCGGTGTTCGTGCTCCAGCCGTGTCGTTGACTGCTGTGCGGGAGAATCCGCCGGTGACCGGGTAGCCGCCGAACAGGCCCGAAGCGACATTCGCGGCACCGAGTCCAACCAGTTCGGCGTTTGGCTCGACCTCGTAACGGTGGCGACGGGCGTACACCTTTGCGACGGCGATCGATTCCATGAATCCGACGAGCGTGATGACGAACGCCGTTCCTGCGAGGTTGCCGATGAGCGAACCATCGAAGGTGGGAAGCGCAAAGGCGGGCAGCGAATCGGGAATGTCACCGACGACCCGCACGCCGCGGTCTTCAAGGCCGAGCACCTGCACCGCAATGATCGACGACACCACAACGAGCAGTGCTGCGGGGAACGACGGAAGGACCCGCTTCAGTGCGAACAGGGCCACAAGCGCGGCCACGCCAAGAAGAAGCGTGGGACCATTGGTGCTCCCGAGGTTGCCAACCACCTCGAGCACCGTTTCGTAGAAGTGGTCCTTGCGCTCGATGGAGATTCCGAAGATGTGTTTGGCCTGCGAGAACCCAATGATGATGGCAGCTGCTGCAGTGAATCCCACGAGCACCGAGTGGGACAGGAAGTTGACGAGGAAGCCGAGTCGCCCGGCCGCCAGGACGAGGTGGATGATTCCCACCATCAGCGCAAGCAGAGCGGCAGCGCTGATATAGGCAGCGGTGCCCTCGTCAGCGAAGGGAGCGAGCGCCGAGGCCGTGAGGAGTGAGACGATTGCAACCGGACCAACCGCCAGCTGACGAGAAGATCCGAAGAGCGCATAGACCACGACCGGAATCGTGGCCGAGTACAGCCCCACCGCCGGCGGTAGCCCGGCGAGCAGCGCATAAGCCATGGCCTGGGGCACAAGCATGGCTCCAACCGTGAGACCGGCAGCCAGGTCGCTCCGGAGGTCGCCAGGCTCGTAGCGACGCAACCAGATCAGGATTGGAAGAACGCGAACCATTGCGAGCCGTTACCCGGCACTAGATGACGCGAGTTCTCGATGCTCACCGTCGCCCGCCGATGCATCACCACGTTGCTGACGCTCGCGCAGATGCAGCCCCAGGAAGATTCCCGGGATCGAGACAAGGCTGAGCAGCGCCCCGGACGAGAGCATCACCAGCGCTGGCGCCGGACACGTTCCGGCGACCGCCCAACCAATACCGAACAGTGCGCCGCCCTTGATGTGGTGGGCCTGTGGCTTGGAACGTGACAGCGAAAGCTCGCCACCGAACGGTGTGTTCACGCCCCGGCGTTCCAGAATCCAAAGCAGCGGCGCCGACACCGCAATGGCAGAACCCATGAACCAGAACACATCCAGTTCGTCGAACGACAACATGTTGTGGATCGTGTCGAACTCGTGCAGGTTCGACGCCCCCAGCACTCCCCCAAAGAGAATGCCGAACGCCAGGCCAATGATGTTCAAGGTGGTCGACTTGGGGTTCACAGCGCACCTCCGGTCAGCACGCCAAGCACCGCAGTCGTGATGATGGCCGTGGCCATGAAGGTTGCCGTGGTCGCCACACTCGCCGGCGATCGCTGGGCGGTCCCGCACATCCCATGGCCGGAGGTGCACCCGCCGGCCGCCGCCGCCCCATACCCAAGCAGGATCGATCCGCCGAGCACCAGCGGAATCGTTGCACCCAAAGGCAACGCCTCGCGCATTGCGTCGTAGCCGGGGCGCAATCCCGAACCCTCCCGGAACACCGACGTTGCAAGAAACCCACCCACGAACAGGCCGACGAAGTACCAGACACGCCAGACAACCACGTTGCTCCGGCCGCGCAGGAGACCCGATGTCTGCACGTACGCGCCACTGGCACCGAGGGGTTGGTTCGCGAGCACGAACAGGCCAACGATGAGCAGGCCAAGGATGGGCCCGCCGACAAACCAGGGCAGCCGGTCGGGCAGTAGGTCGAACATGGGATTCCCTTCGGGAGGGTCAGGTCTTTTCGTGTGCGGCATCCCAGGCGCCGTAGCCACCCAGGAGGTCGGAAATGTCGTTGAACCCGGCGCCGATCATGCGGCTCACCGCGATCGACGAACGGAACCCGCCAGCGCAGTAGACGATCGTGGGCTTGGCCGGGTCGAGCTCGCCGAGACGTTCATTGAGCCGGGTGAGCGGGATGAGAATCGCTCCGTCCACCACACCGTTCTCGGTCTCGCCGGGTTGGCGCACATCGACAAGCTGCAGATCAGTGACCGTGTCCATGGCCTCTCGCATCTGCGGCACATTCACCCGCGAGTTCCGCGACACACGGTCGGGGTTCTCGCTCATGGAACGGGCGGGGTCGATGAGGCAACCCACCACGTTGTCGAACCCGATGCGGGCCAGGCGGACTTTGGCCTCGAGCTCCTGGCCCTCCTCGGTCACGAGCACGATCGACGCGTCCGGAGCAATCACACCACCGGCGAACTCGGCATACCGGCCGGACAAACCAATATTGATGGAGCCGGCCACATGGCCCAGAGCGAAGTCTTCGGGCGAACGAGTATCGAGCACCACGGCACCGTCGGCCTGCCGGGCCACGACGTCGGCCATGGGCAACTCGACCGGCATGGCCTTTTCGTCGAGGAGCGGACGGTTCTGCCGGTTGAGCATGGCGTCGTAGGAGAAGTAGCCGGGAGGGGCGGTCTGACCATCGGTGACGACCTGAATGAACTGATCCTTGGTCATGTCCGCAACCGCATAGTTGGAGTTGCGCTGTTCGCCGATCGTGCACGAGGTGTCGGACGACAGGTTCTTGCCGCACGACGAGCCCGCGCCGTGGCCCGGGTACAGAATCGTCTCGTCGGGCAGCGTCATGAGCTGAGTATGCAGCGAGTCGTACAGATCACTCGCCAGCTCGGCGCTCGTCACACCTTTTGATGACAAAAGGTCCGGACGTCCGACATCGCCGATGAACATCGTGTCGCCGGTGAGCACCGCGTGCGGTGGACTGTCGGCGGTCTCGTGCACGACGATGCTGATGGATTCCGGCGTATGACCTGGCGTGTGGCGGATCTCAAGCACCACCTCGCCCAGCTCAATGCGTTCGCCAGCGTCGAGCTTGCGGGACTCGAACTCGGTCTCGGCCTTGCTGCCGTAGGCAATGGCAGCTCCAGTGGCGGCGGCGAGCTCGAGGTGGCCAGACAGGAAGTCGGCGTGGAAGTGCGTTTCGATGACCAGTTCGATCGTCATGCCGTGTTCCTCGGCGGACGCAAGGTATGGGGCGATGTCTCGACGCGGGTCGACCACGACGGCCCGCCCGGTCGACTCATCGCCAATGAAGTACGACGCCTGCGACAGACAATCGAGGTAGTGCTGTTCGAAGATCATGGTTTCTCTCTCGACGGGCCGTGATGGGCACCCGGTTGTGCCCACCGTCACCATATGGTCTGAATGTACGTACATTTTGCCGTGCCGTCAACCTCTGCGCTCCTACGCGTCCTTCAGCGCGTCTTCAGGTTCTTCTTCACCTACCTACAGGTCCGTCACAGGTTGGCTCCGTACAACTGATTGCAGACGGAAGGTAACCAATGCCCACATCACTCATGCTCGTAGTCGACCTGATCGCCATCACCATCCTGGTTTTTGCGCTCTACTTCCCCCGCCACCGGCGCAAGGACCTGGTGGCCGCCTACCTGGGCGTCAACGTCGGAGTGCTGGCAGTGACGCAGGCCCTCCACTCCACGGAGATCGGTGCCGGCCTCGGATTGGGCCTGTTCGGCGTGCTCTCGATCATCCGGCTCCGCTCCACCGAACTCGATCAGGAAGAGGTCGCCTACTACTTCGCTTCACTGGCGCTCGGTCTGCTCGGCGGACTCAGCGCCGACCCCGCCTGGGTCACACCCGTGCTCATGGCCACGATCCTCGTTGCCCTGTACCTGGGCGATCACCCGAAGCTCTTCACCGGCTACCGCAGCCAGCTCATCAACCTCGACCGTGCCATAACCGACGAAGCGGAGCTCATTGCCCACCTGGAGGGTGTGCTCGGCGCCACCGTGCACGGGGTGAAGGTCCGAAAGCTCGACATCGTGAACGAGACCACGGCAGTCGAGGTTCGCTACCGAATCGACACCGACCAGACGGTCGCCATCGACACCACTCCTGACGTCATGAGCTCGTTCCGCTGACGATGATGACCTCACCCACACCGACAACAACGATGGCTCCAGTCCCCGGACTCCACCGTTTCGAATCGATCGACCTCGAAACGCTCAACCAGCATGCTTCGCTCCAGACGCGCAAGGACCGCAAGTACGTCGTCTCGGCCGACACGCTGAACAGGTTGCTCAGTTCGCTGTCGACCGATGTCCGCTGCCTCGACGTCGATGGCCAGCGCTGGTTCGGATACGAATCGGTCTACTTCGACACCGACAAGCTCGACTCCTACCGCCTTGCGGCAACACGTCGCCCAAAGCGGTTCAAGGTTCGGACCCGGACCTACCTCGACTCCGGCCTCACGATGGCCGAGATCAAGACCAAGAACGGGCGAGGCTGCACGGTCAAGCACCGTCGTTCGCTGGATCGGTCCGTGACCTGCGCTCATACCGCCATCCGCAGCTTCGCCTCGGAGCTGGACGAGACCGCGCCGTACGCAGACTTGCTGGAGCCGGTACTGACCACCAGCTACCAACGCGCGACCCTCGTCCTGCCCGACGACGGTGTTCGCTTCACCATCGACGCCGCGCTCTCCTGCGTCGATGCCGACGACCAGCACACGGGACTTCCGGAGAAGTTCATCATCGAAACCAAAACCTGCGGCGCTCCGTCGGTGATCGATCGGCTGCTCTGGCGTCTGCACCACCGGCCCGAGAAAATCTCAAAGTTTGCGACCGGTATCGCTGCACTCCATCCCGAACTCTCCGCAAACCGGTGGAAGCCCGTTCTGCGCAAGCACTTCGCCCCCAACCTCGCCGTCCCCCACGACGAGCACCCCGTCTGACGCAAGGAACCCCTCACATGACCATCACGAACATCACCAGGCGCGTTGGCGCCGTTCTCTTCGCACTTGTCCTTCTTGCCGCCGGATGCGGCAGCTCCGATTCGACGCCGACGGTCGCAGCAGACGCCGGCGAGGTCGCCGCAGTCGAAACTGAAGCCGTCGACGAAACGTCGGACCTGGCCCAGGAGGTTTCGGCCAACACCGAAGAGGCGACAACGGAAAACCAGGAGTCGCACGTTGACGCCGACGATCTGGAGTACCACGAAGCCGACATCATCTCGATTGCCCTGAACGGAACCACGGCCAGTGCCGACTCCTCGAGCGTCGACATCGAGGGCTCCACGGTCACGATCACCACCGAAGGCACCTACTCGCTCAGTGGCACCCTCACCGATGGCGACGTCATCGTGGACGCCGGCGACTCCGACGATGTCCTCCTGATCCTGGACGAAGCCGACATCACCAACTCCGACGGCGCAGCCATTGCGTTCATGAAGGCCGACGAGGCCACCGTCGTGCTCGCAGACGGAACCACCAACCGGCTCGCTGATGGGGCGACGTACACATTCCCCGATGCCGAGACCGACGAGCCGAACGCCACGCTCTTCTCCACGGCCGACCTCACCCTCGGCGGCTCCGGCGAGCTCATCGTCGAAGCCAACTACAACGACGGCATCACCAGCAAGGACGGGCTCGCCATCGAGTCCGGCACCATCACCGTGCACGCCGTCGACGACGGCATCCGCGGCAAGGACTACGTCATCGTCAACAGCGCCACGGTCACCATCCACGCCGATGGCGACGGGATCAAGGCCGACAACGAGGACGACGCCGACCGTGGATACGTACTGGTCGCGAGCGGCTCGGTGAACATCACTGCGGGCGACGATGGCATCCAGGCGACAACCGATGTCCTCGTCACCAGCGGTGAGCTGACCATCGAGGCAGCTGGCCGCGGTGTGCAGGGCGACGTCATGGTCGTCATCTCCGGCGGGGCAATCGACGCCAGAGCCGGCGACGACGCAATCCACTCGAATGATGCCGTCGTGATCGACGACGGCACGCTCACCATCGCCGCCGGCGACGATGGCATCCACGGCGACTACAGCGTCACCATCAACAACGGCGCCATCACCATCACCGAGGCCTACGAAGGCATCGAGTCCGAAGTGATCACGATCAATGATGGCTTCATCGACCTGACGTCGAGCGATGACGGCATCAACGTGGCCGACGCCGACACGGTCACCGTCACAGAACCAGATGCAGCCGACACAACCGCTGGCGCCGTCGGCCGACCAGCGGGACCCGGTGGCGGACGTGGCGGCCCCGAAGAAGCCGTCGGCGAGCACTACGTCTACATCAACGGCGGAACCATCGCCATCACGATCACCGGCGACCTCAACGAACAGGGCGACGGCATCGATGCCAACGGCCACGTCGTCATGACCGGTGGCCTGGTGACCGTCAGTGGACCAACCGACACCAGGAACAGCGCCCTCGACTACAGCGGCGGAACCTTCGAGATGACCGGTGGAACCTTCATCGGCACCAACGTCGATGGCCGCAACTCCGAAGGTATTGGGGTGGGCTCCAGTCAGGCCTCGCTCTACGTCACGACCGGCACCATCGTCAAAGCCGGCTCCGTGGTCCACATCGAGACGCCCGACGGCCAGAACGTGATCACCTTCGAACCGGCCAACGACTACAGCGTGATCGTGTTCTCGTCACCCGACCTGGTGGTCGGCCAGGACTACGACGTGTACCTGGGCGGTTCGGTCGCTGGCACCGTCACTGCAGCCGTGTAGCGGGCGCTCGGCGGCGTGCGCGCAGCAGTCCCCCACCGACCGGAACGGGGACGGCCGCGCACGCCCATCCGCCTGCCCTGCAAGCACGGAGTCGTGCACTACGCTTCGACGATGACCGGGCAGCAGGAGGAGGCAGCGGTGAATCCCGATGCCGATGAGCTCCGACGCCTGGTCGCCCGAGTCGCCGCACAGGACCAGGCAGCATTCAACGAACTCGTCCGCCGCACCTCGGGGTTCGTCGCCGCACGCTGCACGGCCGTGATCCGAAATCGCGAGCTCGCCGATGACGCCACGCAACGGGTCTACGTGAAGGTCTGGCAGCAGGCCGACCGCTTCGACGTGGAGCGTGGTTCGGTGATCGCCTGGCTCTCGGTGATCTCTCGCAACACATCCGTCGACCTCGTTCGTGTCGAAGAACGAGCAGGCCGAAAGATGCAGCGGGCCGCACAACACATGACCACGACCAGCCACGTTCTCGACGACCACGGCAATGCCCTCGCCGACCGAGGCGCACTCGCGGCTGCGCTCGCCCAGCTCCCCGAAGATCAACGCCGACCCATCGAACTCGCCTACTTCAACGATCTGTCCTACCAGCAGGTGGCCGCCGAGCTCGGCCAGCCCGAGGGCACCATCAAGTCCCGAATCCGTCGCGGCATGCTTCGCCTGGCCGATCTGTTGGGGGAGGAACGATGAGCGACGAACTCCACGACCTGGTCGGCCCCTACGCCATCGATGCTCTCGACGAGATCGACGCAACCCGCTTCGAGACGCACCTCGAGACCTGCGAAAGCTGTCAGGGCGAGCTGTTCTCGATGTCTCCGGTGGTCATGGAACTCGGTCTGCTCGATTCGGTCGCAATTGCACGCACAACCGAGCCCGAAGCGACGGTGCACGACATCGCTTCACGCCGGCGACTGCCCTGGCTTGCTGCGGCTGCCGCTGCGGTGGCCATCGTCGCCGGTCTGTGGGTGTCCGGCATCTTCGAGACGACCCGAGTCGAGATCATCGCCTCGGCGGCCGACGCCGAGACGCTCACACTCGAAGGCGAGGGCGGAACCGTGCAGGTTGTGATGTCCAACACCGAAGAAGGCGTGGCGCTCGATTCCGCCGACTTCGAAGAACTACCGGAACCCGGCCTCTATGTTCTCTGGGTGTTCCGCCACAACGGTCATGCTCCGGAGTTCGTTGGCAACATCACCGACTTCGACGATGTCGATCAGGCATGGGACATTCCCGTGAACAACGCCGAGACCTTCGCCATCAGCATCGAACAAGCGCCCTTCCCAGCCGAACCCTCAGGCGACATCGCGTTCGTCGGTCGACGAGATCTCGGCTGACTCATGACGCACTCGCACTCCCATGGGCATTCCCACGGCTTCGAAGGCGGGTGGGCGGTCTGGATCCATCACAGCGCGCTTCGTGTGGTTCTGGCAGCCGTCGTCGTTGCTGCACTGGCGACCCTCGTGGGTCTGGCTGCGTTGTGGCCGAGCGGCTCCGGCGCCGAAGCCGCAGCCGAACGATCCGCCGAGCTCGGCATCGCCTCGGACCGGATCTCGGCAACGGTCGACGAGTCCAGCCAGGCCGAATGCAGCTACTCCACACCCGAACGCGTCCAACGCTGCATGGTTCTCGTCCTGACCATCCACGAAGGACCCGATGCTGGCGCCGTCATCGCCCTCCCTGAGATCAACAGAACACTCCAACCATCGGTCCCGCTGCTGGAACCCGGCGACGACGTCGTTCTCTCGTACGCTCCGTCGACGAACAGCTATGCGTATGCCGACCGTGAACGCGGCAACGTACTGCTGTGGCTCGCGCTGGCCTTCGTGGTGGTCGTCGTGCTGCTTGGCCGCATCAAGGGCGTGTTCGCACTGCTCGCCATGGCCGTGACCGTGGTGGTGTTGGTGGGATTCGTTGCACCCAGCGTTCTCGACGGGAACGACCCAATCCTGGTTGCCGTTGTGGCCGCGTCGGCGATCGCGTTCTTCAGCCTTTATCTGACACACGGCTTCTCACCAACAACGACCGTCGCACTCGCTGGCACCCTCGGCGCGCTCACCCTCACGCTCGTGCTCTCGGCACTGTTCTTCAACCTCGCGAGGTTCACCGGCCTCGCATCGAGCGAGTCGCTCATCCTGCCGTTCCTTGCCGCCGACCTGGATGTGCGGGGGCTGCTTCTGGGTGGCGCCGTCATCGGCTCTCTCGGCGCACTCGACGATGTCACCGTCACGCAGGTGGCCACCGTCTCCGAGCTCCAACACCGCAGTCCGCACCTGAGCAAGGCCGAGCTGATCACCTCGGGCATTCGGGTCGGCCGCGAACACATTGCCTCCACCGTGAACACGCTGCTCCTTGCGTATGCGGGAGCGAGCATGCCGATCCTGCTGGGGTTCGCCATCTCGAATCAATCCCTCGGTGAGGTCGCGAACTCCGAGTTGGTGGCCGTCGAAATCGTTCGCACGCTGTGCGGATCCATCGGTCTGGTGGCCGCCGTACCCATCACCACAGCGCTCGCGGCAGTTGCAGTCGCCGGTGCATCTCATCCCGGAACCGGGGCCACAACAGCACCAAGCCCACCCACAGATGTCCCCGAGACACCGTCATGGGATGACTTTGGACCGCGGGACATCGACCGCGAGTGACACCGGCCAGAGTCAATCGGTCTCGCTCGACCGAGCCCAGAGGTTGATCCCGGCCTCGGTCGCGTGGACATCGATGCGCTCCAACTCATCAGCCGTGAAGTCGAGATTGTCGAGCGCTCCGACACAGTCCTCCACCTGCGAGACGCGGCTGGCACCGATCAGCGCCGACGTGACCCGCGAATCCCGGAGCACCCAGGCGAGCGCCAGCTGAGCCAGGGTCTGTCCACGATCGCTGGCGATGTCGTTCAGTGCCCGAATGCTCGACAGGTTCTCGTCGGTCAGCATGTGTGTACCCAACGACGTTCCCTTCGACGCCCGAGACCCGTCGGGAACACCACCCAGGTACTTGTTGGTGAGCAGACCTTGTGCGAGGGGTGAGAACGGAATGCAGCCGATCCCCTCGCGTTCGAGCGTGTCGAGCAGATCGCCCTCGATCCACCGGTTCAGCATGGAGTAGGACGGCTGGTGGATCAGGCACGGTGTCCCCAGATCCCGCAGTATTGATGCAGCTTCGGCGGTCTTGTCGGCCGAGTACGACGAGATACCCACGTACAGGGCCTTACCCTGTCGAACGAGGGTGTCGAGCGCCCCCATGGTTTCTTCCAACGGTGTCTCCGGATCGAACCGATGCGAATAGAAGATGTCGAAGTACTCCAGTCCGGTTCGTTTCAGGCTCTGATCGGCGCTGGCGATGATGTACTTGCGTGAACCCCATTCGCCGTAGGGACCTGGCCACATGTCGTAGCCCGCCTTGTTCGACACGATCAGTTCGTCGCGCAACCCATGGAAGTCGTCCGCCATGATCTGACCGAAGGTGAGTTCGGCAGAACCGGGCGGAGGGCCGTAGTTGTTGGCCAAATCGAAGTGCGTCACGCCAAGGTCAAACGCCCGACGCAGCATTGCCCGAGCGTTCTCCACGCTGTCGACACCCCCAAAGTTGTGCCACAACCCCAACGAAATCGCTGGCAGTTTCAGGCCGCTTCGTCCGGTGCGCCGATACGGCATGTGGTCATAGCGATCGGCAGCCGGGGTATACGACACAGGTCCTCCTCAGGATGTGCGCCGATCGTAGTTCGTCCTCGTCTGCAAAAATGCAACGTCCCTCAGCGCCGAGGCACCGAGGGACTGTTCCACTCTCAACTGGGAGAAACCTTCTGAGATTTTGGGGGCCCGGCGATTCCGCCATTGCCGGGCCCCAACGATGCGGCAGGTTCCCGCCAAGGTTGCTGCATCGTGATACACCTCCAACGGCGCGAACGGGCAACTCATGACTACGAACAGATGACGAAGTGTTGACGCTTCGGTTGTGGTCCACTGCCTGCAAAATGGCGGCAGACGTGGAGAACGCGCCCGCTGACCAGTACGCTCAAAAGCTGCAATCATCTGGAGAGGTGGCCGAGTCAGGTCGAAGGCGCTCCCCTGCTAAGGGAGTTCGGGGTTTATAGCCTCGACGTGGGTTCAAATCCCACCCTCTCCGCTCAGTCAATCCCCCGGTTCGCCGGGGGATTGTTTCGTTTTCGGCGGGTCAGGCGTCGACCGCGACCCCGAAGTTCTCCAGAAGCGCGGCGGCGCCCTCGGGTGGGTTCACCACGGTGAACGAGCGGCCCTTCTTGTCGGCTGCCGCCCGGCCGCCAGCCACCGAGTCGGCAATCCCAGAATCGATGGCCGTGCTTCGGTCAAGGTTCAAAACGATCGGCCCGGTGCCGTCGTCGCCGCCGATGGTCCGACGCAGTTCGTTCTTGAGCTTCGTGTTGCTGGCCACCCACAGAAGACCGCGCGGTCGAATCAGCATCGCCCCGGTCTCGTCTTCCTCAACCTCCAGATGGAAGGGACGCACCAGGTGGAACACCACTGTGAGCGCCACGCCGATGAGCACGGCGAACTGCACATTGGGTGGCGTGAGCAGCGTGGCGACGAACGTGAACCAGGCGAGCCCCGCCTGCCAGGGCGATCTGGTCCACAGGTTCACCATGCGCCTCGGCTTGATCAGGCTGAACACGGCAGCAACGACAATTGCCCCGAGCAAGGCTTGGGGGAGCTTTTCCAGGAGTCCGCTGAACGGCAGAAAGAGCAGCACGACTGCGCCCGTGATCGCTCCGCTCCACCGGGTGGTCGCACCAGCGAATCGGTTGACCGACGAACGGGAGAAGGACCCGCCGACGGGAAACGCCCCAGTGACACCGGCAACCACATTGGCGAGCCCCGACGCAAAGAACTCACGAGACGACGACCACTGCGACTGATCGTCGTTTGCGAACGTCCGAGCAATCGACGCTGGCTCGGCGAACCCGACGAGCGCAATGACGATGCCGCCCACCACAAGACCCGACGCGCTCGACCATGGAAGGTCCAACGACACGGGCGGGAACCCCGATTCGATCTCGCCCACGATGGGGCCGCCATAGTCGGTGATCGTGGACCAGGCCAGCACGAGCACAACAGCGATGAGGACACCCGGGAAGAGTCGATGGATCGACTTTCCCTTCACCATCAACGTGACCGTGATGACGGAGATCACCACGGCGGCGAACTCCCAGTCGCCGGGATGCACCACGGCCCACGCCCCACGAGCAAGCGGGTTGCCCAGGTCGGCCACGTCGGCCGGAAGGGTCACACCGAGCGCCCGCGGAAGCTGCGAGGAGAGAATCACGATGCCGGCCGCCGACGTGAACCCGATCATGACCGGTTCGGCCATCAGGTACACCACGGATCCGAAACGAAACACGCCGACGAGCAAGCGGGTGACACCGACGATGACCGCCAGGAGCGCCGCTGCGGCGATGTACTCACTGGCCTCGGCTTCAAAGCCGGCACCCTGCAACACGCCGAGGGTCAGCAGGCTCGTCAACGCAACTGGACCGGTCTGCAGGTACGGCGAGGACGAGAAGATGGCAAACGCCAGGAGGGGAAACGCCGACGCGTACAGCCCCACGTACGGAGGCAGTCCTGCGAGGGCGGCGTAGGCCAGACTCTGCGGAATCAGGACGAGGGCAACCGTCACGCCGCCCAGAACGTCGCCAAGCGAGACACGGGGGATGTCCCGAAGATCTGCCGATTGCCGGGTGATGCCCAGTTTCCAGCGATCGAGGAGTGCAGGAGCGTCGCTTGACACGAACTCCCACGATACGGGGGCATGCATACCCGTGATACATCGGCCTAGAGTCGGGCCGTGAATTCGAGTGTGCCATCGCCGTGGATCCGCAGACCGGTGAGCATCGCCGCGCTGGTCCTGAGTTTCGTGCTGCTGCCCGTGCTGTTCGTGGTCTCCGCCGTACCCACCCTCATCGTGGATCTGGCGCGTCGAGATCGTGAACTTCCCCGATTTCGACGCGTGCTGCTCCTGACCCTGCTCGTCATCGTCGAGATCATCGGGCTCACCGCCGTGGCGGTCACCTGGCTTGTCTCTCCGCTCGGATTCCGTATTCAGGCGGAACGCACGCAGCGTTGGTACCAGTGGATCATGCACCGCTGGACCCAGGGCCTGATCTGGGCCATCAGCCGCGCCGTCCCCCTCACGATCGACAGCTCCCAGCTGGAGCAGGTCGACATGAGCGGCAACGCCATCGTCATCGGCCGACACCGCAGCCTCCTCGACGCCGTTCTGCCGGCCTTGCTGTTCGGTGATCACGGGCTTCGCGTGCTCTACACGCTGAAGGAAGACCTGCGCTGGGAGCCGAACATCGATCTCGTCGGGCACTTCATGAATCACCGGTTCGTGACGCGTGCTCCCGAGGACCTCGACGCCGAACTCCAACCGATCCGAGAACTTGCATCACGAGTCGACGACAAGTCCGTCGCCGTCATCTTCCCCGAAGGAACCTTCTTCACCGAGACCCGAAAAGAACGCATCGTGAAGTCGTTGCAGAAGCGGAACCCAAAACACGCCGAAGCGGCCGAGAAACTCAACCATCTGCTCGCTCCACGAACCGCGGGAACACTCGCCCTTCTGGAGGGTGCCCCCGATGCCGACGTGATCATCTTCGGACACGCCGGTTTTGAGCCGTTCGGCACCATCGGACGCATCTTTTCGAACCTTGGACCCAAGCGATACATCACCATCGCAGCGTGGCGGCACCCACGGGCGAGCCTGCCCACGGCACCCGACGATTTGGTCGACTGGTTGTTCGAACGCTGGGCAGAATTGGACAGCTGGATCGCGAACCAGCACCCACTAGGCTCCTCCGGGTGACCACACCAGAGGTAGAACAGAGCTTGGTCGACCTTGCGGTCGAGCTGGCTACGGGAGCGGGCGCGCTGACTCGCAAATGGTTCGACCGAGGCCCCGTCGCCTTCGAGTCCAAAGCCGACGGCTCACCGGTCACCGAGGCCGACAAGGCAGCCGAGCGGTACCTCCGCGAACAGATCACACTGGCGTTCCCAACCGATGCAATTGTCGGCGAAGAAGAGGACCGCCGCGAGGGCACCAGCGGGCGTACCTGGATCATCGACCCAATCGACGGCACCAAATCCTTCACGCATGGTGTGCCCCTCTACGGCACCCTGCTTGCAGTCCGCGACGAACACGGCCCGGCCGTGGGTGTCATCGTCATGCCGGCACTCGACGAGGTCGTCGCTGCCGGCCGCGGCATCGGCTGCACCCACAACGGCCGCGAATGCTCAGTCAGCGACCGCGCCGAGTTCGACGGCGCCTACGCCATGACCAGCGGGTTCGACTACTGGCCAGAAGACGCCGAGCGCGACCGTTTCCTCGCAAGCGGTCTCGTCACTCGTACCTGGGGCGACGCCTACGGCTACGTGCTGCTTGCCACCGGCCGCGCCGAAGTCATGGTGGACCCCCTCGTGAACGTGTGGGACATCGCACCGATGCAGGTCATCGTTCCCGAAGCGGGCGGGCGGGTCAGCGACCAGGCTGGCGAAGAATGGCACGACGGCCGCCATTTCCTGGCCAGCAACGGCCACGTCCACGACGAACTCATCGCAGCCGTCTTCTCAGATACGTCGGCGGTCGATGCACCAACCGCTGAGGAAGCCCAGGATGCTCCCGACGTCGAGGAACCCTCGCCGGCCTGACTCAGCCATACTCGGCTGGCACCTGTGAGCCGTCGGCCACGAGGGTACGCACATCGTTCGGTGGGAAGCCCGCTGCCTCCTGGCACGTGACTCCAGCCTCGGGGAGCTCCGAGTTGTCCACCCAGTCGGTGATGAACTCGCTCACCGCTGCATCTGACGGGCTCAGAGCATCCTCGCGGTGCTGCACTCCCCAGGCGCTCAGTACGAGCTTCTCCGGGTGGTCATAGGCGCTGATGAGCAGTTTGGAATTGCCGGCAGCCAGTGCACGCAGCTCGTCGAGCTCGGCATCGGACACACGGTCGGCGTTGTACGTGATCCACACGGCGCCGTGCTCCATCGTGTGCGTTGCTGCACCCTCGATGGCCTCGAGGTCGTAGAAGCCGCAGTTCTGCCAGAACGGATAGTGGTCGCCGCCAATCGACGGACTCGCCGAGAACGAAACGGGAGGTTGGATGTGGTTGTTCCCCAGATCCCCCACCGGAACCGACGTGAAGGTGACTCCATCGGCTCCCGCAGACGCCACGGTGGCCGTTGCATCCCTGGAAGCGACCGACTCGGCGGCGTCGTCACCGGAACAAGCAGCGAAGAGCAGAGCGAACAGGATGGGAAGCCAGCGGCGCATCGTCGAAGTCTAGATTGCGGGAAAACCCAAACGGTCGGCGCCCGAGGGCGCCGCCCCAAATTTTTTCAAGAGCCGTTACACCGCCCCCCGGTGGCGGACAAGGGGGCCCCCCCG
>CAZFBD010000057.1:20058-29961 GCA_964517125.1 uncultured Acidimicrobiales bacterium
GGGTCAAACCCAACCGGGGGGGCCCCGGGGGGCCCCCACCGAAGTTCTTGCATGAGCCTTACCTCTGCCCGACCGTGCCGGACATGGGGGCCACCGAGCTCAGCTCAGTGGCATGCCAACCGGAACCTCGCCGGCCGACGACTCGATGAGGGTGATCTGATCCATGCGATCGTGCCAATCGCTGCGATCGGAGATGGCGTCGACGTATGCGGCCTTGCGGCGAGCGGCCCGACCACGTGGTTCGGGCTTCGGACCTTCGTCGGCTGCAGCCACGTACTGTGCCTCGATGCCTTCCTTCAGCATCTGAATGGCTTCGGAGCGGATCTGACTGATGCGGCTCTCGGTGACCCCGAGGAAGCGAGCCAGGTCCTGACTGGTGCGGCCTTCGAGGAAGTAGCCAATGATGACCAGACGCTGCCGGTCGGGCAGCAGGGCAATGGCATCGCGCAGGTAGGCGTGAAGCTCGCGGGTCTCGAGCTCTTCGGACGGCTCGATGGCCGCCTGATCGACGAGGACGTCGACGAGGGTGAGGTCGTCGTCGACATCGTCAGAGACTTCGTGTTCCAGTGCGAGGACGACGCTGCGGAACATGCGGTCGCGAAGACGGTTGAGTTCGTTGGTGTCCATGCTGAGCGCTTCTGCCATCTCTTCGATGGTCGGCACTCGTCCCAGCCGGCTGGCGAGACGCTGTTCGGTGGCCTCCAGCTTGCGAGCAAGGGTACGAACCGAACGGGGCGCCCAGTCTGCGGCACGAACCGCATCCAGGATCGCTCCGCGGATTCGCTGGGCTGCGAACCGGTCGAACGGGACACCGCGGCTTGCGTCGTAGCGGCGGGCCGCTTCGACGAGACCGAGTGCTCCGGCACGTGCGAGCTCCTCACGCTCGACGTGGCGGGGGAAGTGAACGGCGACCTGCAGCACGATGTGCTTGACCAGAGGCAGATTGGCCTCGATCATCGCGTTCATTTCCGTCAAGTCGATCTCTTCGATCGTTTCGCCCATGGACTATCGCTCCCTCAGAAGTGCTGGTTGTGAATGGCGGTCTACCCGCGACCACAAAGAGGGTTTCGGTGCGACTGCCCGAGAACTTGAGAGAAAATGTCAGATTAATTTGACTTCGGCCTTTTGATCGGCGTTCCCTATCGGCACCTGTAGCCCAATCTGTGGGCCGAACGACCCATATTCGCCATTCTGGGACCGGATGGACCGACTAGTCCGAGCCCGATGACCCAACGAAAATCTCGGGGATCAGGCCCCGGATTCGGAGGTCGTGGAGAAAGGGAATCGGATCGACCAATTCCGACAGGCCCATGGCCCCGGTTGCGAGCCGCGGATTGCGAAGGAGCGTGGCCGCGGTGGCAGCTGCGACCGTGCCAGCGGCCACAGCGGGCCGTTCAGCACAGCCGAGCACGACCTCGGTCTGTACGCCGTCAACGATGCCCCGCAGTTCGACTCGTACAGCCCCGAGCAGGCCTTCGGGGTGCGGCCGCCGCAACATCGGAAGATGCATGGTGAGTCGGTCCCGCCGAGTTGCCGCCATGCGTGCAGTGATGCGGTCGACGTTCGGGTGCGCTCGTACCAGGAGCAGCGGATCGCCAAGCGCGGCGCGGTAGCAGTCGGCCGATTGCACGGGCGCAGGGAACCAGGCCAGCTCTCTTCCCGATCCTCCAGCTCGACGAACCCACTGGCCGTTGCGCCAGTCGATGCAGATGCCCTTGAGCGACCGGTGATGTTGCCGCGCACAGGCCGGGCCGCCCGTACCGAACTTGGACACGTGGATCTCCGAAACCTCGTCGAGCCAGGCGGCGCCATGGGTGGCAAGTACGTCGGTGAGGCCGGGCATCATGCCCGCACCCACCACGAGGGTGGCGTCGTTGTCGATCGCCAGCTCGTTCAGTTGAAGGAGTCGACGGATGTCGGCGAGTCGGTCGGAGAGCGAGATGACGTGTTGTCCGGCTTCGAGCGCTCGACGTGCGGCGCCAACATGGTCGCCACAATCCATGGCCAGAATCACGATCCGACAGTTCTTCGGCGGCTTCGTGCCGTCCTTCCACGCAACATCGGGACCGAGCGACGCCGCCACATGTTCGGCAAGCCCGGCCGTGGAGTCCACAAGGACGACGCTCGCACGGTCGTCGCCGCGCAGGAGTTGGCGAGCGACTCTGGTACCCGTGGCACCACAGCCCACCACCGCAAGGCGGCTCACGTCAGCGAAGTTCGTTGCCAGAGAGTTCGCGCCACCCACCGGTACGCGGCGGGACACCACCAGAACCCCGCAACCGAAGCGCCCCAGCAATCCCCCCAGCGATCCCCAAAGCCACAGCAGCACGACGAATCAAAGAAAGAATCTGCACGACAGCATCCTACGCAAGAAGCCGCCGCTCGCTCCGCTCACCAACCGAGTTCGGCTCCGCCGAACATCGCAGCAAAACCAAAGAAACCGCCGCTCGCTCCGCTCACTAACCGAGTTCGGCTCCGCCGAACATCGCTGCAGAACCCAAAGCGAGCCCGATTGGGGCTCAAGTGGGCGGCGCGTTTTGGTGGAGCGGGAACCGTTCGCTCCGCTCACTTACCGAGTTCGACTTCGTCGAACTCGCCTTGGGTTGACCACGCGTTTTTGCGGAGCGCAGCAAAACCAAAAGAAGCCCCGTTTGGGGCTTCAGTGGGTGCGCGTTTTGCGAAGCGCAGCGGAGCAAAAGGCGACAGGAACTCCAGAGGTCGCCTTGCGACCGAAGAGTTCCACGTGGGCCTAGCTGGAGTCGAACCAGCGACCTCACCCTTATCAGGGGTGCGCTCTAACCAACTGAGCTATAGGCCCGAAGGCGAGGTAACGGTATCGACTCAACCCCGCCGGGGCAACGTCGAGACCGGACGAGCTGTTTCTTCTTCGACAACTGTCACACGGATGCCGCCGGTGAGATCGCTGATGAGGTTGAGCAGGATGGCAACCAGCACGGCGAATCCGGTGGCGGCGACGGCCATGACGAGGCCGCCGAGTGCGACGGCATTGAAGATCTCTTCGCCTTGCAGGGTGAAGTCTTCGAGGGCGAAGAGTTCCTGCGCGAAGCTCTCGACGTCTTCGATGACACCCGAGGTTTCGGCGGCGTTCCAGAGCAGAACGCCCGCCACCATGACAACGACCCACATGCAAAAGAAGAAGAGCAGTGAGACCTTGAGAACCGACCAGGGCTCGATGTGCCGGAGCAGTCTGCGAACCTTGCGAGCTCGGAGCCGGCGGTCCTGCATGCGTTCGACGATGGCGCCGGGGGCGGCGGCCGGGGTCTGGGTGCGTGCGGGGACGATGTCGCCACCTTCGAAGAACTCGTCGAGGCGATCGTCGAATTCCTCGTCGGGCGTGCCGGTGGAGAACACGCTGTCTTCCTGATCATCGATGGCGGTCACGGCAAGCAGTGTATTCGATACGAGGTCCTTCGAAAGACCGCGTGGCTGAGTTGGGCAAAACTCCTCTGATTACGGGAGAAAGACGACGAGGAGCCAACCTTCGTGATCGGGGAGCGTGAGGCGGTGCTGTTCGAAGACCCGCTCGCCATCGGGCGTGCGCAACACGCGTTCCTTGGGTGCGAGTGGTGCGACGTCGTGGCGCGTCCAGGCGTCCTCGAAGCGGGGGTGACTGGCGCGGAGTTCGCGAGTGAGCTGGTCCAGGAACTCGCTGGGGTGTGCGGTGGCGTGCGCACGAAACTGTCGGGTGAGCCGTTCGATCTCCAGTTCCCAATCCACGATGAGTTCGGGAAGGTCGGGGTCGGTCAGGAACAGCCGCAGCAGATTTGGGTGCTCGCCGGCGTGGTCGAGCATGGGAAACAGTTCGGCTTCGGATGCGTTCCAGCCGGCCAGGTTCCAATGGTGGTCGAGCAGATAGGCCGGGTGCGGGTTCAGCCCGTCGAGGAGTCGACGGTCCGAGGCCTCGAGTTCAATGCTCGGGGTGGTTGGCGCCAGGTGCACCTCGGCCAGGGCGAAGAGGTGGCGTCGTTCGGTACGGCTGAGCCGCAGGGCACCGGCAAGACCATCGAGGACCTCGGCCGAGACCCTGTTGGCCTTGCCCTGTTCAAGCCGGGTCAGCCAGGACACACCCACGCCGGCCAGTACGGCGACCTCTTCGCGGCGTAGCCCCGCCGTTCGGCGTTTGCCTGCAGCCGGCAAACCAACGCTGCTGGGGTCCAGTCGTTCACGGCGACTCCGGAGGAACGAGCCGAGCTCGATCGCCTTCATGGCGCGAGCCTACCACTGGTGGTACCACCATTGTCCGGGTCTTCCCTGCCGCCCGCGCCACTGCGAACGTTTGGCATGGCCCATGCCTCTTCCCTGCTCAGCCGCTCCGCCAAGCGGGGCGAATCGTCGGCGATCCGAGACCTCCTCGCCCAAGCGAAACGTCCCGGCATGATTTCGCTCGCTGGCGGTCTGCCCGATGCCAGCTTGTTTCCGCTCGATCAGCTGGCCGAGGTGACCGACCGCCTCATCCGAACGCATGGTCGGACCACGCTGCAGTACGGGCTCACGAGTGGCGACATTCATGCCCGGCAGGCGCTCACCTCGCTGTTCGATGACGTCGTGGATCCCGAAGAGCTCGTGGTCACGACCGGCTCGCAACAAGGGTTGGACCTGCTCGCCCGCGTGCTGTTCGACCACGACGACGTTCTGGTGTGTGCCGACCCCGACTATGTGGGCGGACTCCAGGCCTTCCGCTCGCATGGTGCACGCCCGCACCCGGTTCGCACGACGTCACAGGGGCTCGACACCGTTCAGCTCCAGGACGCACTCCGCCGCGGTCTGCGGCCCAAGGCCTGCTACCTCGTCCCCCACTTCCACAACCCCACCGGGGCCCGCATGCCCACCGACGCTCGGGAGCACCTTGCGGAACTCTCCAGCCACTACGGCTTCGTTCTCATCGAAGACGACCCGTACCGGCAGCTCTTCTACGACGGTCAGGAGCCGCAGGAAGTTGTTCTCGACCCGCAACTCCATGTGCGGCTCCGCAGCGTGTCCAAGGTCCTGGCACCCGGGCTCCGAGTGGGCGTCGTGCATGCTCCCCTGCCGCTGCGCGATGCCATCGTGTCAGCCAAGCAGTCGACCGACCTGCACACCAGCTCGCTGACCCAACAGATCGCCGCCACGGCCATAGCGACCGACTGGTTCGCCGAGCACGTTGGCCACCTGCGTGCCAACTACGGCGTTCGGCGAGATGTCCTGTGCTCGGCGCTGACTCGTACGTTCGGAACGCAGGCACGTTTTGCCACGCCAGACGGTGGCATGTTCATCTGGCTCGAAGAGCTCGCGGGTGTGGAGACATCGGCGCTGCTGAACCAGGCCCTGCTCCAGGATGTGTGTTTCGTTCCGGGCGCGGCGTTCGCTGTCGATGGCGATTTTCGGGGCGCCCTGCGGCTCAACTTCACGAACTCGAGTGAGGACGACCTCCGCGAAGGTGTGGCTCGTCTGGCCCGCGCCGTGGAGGCGTGCGCTCCCGTCACGGCACCCGTTGGCTGACCCGCACCGCCGTTGCGGTCGCGGTGGCGTCGCCGTAGCGGACGCGTACCTCTACCCGTTCACCAGCACGCTCCACCGCCAGGACGACAGCGCCGTTACGCTCCGCCGCAACGACAGCAGCCGCATCGTCGTCAGCGGCTCCAGCAAGCGCCGCGGCATCAGCTGCCGTGGACGCACGGGACCGATCCAGCGCGGCCCCACCAACCGCTGACAGGCCCAGCGCCATTGCGGCAGCCAGCGCAATCCACATCGCTGCCAGTACCGTCACGGCTCCACGATCGTTCGCGGCCATACCCAATCAAACCTTCTGCTGAGGTGGATGGGGGAAGTTGGGTAACGACCAGCCAGTTGGCCGGCCGTTGTCTGGAGAAGTTACTCCTCTTTGGAGCCCGCTGCGTCGGAATCTTCAGCGTGTGCGACGGGCTCGCCGTCGGCATCGACCTCGGTGGGCTCGGCCGAGTCGTCGAGGTCGTCCTCTTCCTCGCCCGCAAACAGCGGAGCGACGGCGGCAACCCGATGACCCTCGTTCACCTTCATGACCCGGACACCGGATGCATCACGACCCTGCACGGAGATGTCGGCGACCGCCGTGCGAATGAGCGTGCCACCGTCGCCAATGATGAGGACGTCTTCGTCCTCGGCGACCATGAAGGCGGCAACGACGCCACCCTTCTTCTCGCTGACCTTGATGCCACGCACGCCCAGGCCACCGCGGCCCTTGCTCGGGTACTTGTCGATCTCGGTCCGCTTGCCGTACCCCTCGTCGGTGACGATGAGCAGGGTCTTGTCGTCCTGCTCGACGCTGGACGCAACCAGCTCGTCGCCTTCGCGGAACTTCATGCCCCGCACGCCAGCGGCGGTTCGGCCCATGGGGCGAACCGTGGACTCGTCGAAGCGAATGGTCTGGCCGTTGCGAGACGTGAGGAACACGTCGTTGCCCTCGTTGAGCGGCTTCACGTCGACGAGTTCGTCGTCGTCGTTCAGATTGATGGCGATGAGGCCGGCCTTGAGGTTGGAGTCGTACGCCGTGAAGAGCGTCTTCTTGACCCGACCGTGCTTCGTGGCGAAGAACAGGTACCGGTTGGTCTCGTAGTCGCGGGTGTCGATGATGGCCTGGATCTTCTCTTCCGGCTGCAGCTGCAGCAGGTTGACAATGGCCGTGCCCCGAGCCGAACGGCTGGTCATGGGGATCTGGTGCGCCTTGAGGCGGTACACCTTGCCGCGGTTGCTGAAGAACAGCAGGTACGCGTGCGCGGTGGTGTGCGTCATGTTGACGACGTAGTCCTCTTCTTTGAGGGCCGTGCCCGACACACCGCGGCCACCGCGGCTCTGGGTGCGGAACTCGTCGATGGACATGGTCTTGACGTAGCCGGCGGAGCTCATGGTGAACACGAGGTGTTCATCGTCAATGAGGTCCTCGATGTCGATCTCGCCGGGATCGTGCATGAGCTCGGAGCGACGATCGTCGGCTTCCTTCTCGCGCACCTCGGTGAGCTCGGCCTTGATGACCTCGCGCATGCGACCCTCGTCGTTGAGGATGGCTTCGAGCTCGGCGATGCCTTCGCGAAGTTCGGCCATTTCCTTTTCGAGCTCGCTGCGACCCAGACGGGTGAGACGACCAAGTGGCATGTCCAGGATGTGGTTGGCCTGAATCTCGGAGAAGTCGAAGCCCTCGCCCATGAGGCCCTGACGGGCAGCGGCGCGGTCTTCGGACGCCCGAATGAGGGCGATGATCTCGTCGATGAGATCCAGTGCCTTGATGAGACCCTCGACGATGTGGGCCCGGGCGAGCAACTTGTCCAGACGGAACTGGCTGCGACGGGTGATGACCTCGATCTGGTGGGCCACGTACGGCACCAACATGTCGCGCAGGTTCAGGGTGCGGGGAATGCCGTCGACGAGCGCCACGGCATTCATACCGAAGCTGGTTTGCAGCGGCGTGCGCTTGTACAGATTGTTGAGCACGACGAGCGACGGTGCGTCGCGCTTGAGCTTGATCTCGATGCGCGTTTCGCCCTTGGACGAGAAATCGTCGATTCCCGAGATGCCGTCGAGCTCCTTGGCAAGGATCAGTTCCTTGATCTTGGAGAAGACTGCGTTGGGGCTGACCTGATACGGAAGCTCGGTGACCACGATGGTGTCGTTGGTCTTGCCCTCGATGATCTCGGCCTTGGCCCGCATCTTGATGCTGCCGCGGCCGGTTCGGTAGGCGTCGGCCACCCCAGCACGGCCCATGATGAAGCCACCTGTTGGGAAGTCGGGCCCCTTGATGAAGGCCATGAGGTCCCCGGGACCGGCCTCGGGGTTGTCGATCAGGTGCAGGGTCGCGTCGATGACTTCGCCCAGGTTGTGCGGCGGGATGTTGGTGGCCATACCCACGGCGATGCCCTGGCTGCCATTGACAAGCAGGTTCGGGAAGCGTGCGGGAAGCACGGCGGGCTCCGAGAACTCGCCCGAGTAGTTGTCGATGAAGTCGACCGTGTTCTCGTCGATGTCGGCCAACAGGCGCAGCGCCAGCGGATCGAGCCTGCACTCCGTGTATCGAGCCGCAGCGGGCGAATCGTCGGGCGTGTAGCCAAAGTTGCCCTGCGGTTCGATGAGCCGGTGCCGCAGTGAGAAGTCCTGAGCCATACGCACGAGTGCGTCGTAGATGGCAGAGTCACCGTGCGGGTGGTACTTGCCCATCACTTCGCCCGTGATTCGGGCCGACTTCATGGTGGGACGGTCGGGGTTGGCGTTGAGCTCGTTCATGCCCCAGAGGATTCGACGATGCACCGGCTTCAGGCCGTCGCGAACGTCGGGCAGCGCGCGCGAAACGATGACCGACATGGCGTAGTCGAGGAAGGATCGCTCCATCTCTTCCTGGATCTCAATGGGCTCGATCGCGAACTCGGCGCCATCGCTTCCACCAGCAGAAACATCGGTCATGAGAACCTCCTCTAGGCAGTCGACCGCTGGCTCAAAAGCGGCGAACTACACCGAAGTGATTCTACCCCACAGGTGCGACAATCGGCCGGGTTCCGGGTCGTGGGCTCGTGGTGAGCTCGAACCGCCCGCGTGGCCAAATTGGCCCTCGGCAGCACCGCTGCGCACCCAAGATGATCCGGATCAGACAACACATGGTCAACATCAGACAGCGGGCCGGGAGACACTCCTCGCGGGCCTTACAGTATGCGCCGCCATCATCTGGCGGAGGTACGACAGTGGGAACCGCGCATCCGACCCAGCGACCAATCGAAATCGAGTTTGCTCCGCAAGGGGGCAAGCCCGGACTGCCCGTGGAAGATCTGCGTCGCTCGACCCTTCTGCGGCGGATGGCGAGCGAAGAAATCGCCACCCGGCAACGGATCGGCTTCCACCAGCTGCTGCTGTGCATCTCGGGGTCGGGAACGCACATGGTCGACTTCGAACCAATCGCCTTCCAACCGGGAACGCTGCTTCGAATCCACCCCGGCCAGGTGCAGCGCTTTCTTCCACATGAGGACTTCGAAGCGATGATGGTCGTGTGGCCAGGCGAGTCGCACCACGCAGAACCAAACACACCCGCCTGGTACCCGGGGTCCGAAATTCCGACCTGTTGGCATCTGACCACCGAGCTGCACGCACGGGTCCTCGGCTGGATCGAGGGGATCGCCAACGAGCAGGAGACGTTCCGGGACACCCCGGCCCATCAGAGTCTGTTGCAGTCGCTGTTGTGCGGCCTCCTCATGCGGCTGGCGATCGAGATTCCGTCCTCGTCACCCACGTGTCCTCGACTGCCCCGTGTGTACCTGGACTTTCGCCAGATCATCGAACAATCGCTCTACAAGCGGCCGACCGTCGTGTCCCTCGCCCGGGAGCTCGGCTACAGCACGAGAACCCTGGATCGGGCCTGCCAGCAGGCGTCCGGGCAGACCGCTCGGGACATCCTCGACGACCGCGTCACACTCGAGGTACGGCGGCTTCTGACGCACACCGATCGGCCCATCGCCCGAATCGGCGCCGAGCTCGGGTTCACCGACCCCTCGAACTTCTCCAAGTTCGTGAAGCGCAATCTCGGCCAGGTACCAACGGCCATACGCGAACAGCGATAGCTCCGAGGGGCTTGGCTGCTTCAGACAAGCGAAGCGTCGGCCACGATGTCGACCAGAGCCGGACCGTCGTAGGCCAGTGCCGCAGCAAGGGCGCAGGGAAGATCGGCGAGGTCGGTCACCCGAAAGCCGCGAGCGCCACAGTTCTCGGCAAAGGACGCGAAGTCCGGGTTGTGCAGGCTGATCTGCCACACGTCCAGGTCGGCCGATCGCTGCTCTTTCGAGATCTTGCCGAGCTCGCCATTGTCGATGAGCACGTGGGTGAGGTTCATTCCGTACTTCACCGCCGTGGTGAGTTCCATGGCGTACTGCCCAAAACCACCGTCACCGGACA